>NZ_CBFHZO010000117.1:0-45720 GCF_965660375.1 Congregibacter sp. | reverse complement strand
AACGCTGCGGAGGAATCAAACCGGCCGACGCCCATGCTTTCCGGGCTGCAGGCCGAGGCTGCCATGGGCGTGGAAAAGCGTGAAAAGCTTATTCAGGAGATTATCGACAGTCTTTTCTCCTTTTCTGAGCTGGGTTTTCAGGAGTTTGAAACCCAGGCCTATATGACTGAGCTGTTGGAAAAAGAAGGCTTTGCCGTCGAGCAGAATGTGTCCGGTATGCCATCGGGCTGGTGGGCAAGCTGGGGCAGTGGGAAACCGGTAATCGCTCTGGGCTCGGACGTTGACGGTATTCCCAAGGCGTCGCAAATGCCCGGGGTGGCCTATCGGCAGCCTATGGTTGAGGGCGCACCGGGACACGGTGAAGGGCACAACTCGGGGCACGGTGTTACCGTTGCCGCGGCTTTGGCGGTCAAAGAGATCATGGAACGTGAGGGGCTGCCGGGTACTTTGGTGATCTGGCCCGGGATTGCAGAAGAGCTGGTCGGTGCTAAGTCCTACTACGCTCGAGATGGACGTTTTGAGGATGTCGATGCCGTGCTTTTTACTCACGTGGGGCGCAATCTGCAAACATCCTGGGGCGGCGATCGGGGCACGGGCCTGGTCTCTGTACAGTACCAATTCAATGGCGTGGCGGCTCACGGTGCCGGTGATCCCTGGCGAGGAAAGAGTGCTCTCGATGCGGTTGAGCTGATGAACGTTGGCTGGAACTACAAGCGCGAGCATCTCCGACCCCTGCAGCGTTCTCACTACGTCGTGGTGGACGGCGGCGATCAGCCCAACGTGGTGCCCTCAAAAGCAAGCGTCTGGTATTTCATTCGTGAGATTACTGCCAGACACATTCTGGAAAACTTTGAGTCCCTGCAGCAGATTGCCGAAGGTGCAGCGATGATGACCGGTACCACGGTGGAGCGCCGCATTATCGGGTCCGCGTGGCCCCGACACTTCAACAAGGTGATCGCAGAGCGTATGTATCACAACATCCAGGCGGTGGGTCTTCCCGAATGGTCTGAAGACGATCAGACCTTTGCTCGCGCGGTGCAGGAACTCATGGAGGCTGAAGATCTCGAGGAAGAGGGACTGGCAACAAAGCTGAGTGAACTGCAGGCGCCTCCCGAAAAGCCCATTAGCGGCGGCTCCGACGATATCGGGGATGTATCCTGGAATGTGCCGACCGTAACTCTGCGGTTCCCGTCAAACATTCCCGGAACCATAGGTCACAACTGGTCTTCCGCCATGGCGATGGCAACGCCCATTGCTCACAAAGGCGCCGCAGCGGGTGCCAAAGTACTTGCGGCCACCATGGTGGACCTTCTGACAGAGCCGGAATTACTGGAAGATGCCTGGACCTATTTTGAAGAGGAGCAGCTCAAGGATATCGAATACGTGCCCTTTATCAGCGACGAGGATACTCCTGCCATCGAGAAGAACGCGGCGATCATGAGGTCGTTTAAAGAGCGGCTGGAGCCGCTGTACTACGATCCCGCAAAGTACACGACCTACCTTGAGCAGCTGGGCGTGGATTATCCGCAGTTAAAGCCAAAGCGCTAAAGCTAAAAACTCGCTTTGACCACGACACACCGGCTTCAGGGTCCCTTGACCAAGTTGTCGGTGTGAAGGTAGTCCTCGGGCAGCGCTAGCAGTTCGAGGCTTGTCTCCAGGGTTGGGAGACAAAGCTTCCTGTCGACGACCTCCAGGGAGTGCCGGCGCTTCCAAATCCATCGGTGTGCCTTCGCGCGGTCCTTAAAACGATCGTTGGAGATCACGTCGGCGCCTTCTTCTTTTGCGTGCTCCAGGATCCATGGGTCCGCCTGCGTGCCGCTGGGCACCACGCGAAAGTGCTCTGCCCAGGGTTGCTCACTAATCAGCTGCTCGAAGCACGCTAGCTGCTCGGGGCGCCCATCGCGGAAAAGGTAGGACGTGTTTGCGTCGAAGAAGCAGGTGAAACTTCCACCGTTCTTGCCTAGATGCTGCGCGATGGCAAGAACATAGCGCAACTCGGGGTGCCTGGGACCATGAAGCAGCGCAATATTGGTGCCGTCCAGCACAAAGTGTCGACCCGCGAATAGCGCTGAGGCGCCTGGTGACTCTTCGGCGCCCGGTTCCCCAGGGTGTGCCTCGGCCGGCGCCGAAGAAGCCCGGAGAAAAGCCGTGACGCGGGCCAGCAATGACATTCGGCGCGGCGCTCAGTCGTGGACACGTACCCACATATTTTCACCGGGATTGGATTGCTCGGTGCTCACAGGACCCTCTCCGATAATTTGCACGACAGCGTCCTCTGTACCGCGCGCGCCGTCCCAGTGCGCTGCCCCGGCGGGATGAAACATGTATCCACCGGCTTTGATCTCTTGTGCCGCGTCAGGGTCGAAGCCTGTGCCAATCCCTGCAAACCAACTCCCCTCGATGACTGTGACGTGGCGGTCCTGAGAATGAAAATGCGGCGTATCCATGACACCAGCGGGAAACCGCACGCGAATCACATAGGTGCCGTTTTTGCCCGGGTTGCCGCGCACCACTGCGAATTCCGTGCCCAAACCGTCGGGGACAGGCATCCAGGTAAGCTTGTCTTCCTGGACTACCTGAAAATCGACGTTCTGCGGTTGCGCCTGAGTCAGCACGGCGGTCATGCACAGAAGAAATCCTAAGATCTTTGCTACGCTGATGGCTTTCATGGGACTTTCCATGGGACTTTCCCGATTGTCTCTACGATGATTATTACTGGCCAGTTGACCATAATGGCGCGCTATCGTCGACGGCTACGCGCCTTCGTTGTATGACGCAGATTACAGCCCCACAGAGTAAGGAGTTTGCCTTGAAGATTCGTGACAGCAACTGGGTCGAGATTGAAGAGTACTTGAAGCACGATGACCGCTGTGTGTTGCCCCTGGGCAGTACAGAGCAGCATGCCTATCTCAGTTTATCCGTGGATTCCATCCTGTCCGAGAAAATGGCGACAGATGCGGCGGAGCCGCTAAAGGTACCGGTGTTTCCTGCAGTGCCCTATGGCGTCACGCCTTACTTTATGGGGTTCCCGGGCACCGTGTCTTTAAGCATGCCCACCTATGAAGCGGTGGTGCGCGATGTTCTGGACAGTTTGTACACCCATGGATTTCGACGGGTACTTATCGTTAACGGGCACGGAGGCAATAGTCCTGTGCAGACAGCCTGTGCAGCTTGGGTGAACGATAACCCCGGCACGGCGCTCCGCTTCCATGACTGGTGGCGGGCGCCAAAAACCTGGGCAGCGGTAAAGGCCGAAGACCCCGTTGCCTCCCATGCTTCCTGGATGGAAAACTTTGCCTGGACCCGGCTTCCCGGCCGCAGTATGCCCGATGAGCAGAAGCCCTTTGTGGATTTTGAGCGTCTCCGCGATGCCAGCCCCCAGGAGGTACGAACCCTCATCGGCGATGGCAACTACGGCGGTGATTATCAAAAGTCCGATAAGATTATGGATGAAATCTGGGCCGTCGCCGTGGCGGAAACGCGGGAGCTGTTGGAAGGCGAGTGGCAGTGAGCGATAGTGCGGAAGACCCCATTCTTATCTGGGGTGCCGGCGCCATCGGCGGTATTTTGGGCGCCTATTTCGCGCGGGCGGGACAGTCCGTGCACATGGTGGACGTGGTGGAAGACCACGTGGCATCCATGCGCGGCGAGGGATTGAGCATTGAAGGTCCCGTAGAGGCATTTCAACAGCGGTTGACTGCTGACACGCCCGCCAGTCTTCAGGGACAGTTCCGTCGCGTTGTCCTTGCGGTCAAAGCTCACCACACAGCGTCTGCGCTGGATCAGTTACTTCCCCATCTCCAGGATGACGGTTTTGTGGTTTCTGCGCAGAACGGATTGAATGAAAAGTTGATTGCCGGGCGCATCGGTCAAGAACGGACCCTGGGTTGTTTTGTGAACTTTGGGGCCGACTGGCTCGGTCCCGGACGAATTCTCTATGGCAACCGCGCGGCAGTGGCACTGGGTGAGCTTGATGGCTCCGGGAGTGAGCGTCTCAAGGAGATGCACACGCTTTTCCGCCTGGTGGAACCCGATGGGGTGATGACGGACAACATCTGGGGTTATCTCTGGGGCAAGCTGGGTTATGGCGCGCTGCTTTTCGCCACGGCGTTAACGCCCGAGTCCATGGCGGATGCTATGGATTCCGCGAAACACCGTGACGTCTACGCCAGCCTGGGTAGCGAGGTAATGCGACTGGCAGCTGTCGAGGGCGTGGAGCCCATTGGGTTTAATGGTTTTGATCCCGTAGCTTTCGCGACGGGTGACCGGGCAGGGATTGGCAAGTCTTTGAATGCGATGGTCACACACAACCGCCAGACTGCCAAAACGCATTCGGGCATTTATCGGGATCTAGCCGTGCGTAAGCGCAAGACGGAAGTCGATGCCCAGATGGGCGTCATGATTGACATTGGACATCGGCACGGTATTCCAACGCCGGCGATCGGCCGGCTCTGTGAGTTGATTCATGATATTGAGAATGCCCGGCGCGAACAGTCCATGACGCTCCTCGACGAGATGCTGAAGTCATGCAATTAGGGCTGAAGGACAGGCTGTTTGTCGTTACCGGCGCCGCCCAGGGCATAGGGTCGGCGATTGTGAAGAGTCTGGTGGAAGAGGGCGCTACCGTGGCGGCGCTCGACATCGACGCTGAGGGTCTGCAGGCGCTTGCGTCCTTAGCCGGTGTGAGAACTTATGCCGGAGACCTGTCCCGAGCAGAGGACGCGCACAGACTTTGTAAGCGGGTGCTTGATGAGCAGGGGGCAGTGCATGGTCTTGTTACCGCCGCCGGCGGTGTGCGAGGGCAAGTGGGTAAACCCCTGGAGAGCGTGAGTGAGGCCGACTGGCACAGTATTTTTAATGCAAACGTGGATGCGGCCATGTGGTGCGCCCAGGTTTTTGCACCGGCAATGAAAGCTGCGGGAAGCGGTCGCATCGTCACCCTATCCTCAGGGGCTGGTCTGCGGCCCAGTCTGACCGGCATCCAGTCCTACGCCGCCGCCAAACATGCACTGGTGGGACTCACCAAACAGCTTGCTCTGGAGTTGGGGCCCGACGGTATTACGGTCAATTCTGTCGCACCCGGTTTTGTGCTATCAAATCCATCCACCGCCCGGCAGTGGGAGGCCTTTGGGCAGGCTCGGCAGGAACAGGTGCTGCACGGCATTCACATGCGCCGCCTGGGCTGCGCCGACGATATCGCCGACGCTGTACTGTTCCTGTGCTCCGAGCGTGCCGCGTGGATCTCCGGTCAGATCCTGTCCGTCGATGGTGGGCATGCCTGATGCTGCGCGGCAGAGCTACACCGTGACCGCATTACCCCGGAAGATCCGCGCCATATAACGACTCTCTGCGGGACTGGGTGCCGGTACGGCGCACTGGGGCACCGCGAACACCAGGCGCTCCATTTCCTCCTCACGCTCGCTCTTCAATCAACTTTGCAAAATCCGTATTGGAGAGCACTCGCGCCCAGGACTCCTCGCGCTCTGCCGCCAGCGCGTTATAGGGAAGTCGGGAGAAGGGCGCGCTCACCACGACATCAAAGCCGCCGTCATTCTAAAAAAGATCATCCAGAGCGTCTTCGATGTCATCGCCGATGGCGGCGAGTTCCTCGCGCATACAGTCACCGATGAGCACCACCCCTTTGCCGCCGAGCTTGGCGAGGCTTTAACGATCCGGTGGCAGCAGTAATTCGCCCTCGGTCACAGAGCGATCAAACTTCAGGCCGCCGGAGGGATGGAGGGTTTCGCCACTGGCGATGTCATCCGCCAGGTGACCGTGGATGCCACGTCGTTGGGCGTGGGGTAACGATATTCAAATTCACCCTCGGGATTTTCCCGACGGGTAATCATAAGGGCCTGGGAAGAGGGTGTTCACCCGGATGCCGTGCTCTTCCCCCTGCTCCTTGGAAAGACCAATGGATAAAGCGTTGAGTCCGGATTTCGGGACAACGTAGGGGATACGGCCGTAATAGTGGGTGCGGGAAAAATCGTGGAAACATTCACGACCTTGTCTGCCAGACGTTCGCCGCTGCTGGTGGAGGCTGCTGATTTTCTACGTCACTCATCGAAGTGCTCCTGCAGATCCGGTATCAATGTGAGCCAGGGTTTCCCCTCGCTGCTCGGCTTCGCGGATGGCCCAGGCGCGATACAGTTCATCGCGCGTTTTGAGCCCCGAGCGGGGAAGGCCATGGGTGGCGACGTAGTTGGCGCCGGCATGACGGTTTTCCCACATGGCCTGGTGGGCCTCTGCGATCTCGGTCAGGTCCACGTTGACCGGTGGCATCACATCGATCATGCCTCCGGCAATACGCTCCTGCATTTCTGCGAATTCCCGTGCGGTGTTGAGATGGGTGCCCCGGATCTCTGCACTGGGCATGAGTATGCGGCGCTGGCGCATCCAGACCTGCGGCGCATAAAAACTGAACCGCTGACCACGGAGGTCCTCGGTGTAAACAACCTTGCCAACGTTGGGTTTGACCAGCGACGTGGCCAGCCCCAATCCATCTCTTCCTGGGCGCTCAAACACCACATCGGGCAGCCCTCGCTTGTCGAGGGTGTTGCGCAAAAAGGGTGCAATGGCAGAACCAATAGGCTTGAGTGTCACATCGGAGAATTTGCGCACTGCCTCCTTGAACGCCTCGGATTCGCTAAAGGCATCGGGCAACTTCGGAAAGGGCCCCGGCGGCACAAAATCATCACCGAGTTTCCGGGCGATGGCTTCAATGCTCACCACGCCAGTGAGGCGCGTGCCAAAGCCGAGGGAGGTAACAAATTCCCGCTGCGCGGCGTTGTCTGCAAGCACCGCGACCTGAGCTCCCAGACTGCAGCCGACCTCGATGGCCTCAATGGCGACGGGATCTACCACACCGTCCTCGGCGCCGGGACCGTAAACCACAAGAAGCGTTCCGCCGCCGCGCAGGCCCGCGCGATCAAACATGATTGCGGGGCTGGAGCTGCCGCTCTTACCTACAAAGGAAAACCGATAACCCGATGACGCGCCGTAGAAAGTGAGAACACCGTCCTCACCCAGCAGCTGGAAAGACCGCGGAAAGGCATTTTCACCGGCGTGGGAGACTACGTAGTCGATGTTTCCGTCGGCCTGTTTCTGGGCTTCAGCCACAAAGGCATCGCCGGCGCGCTCCCAGCTTTCCCAGGCTGCGGGGTCTTCCGGTACTGGCGTAAAGATATGGCTCCAGCGATCGTCCTTACGGTTGATGGGTGCGCCGCCAAACTCCCGCACCCGCTCGCCGCGCTCCTCGGAAGAGACCATGCCCACAACAGAGAGCCCCGTTTGCTTTGCCGTGCGCAGGCAATCAAGCCCCGTGCCCGTGGACGCTCCTTCTACAAAAAGTCGCCGTCCCGGTTTGATGTCCAGCGTCGTGAACAGTGCCCGGTGAATGGTGCCCAGGGTCAGCCCGTAGGAGCCTGCCTCCTCAATGGTCATGGACGGCAGCTTGGGATGCACCTGCGGACCCTGTACCACCAGAAACTGTGCATGACTGCCATCGTTCTGCTCATAACCCTGGATGCGGAAGTCCGCCGCCATAGGGTCGAGTCCCTGATCGGGGGACAGCAATTCGCTTTGTCCGGAGTATATGGTCACCAGTTGACCTACGGAGAGTCGCCCTTCGCGCAGGAGTTCGGCGCCAAGCTGGGCGACCATCGCAACACCTCCGGAGCCAGTAACCTGGACATCGGCATCTCGGGCATCGAAAGGGGATACCGGTATACCGGTAATAGCCCAGATATCGTTGAAGTTCATCTCGGAAGCGAGAACGAACACCAATGCCTCGTTGGGCCCCGGCGTGGGCGTAGGGAACACCAGGAGTTTTTCCGCGTCTTTGGGATCCGCATGATCCGGCGCGCCCGTATCTGCGCGCTTCGCGACGCCCATACCGTATTGAAAACGGGGCACGGGGGTGACGCCGGCAAAGAAGGGCGCGTCCAGGGCCATGAGTTCTCCCGAGGCCTCCAAGGCGGCGCGCTGTGCCGGGGCGTCGGGGGACACGCTGGTGTATTTAACGGGGAGGGGAGCGCTGCGGCGCTCAAGAAAGGCGCTGATACCCACCGGGCCGGATGCGGGATCGCAGACCGCCTCGGCAAACAGCTCTGCTTCGTGCTTAAGACCGGCGGATTGGCCCTCGGTGGCGCCAAAGCGAACGGCGTCGATGACGCGATCGAGACAGTGCCCGCGGCCGCCGGCGCGAAGCTGCGCAAAGGTGCTCGCCAGCCCCTCATCATCCAGCAGTGTCTGATCCACAGGAAGGCTGTCTTCCCGCGTTTCCAGATACTGCCGCTGCCGCTCCATGGTCGCCGCGATGGGCCCCTCGCCGTTAAAGTGTTGCCGGAGCATCGCCATGGCGGATTCCACAGCGCTCACGCCCGGCTGTTCAACGATGTGATCCACAAGCCCTGATGCCAGCGCTTCCTGTGCATCGATATTGCGTCCGGAGGCAATGAGACGAATGGCGTCGATGAGCCCCTCGCGGCCATGAAGCTGATGGAGCCGGCGTACCAGACGCTGGGTGCCGCCATAGCCCGGAAGCAGGTTGAGATTGATTTCCGGCTGTCCAAATTTGGCCTGGGCATCGGCGACGATAAAACCGCAAGCCAGGGCAAGCTCGCAGCCGCCGCCCAAAGCGGGACCGTTTACCGCAGCGATAACCGGTTTGCCCATGTTCTCGAGCACGGAGAAGGCAGTGTGGGCCGCGTTAGGCGGTGTTTGCGCGGATTCGCGATCACCGGCTTCGCCGATTTCCAGCAGTTCCTTTACGTCGGCACCGGCGACAAAGGCATTACGTGCACCGGTGATTACCAGTGCCTCGATGCGATCCTGTTGGGAGATGTGCTGCAGCACCGTGTTGAGTTCGTCCAGAGAGCGCTCGTTCAGTGAATTCACCGGCGGGGAGTCAATCATCAGCAGCGCCACAAAGCGGCCCGGGGCAATTTCGTGGGTTTCCAGGCGCAAAAAGCGATAGCTCTGAACAATCTCCCGGGCCTGACTGAGCTGGCCAAAGGACTTCCAGTTGCCGACGATTTGCTGAATCTCCGGGACCACCTCCGGATTGCGCAGGGTAGAAAGATCACCGAGGGGGTCATCCAGGAGAATCGCCCGCAGGGTGCGACGCATGTATTTGCCGGAGCGCGTCTCCGGGAAGGCGGGGATCACCAGAAAATCCGAGGGTACCGCCGTCGCCCCTTTTTCGCTGCGTACCAGTCCCTGGAGACGGCTGAAGTCATCATCAGTTAAACGGGAGCCTGGGGCGGCGATGAGAAAGGCTACGGGGGTTTCCCCTTTCTCGTCGTGCGGTGCACCGACAACGACCACGTTGCCCACGGGGGAATCAGTACGCAGGGTTTTGTCGCGAAGCACAGCGCCCTCGATTTCTTCGGTGCCGATACGGTGTCCCGACACGTTTATTACGTCATCCGAGCGACCGTGGAGCGTAAACGCGCCGTCGTCGTGACTCCGGGCGTAATCGCCCTGGGTGTAGGCCAGGCCATCGGACCAACGATTAAAGTAAACTTCGCCGAAGCGTTCGATGTCACCCTGCCAATCGTCGGTGCCCAGTTTGTCAGCGTCGCCCCAGATAGTGCGTGCGAGATAGGGGTAGGGCTGGGTAATAACCAGTTCGCCTTTCTCGCCGGGCTTTGCGGGACGCCAGTTGGATGCAGAGCCGTCTGGGTCGACCTCTTCAGCAATGCGCACTTCCGCCTGTATCCAGGGAAGAGGCCAGGTTTTAGCATCTGCCTGCAGGTTGTTAAAACCACCCCAGGGGCAGGAGAAGACCATACCGCCATGTTCCGTGGCCCAGTAGGAATTGATGTAGTGGTCACAGATGCGGTCCATGCCGAACTGTTGCACCGAAGGTGAGACGGGCTCGGCA
This sequence comes from Congregibacter sp., assembly GCF_965660375.1. Taxonomy (GTDB): domain Bacteria; phylum Pseudomonadota; class Gammaproteobacteria; order Pseudomonadales; family Halieaceae; genus Congregibacter. The sequence goes on along the minus strand of NZ_CBFHZO010000117.1, from coordinate 35,834 downwards.
CAGAAGGTAGCGATCTTGACGCCGCTCATGTCGTAGGTCGACATGTCTTCCACGCTTGCCGGGTCCGTCATGACCGCTTTCAAAAAGGTGGACCCCGCCTTAAAGATACTGACTTTGTGCCGCTCGATAATGGAAGAGAAGCGCCCCGCATGCGGAAAGAGCGGAGAACCCTCAGCGATGATCGTGCCGATACCCAGGCACAGTGGCGCCGCGATGAGATAGGCCTGACCGGTAATCCATCCCGGGTCGCCCACCACGTAGATGCGATCATCACCATCGGCGTTGAACACCATGCGCATGGTATGCGCGATACCGGCGAGCCATCCGCCGTGGGTATGCACAACCCCCTTGGGTTTCCCCGTGGAGCCTGAGGTGTAAATGATAAACAGCGGCCAGTCGGCATCAACGGGTGCCGGGGCGTGGGAGGCACAAAGTGCCCGGTGAACATCGCGGTCTGCGAGCTTGAGCAACTCCGCGATGCCGGCGGCGATAAAGCCCTCCTCGGCGGCCTTTGCCAGCACGCGGTCCGTAGCGTCACTGACTAACTCATGGGACCAGCGGTCTCGGCTCTGGCGGACAATGTCCTGGCCCGTGTAACGCACCACTACTACCTGCTTCACCGTATGTTCAACACCGGCCAGTTCCCGGGCCACGGTGGTGCGCAGCTCCGCAGAGTGCTCGGCGGCGATGTCTGCTTCGGCGGCGAGTGCTGCACCCAGCTCACGCATGAGGTCGCTGCGCTCAATGGTGATTTCCCCGCGGAGACCCTCCTTAACAGTGTCTACAATGCGGGCTGAGGCATCGCCGAGATCGAAGTCAGCAATGATCCGATCGAGGCAGGCCAGCGCCGAACGCAGGGGCACAAAGTTGTCCAGCGCCTGGTCGGTGTAGGTCTCTTTGTAGGGGACTACCTCCGCGTTTCGGTAGCCGCCGTCGGCGGTAACAACAACGGTGGCGCCAGCGTCATAGATTCGGTCCGACAGGGTCTTTGCGGAGAAGCCTCCAAACACCGGGGTGTAGATGATGCCCAGGCGTTTGGCAGCCTGGGTGTAATAAATCTGTTCCAGGATGTTGGGAAGGTTAAAGGCAATTCGATCGCCGCGTTTCAGCCCCAGAGACGACAATACGTCTGCGCGCAACACGGTCTCTGCCAGGAGCTGCCGAAAGGTGACGGTAATTTCCTGAACCGGGCCGCCCTTGCCGTCATTGCGCGACGGATCCCAGCGGTCACCTTCGAAGACAATGGCGGTGGCGTCGCCGCGTCCGGCGACCACATGACGATCAACTTCATTAAAGCAGGCGTTTGTGAGCGCTCCGCTGTACCAGCGGTAAAAGGGTGCGCGGCTGTCGTCAAAGGCTTTGTTCCAGGGAAACCAGTCATCGGATCGGGCGTTGTCGACGGTTTCACCGGTGGTGATGCCCAGCCCCTGCCAATGGCCTTCCTCGCTGCGGCTTAACCAGTCCTTACCGTCGTACCAATGGAGTTCTCGCGAGGCGATATTACCGTGGTAGTGACCGGGATCCTCCACAGCCAGTTTTCGCTGCGCCCCTTCGTCTGACGCAGACGCCAGGCGCCCCCATTGGCTTGAGTCTTGGTGCACGCTGCCCCCTTAATCACCGATATTATTTTTTTGGTTATTCAATGTTGGCAGCGCTCTGAAGTCTAAAGTGCCCACATTCTGTCTACCGAAAGATTACGATCATGAAAGACCATTGGATCAATAGGGGTTTAGCGCCTGCCTGTCATCTACGGTCAGTGTGGCTGTGAGTTCGGGTCAATGCCCTGACGCAGCCGGCAGCAGTAACATCACCCCCCGAAGCATCGTCGGCAGAGCTGGTCCAGGTTGGCGAGCTCTAAAATTTTTGATTCGGAGTGTCAAAGCATGATCCCCAGAACGGTTTTTGATGAAGAGCACGAGCTGTTCCGCAGCAGTGTTCGGCGATTTTTGGAGACGGAAGTTATGCCCTTTCACGGGCAGTGGGAAAAGGAGGGGCAAGTGGACCGGGAGCTTTGGCGTAAAGCCGGGGCACAGGGTTACCTGGTTCCTCAGGCGCCGGAGATCTACGGCGGTGCGGAAGCGGATTTTCGCTACAACGCCATAATCGACGAGGAGGTGTCCCGCTCAGGCTGTACCGGTTTGGGGTGGGGGGTACACAGCGATATCGTTGTTCCTTATCTCATGCGCTACGGGAGCGTTGCGCAAAAAGAAAAATACATCGCCGCCTGCGTGCGCGGCGACATCGTGACGGCTATCGCTATGACGGAACCGGGCACGGGCTCCGATCTCCAGGGCATCCGCACGAGCGCGGTTGTCGACGGTGACGACTATGTCATTAACGGTTCCAAAACTTTTATCACCAATGGTCAGCATGCCGATCTGGTCGTAGTGGTGTGTAAAACCGATCCCGGCGCAGGAGCGGCCGGCACCAGCCTGATATTGGTGGAAGCGGACCGGGCGGGTTTTGAGAAGGGTCGCAATCTCGACAAGGTCGGTATGAAAGCGCAGGACACTTCGGAGCTGTTCTTCAGTGATGTCCGTGTGCCCAAAGAAAACCTGCTGGGCGAGGAGGGTAAGGGCTTTGTTTATCTTATGCAGGAGTTGCCCCAGGAGCGATTGTCCATTGGCATTATGGCCATGGCAGCCTCCGAGGTTTGCCTGCGCCAGACCATCGACTACGTCAAGGAACGGAATGCCTTCGGCAAGCCCATTGCCGCGCTCCAGAACACGCAATTCAAACTGGCGGAACTCGACACCGAGCTCACCAGCGCTCAGGTATTTATGGATCGCTGTCTGGAACTTCTCGTGGCGGGGCAGCTGGACACGGTGACTGCCTCAAAAGCAAAGTTGCTGGGGTCGGAGCTGCAGTGCCGCATCGTTGATGAATGTGTTCAGCTCCATGGCGGCTACGGGTATATGTGGGAGTACCCGGTCGCTCGGGCGTTTGCGGACTCCCGGGTGCAGCGCATCTACGGGGGTACCAGTGAGGTCATGAAGCTGATTATCGGTCGATCGCTCATTGCGGACTGACATTGTTATTGCCCGGGGCGCCGATATACTCAACAGGTGATCGCAGGGAGGCTGTCACCGCGCCGCGACCGGAGCATCAAAAGGGCTCGCTGCTCATCAAGACCCAATCCATTCAAACAAGAAGAGATTACGATTATGTTCAAGCTCAAAAGTGTGGCCATGGCATTTCTTGCCGCGGCGACCTGGGTGGTCAGTGGGGCATCGCTTGCCGCTGATAAGCCCAATATTCTGGTGTTGTGGGGTGATGATGTAGGGGTCTGGAATACCAGCGCTTACAACCGCGGCGGTATGGGGTATCAAACGCCGAATATCGACTCCATCGCCAATGAGGGAGCGCTGTTTACCGATATGTACGCACAGCAGTCCTGCACTGCTGGTCGCGCATCCTTTATTCTGGGGCAGCAGCCGTTCCGCACGGGTTTGCTGACCATTGGCATGCCCGGCAGCGACCAGGGAATCCCCGACTGGGCGCCCACCATCGCCGATCTGCTGAAAGACCAGGGCTACAAGACAGGACAGTTCGGAAAGAATCACCTGGGGGACCAGGACAAGCACCTGCCTACCAACCACGGTTTTGATGAGTTCTTTGGCAACCTCTATCACCTCAATGCCGAGGAGGAGCCCGAGACGTACTACTACCCCAAGGATCCCGCCTTCCATGAGAAATTCGGCCCCCGCGGTGTGCTCCATGCCTATGCGGACGGCAAGATTGAAGATACGGGCCCGCTAACCCGCAAGCGCATGGAAACGGTAGATCAGGAGTTCGGCGGGGCTGCCAAGAAATTTATGGCGGCGGCAGTCAATGAGGACAAGCCCTTTTTCGTGTGGATGAACTTTACCCGCATGCATGTGTGGACGCATTTGCAGGAAAAATACCGTGGCAAGACGGGCATCAGCCTTTACGCCGATGGTATGGCTGAATTGGATGACATGGTTGGCAGCTTTCTTGAAGAGCTGGAAAACCTGGGTGTTGACGACAATACCATCGTCATCTTCTCCACAGACAACGGCGCAGAGAAATTCACCTGGCCTGATGGCGGCGCCTCACCCTATCGCGGTGAAAAAGGCACCACATGGGAAGGGGGCATGCGCGTACCTCAGATGGTCAAATGGCCGGGCACCATTAAGCCGGGAACTATCTACAACGATATCATGAGTCACGAAGACTGGATGCCGACGCTGCTGGCTGCGGCCGGCGTGCCCGACGTAAAAGAGCAGCTTGCCTCCAAAGGTGGCATGCGTGCCAACGGCAAGAAGTTCCGCGTCCACCTGGACGGCTATAATTTCAAGCCGTACTTTGAAGGTGAAGCGGAGAAGGGGCCGCGACGCGAAATCATGTATTTCGCGGCCAGCGGTATGCTCAATGCTATCCGTGTAGACGACTGGAAGGTCGCCTTTGCGATTGAGCGTGGCGCTATTAACGAGGCTTATCGCGAGACGCCAGCATGGCCCGTGATCACAAACCTTCGTGCAGACCCCTTTGAGAGCGCTTACACAGAGTCTGCAATGTACATAAGGTGGTACGCCGACAATATGTGGCTCATGGTGCCGGCCCAGGGCTTCGTACAGCGCTTCTTTGCCACCATCGAGGATTTCCCTTTTCAGCCGGGCGGGTCACTTAGCGCGAGTAACATCGGCTATGGCACCATCGAAAGGCAGAAAGCGATGGGCAGTCTTCAGCGGTTGATGGATCTCTCGATTCAGAACTGATCACGATCAGCCTGTAAAGAGCCCGGGTGCTTAAACGCCCGGGCTTTTTTTGTTTTACGCCGAGTTGGATTCCCTGGCGCCTCTCGCTATCGCGCTTACTGCAGAAGGTCTTGATCTTTCAGGTCTCCGATCAATGACGCGATGATATCGTGGCGAAGTTTGTCGGTGGAGCCCGCTTTGATGGTGTCAGATACAGCCTGCCACATGTGCTCATGGGTGTCGGCAATATAGAGGTCGGCGATCACCTCGTGAGTGGTGTTGGAGGTCCATACCGGTTGCTGGTAGGCGACTTCGTAGGCGTGTCCGTAGTAGCCCGGGAATCCGCCGTAGTACCCTGCACCATACATGGGTGTGACGCCGTAGTAGATAGTGCCTGGATGATAGACCTCTTCGGTGCTCGCCCCGATGTAGCGGGTGACGAGTACGGTATCCAGTGCGTTGTTTTTGGCGGCTTCGATGACGTCGTCAGCGGTGAGCTCAGCGTTGGGCAGCAGGCTGTGCGCAGCCACCGCATTGACACCATGGGGGGCCAGGGCTTTGACAAACATGTTCTCAAAGACAATCTGGTTCTCGCGGTTTTGCGCAACGCCAATCACCAGCACTCCCTTGAGTTCGAGTTTGCTGAGGAGGGGGTCGACGTAGGAGTGGGTGATAGTGGAGTTCGTCGAGCAGGCCGCGGTGAGGGCTGCGAGGAGGCCAATGAAAAACAAAGGAAACGCAAAAACCGGACGGTAGGCCACAAAGGAACTCCTGCAAATTTGTGCGTCAAGGATACCGCTAATTACTCCGCTTTCCCTCTATAATCGCACAGCCTGAGGTGGCGCTAGCGGCGACGAGGGCGAGGCACAGGAGCGTAGTCGGCTGCGATTATTCCCTTAACGAGTATGTGTTAACAACCGTAGTCATCATCACCCGGCTCTTAGCTTTCGAGTTTATTTTTTGAAAAACACCGCACCAAAGCGCACCCGGCAACCATCAATCAGCGTGTTGTTTGCTTTTATATCCCTGATGGTATCGGGCTCAGCCTGGGCGCTGGGTGATCTTCGCAGCCTTGACCCGGAGGACCGCAGCCAGGAATGGTCTTTCGGATTTGCCTATATCCTTGAAGACGTCATTTACGCGGGTGAAGAGCGCAGCGGCACGGATCTGGTCCCGTTGTTTACCTACAGTGGTAAACATCTATTTTTGGATAGCACCGATTTTGGTTGGCACGCGGTGGATACTTCCGACTGGCAGCTTGACCTCTTCGCCAGCTACTTTATTCAGGGCTACAACGACCATTCTTTTTTCTATGAAACGGGTGCGGTTCGCCCCCCGGATGATGCACTCAAAGGCATGGTGCGCAAAAACACCGTGGAGGCCGGTGTGGAGCTTACGCGTAAGACAGACTTCGGACGGTTTTCCCTGCAGCTTCGTCAGGATGCCCATGGTGTTCACGATGGCAGTGAAGCCCGCGCACGCTGGGCAAAAGTCTTTCGGGGTAATCAATGGCAGGTCGAGCCCTGGGCGGAGTACAACGTTTTATCGGGGGAGAAAGCGGATTATTACTATGGCGTCAGGGACGATGAGTCCACGGACACCAGACCCACTTATACCCTCGATGAAGGCAGCATCTGGGGGATCGGCATCGCGGGCCGCTATTCCCTATGGGAGAACCATCAATTTAACGTGAATCTGGCGTACCGCGCTTATGGCGGTGATATCGCTGCCAGCCCCATTGTCGCCCGCGATACGGGCACCAGTGTGCAGTTTGCTTACCGCTACGAGTTCGGTGGTGAAAAACGCCCCGCTGGCGACGGAGAGTTCGATTTTGTCACCAACAATGCGCGACCGACAGCGGTTCGCCTCGCCTATGGTTGCACCACGGAGGCCAAGTTCGTGAAAATCCTACAGGGAGATATCAACTGTGCTGACCTGGATACAGGCCTTGGCAGCGTTTTTGTCAGCCGACAGCTGACGGAGCGCATGGCTACGCTACCCATCGAGGGGTGGTTGCAGCTAGGGCTGGGACGGCGCTTTCAAAACAATCTACAGGATGATTTTTGGGAGGGCGTCTTTGCTTTTAAAGCGCTGTTTCGGCAATTTCCCTGGTCAGACACCGTGGAGACCCGCCTGGGTTTTTCCAATGGTGTCTCCTACGCGGGCAGGGTGCCCGCGCTGGAACAGGTGAAAGCGGCCCGTAAGAACCGCCGGGAAAGTCATCTGCTGCACTACCTGGAGTTCAGCCTTGATGTTTCCGTGGGTGATCTTTTGGGTGTGGATAGCCTGCGAAACCTCTTTGCGGGTTTTTATGTTCACCACCGCTCAGGCATATTTTCGCACGCCGACTACTACAAGAATGTTTACGGCGGCTCCAATGCCAATATGCTTTATTTTGAGTGGGAGTTTTGATTAAAAAATATATTGATTATAATGACTTGAAGGTGATTTATAATGTCAAATATTACTATTTTGGTGACGGTCCTCGCAGTTGATGCGCAGTTGATGCGCAGTTGATGCGCAGTTGATGCGCAGGGGGTAGGGCTGTCAATATCTGTGCGCTACGGTGTGGTGTCCGGGCGGCAAGCAGTCGGTGCCACAGGCACCATAGCGTTATAATCACTTCTTATTTTAATTAACAGGGAAACCATGAGCGGTAGTTCGAGAATTCCCGTAGTGGATGTGTCCAGCGGTGAGAAGTACGTCAATGACCGGGGAATGTCGGTCATCAAGGATGGCATCAAGGCGAGCGCCGGTGGCGGTGCAAGGTTGCCCAAGCCCAAGTGGCTCCGGGCTCGAATTCACGGAGGCGAGACCTACGAGCAGGTCAAAAGCATTGTCCACGAGCATCGCCTGGCCACCGTGTGTGAGGAGGCCAAATGCCCGAATATGAGCGAGTGCTGGAGTGCCGGTACGGCGACCATCATGCTTATGGGCGACGTTTGCACCCGGGCCTGTCGGTTCTGCGCGGTGAATACGGGCAACCCCAGGGGCTGGCTGGATAGCGAGGAGCCGGATAACACGGCACGCTCGGTTCAACTCATGGGGCTCAAGTACGTGGTGCTCACCTCGGTGAATCGCGATGACCTGCCCGATGGCGGGGCGGGGCACTATGCGGCCTGCGTTCGACGGGTGAAGGAAGTCAATGCCGGCACAGCGGTGGAGGCACTGACCCCGGATTTTCTCGGGAGCCTCGCGGATGTTGAAACGGTCGTTGACAGCGGCGTCGAGGTGTTCGCGCAGAACGTGGAAACCGTGCGTCGCCTCACGCACCCGGTACGCGACCCCCGCGCAGGGTATGAGCAGACGCTGGACGTGTTGGCCCATGCAAAAGAACACCGTCCCGACGTGCTGACCAAAACTTCGCTGATGTTAGGCCTGGGAGAAACGGATGAGGAGATTCGTGAAGCGCTGGAGGATTTGCGCCGCGCCAGGGTGGATATTGTGACCTTTGGCCAGTACCTCCAACCCACGGCCCATCACTATCCCATCGAGCGTTACGTCACGCCCGAGGAGTTCGAGACCTACCGTGAATGGGGTCTCAATCTGGGGTTTCTGGAGGTGGTTTCGGGCGTGCTGGTGCGCTCAAGCTACCGGGCAGAGCAGGTGCTTGAGAAGAATAATGTGGGTTTAAGCTCCGCCTAGCACGCCGGTTCTGCCTTCTACGCTGCGGTCTACCCTGCAGCCTGAGCTCGGGCCCGCATCGCCAGCAGGCCGTCATGAATCTGCTTGGCCCAGCTGCTGAAGTTGCGCCGCACTTCGGCCATGTTAGTCACGCTGTTGTTCACTGACCACATGGTGCTATTCATGCTGCTGCGTGAGTCCTTGATGATGGCGAGGGGTTCTCCGCTATCGCCGTCTGCCAGCATAATGGCGATTGACATGCTACCGCCCCCCTGGCTAATAACCGTGGACCGCGTGGTCGTTCGGGTTTGCATATCATCTTTGGGCGCGGAGGGTGCGATGCGGGTCACCATGGCCTCCAGGCGGATCACATCATCGCCGCCCTGGTTCGCGATTTCAAAAGCGCCGCCGGCTTTTAATGCTTTCTCCATGGCATCGTTGAAGGCGCTCTGGAGTTTTGCTTTGTCGTCATCGGTGAGTTCCCACTCGCGGTTATAGCGGTTAACCATGCTGCGGGTAGCATTTGGCTGCACAATTTCGACGTTATCCAGATCCAGGGGCGCGACAAACACCTTGGTGTATCTCCCGTAGTCTGCACCGGGGTCCACATAGGCGAGATCGGCGCGGGAGTTATCGACCTTGGCAAGACCTCCCATGATGGTCTCCGCATTTTCACCCTGCTGGATGGTGGGCTGCTCGGCACAGGCCGTCAGCAGTGCGAGGGGGGCGATAGCGAGGGTGACTGCCCTGGTGATTTTTTTAATGTTGTACATGAGCGAGTTCCTATTTCTTTGGACAGCGACGGGCGGGCAAAAACGGAAAGCCAGTTTGCCACCGTCAGGTCCCAGCGCAAGTAGTGAACAGCCATACCCCGCACAGGTCTGGCTGGGTATACTGGGTTTTTGTCGCGAGTGTATTGCATGGCCGGAGTATTTTCCCAGGTTGGGGTGGTGGGCCGAAGTCGCCAGGAAGGCATCGAAACGGTGCTGGAGGAGCTGATAGCGGCCTTGCGTGATGCCGGCGCTGAGCTGCTCCTCGAGAACCGATTTGGCGAACTCACGGCCAACGGGGGAGAGACTCACACCCGGGATGCCATCGGGGCCAACGCCGACCTGATCATCGTCCTGGGTGGCGATGGCTCCATGCTCAGTGCGGCCCGGGAAATGCTTCAGTACGGCAAGCCTATGCTGGGGGTAAACCGCGGGCGCCTGGGCTTTCTCACCGATATCAGCCCTGATCGCGTGCCCGAGCAGATCGCCGCGGTCATGCGGGGTGATTTCAGTAGCGAAGAGCGGTTTCTTCTCGATGTGAGCGTGGTGCGCAACGGCGAGACGGTAGCCGAGGGCGATGCCCTCAATGACGTGGTGGTCAACTCGGGCACTTCGGCCCAGATGATAGAAGTTGAGCTGTACATCGATGACGAGTTTGTGAACCGGCAGCGGGCCGATGGGCTTATCGTTTCCACGCCGACCGGATCTACCGCTTATTCTCTCTCCGGCGGTGGGCCAATTATGCATCCCGCGCTTGATGCGCTGCTTGTGCTGCCCATGTTTCCTCATGCCCTGTCCAGTCGGCCTATTGTTATCCGCGGTGACAGTGAGATACGCATCGACGTCCTGGCGCGCAATCGTATCCACCCGCCGGTCACCTGCGATGGCCAGGTGAACATGACTGCGCGGCCTGGTGACTCGGTACTCCTGCGCCGTAACCCCGCGGTGCTGACCCTGCTGCATCCCCCGGGCCACAGTTTCTATGCCAGCTGTCGCGACAAGCTGCGCTGGAGCGGTGCGCTGGTCGACTAGATGTCTGATATTCTCTATCGCGGCGCTCTCGATGAAGATCTGCGTCCTCTCAGTGCGTTGCTTTGGCAGCAGAAGATCGTCCACCGTATCGTCGAGGAGGACGGCGAGCAGGTGATAATGCTGGCTGTACCCCAAGAGCGGCAGCGTGCCGCTGGTCTGCTCCAGCGCTGGCAGGATGGTGAAGTGCGCGTGACGCTGCGGGCCGCCCCCGCTCATCAGGCAAAAGCGACGAATTTACCAGCACTTGTAAAGAGTGCACCGGTCACCCTCGGGCTAATTGCCCTGAGCATGGCCGGTTTCCTGTTGGTGTATCTCAATGCGCCGGTGAGTTGGGTGGCGACGCTCACCTATGAGCCCTTCACGCTACAGGGTGGACGTCCGGTATTTACGGCGGCCGGCGGTCAGCTCTGGCGACTTATTACGCCCGTTTTTCTGCACTTTGGGCTCATGCATATCGTGTTCAACAGTCTCTGGTGCTGGGAGTTGGGTCGACGCATTGAGGGCGCTTTGGGGAGCCTCAATCTTCTGGGACTTTTCCTTGCCACGGCGGCCCTGTCCAACTTTGCACAGCACACAGTCTCGGGATCGGTGCTCTTTGGTGGGCTGTCCGGCGTGGTCTATGCGTTTCTGGGATTCTCCTGGGTGGCAGGGCAGATAAACCCCGGTTGGCGGTATCTGGCACCGGCGACGCCCATCATGCTGTTCATGGTGGGATGGCTGGTGTTCTGCCTCGTCGGCCTTGTGGACGTGCTGGGGTTTTCCGTCGCTAATGCTGCCCATGTCGGTGGGCTTTTGAGCGGTGCGACCATCGGTGGGGCCTTTGCCGTGCTCCACAGGAACCGCTCCTGATATTGCGTATAATCTCGCCTTTTTTCTACCGGAGGCCGCATGGATTACCAGAAACTAATTGATACGCTGAGCCCCGATATCATTGCGCGCCTGCGTCAAGGTATTGAAACCGGTCGTTGGCCCGACGGACAGCCCGTTACCCCGGAGCAGCGAGAGCACAGTCTGCAGGCGGTCATCGCCTGGGAGCAGCAGCATTTGCCGGAAGACCAGCGGGTTGGCTTTATCGATAAAGGCAAGAAAGCCGCAAAGGCCGGAGCTGCTGCCAGCGGTGATGGAGACACACAACAGCTGCGATGGGCTGATCAGAGCAAGGACACTGAGGAATGAGCACACTGCTGGGCGAGGGCGGTATTCGAAAAATGAAGACTGCCCTCAAGGAGAACTCCGTGGACTATACGCTCCCCATGGGAGACTGCACTGTGGCTATCAATGGTCTTCTCGGGCAATCCATTAGTCTGAGTTTTCTGGGTGCCATTCACTGCGTGCACTGCGGTCGCAAAACCAAAAAGAGTTTTAACCAGGGTTATTGCTATCCCTGTTTTCAACGCCTGGCCCAGTGCGACAGCTGCATTATGAGTCCACAGAAATGCCACTATGCCGCGGGCACCTGCCGGGAGCCGGAATGGGGTGACGCAAACTGCATGGTGGATCACTTCGTTTATCTTGCTAACACCTCGGGTCTGAAAGTGGGCATAACCCGGGGGACGCAGGTGCCTACCCGTTGGATCGATCAGGGTGCCAGTCAGGCTATGCCGGTCTACCGCGTGGCGAGTCGTCTGGATTCCGGCCTTGTGGAAGTGGCCTTTGCCGCTCACGTGGCGGACAAGACCGCCTGGCAGCGCATGCTCAAGGGCGCCAATGATCCTCTGGATCTGCCTGCGGAGGCCGCGCGTTTGTCCCAGGCCTGTGCGGCCACCATCGAAGAGCTCCGCGCAGAGCGGGGTATCGATGCGATCACCGCGCTTGAGAGTGAGGCCGTAACTAGCATTGAGTATCCGGTGCTTGAATATCCCAGCAAGGTGAAGTCCATGACTTTTGACAAGATGCCCGAAGTGGCCGGGACTCTCATGGGTATCAAGGGGCAATATCTGATTCTGGATACCGGTGTCATAAATATGCGACGGCATGCGGGCTATGAGGTCGCGCTGTCTCAATCGACGGAGAACTGATATGCGTGATGCACAGCCAAAGACAATTTTACTCAGCGAGTACCAGGCGCCGGCATACACCATCAGTCACACAGAGCTGCACTTTGAGCTTTTCGACGACTACAGCCTTGTGCACGCCCGGCTGCATTTTCAGCGCTCCCCCGATGTGCCTGAGGATACGCAGCTGGCTTTAAACGGCCAGGAGTTGGAACTGGTCTCGCTGGCGGTTGATGGCGAGAGCCTTCTAGCGGTTAATGGCGAGAGCCTTCTAGCGGTTAATGAAAACGGTCTTGAGACCGGGCGTTACGAATTGACCGATGACTTTTTACTTGTCGATGAACTCCCCGCCTCGGGGATTCTCGAAACCACCGCGCGGATCTACCCCCAGTCAAACACCTCTCTGGAGGGTCTCTACCGCTCCCGCGGGCTGTTTTGCACCCAGTGCGAAGCAGAGGGTTTTCGCAAGATTACCTGGTTTCCCGATCGACCGGACGTGATGTCTACCTATGTGGTCACCATCGATGCCGATGCCCACGCGTGCCCTGAGCTCCTGAGCAATGGCAACCGCGTTCACAGCGAAACCCTTGCCGATGGTCGTCATCGTGCAGTCTGGGAAGACCCCCATCCCAAACCCAGTTACCTCTTTGCACTGGTTGCTGGGGACCTGGCGCGGGTTGAGGACCGCTTTCGCACAAAGGGTGGCCGCGATGTGCGCTTGATCATTCTGGTGGAAGAGAAGGATCTGGATAAATGCGATCACGCCATGGATTCGCTGAAACGCTCCATGCGCTGGGATGAGGAGCGCTTTGGTCGGGAGTACGACCTGGATGTTTTTCACGTGGTGGCCGTGGACGACTTCAATATGGGGGCTATGGAAAATAAAAGCCTCAATATCTTTAACACTTCCTGCGTGCTGGCAGCCCCCGACACCACCACGGACCTTGGATATCAGCGCATAGAGAGCATCGTTGCCCACGAGTATTTTCATAACTGGTCGGGTAACCGTGTCACCTGCAGGGACTGGTTCCAGCTGAGTCTGAAGGAGGGCTTTACGGTGTTTCGGGATGCGGAGTTCTCTGCGGATATGGGCTCCCGATCACTCAAGCGTGTGGAAGACGCCATGACCCTGCGCACGCTGCAGTTTGCGGAAGACGCCGGACCCATGGCGCATCCCGTGCGGCCGGCGTCGTTTATTGAAATCTCCAACTTCTACACGCTCACGGTGTACGAAAAGGGCGCCGAAGTGGTGCGCATGATTCAAACGCTCGTGGGTGAAGAGAGCTTCCGTCGTGGCAGCGATCTCTACTTCCAAAGACACGACGGGCAGGCCGTCACCTGCGACGACTTCGTGGCCGCCATGGAGGAAGCCTCGGGCACCGATCTTACTGATTTTAAACGCTGGTATTCCCAGGCGGGTACACCAGAGCTCACGATCCGTGACCACTGGGATGAGGCACAGGGCGTTTACACCCTGGATGTTTCCCAGGAGACGCCCCCCACGCCGGGGCAGGAAAAGAAAGAGCCGCTGGTGATACCCCTGGCGATGGGTCTTTTGGGGGACGCGGGTAATTTACGGCTCTCCCTGGAGGGCGAGCCTGACAACCCCGAGACGGACGACAACACCCACCGCGTGCTCATCGTCGATCAGCCCTCCCAGGTCTATCGTTTTACCGGACTGCCCGAGCGGCCCACACCATCGTTGTTGCGGGGATTCTCTGCGCCGGTGCGGGTGGACTATCCTTACACCCGTGAACAATTGCTTGAACTCGTGAGCCGCGATGCCGATGACTTCGTGCGCTGGGACGCCATGCAGCAACTGATGGTGTCGGCTCTCAACGCACTTCAGGCTGATACTGACAATGAATCCCTCGATCCACTCCTGGAGGCCGCGGTGAACGCCATCGGCAGCCAGTCTCTGGATCCTGCCGTACAGGCAGATATGCTGCGTTTGCCCTCGGAAACTTATCTTGCGGAGCTTGCGAGTCACGGTGGCAAGGCAGATGTGCACGGCATTTTTCGTGCCCGGGAGAGCCTGCGGCGCTCCCTTGCCCGAACGTTCCATGACACCTGGTCAGCACTGTTTCAGGAGTCGCGGGTAACAGAAACCTATGCCGCGACGGGAGAGCAGATTGGGGCCCGGGCTCTGGCAAACGTCGCTCTGGATTATCTGGCGACAGCGGATGAGCAGGGTGTTAAGGCGGCGGCCGATTATTACTACGCCGCGGACAATCTGACCAATCGTCTTGTGGCGTTGCGGGCGGTGCTCCGGGAGGGCGATGAGTCTCTCGGCACGGAGCTTCTGCAGGACTTTTATACGCGTTTTTCCCATGAAGCGCTGGCCATGAATCACTGGCTCATGGTGCAGGCCGAGATCAGCCATGGCGACGCCGTTTCCCGGGTACGGGGTCTCATGGAACATCCAGCCTACGACAGTCGCAATCCCAACAAGATTCGCGCTCTGATCGGGGGTTTCGCTAACGCCAATTCGGTGAACTTTCATCGCGCCAACGGTGCGGGATACCGGTTGCTGGGCGAAGTGGTCGAATCCTTAAATGCGCAAAATCCGCAAATTGCCTCCCGGCTTCTCACCCCTCTGACGCGCTGGAAAAACTACGCAGAGGGCGGTGAGCTGATGCGCGCGGAGTTGCAAAGGTTGTCGGAGCTTCCTTCGCTGTCGCCCGATGTCTATGAGGTGGTCAGCAAGTCACTGGCTTAAGTAGAGCTGGGGAAGGGCGCTCTCGTTGCGGCGCCTCTTTGACTCCTTGGGCAGGCTGCCAATAGCGGTCGCCAGGTCGCTGCCATTCCACTGGGAAGCCGCGCCGTCCTGCGCAGTTTCGCCCCCGGACTTTGCCGTGTCGCGATAGAGGCAGCGCTCCAGCTCCTGAACCGCGGCCCGCAGGGGCGCCGAATCCTGCTCCCGGAGCCAGGTCTCCATGGACCCCCTATGACCCTGATTTCGCAGCCAGATTCTCAGGGCCTCCCGTGCGAGGGGCGCGTCGTTCCGTTTGCAGGCGTCTAATAATTTGGGTGGATCAGGCTCCATGGTGGATGTCTTGACGCTGACCTGCGCGGGTCTTTGTCCTCGGCGCCACCAAAGCAGTGTGGTTATGAGCCAGCCTCCGGCGCAAAACGCCGTGACCCAGGGCCAGAGATTGTTGCCGGGCGTTAAGGAGCCTGATGCAGCTGCCACGGTAGACGCATCATCGGGTGTTGTGAGGGGATTATTGCCGGGGTTTTCGCGAGGGTTGTCGCGAAGAGTGGGCGTCGCACCGGGACCGGGGAGAACCGTGAGTCGCTGAGCGGGCAGTCTGGCAATTTTCAGGCTGTCAGTTTCGGTATCCCACCAGGGAATTTCCAGCGCGGGCAACTCATAGACTCCATCCTCAACGGCGACCAGTGCGAGACTGTCACTGCGAATACCTGTAACGCCCTTGTCAGAGTTAACGTTATTGATCAGTGGTTGATCCGGATAGGCGCGGAGCCCATTCGCACTGTTACCGTCGATGGGGGGCAGCTGGGCGCCCTGGAGACCCTCGCCGGTAATGGTAATGGTCCGGGTGATGGAGTCACCGATACGCAGCTGATCCAGGGGGCCGGACCACTGCTCCTCGATGCGCAGATTGGAAGAGGGGAGCCAGGTCGCCGCCGGATAATTGTCCGGGCGGGGAAGCACCGGTATAACCAGCTCTTCGCTCCGCCGTCGAAGTAGTCTTCCGGACGGACGCGTATCAAAGAGTGTGCGTCGTCCCGAAGCAATACGTCCTGAAAAGGTCTGCGCGGGTATCACCAGCTCGCCGCTGGACTCGGGAAAAATCGCGTAGCGGATTTCGTGCACCAGCCAGGGCCGGCCATTAATCGTGCGCTGAAAGGAGTTCTGGCCCAGGGTTTCCACATAGGCGTTGGGAATATCAAGTTCGCTGATGCTGCGGGAATCCAGGTTAACGGCCTGCTGTACGCGCAGGGTCAGCAGTAACTGACCCTGCACATAGACTTCGGAGCGATCCACCTCTGCTTCAAAAATGACGGCCTCGTCCGTGGCCTGCACCGTGGGTTCCGGTCCGACGGTCACGGACAGTGCTTCACTGCGTTTGCCGTCCACTTCGAAGGGGGGTATGACCAGAGAGCCCTCCCGAAGGGGCGTCAGTTCCAGAGTCAGTTCGCGAGTCTGGCTGCGTTCTCCATTGATAATGCGGGTGCTGATGTTGGAGGAGCTTTGTAGGATTTCAAAGTGCTCCCGCAGCGCCGTGAGATCAGCGTCGCCGGGATCGCTGCCGTCATCGCTTCGCAGCGATAGACGGACGCTGTCTCCCATGGCGATGTTGTAGCGATCCAGGGACGCGTTGAGCGCCGCCTGTGCTGGCATAGCCAGTGCTGCCAGGAGGCTGAGCACTAGCCACACCATGTGTTTACCAGATCTCTTTCGTGTCACGTCTCTTTCCTTGCTGCTGTCGCTGGCGGCTTTCAAAGCGGAACTTCTCCCGCAACAGTCCCGAGGGATCATCAGGGACTCGGCGCAGCCATTGCTGCATTGCCTGATCCTTTTCGAGATCTTCCTGCATTGCGCTGTTGTCTATTTCGGGTTGGGGCATGGGCCGCCGGGTGGCCTCCTCGGACTGCTCACTATTGCCCTGGGAACCCTGTTCACTGTCGGACTCCTCGTTGCTTTGTCTGTCGCCGCTTTCACTTTGGGACTGATCACTGGATCCTTCCTGCTGGCTGTTTTGCTCACCCGAGTTGTCCTGGGATTGTTGAGACTGCTGGTCTTCCTGGCTGCCATCACCGCTTTGCTGTTCCTGGCTGCCGTCGGAATCCTGGGGCTGTTGCTGGGAGTCGCCCTGCTGACTTTCCTGCTCCTGCTGTTGCTGTTGTTCAAGGAGTTGCTCCAGCGTCGCCAGGTTCTTTTGCGCATCCTCCCGGTCGGGGTCGCGCTCCAGGGACTGCTTGTAAGCGTTGATCGCCCCTTCGAGCTCGCCCTGCGCGGCCAGGGCATTGCCGCGGTTATACCAGGCATCTGCGTTATCTTCCGCGCTAAATGCCGCAGCCGCCGTGGCGTAATCCTCGTCGCTGAAGGCCGCGGTGCCGCGCCAGGCGGGGTCTTCAAACAGTGCTGCTGCCCGTTCAGCATCCCCGTCGCTCAGCGCGCGCTGAGCCTGTTGATCCGCCCGCAACCAAATATCCTGCCATTCAAAGGCTTCACTTTTCTGCGCAGGGAAAACGGTCACCAGAAGAGGAAACAGATAGACCCAGCCTTTGCGGAAACTACCCAGAGCGATGAGTAGCAGCGGCAGCACCAGCCAATGCGCCATGTCCTGCCAGCGATCGGCACGTCGATCCAGAGAGATGGTGTCGTCATCGTCGACCCGGTCTGGCTGACTTAGCAGCGTCTGAAGATCACTGTCGTCTACCGTCATGGTGCGATAGCTGCCACCAGTTTCCTTAGCGAGCTCTTCGAGAAGTTCTTCGTTGAGCGCCGGCACCACGATTTCTCCGCTCTGATCTTTCAGGAACCCACCGCCTGGCAGGGCAATGGGGGCGCCCACCGTTGTTCCCACACCCAACACCGCCAGGTCCCGGGCTTGGCCCGCAAGGAGGTTTTGCAGGCTGGTAAGGTCGCCGATGCGGATACCGTCGGTGACCAGCAGGATGCGGCCCCGGCGCACGCCGGCGGAGTCCAGTAGCGCAATGGCACGCTCTACGGCGTCCACAGGGTTTGAGCCGGGGAGGGGCATCATTTCCGGGGTGAGCGCCGGGAGCAGATTGGCGATGGTGGGGTTGTCGTCGGTCAGGGGCGCAACAATGTGTGCATCACCCGCATAGGCGATGAGCGCGGTGCGGCCCTCTCTGCGCTCCCGCAGTAAGTCCAGGAGTTTGCGGCGCACACGATCCTGGCGCGATGGCTGTAAATCGGTGGCAAGCATGGAGTAACTCAAATCCAGCACCAGCACCAGGGCATCCTGTTTTTGCAGCACCGGCTGAGGAAGCTGTTGCCAGCTCGGACCCGCTGCCGCCAGTACGGCGATGGCCCAGGCGAACAGCAGGGCGGGGAGACCGCTACGCCCTTTGCGAAGCGTCTCCCGGCTGATGAGGTGTTCTAGCAGCTCCGGCGCGACAATGCGTGACCAGCTCGCTTCCTGTCCCCGCTTGCGCCACAGGAGAGCACCCAGCAACAAACAGGGGATCAGCAGCAACAGCCAGTGGGGGCGCAGAAAATGAAAGTTTTGCAGGAGTTCAGTCATGGGCAGCCCTTCCCGCAGCGCCCTGCGGCAACCGGGCTGCGCCATGGCGCCAGAGGTAGCGAATCACCAACGCGAAGCTCAGGGCAATAGCGACCAGTAGCGGTACCGCGCTGAGAGACTGTTGCGGCCGATAAAGCGCCTTGTCTACCTCGAGGGGTTCGAGCTGCTCTAGAAGCCGGTAGACCGTCGCGAGCTCTTCCGGATCCCGAGCACGGAAATACTGACCACCGGTACTCCGGGCAATTTCAATAAGACTGCTCTCATCAAGGTCCGCCGAAGGGTTTACCGTGCGCGCCCCGAGAGGAGAGCCCAGTAAGCCCGGTAGCGTGAGGGAGTCGGCGCCGATGCCGATGGTGTAGATGCGTACACCCAGGTCCGCTGCCAGATTAGCTGCCTCCAAAGGATCCACGGTGCTCGCGGTGTCCTGGCCGTCGGTAAGGAGTATGAGCACGCGGCTGGTGGCGGGTCGCTCCTGCAGTCGTTTTACCGCAAGACCAATGGCATCACCGATGGCGGTTTCCTGGCCCGCAAAGCCTATCTGCGCCTCCAGAAGAAAACGCTGTACGGTCTGAATATCAAAGCTCAGAGGCGATTGCAGATACGCGCGACTGCCGAACAGGATAAGACCCAGGCGGTCGCCGCTGCGCCGGGACATGAAGTCGCTGCCCAGTTGTTTGACCGCATCGATACGGCGGGCCATGCGATTACCCACCTGCATGTCTTCGACCCGCATGCTGCCCGAAATATCGACAGCGAGCATAAGATCTCGTCCGCTGTTGGGCAGTTCGATGGCATCCCCCACCCAGAGCGGACGCGCCGCGGCCAAAAGCAGCGCCAGCCAGATTAGCCACAGAGCGATTGCCGGGACCCTGCGCGTGCTGCTGACTATCGCCTGCTGATCATCATTGGCGAGACTCTGCCAATGACGAAAAAACGGCGCCCGCAGCGCTGGCCGTTCCACGGTTCGCGGCGACACAAAGCGGCGCACTAACCATGGCAGCGGCATTAGCAGCAACATCCAGGGCCAAAGGAGGGTAATCATCGGGGCCTCTCCAATTCCTGGAGCCAGCGCCGGGTCGCCTGCTGTGCGCCCTCACAATCCTGACTGCTTACCCGAGGCCGGTAGGCAATATCAGCAAGCGTGGCGTCGAAATAGGGCTCCGTACCTTTTGCCAGAGAATTCAAAAAATCTGCCCAGGCCTGACCCGTCAGGCCCGCACAGGCTTTGCGCCCCGCGACACTGATGGCCAAACGTCGTTGCAGTACTCCCAGTGCCGCTGCGCGTTCTGCATCAGATAAGGGTGTTTTTTCCAATACCAGAAACTCCTGGCGCGCTGCTCGCAGGGGAGCGGCCCTTTGATGAAATCGCCAGAGGCGGACAAGGCCGTAGACAATTAACGCAAGTGCCAACAGAGCGAGTACCCACCAGCCCGGCGCCGGCGGCCACCAGGAGACCGCCTCGGGCTCGCGCAGGGGCTCGAGCATTTTGATGATGGCATCAGGCTCCATGGTTTACCGGTGTTGCTCCCGGGGAGGTCCATGCCGGCCCCATTGATGCCTGCGTGCTGCCGTAGATGTTCCTCAACAGCGTCAGCGGTGCTTCGGTGGTGCTGGCGCGAAGCATGGGAATGCCCAGGCGCTGAAGCTGCTCCTGGTAGCTATCAACCCGCTGGCTGTAGAGCTGGGAAAAGCGCTGAGATAGTCCTGTCATGCCCGTATCCAGCTCGGCACGCGCCTGACCGTCTGTGACGCTGTAGCGGCCCGCGGGAGGCAGTTGTGATTCCAGGGGGTCACTGCAGTGGATAGCAGTGATTTCTACATGGCGAGCCAGCTGGAACAACTCTTGGCGAGCTTCGTCCTGCTCAGCGCCGTCGAAATCGCTCACAAGAAACACGCTGGAGCCCGGGCGGGCAACGCGGCGAACACTGCGAAGGAGGGTGCTGAAGCGATTGTCACCGCCAGCGGCGTCTGGCGGTTTCGGCGCTTCGGCCAGCGCTGACAACAGTGCAAGCACCGTGCGCCGACTGTTGCGGGGACGCATTTCCCAGTGGTCGCTGTCGCGCATAAGAAAACCGCCCACGCGCTCATTGCTGCCCAGGGCGCTCCAGGCTAGGAGCGCAGCCAGCTCTGCAGCCAGAACAATTTTGAAGCAGTGCTGCGTACCAAACTGCATGGAAGAGCGCTGATCCACGACCAGTAGCACCGGACGCTCCCGCTCTTCATGAAACATCTTCGTGTGGGCCTCACCGGTGCGCGCCGTGACACGCCAGTCGATGGCCCGGATATCGTCGCCCGGCTGATAGCCCCGCACCTCCTCAAACTCGATGCCCCGCCCGCGAAAGTTTGAACGTTGCCCGCCGGACAGTTGGGCCAGCGCTCGACGCCGACGGCGAATATCCAGCTGGCGCGCAGGGAAGCGCAGTGCCAGTAAACGGGCAATATCGACCGTAGCGCCACTGGCGGGTTGGGAGGGGTCGAGTGTCAGCACGGGATTATCAGGCCACCGGTACCAGACGAAGGATTTCGTCGATGACCTGGTCACTGCGCACGCCCGCAGCCTCTGCCTCGAAGCTGAGCAACAGCCGATGCCGGAAAACGTCGGCTGCGACGGCCTGCACGTCATCGGGAGACACAAAATCCCGGCCGTGGAGCCAGGCGTGTGCCCGGGCGCAGCGGTCAAGGGCGATGGTTGCCCGGGGGCTGCCACCGTAGTCGAGCCATTGGGCCAGCTCTTCGCTGTAGGGCGCCGGGTCACGGGTGGCCATCACCAGCTGCACGATGTATTCCTCCACCGCGGGGGCCATGTGTAAGGCCAATGCTTCTTCCCGTGCCTGAAACACATTGTCCTGGGCAAGCTGCGGGGCGTCGACGGCGGCGCCCTTGGCGGCTTCGGAGCGTGTGAGACGCAGAATTTCCCGCTCCGCTTCTGCGTCAGGATAATCGACCTTCACGTGTAACAGAAAACGGTCCAACTGGGCCTCCGGCAGTGGGTAGGTTCCCTCCTGTTCGATGGGGTTCTGCGTCGCCATTACTAAAAACAGCCGCGGAAGCGGATAGCTCTCGCTTCCTACGCTGACCTGACGTTCCGCCATTGCTTCAAGCAGTGCCGACTGCACCTTCGCCGGCGCACGGTTGATTTCATCGGCAAGCACCAGGTTGCTGAACACGGGGCCCTGCTGAAAATGAAAGCTGCTTTGCTGCGGCCGGTAGATCTCGGTGCCCGTGACGTCACCGGGAAGCAGATCCGGCGTAAACTGAATCCGATGAAAGGTCCCTTCGAGGGCATCGCCGAGAGATTTGATGGCCCGGGTTTTTGCCAGTCCCGGTGCGCCCTCGACGAGGAGGTGGCCATCTGCGATGAGGGCGATGAGCAGCCGTTCCACCAGATGGCTCTGCCCAATAATTTGTTGGTCCAGCCACTGTTCCAGTTGTCTCAGATCGCTCGAGGTCACGGTCTCTCCCGTTATTTGTCTGTCAGCGTGAAGAATGTCATGGGGCCGCTTGGCACGCCATGTATGCGAAGGGAGCGATTCTAGCCGAGTAAGTGCTCCGGGGGCACCCGATGACACCCTAATCGACTGGGGGAATGTGGGAAAGTTCCCCAGACTACCTCGCTCACGACTGCTGCCTTTGCGATACACTCACGCCAATAACGAGCACGTAAATACAGGGGAAGATGAGCCATGGCGTGGGAGACACTCAAGCAGGCTTTGCTTGACGATATTTCGGGGATCGTTGCCAGACGGGCAGACGCGGACCACGAAGATGATCTCAGTTGTCTTTCCGACACGTTTTTCAGTCGCTTCTCTGCGGAGGACATGCGTGACCGTTCTCCCGACAACCTCTACGGCCTGCTCTACGGTCTTCTGCGATTTATGCAGAGCTGGTCCGGTGAGTCACCGAAGGTGCGTCTGCTCAACCCGCAGATCAGCAGTCATGGTTGGGAAAGCACCTCTACGATCGTGGCGATACTGTGCCGCGATATGCCGTTTTGTACTGCTTCGGTCCGAGGCGAAATCAATCAGCGGAACCTGGGTATTCACTGCCTGGCGAGTTGCAATTTGCTCGTGGAGCGGGACGGAACCGGCGAGCTGCAGAGGCTTCTGAAGTCCGGTGAAGAGAGCGCGGGGAGCTCCGCCGAGAGCCTGCTGTATTTTGAGATCACGCGGCACAGCGACCTCGGTGACCTGGATGAGCTTCGCGATAGTCTTCAGCAGATTCTTGAAGAAGTCGCCATGGTGGTGAACGACTTTGAAGCAATGCGCGAGCGCCTGGAAGAGGCCCGCCAGCGCATCAATGATGCCGCTTGCGTCAGCGAGGATTTTCGCGATGAGGCCACAGCATTTATCGAGTGGCTGCGCGATGACCATATGACGTTCCTGGGCTACGAGTATCTCCGTGTTGAGGATGGCGATGTTCACGTCGACAGCAGTTGCAATCTCGGCGTCCTTCGCGGTTTGGAAACCCGGGGTGCGGTGGACCTCAAGCACGATTTGGCGTGGATGGCGCCCGAGGAGTTTCATCGTCGCCAGCTAAGTTTTGGCAAATCGCGACGCAGAGCGAGGGTGCATCGTCAGGCCTATCCTGATTACGTGGAAGTGAAAACCTATGACGAGGCCGGGGCGGTCACGGGGCAGCATCGCTTCCTGGGGCATTACACGGCCGCGGTGTACAACACGGACCCTGCGGAAATACCCATCCTCCGCCGCAAGGTAAGCCAGGTTCTGGAGCTCTCGGGGCTCGCGGAGGAAGAACACGATGGGCGGGAGCTCAAACGTGTTCTGGAACTGATGCCCCGGGACGAACTTTTTCAGTCTTCAAGTGCCGTTTTGTATGCCACAACATCGGCAGTGAATCGCATCCAGGAGCGTCGCCACACGCGACTGTTTGTGCGTAAGGATGCTCACGGCAAGTTTGTGAACTGTCTGCTTTACATGCCTCGCGACCGCTACACCACGCAACGGCGAATCAATATCCAGCGTATTCTCTCCCGGGCGTTCTCCGCAGAGGAGTCCGAGTTCAATACGCAGTTCACCGAGTCCGTCCTGGTCAGGGTTTATTTCGTATTGCGGGTAGATCCGTCGCAGAATCATGAGTATGACGTCAACGAAATCGAGGAGCAGATCGTGCAGGCAACGTTAGCGTGGAAGGATCGACTGCGGCTCCGGTTGCTGGAAGAATTCGGGGAAGAGCGCGGCGAACAGCTGATGAGAGAGCTGGGTGAAGGCTTTGCGCCGGGTTACCGCGATGACTTTGATCCCCGGGTGGCGGTGCTGGATATACAGCATATTCTCGGGCTGAACGGCAGCGATCGTCTGGGTATGAACCTGTACCGCCTGCTGGAAGAAAAAGATGACCATCTCAAGCTGCGTCTATATCGCATGGGGTCGCCGCTGCCCCTGTCAGATGTGCTCCCGATTCTGGAAAACCTTGGCCTGCGTGTGGTTGCAGAACGCGCCTATCCCGTTCACTCGGCATCGGAGGGCCGCTATTGGATCCAG
Source organism: Congregibacter sp. (assembly GCF_965660375.1). Classification (GTDB taxonomy): domain Bacteria; phylum Pseudomonadota; class Gammaproteobacteria; order Pseudomonadales; family Halieaceae; genus Congregibacter. The sequence goes on along the minus strand of NZ_CBFHZO010000117.1, from coordinate 11,956 downwards.
GAGTTCAGCCTGATCTACTCCCTGGCTAAAAATATTGATCTGGAACAGGTAAAGGAGGAGTTTGAGGACGCGTTTTCCCGGATCTGGTACGGACAGGCCGAGAGTGATTCTTTTAACCGCCTTTTGCTCGGCAGCCGTTTGAGCTGGCGGGAGATTGCGCTGCTGCGCGCCTACGCCTGTTACTTCGGGCAGATCAATTTCCCCTATTCACGCAGTTATATAGCAGAGACCATGGCGGCCCATCTGTCCATCTCCGCGAGTATCGTGGAGCTATTCCTTACCCGCTTTTCGCCGGTCTTTGACGGTGATGACGAATGGCGTGACCAACGGGAGGCGGCGGTCCGCGAACGCATACTCTCGGCGCTGGATGAGGTAGAGAATCTCGGCCAGGATCGAATTATCCGCCAGTACGTGGAGCTGATTAGCGCAACCGTGCGCACCAACTTTTTTCAGCAGGGCGAGCTGGGCGACAGTAAATCTTATTTTTCCTTCAAGCTGCGTCCGGGGGACGTTCCCGACATCCCCCGGCCGGTGCCGCTCTACGAAATATTTGTGTACTCCCCGCAGGTCGAGGGCGTGCATCTGCGCGGCGGCAAGGTAGCGCGGGGTGGTTTACGCTGGTCCGACCGTCTGGAGGACTTCCGAACCGAAGTCCTTGGATTGGTGAAAGCCCAGCAGGTGAAAAACGCGGTGATCGTACCGGTCGGTGCCAAAGGAGGGTTTGTGGCCAAGCGCCTGCGTCCCGAGATGAGCCGCGACGAGGCTCAGGAAGAGGGCGTGGCCTGCTACAAAACCTTTATCCGTGGCCTCCTGGATATTACCGATAATCGGGAAGAGGACCGCATCGTGCGTCCACCGCTGACGGTGTGTAAGGATGATGAGGACCCCTATCTCGTTGTGGCCGCGGACAAGGGCACGGCGACCTTTTCAGATATTGCCAACTCGCTCTCCGAGGAGTACGGGTTCTGGCTGGGGGACGCCTTCGCTTCTGGTGGCAGCGTGGGCTATGACCACAAGAAAATGGGTATAACCGCTCGGGGCGCCTGGGTGTCGGTAGAGCGTCACTTCCGGGAGATGGACGTCAACGTTGCCACTACCGATTTCACCGTTGTCGGTATCGGCGACATGTCCGGGGACGTGTTCGGCAACGGTATGCTCCTGTCTCAGCATATTTGTCTGGTCGCCGCGTTTAACCACATGCACATTTTTGTAGACCCGAATCCCGATGCACAGCAAAGCTATCTCGAGCGGGAGCGTCTTTTCGCAATGCCCCGTTCCGGTTGGTCGGATTACGATACATCCCTGATTTCCAAGGGCGGTGGCATATTCAGCCGCAACGCCAAGTCCGTGCCGATTTCTGGGCCGATGAAGGCGCGCTTTGACATTACGGTAAACCAGATGACCCCCACGGAGCTTATCAGCGCCATTTTGCGGTCCCAGGTTGACCTACTTTGGAACGGTGGCATCGGCACCTACGTGAAATCCAGCCTCGAGAGCCATACGGACGTGGGGGACAAGGCTAACGACGCTTTGCGCGTGGACGCCAGGGATCTGCGCTGCAAGGTCGTAGGCGAAGGGGGCAATCTTGGCATCACTCAGCTTGCCCGTACCGAGTTTGCCCTTGGTGGTGGTCGCTCCAACACGGACTTTATCGATAACGCGGGGGGGGTCGATTGCTCGGACCACGAGGTCAACATCAAAATTTTGCTGGATGCCATTGTGGCGAGAGGAGATCTCACCGAGAAGCACCGAAACCAGCTGTTGGAAGACATGACGGAGTCTGTGTCTGAACTGGTGCTCGCCAATAATTACCGGCAGGTGCAGGCCATCAGTATTGCCGAGCGCGAGGCGCGGGTGCGCAGCGGCGAGTATCGACGGTTGATATCTACCCTGGAAAACGCGGGTCGCCTGGACCGGGGGCTGGAGTTTTTGCCCACAGATGAAGCACTCGTTGACCGGCGCGCTCAGGATATTGGTCTGACCCGTCCGGAGCTCTCGGTTCTTATTTCCTACAGCAAGGCGATTTTGAAGGAGGAGCTCATTGCCTCTGATCTGGGCAGTGACACCCATTTGTTCCGGGCGGTTGCCACCGCGTTTCCCGCCAAATTGCAGGAAATCTATCCTGAAGACATGGCTGAGCACCGCCTTCGCCGGGAAATCATGTGTACTCAGATTGCCAATGACATCGTGAATCGCATGGGACTGAACTTTGTATTGCGACAGCAAAAGGCCACTGGCGCGCCGGTGGCTGATGTGGCCCGTGCCTATACGGCGGTGATGGATATTTTTGGCATATCCGTTTTGTGGGAAGGCATTGAAGCACTGGATTTTGCGGTGGGTTCCGATGTTCAGATAGAGATGATGCTCGATGTCATCCGTCTGGTGAAGCGCGCAACGCGCTGGGTGCTGCGTAATCGGCGCCATCAGGTAACGCCTTCGAGCATGATCGATGAGTTTGTTCAGGGCGTGTCTCAAATGCAGGTGGCGCTTCCGGACCTTCTTCGCGGCCGGGCGGCTGAGCAATACGAGGCCCGTCTGCAACATTACATGGATGCAGGGGTCGGCGAGGAGACCGCTGCCCGTGTGGCTGGCTGCATGCATGCGGCTACAGCCCTTGCCATCGTCGATGTTTCGGCGCAGACGGAAAATGACCTCATAGAGGTAGCGACGCTCTACTATCATCTGGGAGAGCGCCTGGAGCTGGACTGGTTTGGTGCCCAGGTACTCGGCAGCAAGGTCGAGAATGAGTGGCAGGCTATGGCTCGGGAGGCCTACATGGAGGATCTCCAGTGGCAGCAGTGTACGCTGGCTCAGGGGGTGCTTCGTTTGCGTCGTGACCGTCCTGATGGTCGTGACGATCGTGATGTTGTTGCCTGCATCACCGCCTGGGAGGAGCAGGAGAGTGCGTTACTCAAGCGCTGGAGAGACATGCTCAGCGAGCTGCATACGACCTCGTCGCCGGACTTTGCTATGTTTGCCGTCGCAAACCGCGAGCTTCTGGACCTGGCGCAGAGCAGCCGAAGGGTGTAGCCCTGACCAAGTTGACTGGGCACTTTCTTGCGAACTCAGCAGGCAGGACTACGCGCCAGCGTTACCACGCCGCCGGTGACACGACTTATGGAGTCAAGGTCATTGCATGCGCAGGCGGTGTACTCCCGAGACACCGATGAGTCCGTCTAGTTGATCGGCGTGGCCTTCGCGCCAGCCTGTGATCCAGTTGATCCGTTGTTGTTCCGTGGTGTGCGGACAACTTTCGCTGCTCCGACCAGATACTCCTGCCTGATAACCACGCTCGTAAGCTCGAGCAGTCATATCGCGTTTCTGTCGGCGCATCGCTATTCCTCTCATGTTTTACACAGGGGCTTAGCTGTATATAAGCAGAGATAAATCGTTTTCGCTACTATTTTTTTGTTACGGATACAAGCGTACGTATGCCGCAATGATATAAAGAATTCACAATTCGCTGGGTGAGCGCTGCACGGCACCCGATGCGGATTTGTGATCAGTTTGAACTCCGGGCACCATGCCCCGGTCATAGACAAGCGCTTCACCCACTCACAACAAGGATCCCACCCATGCCCTTACGAGGATTATGCGGCATCGTTTTATCCATCAGCCTGCTGTCCAGTGCCTTTGCCCTTGATGAAACCGAGTCTGTAATCCGAGAGGCCGTGAATGACGGGAAAAAGGATGCACTGGCTTTGTTGGAGCGGGCGGTGAACATCAATAGCGGGACCATGAATACCGACGGCGTGCGGGAGGTGGGCAAAGTGTTTGCCGCAGCGTTTGCCGACGCGGGCTTTCAGACCCGTTGGGTGGATGGAACGCCTTTTGGTCGGGGTGGGCACCTCGTTGCAGAGCATGGGTCCCGCGGGCCAAAGGTTCTGCTTATCGGACACCTCGACACGGTGTTTGCCAAAGACAGCAGTTTTCAACGCTTTGAGCGTGTTGATGAAACCCATGCCGCAGGCCCGGGTATCACTGATATGAAAGGCGGGAATGTGATCATTCTGCAGGCAGCGAAAGCCCTCGATGCTGCCGGCGTCCTGGATGAGCTGCAATTACGCGTGATCCTCACGGGTGATGAGGAGTCCCGGGGGCGTCCGCTGGATTTGGCAAACGCCGAGCTTATCGCTGCCGCGGACTGGGCGGATATTGCTCTGGGCTTTGAGGATGGTGATGGAGACCCCGCCACTGCGGTCACGGCCCGAAGGAGCTCCAGTGAGTGGCAGCTGACGGTGACCGGGAAGCCGGCGCATTCCTCGCAGATCTTTCGTGAGGACATTGGCTTCGGCGCTGCCCTGGAAGCCGCCCGCATACTGGATGGCTGGCGCGTTGCTTTGTCGGCGATCCCCAACCTGACCTTTAATCCGGGATTGGTCATGGCGGGCACGGATATTGATCACGATGAAAGTAATACCCGGGGCAGTGTGTTCGGGAAGAACAACGTCATCGCACAGTCGGCGGTTATCACCGGGGGGTTGCGTGCCATCAGTCCCGAACAAATCGCGCGCGCTGAACGTCTCATGGGCGGAATCGTTGACGACAACCTCGCGCAAACCAGCGCGACGTTGAGTTTCAACCACGGCTATCCACCTATGGCTCCGGCAGAGGGCAATGACGAGTTACTCAAGCATTACAGCGCCATCAGCGAAGAGCTGGGCTATGGTCCCGTGGTCGCTGTGGATCCCCGGCGCGCAGGCGCGGCGGATATCTCTTTTGTGGCAGGTCGCGTCGACGCCGCCCTCGATGGCCTGGGTCTCATGGGAGACGGGGGGCACACGGTAGATGAAGTCGCTGACCTGAGCACCTTGCCCCGACAAACCCAGCGCGCTGCGATTTTGCTCTATCGCGTAGCCCGAGGGGATGTAAGTTTGCCCGGCAAATAATCGTCACCTTGCCGGGTAGGGAGTGTCGTCTGTCTTAGTCCGGCAGCAGCGGTGTGCGGTTGCCGGTATCCCAAATGCTGCCACGATACGGTGTGTTGCTGCTGGGCGTGTTGTCGACGACATCGATGTTTCCGCCCGCATCCAGGAACTTGCGCACCTGTTCCGCAATGTTTTCCCGAAGACGCTGTTTTTCGGCGATGTTGATTCCCGTTTGCTTGTCCATGGGGCAATCTCCAAGTCCATCTCAAGACAATCTCAAAACGATCTCGATGTATCGTCTAAGTCATTGATTGCTGAAAAAAGATAATTTCTTGAAGTTTTTGTGACCGCTCGTCGATGTGCGCGGCGGCCGTTCGTTGTCATAAATATGTCATAACTCGATAACATTACCGTCACATTACATCCCTAGGATGCGCGAATTGCTGTAGTGCTGGCGCGCACTTGCGTGTCGCCACGTCAAAATTCCTGACTTAGAGGTCGTAATGACACAAGTGTTTGGCACCCGGCGTTTTCTGCCAGTTTTGCAGTCCCTTCTGTGCTTCACCCTTTGCTTTACCCAGTCAATCAGGGCTGCGGACGAGCTTCTCGTTTACGTTTTTGATGAGGGCGTCGCCGTCGCAGGCGCTGCGGTAGCCATAAATGGCGAACCTGCCGGTGTCACGCGGCGGGACGGGTCGTTGTTCGTCGACCTTCCGGGCAGCGGCCAGCGGGTGCTGACAGTCACGGGCTCTGACGGAGTGGAGCTGCGGGATCGTTTTTCTTCTGCCTCTGGCCAACTGGTTGATGCCATTGTCAATCTTGGCAGCGGGGACAATGCATCAATTCTGGATATTTATTCCCGCACGGAGTCCACCGCGGACCGTCGGGAAGTCCCCTCGGGCGAGTTGCAAATCACGGTGCGCAAAGGCTCCGAGGCAGCCGCCAGTCAGTTGGTGGTGATATCCAATGGGCAAGGTGGTGTGTCAACCAACGCCCAGGGCGTGGCTACCAAGACGATCCCTCGCGGCATTTACCGTGTCTCCTCCGACGGCGTTTCTCGGGAAGTCCGCGTTGTGGGCGGTGTTACCCGCGGTGTGCAAATCAATCTGCCGGAAGCTGAGGCGGGATTTTCCATCGCCGCACCGCAAATCGAGGAAGTCTTTGTACTGGGCACCTTTGACGCCAGTGGTTTTGAGCTGTCGGAGCGCGACACCAATCTTATTGTAGATACCCTCGGGGTGGAGGAGCTGGCTCGCTTTGGCGATTCAGACGTGGCGGCATCCGTGATTCGTGTGCCTGGCGTTGCGGTGCAGGACGACAAATACGTGTTTATCCGCGGGCTGGGTGGTCGCTACGTTACCTCCACCTTGAACAACGCCACCATGCCCTCCACGAACCCCACCAAGCGGACGGTTCCCCTTGATCTGTTCCCGTCCAATTTTGTAAACCAGCTGGACATCAAGAAGACCTTTCTCCCATTTATGCCCGGCGAGTCCACCGGTGGTAACCTGGTTATTAATACCAAGACGTTCCCTGACGAGCGTGCGGGCAGTGTCACAGCCTCCCTGGGCTACGTAACAGATTTAACCGGCAACACCGTGGCTGTTGATCCAGCCAGCGGTACCTTTGATTTTCTGGGCTGGGACGACGGCGCGCGCAAAGAAAATATTGTTGTATCGACCATCGGCGACATTGTTCAGGACGGCGGCACCTTCACAGACGACGAAGGCAACAGTTTTACGCTGCAGCAGAGCGTGCTGCGCGAGTTGCAGCGGACAGCCGGTATATTCCTTGCTGAAGATTGGGATCTGGATTTCTCACAGACCACGCCCAACGGAGGTCTCGGGTTCAACTACGGCGATCTCTTTTATCTCGGTGAGGGCGAGCTGGGTTTTTATGCGGCGGTCAACTATTCCAATGACTGGACGCAGCGCGGCAACGGTATTCGCAGAACCTATAGCGCCAGCGGCATTGTTGCTGATGACCAGAACTACGAATCCTATTCCAATAATATCGATATTTCGGGACTTGTCTCCCTCGGTTACAACATTGGTAACAACACCTTCGAGTGGAATAACGTTGTGTCCCGCTCCACGGAGAGCTTCGTAGAGCGATCCGTTGGTCGGGAGGGAGACGAGTTTCGATCGGTGTATCAGTCCACCAGTCAGTGGGAAGAGCGACAGTTTTTCTCCTCCCAGATTGTCGGGTCCCATTTCCTCAATGACGATGGATCAATTTTTGGTGAGTGGCAGTTCACGGGAAGTCAGGCCCGGCGGTATGTACCCGGACGAACCGATGTACGTTTTAACGCTGAGGCAAATCTTACGGAACCAGCGGATCTGCGTGCGGGCTACGATTTTGAAAGTCCGAACGACGAGCAAGGCGACCTGCTCAATGGCTTCTTTTTCTCCTCGGGTAGCTCCTCCAAGCGCTATGACGATCTGACCGACAATAACTTTGATGGCTCCTTCGACATCACCTGGGATCTCTATGACGATGGCGCAAGCTTCGGACAGCTTCGCTTTGGTGCTCAGGCCATCTATCGGGAGCGTGATGCAGACAGTGCAACCTATGGCTACTTCAACAACGGTGCTGACGCGACGCTCAATGCTTCGCCCAATGTTTTGGTCACCGACAACATTTTTGTCTGTGGTGAAGGCCCCGGCACCGTTAGCTGCGATGACAACACTCAGGGTGGGGTGCAGGACAGCCCGACCACAGGCTTCCTGTTTCAGGTACGGACCCAGGTCTCCGACGAGTACGAAGCGGAACTTGATTACAACAGCGTATACGCCATGTACGACCATACTTTCGATGGCGTATGGGAAGTTATCGCCGGCGCACGTTACGAACAGTACGAGCAGGTTACGGACACCTTTGATCTGACCACAGGCAACCCCGTGCAGGGCATCGTAGACGAGGGCAGTTTGCTTCCCGCTCTGGGCGTTAACTGGTTCTATTCGGACAGCCAGCAGCTGCGACTTGCGATCAGTCAGACCGTCGCGCGGCCAGACTTTAAAGAAGCGTCCAATGCGGTGTTCTTCGATAACGAGTTTAACGTGCGTGTTCGTGGTAACCCGAACCTCCAGATTTCGGACATTTTTAACGCCGATCTGCGCTGGGAGTGGTACTTCGGCGATAACGAGACCGACAATGTGTCCGCTGCCGTGTTCTACAAAGACATGACCGACCCCATCGAGCGTGTGGTTCAGGCTGCGTCCGGCACGGCGAGCAACTCGCGAACTTTCCAGAACTCCGAAGCCGCAGAGCTCTATGGCCTCGAGGTGGAAGGCCGTAAGGAATTCCTCCTCACCAGTGATTACAACAACACGCTGTTTGTGTCGTTTAACGCATCCTATATAGAGTCCGAAGTCACTCTGCTGAGCGGTGAAGAGCGAGCACTGCAGGGCCAGCCGGAATTCACCGCCAACTTCGTCATCGGCTACGACAATCTGCCTGGCGGCCATCAGCTCACCTTGCTGTACAACCACAACGGCGAGTCCATCGCAGACGTGGGCATCCTCGGGCGGCCCAATGTGCTGTTGGAGTCCCGTGGCGAGCTGAACCTGGTGTATCGCTGGGATATGTCGGAGACAACAAGCATCAAGGCGCGGGTTGAAAATATTTTTGACGCAGAGGTTGAGTACACCCAGGACGGTGACATCTTCCAACTGTATGAAAAGGGCACGACGTTCCAGCTCGGGTTCGACTGGGAATTCTAAGCAGTACCAGAAGACCCACTCGGGTCAATAAAATCCACTAGGGAGTATAGTGATGAACAAGCAGTTTGTATTAGCTCTCGTAGCCTCCGGGGCCCTGGTGGGCCTGTCCGGATGCTCTGAGGGCGATGAGGCATCGATTATCATCGATGCGCCAACGACCGATACCGGCGGTGGTAACGTCTGCAACGGCGACGCCAGTTGCAGCGACGGCGGCAGCAGTCCCACGGATCCCACGGATCCCACGGATCCCACAGATCCCACAGCCTGTCCCACGGGGACTGAAGAGGTTGCTTCGGGAACCTGTTTACTCAGTGGAACTTATACCAGTGACCTTACGCTGGCCGCGGGCAACGTCTATCAGCTGGATGGACGGGTGAATATCGGTAACGGTAATTGCCTGTTGTCCGACGCCACAACCTGCGACAACGGCGATGCCCTGGTCAACGCGACACTGACCATCGAGCCCGGTGTTAGCGTACGCGGTTTGCCTTCTGACGATCCTCTCAACGCGGCGGTGCTGCACATTACCCGCGGTAGCAGCATTAATGCTGTTGGTACAGCAGCTGCTCCGATTATATTCTCCTCCGTTGATCCGGACTTCTCTACACCCGGTGAGTGGGGGGGTGTGCAGATCTCTGGTTTCGCACCGCACAACGCTTGTGACACGGATCCCTGTAATGTGGACGGTGAGGGCGAAGCGGGCTTTATTGGTGGTGATGATCCTGCCGACAACAGCGGTGTGATGCACTATGTCGTTCTCGCCGAGAATGGCGTTGCCATCAACTCTGACGGTGACGAGATCAATGGTCTGAGCCTCAATGCCGTTGGTTCTGGCACTGAGTTTGATTTCATCCAGATCCATGAGACTTCAGATGATGGTGTTGAGTTTTACGGCGGCACCGCCAACATGAAGCACCTCGTTGTCTCCAATGCCAACGATGACTCAGTGGACTGGGACGAAGGTTTCCAGGGCAACCTGCAGTACGTCCTTGTTAAGCAGCATGGCGACGGCAGCGGTGAGGCCTTTGAGATGGATACCGAGGGCTCCCTCGCGTGGCTGTCCAAGCCGACGGTGGTAAACACAACGGTAATTGCTGACAAGCAGGCTGATGATGCTCCCTTCATCACCCGCTTCAAGGACAGCACCGGTGGTTTCTTCCACAACATGGTGATGACTGTTGCCGGGGACGCGACGGGCGCCTTTGATACCTGCGCGCAAATTGAAGACGGTGCAGAAGCCAATATTAATACTGCGCTGGTGTTCAATAACTGGATTCAGGATTGCTCCAACGTCTCCGGTGCCGGCGGCACGCTCTCCAACGAGCCTTCCGTAGACAACGGTACGGTGGTGATTGCTGCTGCCGCTCTGGATGACATACTGGCGTCACAGGCATCTGCTGCGTCTGGTATCACTGCCATCGATTGGGATGCCATTGGTTCGGCCTTTGATCTGCCGAGTGTTGCCGACGGGGACCCCCAGGACTTTGATGCCAGCTTCTTTGAAGCGACTACGTATATGGGTGCGGTTAACCCTGACGGCTCCGATCCCTGGTGGGCCGGCTGGACCCTGGACTTCGGTGCGGGTAATGCCATTCCTCCGGTGGTAGAAGGTTGCCCCGAGGGCACGGACGAAGTGGAATCAGGGGTATGTCGCCTCAATGGCACTTACCTGAATGACCTGACCCTGACGGCGGGTAATGTTTATCAGCTGGATGGACGCGTGAATATCGGTAACGGTAACTGCCTGCTGACCGATGCAACCACCTGTCAGGGCGGTGCTTCTCTCGTGAATGCGACGTTGACCATTGCCCCGGGCGTATCAGTAGTGGGTCTGCCCTCTGATGATCCCCTGGCGGCTTCCGTACTGCACATTACCCGCGGCAGCAAGATCAACGCTGTAGGTACCGCAATGGCGCCCATCGTGTTCTCTTCGGTTGATGAGGGTATCGATGGTCCTGGCGAATGGGGCGGCGTACAGATCAGCGGATTTGCACCTCACAACGCCTGTGATTCTACCCCCTGTAATGTTGACGGTGAGGGCGAAGCGGGCTTTATTGGTGGTGATGACGCAGCAGACGACAGTGGCGCTATGCGCTACGTGATCCTTGCAGAAAATGGCGTTGCCATTAACTCTGACGGTGACGAGATCAACGCATTGAGCTTGAATGCAGTGGGTTCTGCTACCGAGTTTGACTTCATCCAGATCCACGAGACGACGGATGATGGTGTTGAGTTCTACGGCGGCACCGCCAACATGAAGCACCTCGTGGTATCTAACGCGAACGATGACTCTGTTGACTGGGACGAAGGTTTCCAGGGCAACCTGCAGTATGTCCTTGTTAAGCAGCACGGTGACGGAAGTGGCGAAGCCTTTGAGATGGATACCGAGGGCTCTCTCGCCTGGCTGTCCAAGCCCACGGTTGTAAACACGACGGTGATTGCGGACAAGCAAGCGGACGATTCTCCCTTCATCATGCGGTTCAAAGACAGCACCGGTGGCTTTTTCCACAACATGGTGATCACTGTCGCAAGTGATGCAACGGGCGCCTTCGATACCTGTGCACAGATCGAAGACGGTGCAGAGACCAATATCAACACCGCGTTGGTGTTCAATAACTGGGTACAGGACTGTGCAAATGAGTCCGGTGCCGGTGGAACACTGTCTAACGAGCCAAGCGTTGGTAACAGCTCTGTAGTGATCGAAGCAGCTGCATTGGATGACATTCTGTCCTCCCAGGCGACAGCAGCATCTGGCCTGACGCCCATCGACTGGGACGCCATTGGCGGTTCCTACGCGCTGCCCAGCGTGTCCGGTGGTGACCCTCAGGACTTTGATGCGGACTTCTTTGATCCCACGGACTACAGCGGTGCGGTGAACCCTGACGGCTCTGACCCCTGGTGGGCTGGCTGGACCGTGGACGGTTCTCTCTAACGCAACTCTGAAGTGAGTAACTGGGCGGCCTTTGGGCCGCCCTTTTTTTTGCCTGTGAATTGGGGGCAAAAAAAACCGCGAGCCCTCAGGGCCCGCGGTCTCCTATTCCTACAGTCAGGCTTTAGGAACCTTTAGGAACCTTTAGGATGCAGAATGACGTTGAGAGACTTATAGCCTTTAACAAACACTGACAGTGTGCGCTCAGCTTCACCAACAACTTCTACGCGATCGAAGCGCTCAAGAATCTCTTCCCAGAGCGTGTGTAACTGCATCTCGGCAAGTTTGTTACCCATGCAGCGGTGGATGCCAAAGCCAAAGGACAGATGCTTGCGCAGGTTTTCGCGGTGGATGTCATAGGCGTCGGGGTTATCAAAGAAGCGTTCGTCACGGTTCCCCGAGACATACCACATGACGACTTTGTCGCCTTTCTTGAT
>NZ_CBFHZO010000116.1:0-1813 GCF_965660375.1 Congregibacter sp. | reverse complement strand
GCTTTTGGTCAAGAATTGGACTAACGCGGAGGAGGGCAACTCAACCCCGCATAAACACTAGGCTGTAGAAAAGGTGTGAAGCCCTCCCTCTCCGCCATTTACTGAGTGTCCCCGCTCATAATCAAAAACCGTCAGTAACATCGCGATCAGGCATGCCTTTCCTTCGCACCAAGTGCGCCAAATACACCCCAGAGTGATGGAATCAGTAACAGTGATACCGGCACCGCGGTGACTACTATAAAGCTCTGTAGCTTGCCAATTCCCCCGGATGGTCCTGCGAGCAGGACCATCGCAGTGACACCCATGGCGATGCCCCAGAACAAACGCAGCCAGCGCGGTGGGTGTTCCAGTCCCGAGGATACAACCGAAAGACTGTAGGTCATGGAGTCCCCGGTGGTGGCCACGAACAGTACGGTCAGCAACAGAAACATGCCCGTGATCACCTCGCTCATGGGCAGCCCTCCGGTAATGGCGAGCAATACGGCAGGCAGGTTAAATCCCTCGAAGGGACTCGAGATGGAGCCGGGCGCCCGCATTTCCAGACCAAGCCCCGCGCCACCGATAATGGAAAACCACGCCATGGTCAGTAGTGGCGCAACCATCGACATCAACAAGATTACGTCGCGCGCGCGTCGGCCACGGCTTACCCGAGCAATGAAAATTGCCATCATCGGGCTATAGCCAATAAACCAGCCCCAGAAAAAAACCGTCCACAGTGACAACCAGCCGGGGTCACCGAACCAGCCAGCCTCCCCGCGGAAGAGCGCTTGCTCGCCAAACCAGGTGAGGTGGGTACCCAAGCTGGTAACAAAGCCATCAACAATGAACCGTGTTGGCCCGACCAGCAAAATGAAGGCCAGCAAGAAAAGCCCGAGGATAATGTTGGCACGACTGAGCATCTGAATTCCGCGATGCATTCCGCTGACCGCCGAGGTGAGGTACACCAGCATCAGCAGGGCAATCGTGATGATCTGTGTCATTTTGTTATCGGGTAAGTCGTAGAGCACTCCAACGCCGTAACTGATCTGCAGCCCCAGAAACCCTATCGGTCCGACGGTGCCGGCGAAAACCGCGAGTACCGATACGATATCGGCGATGTCCCCGAGCTTGCCGCGCACGCCGGTCTCTCCGAGGAGAGGGTAGAGTAGCGTCCGCGGGGCCAAGGGCAGCCCTTTCTCGTAATGCAGGCGCATAAGAAGAATCGCACCCAGACTGCCGAGGATGGACCAGGCGAGAAATCCCCAGTGCAGGAATGATTGCGCAAGGGCAAAGCGGACTGACTCCTCACTCAGTGGGTCAGCTTTATCGGCAAACAGCGGTGGCAGAGAGGCGGAATGGGCGATGGGCTCAGCAGCAGCCCAGAAAACCCCTCCGCCTGCCAGCAGTGTGCAGAGAACCATGGCGATCCATTGAAAGGTTGAAAATTCGGGCTCTTGCAAACCACCGAGGCGCTGTGCTGCTGCCGGTCTGCAGGCCAACGTCAGGGCAACAGCAAAATTGATGAGCAAGAGCAGTTGCCAAAACAGCCCAAACCAGCGCGCGCTCCAGTGAAAGCTCGAGTCAATAACGTTGGAAAAGGCGTTTGGATCAATGAAAAAGAAAGCGAGGAATGTCAGCACAAGCGCAACCGAAACGGTAGTCACACGAGCTTTGCTGAGCTGGCCTGCGTTATTGCTGATGTCGCTGGCGTTGATTGAAGGCATACGAGGCGTGTTGCTTGAGGGTGTCTCGGTACTCTACGGCGGTGAGTCATTACTGTTCAACACTTTTACAGGCCATCCGGGTACACACTGGCAAATGAGAAGCCCCTAGC
>NZ_CBFHZO010000115.1:0-43952 GCF_965660375.1 Congregibacter sp. | reverse complement strand
TGGTCATTCTCTGAAAGCGAGCGATGGCATCGCGATATTCTTTTTCCAGATCATCAACGATGTCAGCCAGAGGTTCTATACCGCGACTCCGCCCGACCCCCTGCCCCGCTGCCCAGATATCCCGCCAGCGCTTACTGGCATGGGTGCCGGAATAATCTCGCGGCATGGCCTCGGAACTGCTGAGGTCGATACCGGCTTGTGCAACGCTCGCTTTTAACCAGGACGCCTTGGTGCCGGTAATCGCCGCAGACACCACCAGATCTTCAGAATCTGCTGCAATCACCATCTCCTTATAAGCCTGCTGGGCCATGCTCTCTACCGTAGGCAGAAATCGAGTCCCCATGTAAACGTAATCCGCCCCGGCGGCGATAGCGCCGGCAACGCCTGCTCCATCACAGATCCCGCCACCGACGGCAATGTACCCATCAAAGAACTCGCGGATGGCGGATATAAAGGCAAAAGGCGATAGCTCCCCGGTGTGTCCGCCGGCACCGGCACTAATACAGGCCAGGCCATCAACCCCCGCGTCTGCCGCTTTTTTTGCAAGCTTGAGGTTTACGACGTCGGCAAACACCAAACCACCGTAGGCTTTTACCGTGCTCATAACAGGCTTTGGTGATCCCAGCGCAGTGATCACTGCGGCCGGCTTGTACTTTGCTACGAGCTCCAGCTCTTCGTCGAGGCGCGTGTAGGATGAATGGGTGATGAGATTCATCACCCAGGGTGCATCAGTGTCCGACAGCGCCCCGGAGATCCGGGCCATCCATCGATCCAGCTCTTTGATGGTTCGCGTGTTGGTCGAGGGAAATGAGCCGGCTATGCCGGCTTTGCAGGCCGCGATAACCATCTCAGGTCCGGACACCAGAAACATCGGCGCACAGAAAACCGGTAAACGTAGCTTTAGGGGATCCTGGTTATCCATTATCGAAACCTGATAGGTGAGAAGGGTTCGCCGCATGAGGTTCTTCGCGGCGAATGTGAAGGTCTGGCGTCAATGTGCCATCCGCTCCAGGACGGCGACCGTTGTCACGCCCTCTTCCACGCCAAGAAAGCCCCCACCGTTTTCGGCTACGCCAATGCGCGCCCCATCGACTTGCCGCGCGTCTGCGTCGCCCCGCAGCTGAGTTACCAGCTCATAGAGTTGTGCGATTCCGGTGGCACCCACGGGATGCCCCTTGGCGAGGAGACCGCCCGAGGGATTGACCGGCACCTTACCACCCAGGGTGAAATCTCCCTGCTTGAGGCGCGCGCCGACTTCCCCGGGAGCACATAGCCCCAGGTTTTCAATCTGCTGCACCGTGGAAAAAGCCGTGGCATCGTGAACCTCGACCACGTCGATGTCCCGGGGGTCGATAGATGCCTCTGCGTAAGCCGCCGTCGACGCCCGGCGACTGATGTGATTTTCGTAATCCAACTTGTCTCGTGACTGGGTGCTCAACAACGCGATAGACCGGAGGCGGATCGCCCGGGATTTACCCAGACGCTTTGCAGCAGCCTCGCTACACAGCACCAGCGCCGCCGCGCCATCGCTGACGGGTGCGCACATCGCCCGGGTAAACGGATCCACAATGGCTTTGTCCGCCAGCACCTCAGCTACCGTGAACGGCGTGTGGTACTGGGCGTTGGGATTGTGCTGACCGTGGCAGTGGGTGTTTGCAGCAACTCGTGCAAAGTCCTCCTGCGTGGTGCCAAAGCGCTCCATGTGAACCTTCGCCTGCGCCGCATACAAATCCATAAACAGACTGCGATCGGGACCGGGGGCATCGCCCCCCATGGCGACGATGTAATCCAGAACGCTTTGCCGGTCGTGAATATCGGTACCGCCGGCAAAAGCGGCCGCCACTTTTTCCGAGCGGTCTTTGTAAACCATTTTTTCGGCGCCGATGACCAGGGCGATATCAATCATTCCTGCGCGGATTGCAGTCATAGCCTGGTGGGCAGCGGTGGAGCCCGAGGCGCAGGCGTTTTCCACGTTAATGATTGGAATCCCCTCGATGCCCGCAGCGCGCAGGGCGATCTGTCCGCGAATCGTATTCTGTCCCTCGAGCATCGGCTGGCGCGTGTTTGAAAACCACGCGGATTGAATATCCCTGGTTTGCAGTCCGGCATCCGCGAGTGCAGCGGAAACGGCGCTCGCGGTCAGTGTTTTTACCGTCTCCTCCAGACGCTTGCCAAAGGGCGTCATGGACGCACCGATGACGTAAACGTCCTGACTCATGCAGCGTCTTTCCTAATTGGCCGCCGGCGCTGGGCGATACGAAAACGTGAGGCCACAAAGGAAAGGTCTGCCAGACAGGCATTGCCTGCAGGGTTCAATCCCGTAACGTGATAATCACTGTAGGCGGCAGCAAAATTAATCCACATGGCACCGGTGAGATTAATACTGAGGTTGGCGCCCACCGTGGCATAGACATCTACCCATCGGTCAACGAAGTCGTCATCGGTGGAGTACATGTAGCAGGAAATCGTCCCGCGGGTTCTTGCCAGCTCCGTTGCCTCTTCCGCCGCAGCATCGGCGCTGTCTGTTGCCACGATAAAGAGCACGGGACCGAAGCGCTCTTCGGCGTACATCGCCTGATGGGATGAATCCCCTGAGATGACCATCATGGTGCGTGTTCGTGCCGCGGGGAAGTCCGGATGCTCATAGGCGCCACCCTGTCGGAGAATGCTCAAGCCCTCTCGTTCCGCCATGGCCGACGCCTCAGCCACCACATCGAGACTGAGCTGGGCCTGCACCGCTCCCATAATGCCTGCGGCCACTTTAGGACTGTCTGCCAGGGCATCAACCTCATCCACGATGCATTGCGCTACTGCGTCAAAACTTACGTGCCCGTCGCGAGTCTGAATGCCATCTTTGGGCACAAATACCACCTGGGGACTGGTGCACATTTGTGCCGAAAACAAACTCGATGCGCGGGCAATGGCCCGCATAGATTCGGCTAGGTCATCAACCGATTCCACGACTACGCTGTTAACGCCGGCGGTTTCGGTGAACAACTGCTTGCCTGTAACCGTCCGCTCCAGGTGGCTACCGAAGCGAGGGCTGCCGGTGAAATCGATGATCTGCACGTCGGGATGCTCAACATACTGTCCGGCAACCGGCTCGGCCACAGTATCGACGGCCAGAGTGACAAGATTAGGATCAAAGCCAAATTCTGACAGCACCGCCCGGCAGCGCTCCACGACAATTGCCATGGGAAGAATGGCGATGGGATGGGGTTTGACGATAACCGGGTTACCTGTGGAAAGGCTTGCAAACATCGCCGGATAGGCGTTCCAGGTAGGGAAGGAGGCGCAGCAGATAACCAGTCCCACACCTCGGGGTACCAGCGTGTAGGTTTTCTCCAGCGCCACCTCATCGCGACCAAACTGCCGGTGGTACTTGGCTTCAGGAGCAACGTTGTCCATGGCCGTGGCCGCGTAGGCAAGCGCCTCGATGCCGCGGTCAAGGGCATTCGGGCCGGAGCCACTGAAGGCCTGTGTGTAGCTCTGCCCCGCCACATGCATCACCGCGTGCGCCATCTCAAAATTGTTGTCGTAGAGCTGCTCGGCCATTTCGAGGCACAGTGCAATGCGCAAGCCTGGCGACGCCTTGGACCAATGGGCCATAGCCACTTTTGCCGATGCAATGAGTGTCTCGGGGTCACACAGGGGGTAGCTGATACCCAGTGGGTCCAGAGTAAAGGGAGAAACTTCCTCCCCCGACCATCCGCTTATCCCCGGAAGACCCATCTCAAAGCGCCGGTTCAGGCGGGCCTCAAAAGCAGCCTTGCCCGCGGCAGGCTTTTCTTCACCATGGATTTTGGAGGACGGAGAGTCCTTGAAGGGACTCCAGCTTTTTCGGGTGTTTACTGCATCGATGGCGGCCTCCAGTGTGGCCGCGTGCTTGCTTACGAGCGTCTCATGTTGTGTTGTCATCGTGAATGTCATCCCAGTCTTTCTACGATCATTGCGCTGCCCGCGCCGGAAGCGCCGGCGGCAACCACGAGTCCATAACGTCCCTCGGCTTCATCAAGAGCATCGAGTAACGTGGAGAGAAGAATCGCGCCGGAGGCGCCCAGAGGGTGACCTTTGGCCAGATGACCACCACTCACATTGACCCGTTCCGGTGAGACGTCGTAGTCCCGCAGGAACTGCACAATGCTCACGGCAAAAGCCTCCATAAACTCGATGCGATCCATGTCATCCAGGGTCAGCTCTGCGCGCCGAAGCACCTTGTCCAGCGCGCCGAAGCTGGCCGTCAGTGACTCCGCAGGATCACCACCCACTTCTGCGCTGGCAATAATCCGCGCTCTGGGCTTTGCATCAATGGCGCCCTCTGCCGCAATGAGCGCCAAGCCGGCGCCGTCTGCAATTGGGGGGGCGTGAGCGATGGTGTGTCTGTGGTCAATATCCCGACCCAGAATATCTTTGTAGTGCGCTGCTGCCGCACCGAAGGCTGGCTCCATAGCCGCAAGGGAATCGGCGGTACCTACCCTCACACACTCTTCGCGATCCAAACCATCAACCGCGATGCGGGAGGCAACCAGTGCAGTGGCCTCCGCTGCGGCAGAGCGCTGCTGAGAACGCAAGGCCGCAGTGTCCAGTTCCTCACGGCTAATGTTTTGATCTTCTGCCAGACGATCAGCGGCCAGAGCAACCAACAGGTAGCGACTGCGGTTGGGTAAAGACGTGTCGGTGTAAAAGTCCGCCTTGTCAGCCATGAATGGCACGCGGGACATCATCTCGACCCCCCCGGCGAGCACGGAATCAGCTTGCCCCGATTCCACCAGGCCATGGGCCTGCCCCATGGCGGTGAGACCGGATACACAGAAGTTATTGATCGAGACCGCCGAGGTGCTGTCGGGTAGCTTGGCGCGGAATTTTGATACCAGCGCGATATTGCCGCCCTGCGCACCAACCTGACCGACGGCACCAAGAATCAGTGCGTCAGGGGTCAAAGGCCCCGCGCCTCTCTCTGCCAGAGCCTCCACGAGCGCTGCAACCAGTTCATCAGGTTTTCTGGCAGCAAGACCACCCTCGGACTTACCTTTGCCACGAGGCGTTCGCACAGCATCGTAAATTACAGCCATAGTTCGGTTTTCCGGTTGTTTTATCTGGATCGTTTATGGACCGCTTAGACCCTTTGAGATGGCGCTGTCACATCATTCGTTGTCGAGTTTGAGTCTCACATAGCTTGGTACGTTTATACAAGCAGAATGCCCTTGGTACGCAGCGCAGCCGGCGATACCCTGGCTAACCTGGCGCTCTTCGACGGAAACTGTCCGGCGCCCTTCCTCGCGCATTTCGATGCACGGGAGTGTCAACGCCTGGAGGATGGCTGGGGTCCGGGCATGCATCGGATCGATATGGAGCTTACGATTGGCCCCCTATGGACGCCGTTAAAGATAGGCAGCGCAAAAAACGATGCAGATCAATTTTCTGGGCAGGAAATTGCGCTATACTTTAGTTATATGCATATTCTTTTTGTTTATATAACACGGGAGTTATCGCCATGACGGCTATTGCAGATGTTACTCACTTTTTCGATGCCCCCACGAACACCTTGTCCTATGTCGTGAAAGACCCGGACAGCCAGGCCTGCGCTATCGTGGACAGCGTGCTCAACCTCGACTACCCCTCCGGTACTGTCAGCTACGATGGAGCCGATGCCATCATTGCCCACGTACAAGAAAACGGGCTGGCCGTAGAATGGATTCTGGAGACGCACGTTCACGCGGATCACCTCTCTGCGGCCCCCTACCTCCAGCAGAAGCTCGGCGGTAAGATCGCCATCGGATCGGCCATCAAAACGGTGCAAAACGTTTTTGGCGAGGTCTTTAACGCTGACCCCGGTTTCCTTCGCGATGGCTCACAATTTGATGTGCTGCTGTCTGAGGGCGACAACATCAACATTGGCTCTCTCGAAGGTTATGCCATGCATACGCCGGGTCACACCCCCGCCTGCATGGTCTATGTACTGGGTGATGCCGCCTTCGTTGGCGATACGCTGTTTATGCCGGACTTTGGTACCGCACGCTGTGACTTTCCGGGGGGCGATGCGGCCACCTTGTTCCGCTCCATTAAACGCATTCTTGCCTTGCCTGCCGAAACCCGCATTTTTGTTTGTCACGACTACATGCCCAACGATCGGGAGCTGGCGTTTGAGACCACCGTCGCGGCTGAGACCGAAGCAAATATTCATGTAAAGGAAGGTGTCAGCGAAAGCGAATTTGTCGCTATGCGCGAAGCGCGTGACCAGACTCTTGGTATGCCAAATCTTATTTTGCCGTCACTCCAGGTGAACATGCGTGCGGGGCATGTGCCGCCGCCAGAAAGCAATGAGCGTTTCTTCCTAAAGCTCCCGTTGAATGCCTTCGGTGGGCCTGATCTTTCCAACCTCGCAGCCAAGGAATAATACAATGAGCCTTAAGCTAATCCCCGTTCACGAATCATTTTCGGTGTCGACACAGGTCACCGCGGCAGACATTCCAACCCTTGTGGACGCCGGTGTGAAATCGTTGATCTGCAATCGTCCTGACGGCGAGGCAAACGACCAGCCGACGATCACGGAGATTAGAAGCGCGGCTGAAGCTGCCGGCCTCAAAATTGCCTACGTGCCCGTGGTGTCCGGTAAGTTTACTCCAGCGGATGTTGCCGATTTTGCCAGTGCATTGGCTCACCTGGAGGCACCGGTTCACGCTTTTTGTCGCACGGGCACCCGGTCTATAACCCTGTGGAGCCTCCATCAACAGGCGCAGGGAGTCGCTGGCGACGAGCTGCTCCAACGGGCAAGCGAGTGTGGTTACGACCTCAGTGATGCCCTGGGGCGCGCTCCGGTGGCTGAGTCCAAAGTGGATGAGACGATCAAGGCCAAGGACCATTACGACATCGTTATTGTGGGCGCCGGTGCGGCGGGCATCTCTGTGGCATCCAGCCTGATGGCGCGGACCCAGGCGCTCTCAATCGCAATCATTGATCCCGCTGAGGTCCATTACTACCAGCCGGGCTGGACAATGGTCGGTGGTGGGATTTTCCGTCAGGAAGACACGGTAAAGACCATGGCTTCCCTAATCCCCGAGGGCGTGCGTTGGATCAAGGCGGCCGTGGGCAATTTTGAGCCCGAAAACAACCGCGTGCTGCTCGAAGACAGTCACCCGATTCACTACGACCGGCTGATTGTGGCTCCGGGCATCAAGTTGGACTGGCACGGTATTGATGGCCTTGTGGAAACCCTCGGACGCAACGGTGTCACCTCGAATTACCGCTACGACCTGGCGCCTTACACCTGGGAACTTGTGAGCAGTCTTCAGAAAGGTAAGGCACTGTTTACCCAGCCACCTATGCCGATCAAATGTGCGGGGGCGCCTCAGAAAGCACTCTATCTATCGGGGGATCACTGGCGGCGCCGAGGTGTACTGAACAACATAGATATCAGCTTTTTCAATGCCGGGCCCGTGCTGTTTGGGGTTAAAGAATACGTCCCGGCACTGATGGAATACATCGAACGCTACCAGGCGACGCTCAATTTTGGCCACCGCCTGACACGTATTGACGGAGATTCCAAAACCGCCTGGTTCGACACTCAGAATGAAAATGGTGAAACCGTGGAGGTGAGCTCTGACTTTGACATGATCCACGTCTGTCCACCGCAAACCGCGCCGGATTTCATTCGCCAAAGCCCGCTATCAGATGATGGGGGATGGATAGACGTGGATCAGAACACGCTCCAGCACAAGCGTTACGCCAATATCTGGAGCCTGGGTGACGCCATGAACGCCCCTAACGCCAAAACGGCCGCCGCAGCGCGCATGCAGGCACCTATTGTTGCCAACAACCTACTCCACGACATGGATCGTGTATCAGGCGTTGCCCATTACAATGGCTACGGGTCCTGCCCGCTTACGGTAGAACGCGGCAAAATCGTGTTGGCTGAGTTCGGTTACGGCGGCAAGCTGTTGCCCAGTTTCCCTCGATGGCTGCTTAATGGACAGCGCCCCACGCGCCTGGCCTGGATCCTCAAGGAACAGATATTGCCGCCGATCTACTGGAAGGCGATGCTCAAGGGCAAAGAGTGGATGGTCAATCCGGAGCGCAGTAAGGCAGAAGCATGAAGCCATGGCTTCGTAGCCTGCTGCCGCCCCTGGACTGGCTGGGTAGCTACAATCGTGAGGCCCTAGCAAGCGATAGTCTTGCAGCTGTGATCGTGACGATCATGCTGATCCCTCAATCGCTGGCCTACGCACTGCTGGCTGGTCTGCCCGCAGAGATGGGGCTCTACGCCAGCATTCTGCCGTTGCTGGCCTACGCGATTTTTGGCAGTAGCCGTACCCTGTCCGTGGGCCCTGTCGCCGTTGTGTCACTGATGACTGCTACGGCGGTGGGCAAGATCGCGGCTACCGGCACCCTGGGTTATGCCTCTGCAGCCATTGCCATGGCGTTGCTGTCCGGAATGATGCTCATCGGCATGGGACTGTTGCGTTTTGGCTATCTCGCCAACCTCCTCTCTCATCCGGTTGTCTCCGGCTTTATCACTGCCTCCGGCATCATCATTGCGCTGTCGCAGCTGCGCCACATCTTTGGAATTGAAGCCCATGGAGAAACGCTGCCAACACTGCTGAGCACGCTTCTGACGCACTTATCGCAGCTCAACACGGTAACTACGGTAACCGGTTTTGCGGCGCTCGTTTTTCTCTTTTGGGTGCGTTCGGGACTGGCGCCACTGCTTCGCAGTGCCGGTTTAAGCTCAAGCGCAGCGTCGATGTTGGCAAAAGCGGGACCGGTGCTGGTGATCATCGCTACCACGTTGGCGAGCGTAGTGTTCGGCTACGAAAACCTCGGGGTCTCTCTGGTCGGTAAGGTACCCCAGGGGCTCCCTGCATTCAGCTTGCCGGCAATGAATATTGAGCTGTGGTCAGAGCTGGTGGTTTCCGCCCTGCTCATCAGCGTCATTGGTTTTGTGGAATCAGTGTCAGTAGGTAAAACGCTCGCTGCGAAGCGACGACAAAGAATCAATGCAAACCAGGAGCTCGTTGCGCTGGGGGCGGCAAATGTCGCATCGGCCGTATCCGGTGGCTTTCCCGTGACCGGCGGGTTTTCCCGCTCCGTCGTAAACTTTGATGCCGGGGCCCAGACACAGTTGGCGAGCGTGCTGACCGCTATCGGTATCGCCGCAGCTGCGTTGCTCCTGACGCCGGTTTTGTATTTTCTCCCCAAAGCGACTCTCGCTGCGACAATCATCGTGGCGGTTACCTCACTGATTGATTTTGGTCTGATAAAAGTTGCGTGGAATTATTCCAAAAGTGATTTCACGGCGGTCATGGTGACGATCCTGTGTACTTTGTTTTTCGGTGTTGAGTTAGGTGTGTTGGCGGGCATTGTGGCGTCGATCACTTTACATCTGCACAAGACCTCGCAGCCGCACATCGCCATCGTCGGTGAAGTACCGGGAACGGAGCACTTCCGCAACGTGAATCGACATGACGTCATTACCCACCCGAGCATTGTGTCGCTGCGAATTGATGAAAGCCTGTACTTTGCCAATGCTGGCTACATGGAAAGCGCCATCTACGCCGTGATTGCGGAGCACGGCAATGAGCTAAAGCACATTGTGCTGCAATGCACCGCCGTGAACGCCATTGATCTCAGTGCCCTGGAGGCCTTGGAGGCTGTTACCCGGCGACTCAAGGAACAGGACATAATGCTCCACCTGAGTGAGGTAAAAGGACCGGTTATGGACGCCCTGGAGCGCACAGACTTTCTTGATCATTTGTCGGGCCAGGTGTTTCTCTCCCAGCATCAGGCCTGCGAAGCGCTCAGGCCTGACGCAGGCTCATGAGTCGTGCATTGCAAATTCTGTCGGTATTGCTGATCGCCGGCTGCGCGCTGTTCGCTTATTTTCTTACCCTTGCGCCAACGCAGGACGATCCCTGTTTGAATCCGCAAAATGATGTAAGTGCCGCCATTCTCGGTGATGACCGAGATCAGGATGCCCTGGCTAATCGGGCCATGTTGCAGCGTAAGTTGTGTGAGGACAGCAAACGCACACGCTGAGTGGCTCCCACCCTGCCTCGTTTCACAAGAGCTTTGAACCCAGGGGAACGTCCGAGTCCGGAACGCAGAGGGCCACCTGCCCCTCCTCATTGTGAAATCCGGTGATGAGGCATTCGGACATGATCGGTCCAATCTGCTTCCTGGGGAAGTTGATCACCCCAACCACCAGCTTGCCAACGAGATCCTCAAGCGCGTAGAGCCCGGTTATCTGCGCACTGGATTTTTTGACACCGATAGCCTCGCCAAAATCCACCTGCAGTATGTAGGCGGGGTTGCGCGCCGCCTCGAATGGCTCAGCGCTCACCACCCGACCTACGCGCAGCTCTACGCTCTCAAAGTCTGACCAGGCTATCTCTTTCAATTTATCGCCTTTCAAACAGACCAATCATGAAGGGTGCTCCCCAACCTATTCGGACGGGGGCGTCGTGCTCATGTAAGCACGCCCCAGGGGATGGGGCTCGGCGTAGTATCGATCCCGGAGCAGTGTCTGCCGACTCACCATGCTGTCTACGACTCCACCAAGCACCACCTGATCAGCAGCCGTGGTGACTTCCAGAGGATCGCCACTCCAAATCACCAGGTCTGCGCGCGCCCCGGGGGCGATGACACGCGCATCGGCGCCAAAGACCTCAGCGGGCACCCGTGTCAGCGCAGCAAGCGCGGCATCCGCCGGCATGCCGTTGGCCACCGCGTTACCCGCGGCCTGCCGAACCTTGCGCGCATTCGGCGTGCGATCCTCTGCAAACATCACGGATACCCCTGCCGCATGCAGCAGCGCTGCGTTATCCAGACGGGCTCCGAGGGAATCAAAGTCTGCCGGCAGGTTATCCAGTGCGTTAATCACTATCGGAACCTCCGCAGCGGCGAGTTCGCTGGCAACCATCCAGGCTTCACGGCCACCCTGAATCACCAGACGTATATCCTCTTCTTCCGCAAAGCGAAGCACCTGCAAAATATCGCTGGCTCGATGGACACGCACCACAAAGACACCCTCCTCGATCACTTCCGCAAGTGTCTCCTGCCCTGCGGGCGTAATGAGGCTCAAATCTTCCGGGTCGTCCTGCTCTATTTCGGCAAAGGCCTGACGAAGCAGCATCCAGATCGCCGCACGGGAACCACCGACCTCCGCAGCCGCGTCCCCACTTAGATCAACGAACACGACGCGATCACCTTCAAAACTGTCGTAACCGCCATCCAGGCGAACGAGCCCCCCACTACCTGCGAGTGTGCGGTCACCCGCCTCCGCAGACAATAGCGTGTATCCAAAACCCTCTATTCGTGTGACCGGCACCACCGCCGAATGGGGGTTATAGGCGACGCGCACATCAAACTCCGGGTGCATGAGACCGGTGTAGATCTCACGCAGTTGACTGTCCACAGAGTCGTCTACGGCGCCCACATCGGCTAGTCCTGTCGCACTGATCCCCGCAAAAAACGCGGGAGTTACCGGTCGGCCCTGCGCATCAATAACCGATACATCATCATCAGCCTTGAGATCGCGGCCTACCCTTTTGATCCTGCCGTCGAGAACCAGAACATCACCATCGATAAGCTCTCCGTCAGCGTTCATGGTGTGAATGGAGGCATTGCGAATAAGTAAGTCCTGGGCGCCTGCGAAAGGTGCCAGGAGTGCAGTTACAAGAAGCAAAATGGTCGGTTTCATTGTGCTGCCTCCAGGAGTTGCCCCAGTTCAAAGTCGGTTACCGGAATCAGGGCCGGGTCGTTGCGGTCAAACTTCAGGACCCCGTCGATAAAGACCCGTTGGGCGCGGGTGTACACACTCATGGGGTTACCGTCCCAAAGCACCAGATCGGCCATCTTGCCCGGCGCAATGGTGCCCGTGACGTCATCAATACCCAATGACTTTGCAGCGTTTTCGGTGATCCAGCGGATCGCTCGCTCCGGCGGAATGTCCAAGCCCATGCGCTGCCCTCGCGACATCGCCTTCGCGGCTTCCTGATTCAACCGCTGTATGCCCTCCGACGAGTCTGAGTGCACCACTGCGCAACTGCCCTCGGGCCGGTCTACCAACGCGAGGTTTTCCATGATGCCGTCGTAGGCCTCCATCTTGAATCCCCACCAGTCCGCCCACAGAGCGCCACACACTCCCTCTTCAGCAAGACGATCCGCTACTTTATAAGCCTCTACACCATGGTGAAAACTGCCCACCTCGTAGCCGAACTCATCAGCCATATCGAGTACGGTCATCATCTCGTCGGCCCGATAGCAGTGCATGTGAACAATGATTTCACCATTGAGCACTCCTGCAAGGGTTTCCAGTTCCAGATCCCGCACA
Organism: Congregibacter sp.; assembly: GCF_965660375.1. Lineage (GTDB taxonomy): Bacteria > Pseudomonadota > Gammaproteobacteria > Pseudomonadales > Halieaceae > Congregibacter. The sequence continues at coordinate 31,624 of NZ_CBFHZO010000115.1, read as the reverse complement.
GGTGCTTTTTTGTCGTCTTTACCGGACTCCTCGTAGGCCGCCCAGTCATCAATGTATTTCTGGGCGCGAATCCACGCTTCCCGGTAGCCCGCGACGTTACCCATACGCGTAGAGGGCGCCGACTTACGACTGCCATAGACGCGTTTGGGGTTCTCACCGCAGGCCATTTTGAGGCCATAGGGTGCCTCCGGAAATTTCATTCCCTGATAGCTACCGGAAAGGCTGTTCTTGATGGTGACACCACGGCCACCAAACAAATTCGCCGAGCCCGGGAGCACCTGCAACGTGGTGACGCCGCCCGCGAGCGCACGAACAAAGCCGGGGTCCTGAGGCCAGATGCTGTGTTCGGCCCATACTTCCGCGGTAACAGGTGCGGTCGATTCGTTGCCGTCAGAGTGTGCCTCGACACCGGGGCTGGGATAAACACCCAGATGGGAGTGCACATCGATAATGCCCGGTGTCAGCCAAAGATCGCTGCCGTCGATTACTACGGCGTCGGCGGTGCTGTCTCCCTCGCCCACCCACTGAATCACACCGTCAGCGACATACACCGCCGTTTGGTCGAGGCGTCGGCCATCGCCGGTGAGTGCCGTGACGTTTTCGATCAACAGCGGGGACGCTTTCGGCGCTTCATAAGTCGATGGATAGGGTTGGGCGTGAAGCGTCGCCGCGGCCACCGACACCATCAATGTGGTCGTCGCTTTCAGAACAGGCCCAAGGGCATGGTAGATAAGTTTCTTCATTGCTTGCGGATGCCTCTCATGGCGTAGTTACACTGCCTCTAACAATACAGGCCTCGCCACTTATGTCGAGGCCTTTGGCGTTTCAACGCCGGCATGCCATTTTTCGGAAAGAGGCTGAGCTGCAAGCTAAGGGCTCAGGGTGTCGAACCCGCGGTGCTCAGAAGCTGCCCATCCGACATCCAGGCGTGGAACTCTCCTCCGTCTGGCAGCAGCGTCAGCGTTTCGCTGGCACCCTTATCAAGATCGTAGACTTCCAATAGCGTGCCCTCATCAGTCGGCCGCGTGAAGCTCACCGCGCGACGATTGGGCACGGACTGAGGGGATCGCCCTACCCCCTGGCAATAGGCTGCGCCTCACCGGTGCTGATTTTCATCAGCTGTAGGAGAGAGGGTTCCTGCAGCAGCCACGAGGCGAGGTGATCAGCGTCAAACCAGGCGTGATAGCCCACGGGGCCGATGTCTGGGAAAATAATTGCCGCATCAGCGCCTTGTCGCGGCATACGCCAGAGCCGACCGCTGGTGTTAGTCCGCGAGCGGATATAGCTGACGCCGCCGTCGCTGTCGGGAATAGGTGTCGGCGAGAACTCGCTCTCTTCGTCCGTGGCAGTGAATCTACCCGTGCTTTCTGAGCCGGGTATCCAACGCCACAGGTCCGTCCCCTCAGGCGTGGGTGCCGGTGCGGGTGCGGCGGCATGGGCAGAGCTTTCATCGACCGGGTTCTGCGCTGGAGAAACCGGCGTGTTCTCTTTCTCACAGCCTGACAGTGTTGCCACGGCCATCGCCAGCGATAAAGCGGCAGCACATCGCCCGGATCCTGTGCGGAGGTGTCTCATCTGGGGATTCCTGGTTGAGCCGTCAGCTCAGATCGATAGCGTATTCGCGCAGTGTTTCCATAGGCACGGTGTCCAGCGCCCGAAGATGGGTGCGCCGCAAATACACCCGCGGCGCTTTTCCCGCCTTGTGCGCTTCCAGCCAGCGGGATGCGCAGAGACACCAGCGCTGCCCCTCCGACAGACCCGGGAAACCAAACTGGGGCACCGGCGTCATCAGGTCATTGCCCCTGCTGCGGGAGTACTCGAGAAACTCCAGAGTGAGGGCTACGCATACGGTATGGGACCCCACGTCCTGGGTGTTGGTGTTGCAGCAGCCATCGCGGAAAAACCCGGTGACCGGATCGGTGCTGCAGCTCTCCAGGGGCTCAGAGAACACATTCAATGATTCCGCCTGCTCCATGGTTTGCTCCATGATTCCGTTGTTCATGAACCACCTGTCACGCGATGGACATCACCGACGCCCATTGCGGCAATCAAATCTTATTGCTTCGGGCGTGTAAGTGACGCCTGCCAAAGCTTCAAAAAGCCCCGCTCCAGCGCGTTCTCGGCGGCAATGCCCAGCTTCTGCTGCCAGTTTTTGCGAGGCACGTAGTTCAGTTCATACACGCCATGAGTGGCCAGCTTGTCCTGAATGTACTCATCGGAGGTCTGCAGCGCATCCACCAGGTTCACAGCCTTGGCGCGCTGCCCGTACCAGGTTTCACCGGTGGCAACGTTATCAATATCAACAACTTCGCGGTTTTCTTTGACAAACTGCTTGAAGAGTACGTGAGTGTCCTCAAGCTCCTCTTTGAACTTGTCCCGTCCCTTGTCGGTGTTCTCACCAAAAATTGTCAGCGTTCGTTTGTACTCGCCCGCTGTGAGCACTTCAAAATCAATGTCGTTCTTTTTCAGCACCCGATGGAAATTAGGAAGCTGGGCAATCACCCCGATAGAGCCAATGATGGCAAACGGTGCTGCGATGATCTGGTTGGCCACACAGGCCATCATGTAGCCGCCGCTCGCCGCGACCTTGTCCACCGCCACGGTCAGCTTGGCGCCCTTGTTGCGAATACGTTGGAGCTGGCTGGAGGCCAGACCGTAGCTGTGGACCATGCCGCCGCCACTTTCCAGGCGAACAAGAACTTCGTCGTTATCTCGCAATTCGCTGAGCAGCGTTGAGACCTCCTCCCTGAGTTCTTCGACTGCCGAGGCGCGAATATCGCCATCGAAGTCCAGCACGTAGAGCCGCGGCTGCTCGGAGGGTTCCTCATTGCCGGACTTCACATGCTTCTTTGCCGCCTTGGCTTCTTCTTTGGTTTTCTTTTTCTCGGCTTTTTTCTCGGCCTTTTGTGATTCCTTGCGCAGGGCAGGATCCAGGGTTGCGTCTCGCAGCGTCTCCCGGAGATCTTTGTAGCGATCGTTGAGTTTGTGCACCTCAATATGACCGCTAGTTTCACCGCGGTGACGCTGGGACGCTGCTGCGATCAGCAAAACGATGAGGCCCACGGACACAACGATGGTTATCGCCTTTGCCAGAAAGAGACCGTACTCAGATAAAAATTCCATAGTGTTTCCTGAAGGTGAAGTGCTGCCGCTCTAGCGCGACTGTACGCGGCGGCAGTGATACTGAATGAGCTGACCGGCAATAGATGATGGTGGGGGTACCGGGGGCAGATCGTTGGGGTGGTACCAGTTGGCCTCGGCAATCTCGTCAAGATCCGGTGTGATATCGCCGCTGGCGTACTCGGCAAAATAGCCAAGCATCAGTTGATTGGGAAAGGGCCAGGACTGGGACCCGAAATACTCGATCTCAGCAACCTCTACGCCTACTTCTTCGCGCACTTCGCGGCGCAGCGTGTCTTCGGCGCTTTCTCCCGCTTCGATGAAGCCCGCCAGGGAGCTGTACATGGGCCGAGGAAACCGGGCATTGCGCGCTAACAACATCTCATCGCCCCGGGTGATCAGCATGATTACGCAGGGGGAAATTCTGGGATAGAGTAGGGTTTTACAAGATCCGCAGGCCATCGCCCGTTCACCATCGGCTATCTGCATTTGCTGACCACAGCGGCCACAGAATCGATGATCCCGTTGCCAGTCCAGCAACTGGGCCGCACGACCCGCCAGAGCAAACACGCCGTCGTCGACGCGCCCCAGCAGCTGGTAGAGGCTCCCAGCCTGATAGCGCATGGCATCGACATCGCAAATATCCCGAATTTCTACCGCAAAGCAGGCCTGCCCTGACCAGTGACCGATGTAGTGCTCCCGGGCCACTTCCCAGCGGTTTTGTGCGAGGTCCGTATCGGTGAGGATACACGGCTCCCGGGAGCGCATATCCATCACCAGCTTCCCGCGCTGAAACACGATATGCAGCGCATCCTTGCGATGATCGGGGGCGGGCTGATCGAGGTCCAGCATAGCTTGAAAAACTCCGGGTGCAGTGCGGATTTAGTCCGCCGAGGGCACATCAGGGAAAGGGGCGCTATCCTATGCACCGCCGACGCCCGTCGCAAGGGGCAGAGTGGCCACCCGCCGACCGTGTTTCGCCCAAAGATTCGCCCGCGGCGTCTTACGTGAATCCCGGCAATACCGTACACTTGCCGGTCTAATATTAAGAGGAAAACCCATGAGCGCATCCGCAACACAGGCGTTTTGGCATAATTTTCTTGGGCCATCACCTGGCTGGTACAAGAAGGCCATCATTGCCTTTTTAGTGATAAATCCTGTTTTGCTCTATACCATTGGTCCCTTTGCCACGGGCTGGGTGCTGATTGGCGAGTTCATTTTTACCCTCGCCCTCGCCCTGCGATGCTACCCCCTGCAGCCCGGAGGGCTGTTAGCCATCGAGGCCGTGATACTTGGTATGACGAGCCCGCACTCGGTGTTCCACGAGACGGAAGCGAACTTTGAAGTCATCCTGCTTTTGATGTTCATGGTCGCCGGCATTTACTTCATGAAGGATTTGCTGCTCTTTGTCTTCACGCGAATTCTTTTGAAAGTTAAGTCCAAAATCGTTCTATCCCTGCTTTTCAGCCTTGTCGCCGCCTTTCTTTCCGCTTTCCTCGATGCATTGACGGTCACCGCGGTTCTTATCAGCGTGGGTGTGGGGTTTTATTCTGTGTACCACAAGGTCGCCTCAGGCAAAGGTTCTCACCACGACACGCATGACCACGGGAGCGACGTGGACGTTCAGGCAAACCACAAAGAAGATCTCGAAGACTTTCGCGCCTTCCTCCGCTCACTGTTGATGCACGGTGCCGTGGGCACTGCCCTTGGCGGTGTGTGCACGCTGGTCGGCGAGCCGCAGAACTTGCTCATCGCCTCCGTCGCCGATTGGGATTTCATCAAGTTTGTGACAGTCATGGCGCCCGTGACCATGCCGGTGCTTGCCTGTGGCCTCATGACCTGCGCACTCCTCGAGTGGAGCGGTAAGTTCGGCTACGGCGCCAAGCTGCCGGCGTCAGTCCGTCTGGTGCTCAATGAGTTTCAGGAAAATGCCGATGAGAAGCGCGACACCCGCGATGTTGCCCGCTTGGTGGTCCAGGCACTCGTGGCGGTGATTCTGGTGCTTGGGCTCGCTATGCATTGGGCAGCAGTGGGCCTCATCGGCCTTATGGTCATTGTTCTGCTTACGGCCTTTAACGGCATCGTGGAAGAGCACCAAATTGGTCATGCCTTCGAGGAGGCCCTGCCCTTCACCGCCCTGTTGGTAGTTTTCTTTGCCATTGTTGCAGTGATTCACGATCAGCATTTGTTTACGCCGGTGATCGATGCAGTGCTCGCCATGGATTCTACGATCAGGCCGGGTATGTTCTTTATTGCCAACGGCGTGCTATCGATGATCAGTGACAATGTTTTTGTGGCCACGGTATATATCAACGAAGTGAAAATGGCACTGGATGCAGGGTCGATCAGCCGTGCGGAGTTCGATCAGCTTGCCGTTGCCATCAACACCGGCACAAACCTGCCCAGCGTGGCAACGCCCAACGGGCAGGCCGCCTTTCTGTTTCTGCTGACATCAGCATTGGCACCGCTTATCCGCCTGTCCTATGGACGCATGGTGATCATGGCCCTGCCGTACACCATCGTCATGGGTGGAGTGGGCTTGGCTTGTGTGACCGCCTTTATCTAGGAGGCACTTCTCTGCCGGGGGGACTCAGCCCCTAAGGGCTAGCTGCCGCTGCGGGCCTGTCGCCACAGCGGTTCTGCTCCGGCCGAGGCGATGCTGTCCAGCTGCGCCTCATGGGCCGCGAGCTCTTCATCAGTGGGTTGTATAACTGGAAGACGCACCCGGTCTGCGGGTAAGCGACGGAGACCCCGAACCCGGGCACGCCCCTGGTTGTCGTCATCATTGCCACCCAAAGCAAGGGCGGTCTGTCCGCCGGTCATGGTCAGATAGACATCCGCGAGAATCTCGGCATCGAGTAAGGCGCCGTGGAGATCCCGGCTGGAGTTGTCTACGCCATAGCGTCCACACAGCGCATCCAGGCTGTTGCGCTGCCCCGGATGGCGGCTTCGCGCCATGATCAGCGTGTCGGTAACCTCGCAGCGTTTGGCCAGCGGTGTCGCCGACGCATCCAGACGGCTCAGTTCGCTGTCAAGAAAACCAATGTCAAAGGGCGCATTGTGGATAATCAACTCTGCGCCATCCACAAATTCGATGAAGTCCCTCGCCACAGCAGAGAATACGGGTTTGTCGGCGAGGAAGGTCGCAGTAATGCCGTGCACCTCGATGGCGCCGGCGTCGATATCCCGCTCGGGATTGATATAGCGATGGAAATGTCGTCCCGTGAGCTGACGGTTCTCCATCTCTACACAGCCTATCTCGATAATCCGGTGGCCCTGACTGACCTCGAGGCCGGTGGTCTCCGTGTCCAGAACGATTTGTCGCATAGCAGTAATCCAGGTTCCCTTTTGGGTTTCCTTTAGGAAAGCATTTCGTCGATAGCTTTATTTGCCAGGGCGTCCGCCCTCTCATTGCCGGGGTGACCGCTGTGACCCTTCACCCACTCCCACTCGATGCTATGGCGTTCGCACTCGGCCTCAAGACGTTGCCAAAGATCCGCATTGGCCACCGGTTTTTTGGCGGCGGTTTTCCAGCCACGGCGTTTCCAGTTGGGCAGCCACTCGGTGATCCCTTTCATCACGTAGGTAGAGTCCGTGACCAGCTTTACGGCACAGGGCTCGCTTATGGCAGCGAGTCCCTCAATCGCCGCGCTGAGTTCCATGCGGTTGTTGGTGGTGTCGGCCGCCCCGCCATAGAGTTCGCGCTCCTTTGTGCCGTAAACCAACAGCGCGCCCCAGCCGCCGGGACCGGGGTTTCCTCGACAGGCTCCATCGGTAAACAGTTCAACGCGTTTCATAAAGTCTCAGGGGTTAAAGTAAAAAGCCTCAGGCGGCCAGGTCACTGTTATCTGTCCGCGGCTGCTGGGGGGCCGGGGCCGGTGCGGGTCTGCCCGCAACACCCAGCCCGCGGAAGCTCTCTTTAGCCCGAACGCGCAGGCTTCGGGGTCGCCGTACGCCGGCGATCTGTTTGATGGCGTGGGCGATATAGACACTGCCACCGGGCAGATTATGATCGGCCGCCCACTCATCTATCCGCCCCACCAGCTGTCGCCAGCGGCCCTGTCCCCTTTGCGATGGTTCACCTGCTTTACCGACACTACCCGCTTTAGCGTATCGTCCCGCCAGCGGTATGGGAAACAGATGTTGTGCGCTTTCCAGTTCGCAGTCCAGCAGGCGCAGCCAATCTGTCAAGCGATGGAGGCTCACGGGGCGATGCCGTTCCCTGTTCCAGAGACTGCTCTTGCGCATACCACGGGTGTACTGCAGAGCCCCCAGCAGGCTGTAGGGATTAAAACCCACAACAATAAGATGTCCATGGGGCCGCAGCACGCGCTGCATTTCCCGCAGACTCCCATGGGGATGTTCGTCAAATTCCAGGGCGTGAAATGCGACGACCGTATCAACGCTGTCACTCTCCAGCGGTAGCTCATCGCCGTGACAGTACAGCGACGCACGGCGGTCAGCGCCGTCTGCCTGAATAGCGCTGCTTGCCTGAATAGCGCCGCTTGCCTGAATAGCGCCGCTTGCAAAGATATGGTGGTTTATGGGGCTATCTGCGATTAGGCTGCGATGGGCTAGCGGCCCAATCTGCAGAATGTGATAACCAAACGACAGGGCAAGCACAGGCTCCAGACGCTGGACAATGGCGCTGCAAAGCTCCTCGCCAGAATCTCTGGCGTACCAGGATTCCAGAGCTCGGGAAATCTCGATAGACTGCATGTTCGCGACGCTCTTCACGGTGATGAGAGTAGCCAGTGTGTTGCCTGCATGCAACGCCTGACTACGGTTATACCGGAGGAAGTCCTTCCAATACGTTTTTTACGACGAGAGTTTTACATGTCCAGCATCATCGCCATCCCGGCGTTTAGTGATAACTATATCTGGCTTCTCCCTAACGGCGATGGCAGCGCACTGGTAGTGGATCCCGGGGACGCAGCTCCTGTGGAAGCGGCGCTGCAGGAGCAGGGACTGACACTGGACGGCATTCTCATCACGCATCACCACTTTGACCATGTGGGTGGCTTGAAAGCCCTGAAAGAAAAGCACGCCTGTGTCGTCTATGGCCCGGTCAACCCAGCCATCGAGGGAATCGACAGGGAGCTCGGCTCCGGTGACCGCGTGACTGTGGGTGATTACCACTTCGAGGTCATCAGCGTGCCGGGACACACCCTCGACCACATTGCGTATTTCCAGGCGGGTGATGTGCCGCTGTTGTTCTGCGGTGACACGCTCTTTGCCGGCGGTTGCGGACGAATTTTTGAAGGCACGCCGGCGATGATGCACGAGTCGCTGAGTCGTCTGGCGGCTCTACCGGCAGACACGGCGGTCTTTTGCGCTCATGAGTACACCCTCGCGAACCTCACCTTTGCCCGGGCCGCTGATCCGGACAATGAGGAACTCAAGGCCCGGGAGACCAGGGCCAAGGCTCTTCGAAGTGAAGGTATGCCCACGATACCCTCCACCATCAGCCTCGAAAAAGCAACAAACCCCTTTCTGCGCAGTGCTGAATCAGGCCTGGCCGAGGGCCTGGAGGCAGCGGGACGCGACCCCGGTGCCACCCCTGTTGAGTGCTTTGCAGAGCTGCGCGCATGGAAGGATCAGTTCTGAAAATCGTGATGTTCCGCCTTGCCGTCATTGCGGTCGTGCTTTTTCTTGGCGCTTGTAGCACCCAGAACAACAAGTCTTCGCAGGCAGGTGCATCGGTAACACCGGCAGCGGAGCTGCTGCCGCCGTCCAAAGCATCTACCCTAGAAGACCCGCCGGGGCCGCCGGTGGATCTGTGGGACAGAGTCCGCCGCCAACTCAGCATGCATACGCTGCACAATGCCCGCATCGGCTCAGCGCGGGAGTATTACCTCAAGCAGTCCCGTTACTTTGATCTTCTCGGACCTCGGGCAGAACGCTATCTTTTCTATCTGGTCGAGGCGGTAGAAGCCAGAGAGATGCCCATCGAAATCGCCATGCTTCCGCTGGTGGAAAGCGCGCTGAACCCCTTTGCCATTTCCAACCAGAAGGCTGCAGGGCTTTGGCAGATCATGCCCGGCACTGCGGATTATCTGGGCATGCGAAGAGACTGGTGGTTTGATGGCCGTCTGGATATTCGCGACTCCACCAAGCATGCTCTGGATTATCTGGAATCCCTGAATGACGATTTTGACGGTGACTGGCTTCTGACCCTGGCGGCCTACAATTCCGGTAAAGGACGGGTGCAGCGCGCTATCCGGCGCAATAAAAGCAGGGGCATGGCAAGCGATTACTGGTCCCTGGAGCTTCCCCGGGAGACCCGCCGCTATGTGCCGCGTCTGATTGCACTCAGTACAATCATTGCCTTCAGCGAGGCATTGGAAGTCGCGTTACCTGAGGTTCCCAACGCGCCCGCGTTTGCCGCCATTGCCACCGGCGGACAGATTGAAATGCTGCGCGCTGCAGAACTTTCGGGCCTGGATCTGTTGGAACTGCGCAGCTTCAATCCGGGGCAGCTTCGCTGGGCCACCGCACCCCAGGGCACCGGGGAGATTCTTGTCCCTGTCGCCGTCGCCGAACCCCTTGCGCGCTCACTCTCAGCGCTGCCGGATTCCGAGCGCGTCACCTGGCAGCACTACCGAATTCGCCGTGGGGACAGTCTGATCCGCATTGCAAAGACTTTTGACACGCAGGTGGGCCTCCTGCGGGAAGTGAACAATCTCAAGAGCAATCTCATCCGCGCGGGCGACACGCTTATGATTCCCGACAGTGCCGCCTGGCAGGCCAGTCTCGCCCTGGCGCAAGGTGGCAGCACCGGCGTGAAGCGCGGCTACAAAGTGCGCCGGGGAGACTCTCTCTACGAAATAGCCGCACGCTTTGATGTCACTATCGACGACATCATCAGCTGGAACGACCTAGACCCCGGCCGCTACCTGCAGCCCGGACAATCCCTTACCCTTTATCTTGGCGGCGGCTGAGCGTTCAACTCTTGCCTCTTATGAGGTGTTCTTGTGGATATTGAAAAAAGTAGCGTATAGCGTCGGTACGACCGTGAGAGTTAATACGGACGCAAACCCTAGTCCCGCCATGATGGTTACTGACATGTTGACGAAAAAGACGTCTGACAATAGAGGTATCAGACCTAAAATCGTTGTGCCGGATGCCAACACTACCGGCCTCGCCCGGGACACGGCGGAGTCCAGAATCGCCTCATAGGGATCATTGCCGTCAGCAATCTGCTGGTCGATTTCTTCGATGAGCACGATGGCATTTTTGATCAACAGTCCGATAAGCGACAGTGCTCCCAGCAGTGACATAAAGTCAAAAGCCCCGTTTGTTGCCAGCAGTCCGGCACTGACACCTACAATGGCCAGGGGAACGGTAAGCCAGATGATTAGCGGCTGTCGGAGCTTTCCGAAGAGGACAATGCTGGTGAGTATCATGAGTAAAATGCCCACCGGCAGGGAGCGCCCAAGGCCCTCCTGGGCATTGGCATTGTCTTCGTACTCGCCGCCCCAGGACAGATCGTATCCCGGAGGCAGCTCTATCGCCTCTAGCTGAGGACGGAGCCGCTCAAATAGCGGCGTCGCCAGCTCCCCCCGGGGATTACAGGAGGCGATGATGGTTTTCATGCGGTTTCGGCTGCGCAGCACAGCGTTTTCGTAATCTGTGCGATATCCGGAAATGACTGCGGTGGCTGGCACAGTCCGCCCCAGAACCGCACTCCAGATCTGTACATCGCGCACGGAATTCACATCGCCGCGTTCATTCTCCGTCGCGCGCATTCTCAGGGGCAGCACCCGGTTACCGTCGCGATAGCTGCCGGCAGGCAAACCGTCGAAGGCAGACTTCATGGCATCACCCAACTCTTCTCTGCTGATACCCAGCTGGCGCCCTACCTGTTCATTGAACACAGGCGTGACCAGCTTTACGGGCGAACGCCAGTCATTGCGAATATCCACGGCTTCGGCGTCACTACGCATAATGGCTTCAGCCTGCTCTGAAAGCTGTCGCAGAACCGTGGCATCGGGCCCCGAAAAGCGAGCCTCTATTTTGGCATCGCGGCCAGGCCCGATTCGCAGTGATTTCACGATGGGGTCGATCCAAGGACTTTCGCTACGCAGCTTTTCTGCCACCAGTTCCTGCAGCGCCGTGACCTGCTCGGGCTTTTCCGTGCGTACGATGATCTGACTATAAACGGATGTGGGTTCCCGCGCGTCATAGACGAGTGTGAAGCGCTGGTGGGCGCCGCCGATCACCGCGGTTGTTTGCAGCACTCCCGGCTGCTCGCGCAGAAAGTTTGACACCTCAAGCGTGTCATCCCGGGTCTTGCGGATATCTGTGCCTTCAGGCTCATAGATATCAACAAAAAACAGTGGAGTACTGGAGGCCGGGAAAAAGCCACTTTTCACCTGGCCGAAACCCACAACACCCAGCGCAAACAGCACTGCTACCAGTACCAGGGTAAACCACCGGTGATTCACGGCGAGCGCGACCAGGTTTCGATACGCGCCGAACAATTTACCCCCATAGGGATTTTTTTCCTGATCGAGGCCACCCGGTTTTAACAATAGCGAGCACAGCAGTGGCGTCGTGCTTACCGCCGTAATCCAGCTCAACGACAAAGAGATAAGAATGACGTAGAACAGCGAACCGGCGAATTCCCCGGTGTTGTCCGGCGATAGCCCGATGGCCGAAAAGGCCAGAATACCGATGGCTGTTCCGCCGAGGAGAGCCCAGATTGTTTTACCCACGGCTTCCGTGGCCGCCTCTATCGCCTTCATGCCGGATTGCATACGCACCTGCATGCCTTCCGCAACGACGATGGCATTATCCACCAGCATGCCCAGAGCGATGACCAGCGCCCCCAGAGAGATGCGTTGAAGCTCGATACCGAAGAGATACATCAAAAGAAGTGTCCCGGACACGGTAATCAGCAAAACAGAGCCGATAATCAGACCCGAGCGCAAGCCCATGAACAGCAGCAGCACTGCGATGACAATAACCACGGCCTGGGCCACACTTATGACAAATCCGCTTACGGATTCTTCCACCTCTGCGGGCTGATCGTAGACCGCCTCCAGCGACATGCCCACGGGAATGAGCGTCTGCAGGTCATCGATACGGTCCTGGAGTCGCTTACCGACTTCCACGACGTTCTGCCCCTTGGCCATACTGATACCTACACTGAGCGCCGGCTGCCCATTGTGGTAATACAGCTTTATTGGCACTTCCTGGTAAGCGCGGGTAATCGTGGCTATATCTTTGAGAGCCACCAGGTCGCGATTTCGCGAGGAGATAAGTACGTTCCCGATCTCCTGCACCGAATCGAACTCCCCGGTGGGTTTGATCCGCAGATAGTCGTCGCCCACACGCACATTACCTGCATCCACCACGGAGTTTTGCGACCCCAGAACTCCGGCGATAGTCGCGGGATCAATCCCCAGTTCCGCCAGTCTTACGCGGGACATATCGAGGTACACGACTTCCTGCTGCTCCCCATCAATGGACACCTTGCGAACGCCCTTGACGAGTACCAGCTCCCGTTTGATGTCATCTGCGACATCGTAGAGATCGCGCCAGCTGTAGCCCTCTCCGGTGATCATGAGATAAACGCCGTAAACATCTCCAAAATCATCGATGACGACAGGTGCCCGGGCACCCGGGGGCAGCTTGGGTCTTACATCGGTGATTTTACGGCGCAGCTCGTCAAACACGTTAGGGAGTTCATCGGCACCGTACTCATCCTTGAACTCGATGGTGATATCCGAGAGGCCGGGCCGGGACACAGACATCTTCAGTCGCTTAAGCTGGGGTAGTTTCTGGATCGCATCCTCAAGGTGATAGGTCACCTCATCGTAAACTTCCTTTGCTGAGGCCCCCGGATACTGGGTGATGATTTTTGCCATTTTGATGGTGAAAGCTGGATCTTCCAGCTTGCCCATCTTCTGAAAACCATAAATACCACCCGCCACCATTATCACGATCACAAGCCAGGAGATCACTGGCGTGCGAACGGAGTAAGCGCCGATGCTCATAGCTGAGAGCTATCCCGGTCAGTTTTTTCTCGGGGGACCGCCTGCTCGCCCCCGGGCATCCGCGTTACGCGCATGCCCTCGGAAAGATAGCTGGCACCGATAGCGACAATCTCTTCGCCGCCCGATAAACCGGAAAGCACTTCGATCATGTCACCGGACATACGCCCCGTTTCTACGCTGACGCTGTTGACCTCCATGCGGTCGGAGTCGAGTACAAAAACCCTTGGCAAGAGTTTGGCATCGGCTTGAACTGCTCTTGCGGGCACCCAGGTAACCGCTTCGCTGGACAGCACATTGCTGAAGTCGATTTCTACCTGCGCAGTCATGCCCGGGAGCACCGTGAACTCGTCCGGCTGTCGCATCTTGAAGGTGACCGGGTAGGTCTGCGTGTCAGGATCCGCGCGGGTGGCTACTTCGTGGACTTCAAGGCCGTAGCTGGTGTCCGGACGATTGTCGAAGGAGGCCACGGCCAGCACCTTAGCCCCGCTCGCCTTCTCAACGGAGTCGTTGGAAAGCTCGTCTTCGCCTCCGGTGGTTACTGAACGGATGACCGACTCCGGCAGGGCTATGATCACGTAGAGCTGCTCCGTATCCTGCAGATAGACGATGCTCTGCTTGGCTCTCACCTCTTCAAAATTATCCACATAGCGGCGGGCAATGCGGCCCTTGAAAGGTGCACGGAGAGTTGCGTAGCTAAGTTCTGCCTCGGCCTGGGCTAGCGCTGCCCGTGCTGATCTGAAATCCGCTTCCATGCGGTCATAATCCAATTGAGAAATACTCCCTGATCCAATGAGCTCACCTGCCCGCCGAAAGTTTCGCTCTGCATTTTCAAAGGTCGCCCGTCGGTCTTCCAGGGCATTTTCAAAGTCCGTAGCATCCAGCTGGGCCACGATCTCCCGGGGCTCTACCACCTGTCCCTCGCGCACAGGCAGTGCCTCGAGCCTTCCTGCCACTCTAAAAGATAATTCCGCCTGTTTTGCAGCCTCAATAACAGCCGGGAACTGCCGGACCTCCGCTCCCAGTCCCTGGTCGACTTTAAAGATCTTCACAGGACGGGAGCGCACACGCTCCTCCCCAGGAGGGGGTTCAGAGCACCCCACGACCGTGACTAGCAACAGTGCCGCGGCGATCCAAAGCGCAGATTTGGAAGCAGCGATTCTTTTTGCCCCTCGATTACGGGGCGGCACGGGAGTAGCGTTCATGCGGGGAGCACTCGTCTCTGGGAGTATTTTGATTATAAGAGTCGCAGTGACCTACTGACCAGCGGTCGGGGGGCGCCACTCGGCGCGGCGTCCCAGCGCGGGAAAATACAGGGCGCAGCGAACGGGCCCACCAAACCGCGCGGTAAGCGCCTCAAAGTAGCGTGCCAGCTGCTCCCCATAGGTCTCCAGCTGCGCGGTCAAAAAATGCTCTTCGTCCTGCCCGGGGCCCGGCACCGCAGTTTTATAATCTATTACCCAGCGCTCACCGGTAGCTTCATCCAAAAAGCTGTAATCGAGAATGAGCTGCTGCGCCCCCGCCTCGCTCGCAACCGTGACGGGTAGCTCCGCCAACCGCTCCGATCGCTCGGCTGACAGCGTCCAGCGGGCCCAGGAGTCCGTCAACAGCTGATTCAGCATAGACTCGCCCTCACTAAGGAGCTGTGGCAATGTCTGCCCGTCAGACCCTGCTTCAATTAATGAAACCCTCAGCAGCTCCCGGAGCCGCTCGTCGCAGCCCTCGGGAAGATCCTGTCGATAAACCAGGGCCTCAAGGCAGCGGTGAACTGCGGTGCCGAAGGCCCGTGCGAGATAGTTGTCGGAGAGCTCCAAGGGCGCCGCCGGCGCGTTTGGCGAAACAGCGGCAACGTCGGGAAGTTCTCGCAGTCGTCGATAGCCGACGGTTGTCTCATCGACCGGGTCTTCATTCAGAGACACATGGGTGACGCGGGACTGGGTCTCGATGGTGGGCCAGATCACACTCAGGAGTGATCCGGAACCCGGGGGCGAATAACTCTCCTTTGCCTCACTCCAGGACAGCGTAGCTCCCAGCCACAGATAGTCTGCCGCGCGGGTGCAACCCACGTAAAAAAGCCTTGCCGCCTCAAAGTCACGTTTTTGTTTGGCCTGTGCTTTCAGATAATCGTAGAGGCGTGGATTTCCACCTCCCCCGGCGGTATCCCGAATATCGAGTAAAAAACTGGGCGGCGCGCCCGGCAAAACAAATTCATCCCACAGCAGCAGCTCCTTGTCCTGGCCCCCGGTGCTCTTTCCCAGCGCAGGAATAAACACCCAATCGAATTCCAGTCCCTTGGCTTTGTGCATGGTCATTACCTCGACCTTACAGCGCTCATCGCCCGGCGAGGCGTAAAGCGCCTCCACCGCCGTGGCCAGGCTCCGTCCGTTAAGCGGAGTCTGCTCCACTTCCAGCGTTTCGAGGCACTGCAAAAAACGTTCGGCATCGCGAACATCGGCATCGCTCCCAAGGCTGGATGCACCTCTAAGAAGCAGCCAACACTCTTCTACCCAAACTCGCAGGGCGAGACGGTCCCGGTAGTGATCGGCCCAGGCCAGAAGTTTTTGCAACTGTCCCAGCCGCTCCTGTGCGGGTCCGGACAGGCGCTGAAATGCGTTATCCCTGGCGATATCTCTGGTCCACAAGTCGGCCGCAGTAGGACAGGCAGCCGTCATCCTTAGCAGGTCGGCGTTCACCAGAGCGATGGCCGGCGTGCGCAGCAGGCTCAACCAGGCAAAGCGGTCAAAGCGATCGCAAAGAACGGTCGTGAGTGTTAGCAGGTCGCGGATAAAGGGACGCTGGGAAAGTGTGTCCAGGTCTCTGGCGGCGACATCGATGTTGCGCTCGCGCAGCGCCGCCAGTACGGGCCTGAGCTGGGTCCGGGAGCGACCCAATACCGCGATACTTTCTACGTCATCTCGTGCGACACCCTCCGCAAGCTTGTCGCAAAGCGCATCGATTTCTGCTCTCTGCCCGCCATCGCCGGTAAAAAATGCGAACTCCGGCGCCAGATCAGAAGCTCTTGCCGCGCTGGCCTTGCGAAATTGCACAGCACCGAGCTGTGCATCATCGTCCTGCGGGAACCCGCTCTGAAAATGCTCGTTGGTCCACTCTACCAGCCCCCCCTGGCTCCGAAAGTTCACACTCAAATCCAGAGGCGTTAAAACAAGGTCCCCTACGCCTTCGTTCCTGGCGCGGATGAAAAGTCCCACGTTGGCTTCCCGAAAACCGTAGATGGACTGCATGGCATCGCCCACCAGGAGCAGCGTTCGCGACGCCCGGGGGTTCGCCATGTTGTGCTCCTGCCAACCCCGGGTCAGGCGGCGGATTAGCTCAAACTGAACCGACGAGGTGTCCTGGAACTCATCAACCAGCAAATGTTCGATGCTGTGATCCAGACGCAGCGCGAGGTCCGTCGGCGCATCATCCGTGCCCAGCGCGTCCAACGCCGCCATGGCGATCTGCGCATGGTCCACCTCGCCTTTTTGCTGAAACGTCAGCAAAAGTTCAGCGCCCAGTCTCGGCAAAAGACGGGTGACCGCCACCAACACATCCCAATGGGCTGGCTCATCGTTGATATCCGGTAACAGCAGCACCTGCCGCAGTTCCCCCAGAAGAGCGCCATCCGCCTCTTCCCGCAGTGCAGCCAGCAGCGCCAGCATCTGCTCCTTTGCCACCGCCGGTTCACCCTTGCCCGCGGGGAATCCGTTTTTTACATTGACGGTTTTTCGCCACTCGCCCTTGCCGGTCAGGAGCAACTCCGCCACAGCGCGCCACGCGGTGAGTTCGTTACTGCCACTGGTAAACAGCACACCCTCTTTGAGGTTTTGCTCCCGGTAGTCCATGAGCGCGACAAGCTGTTGCATATAGGGTTCAAAACGCGCATCGAGGAGCTCCAGCCGGTAATGCACGAGGGACTCTGTGATCTCTAAAACGCTTTGCTGATCGTCACTATGCAGGCCGGAGCCGCCAAACACCGGCTGCCATTGCTCCCGCCGCTGAAGTAGCTTGGATAACAGCTCCAGTGCGCTATCCCAGTTGTTGTCGAGGTGCAGCAGCAGCGTCTCTATATCTCGCGCTTGACCGTCTTGCCGTCGTCTAAGCTCCCGGTGCAAAAAACTTTCGATGGCCTCGCGATACAGCGGTCGACTGTCATCGGTCGCCGTCACGGGGCCCCCGCACCCACTGAGCACCGGCATCTGCCGGGTGAGATAGCCGCAAAAGCTATCGATGGTCTGAATCCGCAAGCGGGAGGGGTTGTCGAGTAAATCCCATCCACGGCGGTAATCATGTTCCGCTACAGCCGTTGCCGCGGATACGAGCGCTTTCTCGTGGGGATTGCTTGCCATCACTCCCTGTGCGGCGCCCTGCAATTCGCCGACCACGCGAGAACGCATTTCTGCGGCCGCCTTGCGCGTGAAGGTGATAGCCACCACGCTTTCGGGTTCATTCACGCGGGCTAGTAACCCGAGGAAACGCTGCACCAGAAGTGAGGTTTTGCCCGAGCCCGCCGGTGCGCTGACGCAAACGGACAAACCGGTGTCCACTGCCCGCTGGCGTGATGCGTTGTCGACGGGTGTCATTGGAGTTCCTCCCCCAGTCGACACAGGGAAAAACGCTGACAGTGCCGGCAGGCCTCTGTCGTGGGGTCAACGGCACTGATTCCCTCAACAAATTCCTGAGCCAGTGCTGCCAGCGCCTCATGCCAGTGCGCGCGAAGTACTTCCATACTGTCGGTTGCTGCGTTTTGCGTATCCTGTTTGTCGTCACCCTCACCCGAGTGTTCAAGATGTTCCTGAGCACCCGTGATACCAGGCTCGAAACGTCGCTTAGCAATCCCCTTGAAGCCTTCTATGCCAGGCTTGAGAGACGCATAGGCAATGCCCGAGGCAAAGGGTTCAAGCAGCGCATAAAGGGGTAACTGAGGGCGTGTCGGACGATCTCCAAGCCACTGACTGACACTCCCCGGCGAGCCGCTTTTATAGTCAACGATGAGCGAGCTACCGTCGCTTAGCTCATCAACCCTGTCGAGACGCAGTCGCAGCCGTAGACCGGCCAGATGGTGTTCCCGGGCCTGTTCTCGCGCGACAACGGTGAAGCGCTCATCACGCCCCCGTTCCACCGCCAACCAGCGCAGCAAGACGTGCCTCAGGCGCTGTCGTTCAAGATCCAACAACGCGCCGCCCAGTATATCCAAACGCGCTTTATCGATGCCCTGGAGCGCGAAGTCTGTCGCCGCCTCAATGATAGCGTCAAGCTCGAACTCATCGATGTTCTCGAGGCGCTCACTGTCCTTGATCTCTCCCCAAAGCTGGTAAAGGGCACGGTGGAGCAGAGTCCCCCGCTCCGAAGCCAATAATCCCGCCACCGGCGCCGGCAGCGGTGTGGCAGCGAGTCGCGTTGCAGCGAAGGCCTGAAAGGGGCAGCCGGACTGTTGTTCCAGAACGCTGGCACCAACGCCCCGGGACACCCGTTCATCGTCGCTCACAGGAACAGCGTCCAGCTCGACCGCATCAAAAGTTGCCTCTGCCTGTTGCTTGAGCCATCGACCATCAAGCCATCCCTCCTCTTCTTCGGCGATCTCAGGACTGTCAGTCAGCAACGGACTTGGCAGCACCTCGCTGCCGTCGACCTGGCTCACATAGCTGACTTGAATCGACCTTGAACCCTGTAGCCACTGAGTCCAGCGGTCGCTTGCCCAGCGCCGCTCCCAGACAGCATCAGCGTGAGGCATGCCTCTTTGTCGCTGAAGACCGTGGGGCAAATAGGGGTTGGGCTGCGCTGCAGCGGGCCAGCGATCAGCGCTCATGCCGGTAATCCATAGCGCATCAAACTGCAGTCCTGTGGTCTCAAGGGGCCCCAGCACCTGAATAGCCTGGTCCTCTGTCCTCGGTTGAAACTGCTGCTCTCCCAAAAGTTCCCTCAGGCTCTGTATAGCCTCCGCGAAGCTGATATCGGCTACCACATGATCCCGTGCGGCGAAGGCATCGAGAGATTCTTGCCACTGCACCGCCTGCTGGTACTCCAAAGAATCCAGCGCCGCGCCATGGGGCCATCCCCAGGCCTCAAGTATTGCTTTGAACGGTTCCAGCCACTGCGATGGTGGTCGTGAGCGCTTCTGCCATGCGCCATTGGTTGAGCGTTGCAATACCAGGTCCCAGGGCGCGGGACTGACGCTTCTGTCGAAGAGTTCTTCGAGGACGCCGTGAAGCACTCGCTGAGGGACTTTCTCCCGGGCGAGTTCGCGAAGCCGGCGCACGGATCTTTCGAGCTGTTCAGCGCGCAACTGCAGAGGCGCAACAAAGCGCGACTGCAGCAGGGCGATAACACTCTCCACCATCACTTCAGGAAGATTGAGTTCGAGAATTCGCAGGGCGTCGCGAATCAGAGGTACGCGGTCCAAACGAAAGCCTGTGGCAAAATTGACCGGCAGGCTGGCGTAGTTCTGCGTGAGGCAGTCGAATTCCTGGCGAAGAAAGAACTCCAACCGGTCCCGATCATTATGCATATCCGAAAGCACGACGGCATAGCGGCCAGTGGGGTCCCGAAGATACTGCTCGCGACACCAGCGGGCCGCGGTTTGAAGCTCGGCGCGGGGCTCACAGAAACTGCGCAGGGGCAGAACGCGCCCTTCCCGGCGAGGGGTTGCGATCCGATGGTATGTCGTCGCGGCGGCACAAAGGGCATGATGCAACGGCGGCAGGTCATCGTCACCTAACAAAGCGACCGCCTGATCCATGGCAGCGGGACAACAAAGAAGCTGTTCCAGAGCCTGCTCCGCTGTGATCGCATTCATGTTCCTGAGCTCATTACGAAAGGTGTTTTCCCAGCGGAGAAAAGTCCGGGAATCCTCATCGAAAGCAAACAACTGGCGGGTATTCGCATCGCCGGGATCAATGCGCCATAGCGCCAGACGTTCGCTCGCTTCCTGACACAACGCCGCAGCGCGCGCAGGACTGAGGAGCGAAAAAGCCCCCTCACTGTCTTCATCAATGACCCGTCGCCACAGAAGTCGCTGAGCGGCGCTGTCGAGAAGTGTTTGCGGAGCCAGCAAACCTCGGGTCACGGCAAAGCGCCATCGCTCAATCCAGTACTGACGGAGCGGTAGCACGGTACTGCTGGGCCACACGGTGTCACCTGCCGCCAGGCGCTGAAGGGCTTCAGCCTCACGGATAGCACGACTGAGACGGCGATTCGGCGTCAGTATCGCAACACCCTTTTCGAGCAGGCCCGCAATACTGTCCATATCCTGAAAAAGTGGGCGGAGACTCATGGAAGGCGCCTCGGGCTGACAAATAAGGCCGCTCCCGTCATGAATATTCACGCCTGATCACAGTCCCGTACATCTACTCATTGCTCCGCCTCTGCATTACACTGCCGCGCTTTCGCTATTCCGCTACGCGCAGACCCGCACTCTAGCAGGACCGTTTTCATGAGCAACAACGTTCACAACATCAATGTCGCCTCACAGGACATATTGCCCACGCCGGCTGACCTAAAACGCCTTGTGCCCTTGACAGAGCCCCTGGAGCGCGGTGTAACCGCCAGCCGTCAGTGTGTTTTTGACATTCTTGATCGTAAAGATCCGCGGCTGCTGGTGGTCGTGGGTCCCTGCTCTATCCATGACACCCGCGCGGCCATGGAATACGCCGAGCGACTCCATGCTCTGGCCGCGGAATTAGACGACACGCTGTTTATCGTGATGCGCGCCTATTTCGAAAAGCCAAGGACCACGGTGGGTTGGAAGGGACTGATTAACGATCCCTATCTCGATGATTCCTTTCGTATCGAAGAAGGCCTGACCATCGCACGGAAGCTCCTTACCGATGTGGTCACTCTGGGACTTCCCGTGTCTACCGAAGCGCTGGACCCGATTTCGCCGCAGTATCTGCAGGACCTTATTTCCTGGTCCGCAATTGGCGCGCGAACCACGGAGTCGCAGACGCACCGGGAAATGGCCAGTGGGCTTTCTTCCGCAGTGGGCTTCAAAAATGGTACCGACGGCGGCTTGACCGTTGCTGTGAATGCCCTGGGGGCTGCGTCGCAGTCACACCGGTTTCTGGGAATCAACAGCCAGGGGCAGGTATCGGTCTTCACCACTCGGGGTAACCCCTACGGGCATGTCGTGTTGCGTGGTGGCAGCACCGGACCCAACTACGACTCAGTGCATGTCACCCTGTGCGAGCAGGCGCTGGAAAAAGCTGGCATGCCACAAAACATCATGGTCGATTGCAGCCACGCGAACTCCAATAAAGATCCGGCCTTGCAGCCTCTGGTCGCTGACAATGTGGCGGATCAGATTATCGGGGGTAACAACTCCCTCATGGGACTTATGATCGAAAGCCATCTTCATGCTGGCAATCAGAGCATGGCGAGCAGTCTCAAGGATATGGAGTACGGCGTCTCCATCACCGATGGATGCATCGGCTGGGACGATACTGAAACGTGCCTGCGTTCTTTGCGCGACAAGTTAAAAGATGTGCTGCCGGAACGCCGTGTAGAGCGGTCTTAATAGAACGCGTTGCTCCGGTCAGAGTGATCGGTCATGTCCCGTACGCCTTTTAGCTGCGGCAGCTGATCAAGGAGGGTTTTCTCGACGCCGTCCTTGAGCGTCATATCCACGGCGCTGCAACCCTGACAGCCGCCACCGAAACGCAACACCGCGAACGCATCATCGGTCACCTCTACCAGTGACACCTCGCCGCCGTGAGCGGCAAGCGACGGATTGACCTCGTTGTACAGCAAATAGTTGATGCGGTCTTCGATGGGCGAGTCATCGCTTACCCGGGGCATTTTGGCGTTGGGCGCTTTGATCGTCAGTTGACCACCCATACGATCCGTCGAGTAATCCACCAGCGCATCCTCAAGAAACGGCACGCTGCGGCTATCCAACCAGGCAGTAATTTTATCGAAGGGCTGCTTTACGTCCTCATCGAGCACATCGCCTTCACGGCAATAGGCAATACAGGTTTCAGCGCGTGCGGTCCCGGGTTCGTTGATAAACACGCGCACGCCAAGGGCGTCCTCCTGTTTTCCCAGTAACTCCGCAAGGTATTCCTGTGCACTTTCTGTAATCGTCAGCATCGGCGTAATATCCACACACTTCCTGAGTAAATTAGTCAGGTATTATAGCGAGCCCCCGGTCCAGCGTCACTGTTTCACGGGAATTCATCACGTTGCTTACCTCGCGTCGTCTTTTGACGGGCCTTCTCCGGGGCTATTTCCATCCTGCTGCCCGTGCACCAATCTGCTATCATCCGGCCCCGAATTTATCGGTGTTTCAGCGGCTTTTCTGGAGCCCACGCCGACAACTGACCACCGACGGATGTTTTATAAGCGATGACCCCCTTTATTCCAGTACCCGGCCCCCTGGCGGATGCCCTCAGCGACCGTATTCTCATCATCGACGGCGCCATGGGCACGATGATTCAGGCCGAGGGGCTGGCCGAAGAGGACTATCGCGGAGAGCGCTTTGCCAGGCACGGCGGCGACTTGAAGGGTAACAATGACCTTTTATCCATCACCCGGCCGGACGTTATCGAAAAGATTCACAGCGCCTATCTGCAGGCCGGCGCGGACATCATTGAGACCAACACCTTTAACTCCACCGCCATAGCACTGGAGGACTACGGCCTGCAGGCCATTGCTCGGGAGCTTAACGAAACCTCGGCACGCATCGCCCGGAAAGCGGCAGACGACATGAGTGCCGAGACACCGGACAAGCCGCGGTTTGTAGCCGGCGTTCTCGGGCCTACACCGCGGACTGCGTCAATATCGCCCGATGTAAACGACCCCGGTGCGAGAAACATTGATTACCAGACCCTTAGCGAAGATTACGCTGAAGCCACTCACGGTCTTCTGGATGGCGGTGTCGATCTGCTCATGATCGAAACCATCTTCGACACCCTGAATGCCAAGGCAGCGATATTCGCTATTGAACAGGTGTTTGAAGAGCGCGGCGTACGCCTCCCGGTGATGCTTTCCGTCACCTTTCCGGATGTGAGCGGACGCAATCTCTCTGGTCAGAGCCCCGAGGCTTTCTGGTTTTCCATCGCCCACGCGCGCCCGTTGGTTGTAGGCAGCAACTGCGGCCGACGCTTCCAGGAAGTGAGGCCTTTCCTCGAGGAACTGTCCAAGGCTACTGATGGTTATTTCAGTGCTCACCTCAATGCCGGACTGCCCAACGCCTTTGGTGAGTACGATGAGGCGCCGGAAGCTATGGCGGCGGAATTCAAGGAATTTGCGGAGCGCGGCTTTGTTAATTTGGTTGGCGGTTGCTGTGGTACGACCCCGGCGCATGTCCGCGCTATTGCCAATGCCGTCGGCGGCATCCCTCCCCGCCCCTTACCCGATAATCCCAAGGCCTGCCAACTGAGTGGCCTGGAGCCCTTCACCTTCGCCGCGGACAGCTTGTTCGTGAACGTGGGTGAACGCTGCAACGTAACGGGATCGGCCCGCTTTAAAAGGCTGGTGTTGGCTGGCGATTACGAAACCGCGCTGGACGTGGCGCGCGCCCAGGTTGAGGACGGCGCGCAGATCATCGACGTCAACATGGACGAAGGCATGCTCGATGCCAAAGAAGCCATGGTCACCTTTTTGAATCTCATCGCATCGGAGCCGGATATCAGTCGTGTGCCGATCATGATCGACTCCTCACGCTGGGAGGTTATCGAGGCGGGATTGCGCTGCGTCCAGGGCAAGGCGGTGGTTAATTCCATCAGCCTCAAGGCCGGCGAGGAAGAGTTTCTGGAGCAGGCAGGACTCTGCCAGCGCTACGGGGCTGCCGTTGTTGTCATGGCCTTTGACGAAGACGGTCAGGCAGACACCGTCGCCCGTCGTCGCGAGATCTGTCAGCGCAGCTGGGATCTTCTGAGAGACCGCCTGGATTTTAATCCCGACGACATCATTTTTGATCCGAACATCTTTGCCATTGGAACGGGCATTGAAGCCCACAATAGCTATGCCGTGGACTTCATCGAATCGACCCGCTGGATCAAAGAAAATCTGCCCGGTGCCAAGGTTTCCGGTGGTGTGTCTAATGTCTCCTTCTCCTTTCGTGGCAACAATCCGGTCCGTGAAGCTATTCACTCGGTGTTTTTGTATCACGCGATTCGCGCAGGTATGGACATGGGGATCGTTAATGCCGGGCAGCTTGCCGTATACGACGAGCTTCCAGCGGAACTGCGCGACGCAGTGGAAGACGTGGTTCTCAACCGCCGCGATGACAGCACCGAGCGCCTGCTGGATATAGCGAGTAAGTACCACGCGGACGGACCTGCCTCGGTTCGGGTAGAGGACCTTGCCTGGCGCGATGAGCCTGTCAAAAAGCGCCTGGAATACGCGTTGGTTAAAGGCATCAACGGTTACATCGAAGAGGATGCCGAGGAGGCGCGCCAACAGGCGACCCGCCCAATCGAGGTGATCGAGGGGCCGCTCATGGACGGCATGAACGTTGTTGGTGACCTGTTTGGCCAGGGCAAAATGTTCCTGCCCCAGGTCGTAAAGAGCGCCCGCGTCATGAAGCAGGCGGTGGCTTATCTCCAACCTTATATTGAAGAAGAAAAAGCCGAGGGCAGCACTAACGGCAAGATTCTCATGGCGACGGTAAAAGGCGATGTCCACGATATCGGCAAAAACATCGTTGGCGTCGTTCTGCAGTGCAACAATTACGAGGTCATTGATCTGGGTGTGATGGTGCACTGTGAAGAAATTCTGCGCGTTGCCAAGGAAGAAAACGTCGATGTTATAGGTCTTAGCGGCCTCATCACGCCCTCCCTTGACGAGATGGTGCACGTAGCCAGTGAAATGCAGCGAACGGGGTTCTCGGTGCCGCTGATGATCGGTGGTGCAACCACCTCCAAAGCGCACACTGCGGTAAAAATAGAGCCCAATTACAGCAATGACCTGGTGGTTTACGTGCCGGACGCATCCCGCAGTGTTTCCGTTGCTTCCCAGCTGCTGGGCGAGCAAAAAGAGGGTTTTGTCATTGAGCGACGCGAGGAGTACCTGCAGGTTCGCGAGCGCATGGCCCAGCGAAAACCCAAAGCCAAGCGGCTGTCCTATGAGGAGGCTCTCGCGAACCGCGCAATCTTCGACTGGTCGTCCTACACCCCCCCGACGCCCACATTTACCGGTGTGCAGGTTTTTAAGGATATTTCTCTGGTGGATCTGGTTGAAACCATAGATTGGACGCCGTTTTTTATTACCTGGGAGCTGGCGGGCAAGTATCCGCGGATACTGAACGATGAAATTGTGGGCGAGCAGGCCCGAGAGTTATTCGCTGACGCTCAGGCGATGCTGACAAAGATTGTCGACGAGAACTGGCTGGAGGCCCGTGCCGCAGTGGGCTTTTGGCCCGCGCACAGCGACGGAGAGGACGTGGTACTCGATATTGATGGCACTGAAGAGCCCCCACGGCTCCATCATTTGCGTCAGCAGACAGAAAAAGCCAACGGCGACCCGAACTTCAGCCTCAGTGACTTTATAGCGCCGGATAATGATTACATTGGTGGCTTCTGCGTCACCACGGGTCACGGGGTTGCCGAGCGCGCTGCGGCTTTTGAGGCAGCCCATGATGATTACAGCTCCATCATGCTCAAGGCACTCGCTGACCGACTTGCAGAAGCGCTGGCTGAGCACATGCATCGGCGCGTGCGTCAGGAATTTTGGGCCTATGCCAGGGATGAAGAGCTCACCAACGAAGACCTGATCAAGGAGCGTTATCGAGGTATTCGTCCAGCGCCGGGATATCCCGCCTGTCCGGACCACACGGAAAAACGCACTTTGTTTGACTTGCTGGATGCGGAGTCCCTGTGTGGCGTGACCCTATCAGACAATTACGCCATGGATCCGGCATCGTCGGTCAGCGGCTGGTATTTCTCCCATCCCGAAGCCCGCTATTTTGCAGTAGGGAAAATTGGCGAAGACCAGTTGGAATCCATGGCTGCGAGAAAAGACAGAAAAACCGCAGAGCTGGCCCGATGGCTTGCGCCTAATCTGGACTGAGTCTTTCGAAAATCAAGGAGTAGAGATGACCATAACGAGTGATACCGGCGAAGAGACGACGCCAGAGCGACCGAAAGAAGAAGGGCATGAACATGTCCTGGCCGGGGCTCCGGGCAATCCCGACGAGAACGCCCCGGGTGATGAAGAGCATCCCACGGGTGCGTCGCTGAATTCGCTACAGGTTCTGAGCAGCGTACTGGCCGCAGGGCTCGGGGTTCAAAGCAGTAAAAATCGGGAGCGCGACTTCAAACAAGGCCGCGCGGGCACCTTTATCGTGGCGGGCCTCTTGTTCACGGCGCTGTTTATCGGAACGGTTTACACCATTGTCACTGTCGTTTTGAGCAGCCGCTAGCCGGGCATTCCGGCCAGCCAGAACGATACCGTTGTAACGACCACGGTCATAATGATCAGGGTGGCTACCGCATCTGCTTTGCCGTTTGACTTCTGGGGTCCGTTGGACGCCATCATAATATTTCCTTCTCTTGTTGCCCGTGTTGCCCGTGTTGCCCTTGCGTTACGAGCGCTCGTGCTTTTCTGTCAATTCAGGCGTCCCTTATATCTGAATGTCCGAATGTCTGACTGGACGCCCGCTCCCGGTAAATCGCAGAACATTTTACCACTTGGGGGCAGCACCCCCAAGAAAAAACATGCATACCCTTGATCCACGGCTCATCTATCGTTGATTCACCAGGCGCGCTGTTAGGAGACAACCCCAGGCTCTGAAACACAATCTAAAGCGAGCTGTAGACCGCTGCTTCCATCTCGAAAAAGAGCGCCGACGAGGCCTGATCCGCAAAGGGCAGAATCTGGCTGAGATAGGCACCACCAATACCGTTTTGGCGATCTATCCAGTAATAGCTGTTCGCCAGGCCCGCCCACATCAGGGTCCCCGCCGGTCTTCCGGTATACCCCGGCGCCTCGTTGATCTGAAAGCTCAAACCCCAGCTCTTCGGGTCGCCGGGGAAAAACTCTCCATCATTACTCACTGCCGGCACGCAGCTTTGCATGGGTAGTACACGCAGTTTACCGATCTGATTACTACACATGGTTTGCACCGTATCTGCCTGCAGAACCCGCGTTCCGTCAAGCTGACCATCGTTCAGGATCATGCGAATAAACCTGCCGTAGTCGGTCATGGTGCCCTTCAAACCACCTCCGCCCTCATCAAACTCGCGCTCATCGGATTTCTCCACGGGTAAAGGTGTCAGGGCTCCGTCAGCGGAGCGGATATGCAAATGCGCGGCGCGGGAAAACATGGCATCGTTGTAATCGAATCGGGTATCAGACATACCCAGAGGCCCCGTTAGATGCTCGGCAAAATAGTTCTCAAGACGCATACCCGAGGCTGCCTCCACGAGCTGCCCCGCCCAGTCGACTCCGATGCCGTAGCGCCATTGCGTACCCGGATCGAACATCAACGGCTGACGCAACGCCGCTTTTTGCTGTGTGCTGATATCCGGCGAACCTGTCTTCCTGAGCCACTGAAGCAGCGTCGGATCCCACATGTGATAGCTGTATCCGGAGGTATGCGTAAGAAGCTGACGGAGGGTCACCGGTGATGCCGGTGCGCGGGTTAAGGGCTCTCCATTATCGTCAAAGCCCGTGAGCACCTGGGCAGCCGCGATGTCCGGACAGACCTCCCCCGCCGGAGAGTCGAGACTCAGTGCTCTCCTTTCTACCAATTGCATTGCCGCGGCAGCGGTAAGTGCCTTGGTCATGGAGAAGATCTTACCCACCGTATCGGGCGTCATGGGGGCAGCACCACCCGCTACTCTTCCTCCAAATCCGCCTTCGTAACGCACACCCTCCCTGTCCACCACTACGGCCACCACTCCGGGCGCGGCACCCCCATCGACGCCCTCTCGTAAGATGCTATCCAGATGATCTTTCATCAACGCGTATCCTTGTTTGGAGGTTTGGGGTTTTGGGACAGGTTCGACGGTGAGCAGACTGACAAAAAAGGAACCTAGGCGCCATAACTAAATCATCCTAGCTTAGAAATAACAGAGATTGGATGGCGTCTCACAGCTTTGTTAGAGTGCGCGCTCCGCCGCCGACAGCACTGCCATGTATCAGTACGACAATCTGGATCAGACCATAGTTGACGATCGCGTCGCGCAGTTTCGCAACCAGACAGCGCGCTACCTCGACGGCGAGTTAAGCGACGCTGAGTTCCTGCCCCTGCGTCTTCAAAATGGTCTTTATGTGCAACGTTTGGCGCCCATGTTGCGAATCGCTGTGCCCTACGGACTCATTAGCAGCAAACAGCTACGGGCCATTGCCGACATTAGCCGTCGCTATGATAAGGGCTACGGACACATCAGCACCCGGCAGAACATTCAGTTGAACTGGCCCCAACTCCATGACGTGCCTGATATTCTCGCGGACCTGGCGGCGGTACAGATGCACGCTATCCAGACCAGCGGCAACTGCATCCGCAATACAACCACGGATCAATTTGCCGGGGTGGCTGCCGACGAGGTGGTTGATCCTCGCCCCTACTGCGAAATCATCCGTCAGTGGTCCACACTGCACCCTGAATTCGCCTTCCTGCCCCGTAAATTCAAGATAGCGGTAAACGGCGCTGAGGAAGATCGCGCAGCCATTCATTTTCACGATATCGGCATCGAACTTTATCGGGACGCGGCGAGCGCGGTGCGACTGAGGTTCCTGGTGGGTGGTGGATTGGGAAGAACTCCCGTAGTGGGAGCGATGATTCGCGACGATATGAACCCGGCGGACATGCTGAGTTATCTCGAGGCTATCCTGCGCGTCTACAATCTGCACGGAAGGAGGGACAACAAATACAAGGCCCGCATTAAGATTCTGGTGAAAGCCATGGGTGTAGAGGCCTTCCGGGATGCGGTCGACGCCGAGTGGGCCTCCCACCGGGGTGGGTCCAACACGCTCACTGAAAGCGCCCTCGCTGCTGTAGCGGCGCATTTCACCTCGCCCGACTACAAGGTTGCGGATGTGTCCCGGGAATCGGCTATTCTTGCAGAGGCCTGTGCGAAGGAGCCACTGTTCGCCGCCTGGGTGCAGCGCAACACCCAGGCACACAAGCAGCCTGGCTATCGTGCGGTTACCGTCACCCTGAAAGCTACGGGGCAGCCCCCCGGTGACATCAGTGCAGCTCAGATGGATGCACTCGCAAAGCTGGCTGACGCCTATTCCTTTGGTGAGATTCGCACCACCCATGAACAGAACATGGTTCTTGCCGACGTACGTGAAAGCGAACTCCGGAGCCTTTGGGAGGCACTGCAGCCTCTGGGATTGGCCGGCTCGAATGCGGGGCACATAACCGACATGATCTGCTGCCCCGGAGGGGATTTTTGTTCCCTGGCCAATGCCAAATCGCTCCCTGTCGCCCAGGCGCTTCAGGAACGCTTTGAGAGGCTGGATTATCAGTTTGATCTGGGGCCCATAGAACTGAACATCAGTGGCTGCATGAATGCCTGCGGCCATCACCACGTGGGGCATATCGGTATTCTGGGCGTGGACAAGAAAGGTCAGGAGTTCTACCAGGTGTGTATCGGAGGCTCGCAGGCCGGCAGAGCGCAGGTTGCGAAAATTCTTGGACCGTCATTCAGTCGCGCGGACCTACCCGATGCTATCGAAAAGCTCTTACAGCGCTACCTCGAGCTCCGGGAAACCGAGGAGGAGCGTTTCTTGCAGGTTTACGAACGCTGTGGTGTTGAGCCTTTCAAGGAGGCGGTTTATGGACAGGCCTGATGTGCCGGCGTCGACTATCTCTGCGCCCCCAGCGGAGGAATCCACGACCATGACCTTTGGTGAATGGCTGGATGCCGGTCATCCCCATGAAGCATGGGTCGTCGTCGCTGGGGATGATGACCTCTATGCGCACCATGCAGCCCTACTCCGCGCGCCTGGCATCTGCATACGCTTCGAGGGTTTTATGGATGGGCGGGGATTCAGCCATGCAGCGAAGCTGCGGCAACTGGGCTATGGGGGGACACTTGTCGCCGGTGGCGATGTTCTGGCGGACCAATGGGTGTATCTCCATCGTTGTGGCTTTGATGCACTGGAAAGTGATGCCACCGCGGCCAGCGCTGGGAGCCTGCCGGGTTTTTCCGAGACCTATCAGGCCGATGCACGAGAGTCTGAGCCGCTGTTTCGCCGCAAGCACAGCGCCTGAGTCGCGACTCCCCGAGGCCGTCTCGGGGGCCTGCTACAATCCTGGTCCGTTTTTAATCTAAGACCTTATGGATACTGGTTCCGTCACCTTTGCCTTTTTTCTGATCTTCAGCGGTGCTGCCGCTCTGGCGTCAGTGGCTCTCTACACCCGGCAACCGCTGATCATTGCCTATATCGCCCTCGGGGCGCTTATCGGGCCTTCGGGGTTCAGCCTGGTCACAGATCTGCAGCAGCTTTCCGATATCGGCCACATCGGAATCATTTTTCTGCTTTTTCTCCTCGGCTTGGATATGCAGCCTCAAGCTCTCTTCGCCACGATCCGAAATTCCACGGTGGTCGGACTGGTGAGCTCTGCTATTTTCTTTCTGACGTCCTGGGTGCTGGCGAGCTTTTTCTTCAGCGATTACGGCGAATCCGTGATTGTCGCCGTAGCGATGATGTTTTCTTCCACCATTATCGGCATCAAGCTTCTGCCTACCACGATCCTTCATCACAAGCACATCGGCGAAATGATGATCGGCCTGCTTTTGTTGCAGGACTTACTCGCCATCATTGTGCTGGTGCTCATCATGGCCAGCGGGAGCGCAGAGGAAGGAGAAGCTGCCTGGCATATCGCCAAGGTCCTGGTGGCCCTGCCCCTTCTTGGTCTGGCGGCCTGGGCCGTTGTACGTTATGTATTGCTACGGCTTATCCAGCGCTTCGACCGCTTTCACGAATACATTTTTTTACTGGCCATCGGCTGGTGTCTGGGCATGGCGGAAGCGGCACAACTGCTGGGGCTGTCCGCGGAGATCGGCGCTTTTGTCGCCGGCGTGAGCATTGCCACCAGCCCTATTTCGCAATACATCGCCGTTAACCTGAAACCCCTGCGCGACTTTTTCCTGATTCTATTTTTCTTCGCAGTCGGCGCGCGTTTTGATCTGGCCATGCTGGAGCAGGTGTGGCTGCCGGCGTTGTGTCTCGCGCTGCTCGTGCTCGCTATGAAGCCAGTAACGTACCGTTTGCTCCTCAAGGGCATGAGTGAACGCAGCAGTCTCGCCTGGGATTTGGGCTTTCGCCTGGGACAGGCCAGTGAGTTCTCTCTGCTCATTGCCTACATCGCCTTTGACGCGGGACTCTTGGGACTGGAGGCGTCGTTAACAATTCAGGCGACGACTATCATTACACTACTGGTGTCTTCCTACATAGTAGTGCTCAACTACCCTACCCCCATTGCTATCAGCGATCGTCTGCGCCGGGACTAGGATCCGCCCACAAAACTGCCATTAGCCAGGACAAAAAAAGCCGGCTTACGCCGGCTCTTGATTCACATTTTTGTGTAGGTACTAAATTTGCGCTTCGAGCTCCGG
>NZ_CBFHZO010000114.1:0-58786 GCF_965660375.1 Congregibacter sp. | reverse complement strand
GGTAGGCCGCGGTAAAGCTCACATCGGAAACACTGCGGTCAAGGGATTTTGAATGCTCCAGGGATTTCGGCTGCGTTGCCCTAAGCGTCTGTCGCAGGCCCTGCATCGCCTGCCTGCGGTGACCCTCGACATTCGCGGGCGCACCGTCAGCGCGAAAAAACTCGTCTTCGGAAAAACTGTAATAAGGTACTAAACGGGCAAGTCGGCGGGACCATTTTGCGTGTCCGCGAAGCGATGGGTGCTTGGCCCTGGAAAGGCGCAATCGGACAAAAGATTTGTGGGCAATGAAGCCGCCCAGGAGGGCAACCAGAACATACGAGGCTATGCCGTCGAGCATGAGCTACCTTTCGCTGCGCCCCACGAAGACGCAGGACGCCAATTGGTTTCAGCGAAGTTAATTGCTGCTCATGACGGAAACATTAAGGATTTACGAAGAATTTGTTGCAGCACTGGTTCGCGGCGCGGAATCAGCTATGCAGCATCGTGCTTCGCCAGCCAATCCAACAACAGGGCATTCACACGCTCCGGGCGCTCCCTGTGGAGGAAGTGGCCCGCATCGGGAACCTGGACGACACTGAGGCCCCTAGGAAAATCCATCTCGCGCATCATGGCCGAGAAAACCTCAGCGGCTATACAGCCTTCGTTTTTGCCCGTGATCCCCAGTGTGGGCACGTCGATAGGCCAGGGCTTGCTCCCGTCATAGGATTTGCGCCCGCGGATCGAATCCATACCCACCGCAGCCCGGTAGTAGCCCAGGGCGCTTTCCACTACCCCCGGGGCGCTAAAGGCGGCCCCCACCTCCTGGAACTCCTCTTCATCGAAGTCCCAACCGGGACTCCAGGTTTGCCAAAGCCAGCGAAGGAACGCGAAATCCTTACGCTTAATCACGTGCTCGGCAATGCCCGGCACCTGAAAAAACAGGATATACCAGGACATTCGAAGCTGTTTCGGGTGTTTATCAATCTCCGCCAAAAAACGACCCCCGTGGGGAACCGCCATGGTGGTGAGACTCAACAGTTGCTCCGGCGCGGCCATAGCCGTGGTGTAGGCAATAGAAGCGCCCCAGTCATGACCCACAAGATGCGCAGGCGCCCCGCCCAATTCCTCGATCCACGCCAGCACATCGCCCGCCAGTGCTTCTGAGGAGTAGTCGCCGTCTTCCGGCTGCGACTGGGGCTCGTAACCTCGGGTTGCCGGAGCGACAACACGATAGCCTGCATCCGCAAGCACGGCCATTTGCTCACCCCAGGTATCCAGGGTGTCTGGAAAGCCATGGAGAAGGAGTACGAGCGGCCCGCTACCTTGCTCGATGGCACTAAAACGCAGGTTTCCGTGAGCTAGGGTAATCCTTTTAGACTTTGTCACAGTGTTCTTCTTTGTTTTGGCTTAAACCTTGATCCTACAGAAAAGAAAATAGCCCCACAAAAGGGCGCTGCGCACTCGGGGTGCACATTGATGTCAGAAGCCGCCCCTCACACTGTCATTATTCTGTAGCATTTCGGTCATACCCTGCGGCGAATACGGTCCCGGAGGGAGTGTTCCCCATGTATGACTACGTCCGAGCGCAACCCTCCCTGTCCTATGCCCAGCCTTCGGATCCATGGCTGACCCGACGGTGCATTGCGTCGCTGGAGGTCTTGTTGGGTCGCCGCCGTATTGAAGCCATTTATCAAGAGCTGAAGCGTACGCCTTTCCACCAGACGACGTTCTTCCGCCAGGCGCTGGATGCGATCAATGTGCAGGTCGATATGGACACGACGCGTCTCTGGGATGTACCAAAAAACGGGCCTCTGGTGATTCTTGCCAATCACCCCTTCGGGATCGTGGATGGACTTATTCTTTGTGACATCGCGGCTCAGCTGCGATCGGATTTTCGCATCATGCTCAATGCGATGCTGTGCCAGGACGCGGATCTGGCACCGCACTTCCTGCCCATTGACTTCCAGGCCGACAAAGCCGCGTTGCAGAACAATATCCGATCCAAGAAGCTCGCCCTCGATGCGCTGAAAGACAATATTCCACTGCTTATCTTTCCCTCGGGTATGGTCTCGACCGCTGACAAATTTGGTTTTGGCCAGAGCCATGACGGTCCCTGGACCACCTTCGCAGCAAAACTGATCCAACAAAGTGAAGCGACGGTGCTGCCGGTGTATTTCCATGGCCAGAACAGTCGCAAGTTTCATGTGGCAAGCCACGTGGCCGAACCGCTGCGTATGGCAATGCTCATGCACGAAGCGCTAAAAAAACGCGGTGACACCATTCGCGTTGACCTTGGTGAGCCTCTCCCCTGGGAAGTCTTGTCCCGCTGCGACTCACGACAAGCACTCACTGAGTTCTTGTATTCCCACGTCAATCAAGAGGTACCGCTTCGCGCCTCTCAGTCAAAGTTCGCTATGTCCATGTAATGCTGCGCCAAGAATCGCGACCTGCATCCAAGGAACATCACTCGCGACGTAAAAACGTGTCGTGAAAAGCCGGTGGCCATCCACAGACAGCACCTTTCGAGAACTGATCTGGCACCGGCGGTGCGCTCGAACATCAAACGTTCTGCATATCCCCCAAAAGGGTGATTTCGCTGGCCAAGCGTTAGGAAGATAGTAGTCTCAGGTTGTTATAGAACGTTGCATTATCTGCGTGGTGTTTTTTATTCGTTAGTCGCCGGACGAGAGGGTCCTTCGCTGGAGTTAAGTCATGACAAGTATTGAGAAACCCCTGGACCATTCGGCATCCGGTCTGACGGACACCATCACCGCCACCGGCCTCGACGCGCACTGGATGGCCTACTCCGGTAACCGCCAGTTCAAGAAAGATCCGCGCATCATCGTTGCCGCCGATGGCATCTATTACATTGACGATAAAGGTCGTCGCATTATGGATGGCCTCTCGGGGTTGTGGACCTCGGGTCTCGGTCATAACCGCCCCGAGATCGCCGACGCCGTCAATCAGCAGCTGCGCACCCTGGACTACTCCCCCGCTTTTCAGTTTGCCCAGCCCAAGTCCTTCCAGCTCGCCGAGCGTCTTCGCACGCTCATGCCTGAAGATCTGGACTACGTGTTTTTTACAGGCTCGGGCTCGGAATCCGCGGACACCTCTCTGAAGATGGCACGGGCCTACTGGCGACTCAAAGGACAGCCGAGCAAAACGCGTCTCATTGGCCGCATCAAGGGCTATCACGGCGTGAACTTCGGCGGCATCTCCGTCGGCGGCATTGCTGCAAACCGCAAAATGTTCGGTCAGGGTCTGGAGGCCGATCACCTGTCCCATACCATGATTCCTGAAAACCGTTTTCAGCGGGGCATGCCTGAGCATGGTGCGCAGCTGGCGGATCAGCTCCTGGAAATGATTACCCTCCACGATGCCAGCAATATCGCCGCTGTTATTGTAGAACCCATGGCAGGATCAGCGGGTGTGCTGCCGCCACCGGTAGGCTATCTACAGCGCCTGCGGGACATATGCACCGAGCACAACATTCTGTTGATTTTTGACGAAGTGATCACCGCCTTTGGCCGCTGTGGTGCCATGACCGGGGCCGACGCCTTCGGTGTCGTGCCGGATATTCTTAACACTGCCAAACAGATAACTAATGGTGCGATTCCCATGGGTGCCGTGATTGCCCGCAAGGAAATCTACGACACCTTTATGCAGCAAGACGCACCGGAGCATCTGCTGGAGTTCTTCCACGGTTACACCTATTCGGCACATCCCGTTGCCTGCGCGGCTGCCCTCGCAACCCTCGACGTTCTGGAGCAGGAATCACTACCCGCCCGCGTCGCAGAAAAAGCGCCGCTTCTGGAGCAAGGCATGCATGCGCTTCGCGGAATATCGGGCATCGCTGATATCCGAAACTATGGCTTCGCCGCCGCCCTCACCCTGGAGGCAAAGCACGGCGATCCCACCCTGCGTCCCTTCGAAGTGGGCATGCGCATGTGGGAGAAGGGCTTCTACGTTCGCTACGGCGGCGACACGATTCAGCTTGGTCTGCCCTTTGTTATTCAGGATCAGGAAATAGAGCAGCTGTGCACGGCCCTGGGGGAAGCGGTGAAAGAAACCGCTTAGCGCTGAATACCGACGACGTTTTGTCCATAGCTGTAAGAAACAATACGACTCAGGGCTGATAGAGATCGACCCGACTGAGATTGAAGCTCGTTGAAAAAGTCCTGGGTGGCCTGAAGAGATTTTTTACTGCTGACTCCGCCGTCGATCACGCCGCGATTGCGGAGGAAGCCCTCTACGTCCTGAGTGAGAAGGAAGCTGTCGACGCCCAGCGCTCGCAGCGCGTAGGGCCCGGTGTTGCCGCCCAGGCGATGGCCGTGTTTTTTCAGGTATTGCCACAGGCCAATGATGTCTTCGGACGGCCAGTCGGCAACAAACCTCCCAAAATTTATGCCCTCACGACGCTCTGTCTCGGCAATCATCACGGCGTTTTCCCGTACCGTCTTTACCTTGGTAAAATTGCGAATGATGGCGGGATCTTTGGCTTTTCGCTCCAGCATGTCATCGGGCATCATCAATAGACGTTCAACATCGAACCCCCAGAAAACCTCTTCGAAGCTACCCCATTTCTGGTTAACCACTCGCCAGACAAAACCCGACTGAAAAACCTTGCGTGTGAACTCGGCCAGGTATCGGTCACTGGATAGCTTGCGTAACTTTGTCTTGCTCGAAGGCTTTGGCAACAAAGCATCAACAGCCGCCGGCCCGCCCTTGCGTTCGCAGGCAAGACCATAAATAACTTCAAAGCTCAGGGGATTTAATTGCTTCGGCATATGGAACGCTCCGCTCTAAAGAAACGCACCCCAGCGCTCGAGATGGACCTGGAGCAGCTCAATGCGCGTACCGTCGGGGTCAATGCAGGTCGCAACATCCGCCAGGCGCTCATAGCAGGATTGCGGGGGTGACAAGAATGACACGCCGTCTGCGGTCAGTGCCTGATAATCCGCTGCCAGGTCTTCTGTGACCAGGCATAGGCGCACCACGCCCAGATCCTTGTTCTCCAGTGGTTCCCGCTGATCAAGATCCACGAACTCCGTGAGATCGAGCTTGGGGAAACCATCATCCAGCTGCATGATGCAGGCGCGGCCCCGGGGCGCCGCCGGCAAACCAAGAGCCCTCGCACTCGCCTCATCCACCGTATTTTCCTGCTCCAGGCCTAGGTTCAAATAGGGGATAGCTGGAAGAAACGTGCTGAAACCGAGTTTCTGATAAAACGCGATGGAGGCATCAAGATCACTCACATTAATGTTGATGTGTCCCCAGGATCTTTTATGGCCATTACTAACTTCTCCGTGAAACAAGACCCGAACCTTAGAGCTCGAGCCCCATTATCACTTAAAAGTTAAGCAAAGCCTCACGACATTGCGCCAAAGGCCTTTTTTCCGGCAACATTCAAATCAGAGATCGCCAAAACCGAGTATCGAAGGTATTAGCGCGTCACTGACAGCATGTACTCAGCCACTGCCAGACGAGTCTCTTCATCCAGATAATCCTGCTTGGGCATTTCCGGATAGTCCTCGCGCTTCTTCACCGGCGCTGCAATATACTCCGCGAGGCCGTGGGGGTTTTCCATGTAAAGCGCCTGAATGATCTTCACCGGCGGCCCGATCATGCGACCTTCATAGGTGTGGCATCCCGCGCAAATCCCCAGGTAAGCAATCTTGCCGCGCTCGCCCGGCTCAATGACGCGCGGCTCTACGGGTGGCATCAGATAGTTGCCAATACTCGTCGTATTGGTGAAATCGCACTCGGCAAAGTCATCAATACCCGAATGGACATAACGATGACGATTGATGATGCAGCTCTCATTGCTCGGTCCAATGGCAAAAATGTCAGGATTCCCGGTCTTCAGATCAGCGAGCATAAGACCTTTGATCTCCGGAATAGTCTCGTAGCCATTGTTATGCATGGTGTTGTTGAGGATCATGAGTCGATCAGAATTTGGGTCGGCTTCGGGATCAACCGTCACATTAGTCAGCTCTGCCGCCGTATTGTGATCCACGGTCATGATGCCCACGGTTTTATTGTTAGTGATGATGTTGCCTTCGATCACCACATCGTCCGCGGCCATGATCATGATGCCGGTGCCGGCGGGAATGCCGCCTACGGTGGAACCCGGTGCACCGAAGTTCGGTGTGTTGTTATCCGAAATCCAATTGTTGCGGATGATGACGTCGTAGGTCGTCTTGATAGGCAGTCCGGGCGTAATAAAGGCCAGCACCCCTCCTGTGTTGTTGTACACGAAATTACTCTCGACAATGGCGTGGCGGCTATTCTCAATCTCGATACCCGCGACACTGTCAAAAACCTCGTTGTAGGCGACGTGAATGTTGTCACTCATACCCACGTAGATAGCCGCGTCTTCAATACCGGAAACCACGTTGTGCTCAACAACCCCATTGGTACCCAGCTGAGGAAAGATTCCGTAGACACCGGTGTCGACGATAATGTTGTCGCGAATTTCGAAGTTGTTCCCCGCCTGGCTCATGATCGCGTTGCCTTTGTACTTGGTGATCAAGAAGCCTTCCACAACGATGTTATTGCCGGAAAAGAGGATCGCGTCGTTGAGCGTACCTTCCCCATCGAGCGTTGCCCGCTCAGAACCTTCCACGATACCGATAAGGCGAATACCGTCTTTGTCGATGTACACCGTTTCGCTGTAGGTGCCCGGCATAACGTGGATAGTGGTGCCTGGCTCGGCCGCGATGACCGCCTCTTGAATCGACTCACCATCATTTACAGTCACGATCACGTCTGACATGGGCGGCCCGGCAACAAACTTACTGCTACCCTGGACCACAAATTCCCTGGCAGCCGCCACGTCTTCAGCGCTAGCGACCCCGGCCGTGCTGCCACCATAGGTAGCACCGCTGCCTGCGCTGGTGATCACCGGCGCTGCTCCACCGGTTTTTTTGCCTAACTGCAGCCCCCCTATAAAGGCGGCGGCTATTAATAGGACGGCAACTATTTTTCCTGTATTCATGATGATGCTCCCGGGGATTGTTCTAGGTGATCGCGCGAGCTGTGGACGATGGTCCTAGCGGTTTGCGACCTTTGCTTAGTGTCTTTCAGCGGCGATATGCCAATAGGTGGTAATCCGGAGGGAACCCGAGGGGGAATCACCGGTGTAAAACTTTCGTCGGTCAGGGCGTCCAAAAAATCCACCAGCCGGTCGAGTTCTTCATCGCTGAGGTTCGGCTCCCAGATGTGCCAGTGGATATGCATATCGACGCCGTCCGGCACGGCATGGCCTCGCCCCCCGGTATAAAACTCCACGGTCTCTCTTAGCGTTTCGAAGCGACCGGAGTGCATGTAGGGTGCGGTTTTGCCGATGTTTCGCAGCGTGGGCACTTTAAAGCCGCCCTTCATCTTGGGGGCATTCCAGACAGCCTCGGCGCCCACATCAAGGGGCAGACCTTCGGGCTCGGGAGAGCCGATCACCGCCACCTGCTGATTGGTAAAAAGAGGTGGCGTATGACACTCAGCGCACCGTGCTACAAAAGAACGAAACACGTTCATCCCCTCGATCTCCTTGTCCGTGAGCGCATCGTGATAGCCATGGGCATAGCGGTCATAGGGACTATTTAAGGAAATCAGCGACGTCTGGAATGCTGCCAAAGCAATATAAACCTGCTGCAGACTGATCTCGTCCAGTTCTCCCTGAGGGAAAGCCTGCCGAAACAATCGACGGTACTCTTCGCTGCCATGAAGTGTCGCGAGTAGCTGCGCAGGGTTATTACCCATCTCTTCGGGAGAGTACAGCGGCCCCTGGGCCTGCTCTTCTAGACTGTCCGCTCGGGCATCCCAAAACAGATTTTTTAGAAAGGCCACATTCCAGAGCGTGGGCGAAGATCGCTTAACTTCGTGACCCGCAACACCCACAGCCCTCGCACGGCCATCACTAAACCCCAGCTCAGGATGGTGACAGCTGGCACAAGACGTTGAGCCGTCCCCGGACAGCGCGGGATCAAAGAAGAGATAGCGACCAAGATCTATTTGCTCAGCACGAAAGCCATCCCGATGCGCTGGTAACGCTGTTTGCGTGCCACCGACTCCCTGATTTTGCAGGGAGTCGTAGAACTGATACATGTTGCGAAGCTCACAGACCCCGGAGTCGGTCTTCTCAAAGCTCGGTGGGCAATGGTCGCTGAGTGTGATCGCCTCTTGCTGAGGATCCGCTCCGCGCTCCGCGGCTGATTCAAACGGCTCCACAGCAACGGTAATAACTGAAGCCTCAACATTGGCCGGAGCAGTTAAGGAAACCCGTTCGTTTGAACTGGAATTCATAACCGCCAAGCCCAGGAGCACTGTCATGCCCGTACCTGCCAGGAGGCTTTTGTACACAGATTTGCTTACTACGACAATCATTGCGACAGCAGGTACCCGATAACGTCGTTGAGATCTTTTTCTGTGCTCAACATAGTCGCCATCATTTGCATCTGCCTGCCAAGGCGGTCATCTTCGTGGGAGCCACGAACACCGGCAGCAAAATTCTCATACTGTCTGCGGAGGTAGTCGGCATCGAGGCCCGCCAAACGCGGCGCATTCATGCTCGGATTTCCCTTGCCGCCCGGACCATGGCAGGCGCCACAGGACGCGTTGTACTGCACCTCACCAT
The DNA here is from genome assembly GCF_965660375.1 of Congregibacter sp. Classification (GTDB taxonomy): domain Bacteria; phylum Pseudomonadota; class Gammaproteobacteria; order Pseudomonadales; family Halieaceae; genus Congregibacter. Next base: position 50,175 of record NZ_CBFHZO010000114.1, on the reverse strand, counting down.
TGCGTTGGTCATGCTCAATAGCGGCAGTCGGCGCTGCGGAGGGAAAGCTCTCTATATAGGCAACCACATTGGCCACCGCTGCCTCATCCGCGAGGATCGCCGCCATGCCCTGCATTTGCTTGCCAAGGAGGTCCCGGGGGTCGTTGCCACGGATACCGGCCTTGAAATTGCTAAGCTGACGCTTCAAATAGTCGCCATCCTGTCCTGCCAGAGCGGGGGCATTCATGGCCGCGACGCCAGCGCCATCGGCGCCGTGGCAGGTAACGCAGGACGCGTACAGCGCCTCTCCCGCGGCAATGTCAGCAGCCAACGGGGTGGGCGAAAAAGAGGCATTAAACAGGCCCAGGACGGCGACTACCGTCCGGACAACAGCTCGGCTGTGCGTCATTGTTTTTATCTCTGCCGCAGTAAAACGCGGACTCATTATCCGAAAGAACGGCCATTGTCGTCTTTTTGACGGGCAAATCTTCCTGATTTCAGAAATCCGTCAGCATTTCGGCACTGTTTTTTCAAAAAACAGCACCGAAACGCCAATTTTAGCGAGATACGGTAGCCACTGAGCGGTTTCCGTGAGGATTAGCCCTGGCGAGCCCATCGGTAGTATATTAAGAAAATCTAATATCATCCGGGGATTGATTGACCATGACTGAGAAGATGACCTTTCAGCAACGGGGCCTGTTTCAACAGGGATATCAGGAATACAGCCCTGACCAGCTCAAGCAGCTGGAGTGGGGCCTGAGATTCACCCCCTTCGTATGCTCCGCCATCACCGCCTACGGTCTTTTTACCGCCCAACCCATGGTGCTGTTTGCGGTCTCGATACTTGGCATCTGGGCATTTCTCGCCCCGGCTGCGCACCCTATGGATCTCCTTTACAACCATGCCGTGCGCCATTTCATAAAAGCAGTACCGCTTCCGGAAAACCCCTTTCAGCGACGCCTGGCCTGTCTTGCTGCCGGCGTGATGAACTTTGTCGCAGCCCTGCTGTTCACCGCTAACCTCCCTGGCGCGGCACTGGGCGTCGGTGCGGCGCTCCTGGTACTTCAGGCAATCGTAATCTTCACCCATTTCTGCGTTCTGTCCTGGATGTACGAGGGGCTTATGCGCCTGTTGGGAAAATGGAACGCGCCCATCACTCTTGATCAGGCCGAAACGCTGCTTTGCGATGGCGCCCAGCTAGTTGATGTACGCAGCGCCAATGAATTTGCACGGGATGCGCTGCCCGGGGCAAAAAATCTACCCGCTGAACACATTGAACAGCACTGCGAGGGGCTAAAAGATGGCGTTCACCTTCTCTACTGCGCAAGTGGAGCTCGCAGTCAGCTAGCCACGGAAAAACTCCGCGCTGCAGGTCTCACCTCAGTCTATGACCTGGGTGGCCAATCCCGTGCTTCGGCCGTGGCCAAAAGCTTGCGGGATGAGGCATGACCGGGTCACCGGCAGGAGGGCTGGCACGCCATGGCAGACGCTGAAAGGGATCAGGAGAAACCGTCGCCACGTCGAAAATGGCGGCGCAGAGCCGTCGAGTCACTTTTTTTTGCCTCCCTGTTCTACGGGGTACTGACCTGGCAGACCCGGGAAATGCTACCCCCCGATGGTTCAACAAATATTCCGCCGTTTTCACTTAAGAGTTTGGACAAGGCCACGCTATCGGTGGCGCCAGACCCCCGGCGGGAAACCCTCATCTACTTCTTTGCCCCCTGGTGCGGAATCTGCCGCGCCACCGTCGGCCACTTGAAAGTAGTGGACCCTGACACCACTCAGCTCATCGTTATTGCACTGGACTATGCCAGTACCGATGCCGTGCGAGAATTCGTCGAGGACACCGGACTCAGTCAAAGGGTTCTTTTGGGTACCGAGGCCACGCGAAACCTCTTCAGCGTTCAGGGGTACCCGACCTACTACACGCTCGATAGCGACTTCCGCGTCACCGGACGGGCCATGGGTGCACTCACAGCGATAGGCCTGCGCCTTCGCTGAAGCCAGAGCCTTCACCTGTACAGATCTCACCTCGATCATCGATTTGTTGACCTGCCTGCAAAACCCCTAGCAGGCCTCTTCAAGGGCTTGCCGGTGCGCTTTTCGCCAGGCCGTCGGCGTCTGGCCCTGCATCTCTCTAAACGATTTATTAAAAGAGCTTAGTGACCGAAAACCGGCATCCATGGCGATGGTCAGCACCGGCAGATGATCTTCCCGAGGGTTCGACAGCCTTTTCGCCGTCTCGCGAATGCGATAGCTGTTCAAAAAATCACTGAAGTTACGATGCCCGAGAGCGCCGTTGATGGTGCGCCGCAAGCGGTACTCGGGAACCTCCAGCTTCTGAGCCAGTGCGCCAATGCTAAGACCCATCTCCCGCCAAACGCCCTCATCTTCCATAAATTTTTGCAGCCGTTTGGCTAGTTCCGTATCTACGGAAATATCGGCGGAAGGATTTGCAACCGGACTGACATACTCGGACAGCACCTCCGGCTCTTTCGTCGCAAAAAGCACCCCGGGGCGGTATTGAAGCAGCGCCCCATTGACGGCCAACAGGAGTGCCGCAGGGGGCACATACTCGAGGATGTACAGCCAGGGCGCACCGGTAAACAGCACCTCCCGGGACAATATCAGGATGAAGAGATAACTGCCGTTTACGCCCACAAACCACAAGCGCAGTCGGCGACGAGTCTCCACCAGATCCGTTCGCCAATGCCGCACGATCACCCACAGGGTGAGTGCCAAAATCACAAACTCCAGCAACTGGGGCAGACCCATGAATAGCCATCCCCATTCATTCACTGACAGCAGCGCGCCCAGCAAAGGCATAAATATTGTGAATTTCACTAGGGATAGCTGCCAGGCCCGCATACGAAATCGATCATCAAAAATGCTGAGACTCAGCAGCCAGAAAAGACCGGGGGTTGCGGTCTGGAGCGTGCTCGCGAGGAGCGAAAGAGGTGTATTTCGCAGTACCGGGGTCAGTAGGTAGCCCACGATGGCCAGCATGAAAAGTGCAAAAAGCTTCTCACTGGTCCCCCACCGCGGTTGGCGCGCCAACAGCAGCAAACACAGGAACACCTGGGAAAGGCTAAAGCCGATAGCGCCGATGAGTAGGTCTGGCATGAACGTCCTTCTGTCGGAAGCGCATCATAACAAGACGTCAGCCGGAGGTATGCGATACGACGAGCACTCATGGACGCGCTGCCTGACACTCAGACAGACAACTCAACTACCTTCGTTATCGGACGCCCCAAATGCGTTGACCCTTGACCCGTGGCCCTTGGACGAGAGTGGCGAACTAGTCGTCGTCTTTCGCCGAGAGATCGATCTTTTCACCATTGGCGGCATACCACTCTTCCCATTCCCAGGGGGTCATGGTGCGCGGAGTGGCTCCTGACATGGCCCGACGGAGCGCTTTGGCCCGCAATGAATTGTCGGTGCGGCGAGAATTATCGTTGAGAACGTTTTCAATGAGCTGCTGAGTTCGGGTTTTCATGTCTGATCTCTCATGTTGCTGACCGCGAAACAAGTCGGCGCGGTTGTTGTTATTACCAAAGATACGCAGCGCCCCGGGCGTCAGATCGATTGAATTTTTGCAGTGTTTCCTTTGTGTCGAAGTTTCGCACTGCGCTGATTGTCACTGATATGACAGCCTTGATCCGGCGCGTGGGGTAATCTTTGCGCAAAGCATAAAAGGAAGCATTGAGCATGTCCGCACCCATCATCGTTACAGCGCGTGAGTTCCCCGCCGGCATCAACGACCCCCTCAGCACCCTGGGCGAAGTACGTGTCTTCGACGCCAGCGCGCCCTCAGAAAGTCTTGAAGGTGCCACTGTCTGGTTGGGCACGGCAGTAGATCCGGTGTCCGCAGAATTGATCGCGAGCTTTCCGGACTCCCTGGGCCTTATCACCAATCTCGGCGTGGGCACGGACAACGTGGATCTCGTTGCGGCCCAGAACAAAGGCATCCTGGTCAGCAATACACCGGTGGTGACAGAAGATACGGCGGACCTCACCTTCGCCCTGCTGCTGGCTACCTGCCGTCGCGTCGGCGAAGCGGAGCGCGCCCTGCGCGCCGATGACTGGGCTGGCGGCGCGTCTCTCATGGGGCGACGTGTCCATGGCGCAAAGCTCGGCATCATAGGCTTTGGTGCCATCGGTCAGGCTGTGGCTCGTCGAGCGCAGGGCTTTGCCATGGACGTGAGCTATCACGGACCGCGGCGAAACAGCGATGCCGAGGAGGCAACGGGCGCAGCCTGGTGCGAATCACTGGATCGTCTCCTGAACGAATCCGACATTGTCTCTCTCAACTGCCCCCTCACCGAAGACACACGGCACATCCTCAACGCGAACTCACTCAAGCGAATGAAGTCCGAGGCCATACTCATTAACACGGGCCGCGGGCCTCTTGTGGACGAAGCCGCGTTAGTTGTCGCTCTACAGGCGGGGCAGCTGGCGGGTGCCGGACTGGATGTATTCGAATTTGAGCCCTCGGTGACTCCCGAACTCCTGGAGCTACCCAACGTCACTCTCTTGCCGCACATAGGCAGCGCGACGGGAGAGTGTCGCAGAGCCATGGTGGGAAGAGCATTCGCCAACGTTCAGACATTCCTGCAATCGGGCAAGGTGTTAGACCCCTGCACGCCCTGATTATGAACGCATTTGTTTATCTTGCTCCCGGGCCGACGTTAACTGTAGTTTAGAAATCGAACGAAGCTTTGGGCCCAGTGAGGCAATGAATGGACAGACAGCGACCTATCATCGGCATTTTTGGCATTGTTTTTGGTGCTACAGCGCTGCTCCTCGCGGTTATGCATTTCTGGGCGGGCTCTCTATCGCCGCAGCCACCCATCGAGACCACGGTCGCCGAAAAAGCGGTAGCGATCAAAAACGCCACCATCGCGGCACTCAAGGGAGAGGAACTGGAACAGGTTGCACCCGAGAGATCCTGGGATCTGGACAGAGTCACCACCATGGCGACGGGCCTTCTGGCGGGGTTGGGGTTCATACTGGGTGTGGTGAGCTACGCCATGCGTGAACCCACAAGAGTCGCCGTCGGTGGCGTGATACTCGGTGGTGCGGCCATGGCCTTTCAGTTTGCGGTGATCGCTATCGGCGCCATTTTCCTGGCCATTCTGATCGCGGCAGTGATCGGTGAGCTAGGCATCGAATAAGCAGGTAAGCCCATGGCATTAACACTGATCGACGCTTCTCAGGTGGAAGAACTACTGCCCATGGCTGACTGCATCCAGGTGATGCGCGACGCCATGATGGCCACCTCCGTTGGAAGACTGGAGATACCGCCGCGACAGTCCATTCCCGTGGGCGATGGCCACGCCATGCTGTTTATGCCAGGTTCCGCGAAGGAGCTGGGATTCTACGGCACCAAGCTAATCACTCTGCACAGCGACAACCCGTCAAAGGGTAAACCTGCAATACAGGGACTAATCACCCTGTTTGATTATGACACCGGCGAACCCGTAGCCATCATCGACGGCACCTCGGTCACCGGGCTGAGGACCGCGGCGGCATCAGGTCTTGCCACGGACCTGCTGGCCCGGGAGTCCTCCACATCTCTCGGCATCTACGGCTGCGGCTTGCAGGCCCGCACCCACATCGATGCCGTATGCGCTGTACGGCCCATTGAGAAAATCCTTGTGTGGGGCAGGAATGGCGCAAACACCGAGGCCTTCGTTGAGAAAGAAGCCGCTAGAACTGGTCTTGCGATACATGCCGTCAGTGATCCAGTGCAGGCTGCCGCTTGTGACATTTTATGTACAGTCACTGGCTCAGCCGATCCGATCCTGTTCGGCGACTGGGTCGCGCCCGGCACACACATCAACCTGGTGGGCTCCCACAGTCTCAACACCCGGGAAGCCGATAGCACGCTGATTCAACGATCACAGCTGTATATCGATTCCATGGAGTCGACCCGCAACGAGGGTGGAAACATCATGACCCCCATCAGCGAGGGTGTGATTGATGAAGGACATATCATCGGCGAAATCGGCCAGTTAGCAGCAGGCGATATTACGGGCCGAACGGATGACCATCAGGTGACGGTGTACAGCTCCCTGGGAGTCACCTCCCAGGACCTGTTTGCAGCAGTAAGCGTCTACAGGCGACTGCAGGAACGTCGATAAGGCATCCAAGGCCCTATTGATCGTCGCTGCCCGCAGTCCAGGCACGGCCGCCAGCCTAGGAGCCTCGGCTCGCTATACAATCAACGAATAACTGATTCCAGCAAGACTCGGCAGGCCAGCTTCATCACAAGGAGTAGCTGGTCACCTCTTCCACGAACCGACGAAAATCCGGCAAAGATTTTTGGCAGATTGCGAAAACAATTTCCCAGTTAATCGTGTCATAGTTATGCACCGCGACATTTCTAAAGCCGACAGCACTTCTCATGACTTCGCCGGTCGCTGCTGTAATCGCCCCAAGCTTGGTAAGCGTTGTGAAAACGTCGCCCATTGTTGCGGGAGCAGGCTCTTCGGTTTCACTAATGATATGGCTCCCTATGTCCACGCAGAGTTGCACGGCGCTGGAAATGTTGAGAACCAGAATATCCTGAATGTCAGGATCTTCGATGAGTTGATCAACATCTGTGGGCGTTTTTTCCGCCACTCGCTTTATACAGCGGCGCAGTGACTCTATTTTCTGTGCAAGTATCAGTGGATCCATGCCGCTCGTCTCTCGGCCAAGGTTCGTTGCTGCAAGGGCACAAAGTCCGCTTCATTGATCAGGTGTTTTGTGAGTAATCTTGCATAGCTTGGATTGTCTCCAAGCAGCCGCTTACCTTTCAACACCTGTCCAAGAACGGGTTCAGCCGCGTCATATAAATCAACGATGTCCACCGGGAGTCCGAACTCCGCGCCAATTAGCTCAATCAGTTCCAACTTGCGGCTCGATGATATCGGCCTATCTGCCAACAACGCCAGGTCAATGTCGCTAGCGGCGTCAGCATCGCCCGTCGCTTGTGAGCCAAAAAGCATAACCAATTTGAACTCACCATCCTTAGAGAGTATCCGCGCTAAAGTTTTATCGATTGTGTTCATTCGGGCATTGTAACTCAGCAGTATCTATGGGACTGATTATCGACTGAGAGTCTTAACCCATTACGGTTGGGATGGCATTATCAACCGAGTTTAGTGAAAACCGGTGCATCCCCCGTTAAGTGGGTAGAGCCAGTCGTTGGTACAAAGAGAGGAAAATGGTGGGCCGTGCTGGGTTCGAACCAGCGACCAATTGGTTAAAAGTCGGCCCGCCAATTTCCATGTGATTGATTTAAATTGACTTTTATCGGTGACGCCCGTTGCAAGTTGCACCGAAATGCACAACAAAGCAGGACTGATTCCGGCAAAAGTCCGGCAGTATCGAACTGTTGGATTACGACTAACTGTCCTACTCCGAGAAGGCCTTCTCCCACCGTTTGAGCGGATTATCGAAACGTACATTTTCCGGCTTGAACAACTCCGGCCCCCAGCCCTTTGGGATCCATTGACGCATCGAGTCATGTTCAGGGTCTGCGGTGTCAAACAGGATTGCTAATAGTGCCCTGTAACCATGGACACCACCACAATCCTCTAGAGGGCAAGCCCGCTCGCCGGCAATGCATTTAGGATAGCGCTGGCACCAGGGTTTCTCGCCAGAGTGGTGGAGAAATGCCAATTAGTTCTACCCGGATTTTGAGCAGGTCGCGTCGTTGATGCGTCATTGCATTTATTCTTTCAACTCATTACGACCAGTCATCTCGCGGATCATTGCATGGCCCGCGGGCGGCACTAAACTGAATATACGGGATTTATTTTTAGCCCAGGTCTGTGGCGCTGTGTAGATTCCTTTCGGGATCAGCGCTGCGTTGCCGCCATGAAACTGGAAACTTCAGCGAGCATTGGCGGCGAACAGCCCGCGCGTGAGACGTTGATGGCTGCGGCAGCGCATGCGAAGTCCAGCGCTTCTGCAAGCATGGCGGTCGTGTCCGGGCCGGGGTCTGCACCAAGTTCACCCGCGCGATACAGGTTGGCCAGAAATGCCGAATGGAAGGTATCGCCCGCTCCCACGGTGTCGCTGACCTTGGCAACGGGATAAGCGCGCTTCTCAATAGGTGCAGCAACGCCGGGTGCGCCATACAGCACGGCGCCTCCATCACCCTCGGTGAGCACCAGCAAGCCGCCCCGCATTTCCTCGTGGAGCTGTTGTGCGGCGTCGCGCAGGTTCTCGCTCAGGGCAAACGCATCAATGTCCTCATCGCTCGCTTTCACAATGTCCGCGCGGGCCAGCAAACCGCGCACACCGCTGAGGTACTTTTGCTGATCAATGCTCGCGCGCAGGCGGATGTTGATATCGATACTGATACGGACACCGCGCTCCCTGAGCAGATCGAACAGCGCTGTGATTTTTGGTAGCTGACTCGGCGTGATCGCGAGCGATCCCGTGTGGAAAACCTGCAGGTCTGGGGGTAGGTGCGCGATGACCTCCTCAAGCGTGGTGTCTTTGTCGGCAATACCTTCACGGTAAAGCCGATAGGACGGTTGTCCCCGCTCATTTACGGTGACCAGTGCCAGCGAGGTCGGCCAGAGCGAACGGCGTTGCAGGGGCAACCTTACACCCTCACGTTGAAGCGATGCACAAAGCTCATCACCAAAACTGTCATCCGATAATGCGGCAAGGTAGGAGACATCTACGCCCTGCCGGGCGAGGCCGATTGCGACGTTGTAGGGCGAGCCGCCCAGGTGTGGTCGATAAGCTCCATCGTCGCCAATAATCAGATCAATCAGTGCCTCACCCAGCACCGCAACGCTCATGCCATCGCCTCCTCTCGCCGCCCGTACAGCTCCCGCTCCACACGACGCAGGGTGACGCGATCAATCTGATAAAACATCATCAGTGCGCCACCGGCGAGAAAGTAAACTGCGGGCACTACGTTGAACATCATGCGTATGCCGTTGATAGCCTGCTCGGACTGCGCGGCGTTCGCGGTAAAGCCGAACCACGCGAGCATGAAACCAGGCAATGCTCCGCCGACCGCAGAGCCGAACTTCAGCGAAAACATCGAAGCCGACACTGTCAACCCCGCGGTGTTCTTGCCGGTCAGCCACTCGCCGTATTCAGCGCAGTCGGTATACATCGAGAACAGCAGCGTAATGGTCACGCCGAAGGTCATTATGCCGGCGCTGTGCACCAGGGTAACCAGCCAGAAAGCCTCGGGGGGCAGAAGGTAGCAAAGCGCCAGCAATGCTGCGTGCAGTACGCTCATCGCGGATACGAGCCTGTGCTTCTCAAAGCGGCCCGTCAGCCACGGCGTGAGCAGCGCACCTATAAGCTGTCCGATCAGACCGCAGGAGGTCAGCACCGCGGTCTTGTCGAATATCAGGAAGAGAGGTTCACCGTTGTCGCCCACGTAATATTTGATGTAGTAGACGATAGAGGCGAATCGGGCAATCAGACCGACAACGATCAGGATGCCCGTGAGCGTCAGCACAATCCATGAGACGTTTTTGAGTAGCGCCGAGAAGTCCTCGCTGATACTTGAGTCGTGGCGCGGCGGCTGCACGCGCTCCCGCGTGGTAGCAAAGGTTATCCAGAATATCAGTACCGAAAGAACGGCAAACAAAACGATGGTCAGACGGAATCCAAGCACCTCGTCGCCGCCCCCCAACAGGTTGACCAGCGGCGTGGCAAAGGCGCCTACGCAGAGGGTGCCAAGGGACGCAAACACAAAACGGAATTGCGTCGCCTTGGTACGCTCCTCGGCCACGGGGGATATAACCGCCAGCAGCGCCGAGTAGGGCACGTTGATAGCCGTATAGGCGAGCATGATCAACGTGTAGGTAATGTAGGCGTAGACCAACTTGCCAGTGTTCGAAAGCTCCGGCCCTAAAAACAGCAGGTAGCCCAGCGCCGCGTAGGGCACTGCGACACACAGCAGGTACGGTCGATACTTGCCCCAGCGTGTATAGGTGCGATCGGCGATGAGTCCCATGGCCGGGTCGCTGATCGCGTCGACCACCTTGGTGACCAGCAGCATCGTCGCCGCAGCAGCGGGGCTGATTCCGAACACGTCGGTGTAGTAGTAAAGCAGAAAGAGCCCGAAGAACCCCATATAGAAGTTTGAGGCCATGTCGCCGAGGCCATAACCGACCTTTTCCCGGAATGACAGCGGCGCAGTATCTGTGGCCGCGCTCATTGCGTGCTGCGCCCTGTGTCCCGGGTCATAGCGCCCACAGTGTGATGAAAGGGGGCACCATTCAGCGCACCGCTGATCGTGGCGTTGCGCTCAATCAGGTCCACTGCAAGGCTGGCGTGATTATCTTCCTGAGACCAGCTCAGAACCAGCTGCGCAGGCGCTGAGTCTTCCACTCTGAATTTCCCCTCAAACACCGGCAGCGTATTACGCAGGCGAATCAGCGCAAACAGTTCCTGCACGACCGGCATCCCGATGGCGGTTTTTAATTCGTCGGGACTGTAATAGTGGCGGTTGATGTCCCGCCCCGTGCCGGTCTGGCTAACGAGGTCGAGGTCGTTCTCACCGGCCAGAAGTCCGACGTAATAGATCTGCGGTGTGCCGGGCGCAAAAAACTGGATAGCGCGAGCGATGAGATAATCCATGTCGCTGCCGCCGAGCGCATCGTAGTAAGTGGAATTGACCTGGTAGATATCCAGGTTGGACGCGGCGTTTCCACTCGCTTGCCGGCTTTTGCCACCGGTCTTGGCGTGGATGGACTCCACGAGATTGTGGATTTCGTCATCCTGCAAAAGACCCGGGCGCTGTCCGGATCTACCAACATCGATAATGCCGATACCGTCGTGCGTATCGAGCACGGTCACGCAGTTACGCGGCGCGATACGCAACCAGTGCTTGAGCGCTTCCGCGTCATTCGTGTACAGACTGTGCAGAACCAGCGGTGGCAAGGCAAAGTCGTAAACGCGTCCCACGCGTTCTGCGATCTCACACTGGACCTGGAAGTTCGCATGGATTTCAACCAGCGTCTCCATACCCAGTGCGCGCGCTTCGGCCGTTAGGTAGGCGATGAACTCAAAGGTTTCGGGCAGCATGAAACATGACGTGCCTGCACGCTTGATCGCGTAGCCGGCTGCATCCAGTCGCACGTCCTTTATTCCTGCCGCGGCGAAGGTACTGAGAATAGACTTCAGGTATTGCTGTCCCTCACTGCTCTCCACGTCGATATCGAGCTGCTTTGGGCTAAAAGTTGTCCAGAAGTCATGCGCGACCCCACTCGCCAGCGTTTTTGACGTGAAAGGAGCACCCGGACGTGGCCGATAAATGCGCTGAATCTGCTCCCTCGCCACCTCCGGGTCAAGCGAGCCGTACACCGCTGCCCTGCGCAGAAAGAGCTTCCAATAAGGCGACTCCTCGCCATTGCCAAGCACGTCCTGAAACTGTGCCGAGTCGGCGGACACGTGATTGACGATAATGTCAGCCATCACGGCCTGCGTTGACGCGATTGAAGACACATCGGCCCAGCTGCCAAGTTGCTTGTCGACAGCGAGATGGTCGATCGGATCAAAACCCGCATCCAAGCCATCAATCGGGTCGAAAAACGGGAGGATATGTACACCACCGAAAAGTCCGCTTAACTCCCCGTCAAGCAGTTCGCGCAGGCGCCTGAGGTCGCCCGCCAGTCGATCGGCGTAGGTGATGAGCGAAACCATGCTGATACTCCGCTGAGTGAGTAGTCAGGGTGCCAAAAAAACCGGACAACACACAATTACAGTGAGCCGCCCGGTAAGCAAGCCCTAGAACCGGTAGGTGATACCGATATTTGCGGAGCGACCGTTGAGCGGACGGGCACGGATAAAGCTGCCAACCGCTGCTGACCCTTCCTCTGATTCCGTGATCACGAACTCATCGGTCAGGTTGTTCACGTTCAGGTAGGCCGTGAGATCCGGCGTTACGTCGAAGTTCAGGAAGGCATTCACCAGGATGTAACCTTCCTGCTCCAGGTCGTTGTTGTCCTGTACGTAATAATCGGTTGAGCCCTGCAGCACGAGACCCGTCGCGAGGCGTGCGTTTCGATACTCGGGGATCAGCGTATAGATGAGATCAGCCTGACGGCGTGGTGTGTTGCCCACGATCGCCGGGTTGGTGGCATCGTCGGTAATTTCGGCGTCGGTCCAGGTCACGTTGCCACGCAGGGTAAAGCCCTCGGTGATGTCGATGTCGCCTTCGAGTTCGATGCCGTTGGCTTCGTACTCGCGAACGAAGGTCAGGCCGCTGGTCAACTCTGCCTGCGTTTCCTCAGTAATCGTGTTGAAGAACGTTGCAAACGCCGACCAGTTGGAACCCACGTGCTTGTAGCCAATCTCGAGCTGCTGGACGTTGTCAAACCCGTCGGTCGTAGAGCTGAGGCTGCCATCTGGTCGCAATGACCCGGGAACCTGTGTGAGACGGTCTGCCACCGCGCGTCCGCCGTCGCTGTAGCGCGCGAATACCGATGACGTGTCAGTGAGAAGGAATGTGCCGCCCACGGAGAATGAGGTGTTGTCGGCATCGTAATCGACGTTGGTCGTTGCGGCGTTGCTGGAGTTGAGCACACGCACGCCACCGGCGATAAAGCCTGCGGACGTCGCACCGGGATTTTCGAGCAGGGCATCGCTGTCGAGCCGCGTAATCATGCCCCCGTCTACCGCGAACTGGCCGACACTGCCATTGCCGTTGAGATCAATCGGCGTGTTGCCGCCGCAGCAGCCATCCAGTCGCTGCCCACGGGCCTCAACCTCATCGTGCCGCGCGCTTACGTCAAAGCGCATGCGCTCGCCCACGTCGAAGCCGACATTGATGTATGGCGCGAAGGTGGTGTACTCGAGATCCCAGTTCCAGGCGAGGAAGCTCTGCGTGAGTGCGCCGTTGTCCGCGAGCATCACGTCTACTGCATTCCCGTCGGCATCTATACCTGCGCCGTTGGCAATGTAAGTAATGTTGCGCGAGTCCGAACCATCCAGAGTTTGCATCCGCGTTTGCCAGCTGTTCCAGGAGGTTTGGATCGCCTGCTTTGAGTAGTAAACACCGCCCGAGATTGCCAGGCCGTTGGTATTTTCCCAACTGAACGAGAGGTCGTTTACAAACAGACCCAGGTCGTGAATTTTTGTATCAAACAACAGGTTGGTGTATGCGAGCTGGTTTCCATCGGCGGGCTGGCCGTCGATGAGTGCAGTCACCCCGCCGGAGCAGTCCAGTCCCACACCACCAACGCTTGCCGTGTTGCAAAGCTCAGCGCCCTTGTCGGCAATGCTTGCGGTACCGCCGGCAAAACCGTCCGTGAACGGTGCAATAAACCCACCCGAAATATCGGACTGGCGAAACTTGTTGCGCAGGGTGAGCTGGTCATTCAGGTCTTTCTCGAACTCAAAACCGAACGCTGTGACCTTGGATTCAATGCCGTCGGCCAGCGCACGGCTGACGGGATTTCCAAACTGGTCAAAGGTAGTGAAATTGTTGGTCTGCTGCGACTGAAGGCTCTCTGAGCTTGCGTCGTAGCCGGGCACCGAGCCGTAGGAGCCGCCGCCTTCGACCAGCACCGGTGAGGGCAGGTAGGTCGCAACCCGATCGTCCAGGTGCTTGGCGTAAAGGCGCAGGAATCCGTCGTCGAACTCCTTGGTGATGTTCGCCTTGAGCTGTCCGCCATTCTCACCGTTATATCCGGTGTCACGCACGCCCTCGCCATCGCGGAAGAAGCCACCGACGTGATAGTGAATCGAGTCGGTCAGCTCTCCACCGTATTCAAAATCAGTGCGAAACTCATCGTAATCAAGCCCCATGCTCACACCGATGCTGCCGCCTTCTTCCTTGCCGGTCTTGCTGATCATGTTGATGATGCCGCCGGGTGAGTTACTGGCGAATGTCGATGCAGAGCCCCCACGGATGCTTTCAATTCGTGAGATCGTCCAGTCGGCACGCAACCAGTTGTCGGTGTTACCAAAGTTGATATCGCCGTACTCGAGAACCGGGAGACCGTCCTCATGGATCTGCATGTACTTGGAGCCACCCGTGGCCAGCGGAATACCGCGCACGGTGAGGTTGGCGTTACCGCCGCCTCCAGAGGATTCGGCGCGAATACCGGGCAAGGCCCGAAATAGTTCGGCGGCCGAGCGCGGCGCGAGGTCGATCAGCTCCTCGCTGCCTACGGAGCTTACCGAGACGCTCGCCTCGAGCTTGGTGGCGCCGCCCGAGGGCACACCGGTAACGATCACTTCCTCGAGTACACCGGGACCCTGAGCCTGCGCGAGCGCAGCGGGTAGGGCCGCCAATACGAAGGTAAATGGGACGCACGCTGAGCGTGCAGCATTGAAACTTTTCATGGCGATTGCCTCGAATTAGATTTATTTGGCGTTATCGGCATCTGTGTGCTGACCCCATGAAAAGTAGCTCAGTGTGCAATCGATTGCAAGAAAAAATTTGCTATCGATTACATTAGTTGTAAGCTATTGTTCTTAGGACAATTTTTTAAACAATGAATGAGCTGAACAATATGACCGATTTAAAAGTGACGATATGAAGGACCGCCCAGCCGCGGATTCACCGCCGGCGATTCGTACGCTTCAAAACCTCGCGGATGCAGCCGGAGTTTCGCGCGCGACTGCGTCGCGGGCTCTGAATAACAACCCGCGTATTGCCATCGCAACGCGGGAAAAAATACAGTCACTTGCCGCCAGGCACGGCTACCTAATCAACCGTCGAGCGCGTGACCTGCGCCTCAAACGCAGCAGCGTAGTGTCGGTGGTCTTCATGCTCGATATCCGATCCAAACAGCATATGTCGGATCTGTTCTTCCTTGACATGCTGGGCGCGATTGCAGATGCGCTGGCGGCCCGAGACTACGATCTGCTACTTGCCCACGCTCCTGTGATTGATGCGGCGCAATTGGCCAACAGCCGCGCAATGCTGCAATCGGACGGTGTTATTTTTATCGGGCAGGAGCGCCAGCACGAGCAACTCAACTTGCTCGCAGACGCTGGCCGGCCCATCGTCGTCTGGGGTCATCCGGTGCCAGACAAGCGTTACGTTGTGATTGGCGGTGATAACTTCGCCGGAGGTAAGCAGGCCGCTTGCCATCTCATCGAGACAGGACGTCGGCGGATCGCGTTCTTTGGCAACATCTCCAACCCCGAAAATGCGGCGCGCTATGCAGGCTATCGTGAGGCGCTTGCAGAGGGTGGCGTTGCCTACGACGCCTCGCTGCACTTCGAAGTACCGTTCAGCATGGAGCGGGCTCGCGAATCGATCACGACGTTGTTATCTGATCGCGGCGATTTCGACGCCGTGGTGTGTATCTCGGATGTGGTCGCCCTCGCGACAATTTCGGCTGCGCAGCGCCAGGGATTGAGCGTCCCGGGTGATATCGCGGTGACGGGTTACGACGATATTGGTCTTGCAAGCTACAGCAGCCCAACGCTGACCACCGTGCGCCAGGGCATCAGCACTGCGGGCGAGGAACTGGTGAATACCTTGCTGAAAATGATCGACGGCGAGCGCCCGGTCGACACGATGCTGAGTACCGAACTGGTGATCCGAGAGAGCACCGCAGGGCTGGCTGACACCGATAATCCGTAGCGACCGGATAGCGCTGCGGCGCTCAGCAGTTCACCACGCGTGCCACTGTTTTTCGCATAACTGGCTAGCGCGCGGCCCGCGCGCCTCGAGGTATGCCCACCCCCTAGGCTGGAGTCCTGAGACAGATAAGAGGCGTCAGCATGAATGTCGGTCGTATCTGCGATGCTCAATCGTGCGACAAAACGATAGCGCACTGAAAATGGGACGCCTTGGCTCAATCAGACGTCACCGCGTATTAAAAGGCTGCCTCTTGCTGGTCGATAAGCGCGACCAAAACGCAGACCGAACGCGTTATTGTGCTCTACACGGTCGCCGCACGGGAGTCCATGCTCAACGCAGCAAGGGGAGTTCCCACGTGTTCCCGGTCGGGATATTGCTCAGACGCCGGCAATAACCTGCATGCGTGGCCAACCGACACCTGTCGAACAAGTGCCTCCATTTGCTAATTTGAATTTTTCTTATTCGCATTTGACACGTTTTCGCTTATTCAGACAAAGGTCTCTTGTGTTTTGGAGACTTGGCATCGTTAACACTAAGTCCGTCGCGTGATGACCTGCCTATATTTTGCGAGCTAACGAGCAGTTGTCTATGACGAAAATACGATTTTGCTTGCATAAAGTATTATTTATAGATACTTTGCGAGAGTGATACCGAATAACAATCCTTTAGCGGCAAAAGACCTTGTCGCGACTCTTGCCTCGAGGGGGCGCTATAGCTTCACCTCAACGGAAGCTCGTGAGGCGCTTCAAGTATCTCCGTCAGCGAGCAAGCTTGCTCTCAACCGGCTCACCAAACAGGGGCTGATTGCCACACCTGCCCGCGGGTTTTACGTCATCATCCCGCCGGAATACCGCTCTTTGGGTTGCCTGCCCGCAGAGCAATTCATACCCGACCTCATGAAACTCAAAGGACTAACCTACTACGCTGGGCTTCTTTCAGCCGCCCAGTACTACGGCGCGGCCCATCAGCGCCCACAGGAGTTCCAGGTCTTCGTGCAACAGAACCGCGGGCCGCTACGCTGCGGCAAAGTCCGGGTCAAGTTCATCGCACGCAAGAACATTGACTACGTGCCCGTACGAACATTCAACACCTCACGTGGAGCTTTAAAGGTCTCCTCGCCAGAAGCCACGGCCATCGACTTGGTGGGATATCCCGAACATGTCGGTGGGTTAAATCAGGTTGCCACCATCCTTTCTGAACTTGCCGAAGAAATCGATGCCTCGGTACTGGCAGCTGCAGCGACCACCGCCCCGATTACCTGGATTCAGCGTTTAGGCCACATTCTAGAACTGGTAGGCGCCGAAAATGCTGCACAGGGGCTCAAAGGCTATGTCAGTGAACACGCGCGGGAGTACACGAAGCTCATGCCCGGTGGCGACAAGGACGCTGGACCGCGCTTGCGGGAATGGAAGCTTGTTGTAAATGCAGACCTGGAGCCGGACATATGATCCCACGTGACTACATCACAGAATGGCGGGATAAAGCACCGTGGGTTGACGATGCCCAGGTCGAACAGGACCTCGTCATCAGCCGTGCACTGATTGACATTTTCTCTCACAAGACACTGCGCCATGCGCTGGCATTCCGTGGCGGCACGGCTCTGTTCAAGCTCCACCTGCCTGCCGCCAGATACTCCGAAGATATTGACCTTGTTCAAGTGACTGCAGAGCCAGCAGGTCCAGTTATGGATGCCTTGAGGGAGGTATTGGACCCGTGGCTTGGAGAACCCAAGCGGAAACAGAACAACGCCATGGTGACATTAACCTACCGGTTTCAGTCAGAGGATGGACAACCGCTTCGGCTAAAAGTCGAAATCAACACTCGCGAGCACTTCGTTGTAGAAGAATTCGTAGAGGTTCCGTTTGAAGTGAGTTCCCGTTGGTACACGGGATCATGCTCAATACTCAGCTACGAATTAAATGAGCTTTTGGGCACAAAGCTCCGCGCCCTGTATCAGCGCAAAAAGGGACGTGATCTATTTGACCTGGCGATTGCGCTCGACCATGGTGACGCTGACCCGAAGAAGATAGTCGCGGCGTTCTATGCGTACATGGAGCACGGCGGGTTCACGGTGACCAAAACGCAGTTTCAGGCCAACGTAACCGCCAAACTGAACGACAAAAACTTCGCCAGCGATATCGGCCCGCTGCTGGCAGCGAGCTACGAATGGGACCTTGCCGCTATGTCGGCTAAAGTCGATGGGGCTTTGATATCGCGGCTCTGTGACTAACGCCGAAGGCGACACAGTCGGAGTCGATCGCACAGGTACTATCATCGTAAGAGCCCAAGTCACTGCCAAGCGCAGCAGGTAGTGACGTGGGCGCCTACACACGTGCACCACGCCGTCAGTAGCCAAAAACCGCGCCCGCAGTCGGTCGAATTCTTTGTGACAGCCGCATTCGGTGTTCGTAAAGTGAACCCACTAAACGCGGCCACTGCGGAAAAGTGGCAAGGCGACCCCACCTTGCGCAAGCGAATGGGGTAGGCAAATTCCGGCTGTATAGGAATCTGCCGACAGCGTCTACCCGGGCTATTTTGACGCAAAGGTCAGTCATGACCGAGCCCATCTTCGAACCATCGCGATACCGCATCAACTGGGTACCGCTCCTTCCACTCTCTCCCGCTTCCCGCGGGATCTGCTCCATCGCCGCTGCTGATGGCCGGGCTCTCGAGCCCGTCGATCTGGCAGTTTCTTCAACCCCGCAAACACACTGACGGTCAGTGCGTTTTGCTCAATCCAAAAGGAGGAAGTTCTACCCCGGCCTGCGGCTGGGTAACCGTTGGTCTGCATGGGCCAGTTTTCGCCAGAAAACACACTGTGCTGTCTATGGCCAGACACATTCAGGTCAACCGGGGTTGGTGTCCCGTGATCGTACCGCTTGCCGGGCCTGCGCAGCTTTTATTGCCAGGTGATCAGAAACACTCACCGAATGGATTTAGCACTATGCGAGACCTGAACTACCAACTGAAAATGTTATGCAAGTACAGCCACGAGGGCAGCTTCGAAACCCGCGTGGGCCGGGAGCGCCAGTTGAGCGCCATAGCCAATCAGTTACACGAACTGGGCTTCCGGCAGTTGAAAGCCACGTCGCTGAAACAGAAGCACGTCCAGGCCCTGGTCGACCAATGGCTGGGGCAGAACCTGTCGCCGGGCACCATCAAGAACCGCATGAGCTGCCTGCGCTGGTGGGCCGAAAAGATCAACAAGCGCAGCGTGGTCGCGCGCAGCAACGAGATCTACGGAATCCCGGATCGCCAGTTCGTCACCAGTGAGAGCAAGGCAAGGGACCTTGGACAAGCACAGCTCGCCCGAGTCAGGGATGAGAACGTTCGCATGAGTCTGCGCCTACAGCGGGCATTCGGGCTCAGACGAGAGGAAGCCATCAAGCTGCAGCCGCGCTGGGCGGACCGGGGCGAGCACCTGCAGCTGAAAGCCAGCTGGACCAAGGGCAGGCGGGAGCGCACGGTTCCTATCCGTACCGAGGCGCAGCGTGCCCTGCTGGAACATGCCAAACACCTGGCGGGCACGGGGTCCTTGATCCCCCGGGGCCGATCCTACATTGAGCAGCTGAGAATCTATGAGCGTCATACGGCGAATGCGGGCCTGTCGAAAATGCACGGCCTGCGCCATGCCTATGCGCAGCAACGATACCTGGAACTCACGGGCTGGCCGTCGCCCCATGGAGGCGGCCCCGGTAAAGAAGCGTTGACCCCGGCACAGCAGGAGACGGATCGACAGGCACGGCTGGCCATCAGCAGGGAGCTGGGGCACGTGAGAGAACAGATTACCGCGGTGTATCTGGGCAGATGACGATACAACCCCGTCTCATCCGACTACGAGACGCCCCTTCCTATCTAGGTATGGACCGCAACCGCTTCAACCGGGAAGTGCGCCCTACCCTGCTCGAGTTTCGCATTGGGCGGCAAGGCGTCGCCTTCGACCGCCTTGAAATGGACGCATGGGTGGACCAGTATAGGCGGCGCAACGGGCGTCCCGCACTAAATCAAGGAGATGATTTATGGGACGCAATCGAAGCTCCGGGCTACGGAAACGGGGTGGGATCTGGCATATCGACAAGCGGGTCCTCGGCCACCGCATTCACGAAAGCACTGGAACGAGTGAACTCAGAACGGCGGAGCTGATGCTAGCTCGTCGGATTGAGCAGATTAGGCAGGCATCAGTGTTTGGCATACGACCGGTGCGGATCTTTCGCGAGGCAGCCACACGCTTTCTCGAGGAAAACACGCACTTAGCGACTATCCACACCTATGCCTTCCATCTGAAGGAGCTGGACCCGGAGATCGGCGATTTGCCGCTCTATCAGGTCCACATGGGAACGCTGCAAGCCTACATCAATCGACGGCAGAAGGAGGGTAAGAAAAACAAGACCGTCAACGGCGCACTGGCAACGGTGCGCAGGGTACTAAACCTGAGTGCCCGCCTGTGGCGCGATGAACACGGTTTAACCTGGCTGGAGTCGGCGCCGCTGATTCAGTTGCTGCCTCTGCACGATGCCAGACGCCCCTACCCGCTCAGCTGGGAGTAGCAGTACCAGTTGTTCAAAGCGTTGCCGGATCACCTGAGCAGGATATGTTTATTCAAGGTGAATACCGGGTGCCGGGATGGCGAAGTCTGCAGTTTGCGGTGGGATTGGGAAATTGACGTGCCGGAATTGGGCACCTCGGTGTTTCTTATACCGGGAGAGAAAGTTAAGAATCGGGAGGATCGGTGGGTGGTATTGAATCGGGTGGCTAAGTCAGTGATCGAATGCGTGCGCGGGCAACACCCGGAACGCGTCTTCACTTACTACGGTCGTCCGGTGCGGAGCATCAACAACAATGGCTGGCAGTCGGTTCGGCGCAAGCTGGACATGCCCATTCGGGTACACGACTTGAAACACACCTTCGGTCGTCGCTTGCGCGCGGCAGGAGTGCCATTGGAAACCCGGAAAATACTGCTTGGCCACAAGAACGGCGATATCACCACGTACTACTCAGCACCCGAGCTGGAGGAGCTTATCGAGGCGGCAAACAGGGCGTGCGAAGGAAAGTCCGGCAAAACTCCGGCACTCGTCGTGCTGAAGCACCGGACGCTGAGCGCGGCAGCGCGCTAAGTCGTTGATACAAAGAGAGGAAAATGGTGGGCCGTGCTGGGTTCGAACCAGCGACCAATTGGTTAAAAGCCAACTGCTCTACCGACTGAGCTAACGGCCCCGGAAGGAGGGCGCATATTACGGATTTAAGAGAAAAACTCAAGTTTTTCGGAGAACTTCTCTTGGACGGACTCGAGTAGAGAGTTTAGTCCGAAAATGCCGCGATGCACTCCACCTCTACCCGGGCGTTCAAGGCCAGACCGTTGGCCCCAAAAGCGCTCCGTGCAGGAAAGGGTTTACTGAAAAATTCAGCGTAAACGGTGTTAAAAGCGCCCCACTCGCTGATATCAGCCAGCATTACCGTGCATTTCACCACATCGCTCATATCCAGCCCATGGGATTTGAGGGTGTTGCGGATGTTTTCGAGGGTCTGGCGAGTCTCAGGAACAATACCGCCGGGCACCACGGTCATCTCACCGGGGAGTGCACCCAGCTGACCCGCCAGGTAGACCGTATCGCCCACACGCACCGCCTCAGAGAACGGCAGGTCCGCCGCCAGGGAGCCGCTGCTATTGAGAAAGCTGACTTCCGCCCCGCGCGCGCCTGTCATGACAGTGAGCATAAGCAGTGGAACAAACATCAAGTAACGCATAACAAACACTCCGCACTCACAATGATGGCGCTATGGCCGATTAATTACCCTGAGGGCTCAGGCCGCAGCCTGCACCCGCAGGGCATTGCCCCCGGCAAACTTCGCCAGATCGCTGTCACTGAATCCGCTCTCCAGCAACTTCGCGCACAGCCTGGGAAACTGCAGGTAGCTCTGTAAAAACGCGGGCCGCACCGGCTCCCCCAGATCGGTGGACCAGGCGACGTGATCGATACCCACGGTATCCACCATCACTTTCAGGGCCTCAACAAACTCGTCCAGATACGTCACGCCATAGGGCGCCTGAATAGGGAAGGTACCCACTACACCTCCGGTATCTGCGATGAGCCGCGCGTGCTCCGGGCTGATCCATCGACTTCTTGTATTGCGGTAGTCGCCAAAGCGGGAGGAGTTGTACTTGACCATGGTGTGGGACAGCGCCAGGGGACGATCTACCAGCGCAACGGTTTGCTCTACCACCTTTTGACTGGCGTGAGCCATGTCCAGCAGCATGCCCATATCGCTGGCCTGCTCCAGCACCTGACGACCCAGGGGTGACAGTCCACCGTAGCGCTCGGGATCTGTCTGACTATCACCCAGGGTCGATGCCACATAATGAATCGGCTGCAGGCGCCTCAGACCTTGCTCATGAAGAACCTTTAAACGCGCTGGCTTCAATTCCAGCATATGAGCGCCTTCCGTGGACAGCACGACCCCTAACTCTCCTCGGGCATTAATTGCCTCAAGAGAATCAGCGTCCGTCACGGGGCTCATGGGGTGGTCGGCGAGAAAGTCCATCATGAGCGCGTATTGGCGCTCATACTCTTCCCAGGCCTCATCGCCCTGAAAATCGCGATCTTTATTGCCGGGCATACCGATCCGCGTGCGCGCGATATCACTGATAGCGTCCAGATAGATGCAATTCACCCCGGCATCGAGATATTCCTGAATATTGCTCGCGAACTTCGCAGGGCTGACCGGTGGTATACCTTTATCAGCATTATCCAGGCCGCGGTTTTGCCAGATACCAATGTGCGTATGAAAGTCGACGATGGGGTTGGCGGCAAACACCGCGGCAACGCGCTCTAGGGACTCGGGATTGACGGAGATCGTTTCCGCTTCCAGCGCAAAAAGCTGCCCCGGTAGTGCAGCCGTGGTGGCAACAGCAAGGGAGCGACGCAGCAGAGCGCGCCGTGACAAAGCAAAGTTTCTGTTAACTGGCATAACGTGTGACGTCCTCAAGACCGGCGTTTTCGAAACCCTCGCGCCGCAGTCTACAGGCATCACAGACACCGCAGGCGAGGCCGTCATCGGTGGCCTGATAGCAGGAGACCGTTTGCGAGTAATCCACGCCGAGGCGCGCGCCCAGCTTTACGATGTCATCTTTTCCCAGATCCATGAGTGGAGTGTGGATCTCGTAGCGACCGCCCTCCACCCCCACCTGGGTGGCGACGTTTGCCAATTGCTGGAAGGCATCGATAAACGCGGGTCGGCAATCGGGGTATCCCGAATAGTCCACAGCGTTCACACCGATGAAGATGTCCTGCGCCCCGAGCACCTCAGCCCATCCCAGAGCGATAGACAAAAACACGGTGTTTCGGGCAGGCACGTAGGTCACCGGTATGCCCTCACTGGCCTCTTCAGGTACGGCAATGTTGTCATCGGTGAGCGCCGACCCTCCTATGCTGTCCAGATTCAGACGCACGACCTTGTGCGCTACATCGCCCAGGGTTTTTGACACCCGCTCGGCGGCAAAAAGCTCGGCGCGGTGACGCTGGCCATAGTCAAAGCTCAGGGAGTAGCACTCATAGCCCTGCTCTCTTGCCAGAGCCAGAACCGTTGTAGAGTCCAGTCCACCGGAGACAAGAACCACCGCTTTTTTCGAAGAATTCATAAAATGGCGCTCTGACCTCAATGCCCCGGCGCATCGTCCCAAAGATATTTATGCAGCTGCAACTGCAGGCGTACCTGCAAGCCATCCGCGAGAATCCACTCCGCCAGCTCCCGGGGGGCAAGTTGCTCGTGGCTCGGTGAAAACAGCACATCAGAAACACGATCGCCCAGCGCATATTCATCGAGTTTGAATCGTGCCCACTCGTAGTCCCCGCGGTCACAGATGACGAACTTCACCTGATCATTGGCTGTCAGGTAATGAACATTGCCGTAATCGTTGCGGGCGACCTCACCGGAGGCCGGGGTTTTTAAATCCAGCACCTTCACCACGCGAGGATCGACCTCTGCCACGGACATGGCGCCACTGGTTTCCAGGGAGACCTCATAACCCTGATCGCAGAGGGTGGATAAGAGCGGCAGGCAGTTGGGTTGGGCGAGGGGCTCGCCTCCCGTCACAGTGACATAGGCGGGCCTGTGTGCGGCGACCTGAGTTGTAATGTGCTCAAGAGACATGATCTCGCCGCCGTGAAAGGCGTACTCTGTGTCGCAGTAGAGGCAGCGCAGGGGGCAACCGGTGAGGCGCACGAACACCGTGGGCAGACCAACGGTTCTAGCCTCGCCCTGAAGGGAGTAAAAGATTTCAGTGATGCGGAGTGTGTCGGCAGCGACCACGTCCTCCGCTGTTGCCACAGCACCCATGGGACCTGCCTTAGAGGTTTTGGTCGAGAAAATCGCCCGCCAAACGTGCCGCTGAGCTATCGGGATACTCACGAATCACCCGATTCAAAAACTCCCGGGACCGGTCGCGATTGCCCTTCATGAAGTGCACGCGACCCAATTTGTACAAGGCATCGGGAATCTTGGCGTTGGTCGGATACTGATTGAGCAGCAGCATAAAGGCCTGGCGCGACGCCTCAGGGTCCGCAGGATCGGTCACCAGATAAAGCTCTCCCAGCCAGTAATGCGCATTGGGGGCAAAACGTCCTGCGGGAAATCGCTCAAGGAACGCATTGAAAGCGCTGACCGCCTGATCAAACTCCTGGCCTCTCACCAGAGCATAGGCAGCGCGATAGGCTTCACCCTCACCCGGCTGCTCCGCAAGCTCTGAGGCCGAACTCACAGCCCCGGCGCTCGTTGAAGTCTGCGTGTTGCCAGACTCGTTGCCGGAAGCAACACCACTGACACCCCCCGCTCCCCCGCCACCACCGGAGGCCAGGCGCCGGTCGATATCCATATAGCGCTCGAGGCTTTGCTCTTTGAGGGTTCGAATCTCGTAGGCCTGCTGCTCCACAAGACCGTTAAGACGCATCACTTCCTGCTGAAGCTGCTGCACCTGATTGAACAGACCACCGATATTGTCACTGGCCGGCGCTGCAGGGGGCGGCAGGGAGCGCGTAGTGCTCGCGGGAGACACCGCCGAGGGCGCCGTGCCCACACCATAGCTCCTTGCGGGTGCCGTGGACGACGATGGCCCGGACTGTGGCTGGGCCCGTCGCTCCGCTTCGACATCGATATAGTCCTGCGCCGAAGCCGCGATAGCCACAGCCAGAAACGAGATCGGGCCGACCAGAAAGGTCAGCCCGATGCGATGGTACGGTCGTGCTTTAAGCATAGTCAGAACACCAGTGCCTCGTCTTACTTAAGCTCGACGCGGCGGTTCTGGGACCAGCTGCTCTCGCCGCTGCCGTAGGCTACCGGCTGCTCTTCGCCGTAGCTCACGGTCTCGATGCGGTAGCTCGCAACACCATTGACGACCATGTAATCACGAACGGCATTCGCGCGACGCTCACCCAGGGCCATGTTGTAGTCCCGCGTGCCACGCTCATCAGTGTGGCCATCAAGACGCACGCTGCGATCGTTGGTTTTGAGCAAAGCGATGTGCGCATCGACAGCAGCCTGAGCCGCGGGAGTCAGTGTCGCACTGTCGAACTCAAAGTAGAACACTGTGCCTGCTGCCATGGCAGCCTGCTCCATCTCACGCTGTGCTTCAGCGGCGGCGGCCTCTGCCTGACGCTCTGCTTCGCGGGCAGCGTCGGCGGCTGCGGCTTGCTCAGCCGCGGCTGCGGCCGCTGCGGCGGCTGCCGCTTCTTCTTCCTTGGTGGAGGTGCCTGAACATGCCACGAGGAACATCGCAGCGAACAGCAGTGTTAGCGCCTTGCCGGCAACGGGAATTTGCTTCATGACGTGCTTCCTTCAAAAATGATATTTATACCTGCGTCTTTTAGAACTGCATCTTTTAGAACTGCATATACGGCGACCAGGCCGGCTCGCGAACATCGCCACTGCGAGCGGGCAAACGGAACTTCACGCCGCCATCCACCGAGACCGCGGACAGAATGCCACGATCACCGTACTTGGTTGCGTACAATACCATGGAACCATTGGGTGCGATACTTGGACTTTCATCCAGATCCGTATTTGTGAGCACCTGCAGACGGTTACTCACCAGGTCGTGAATGGCAATCTGGTATTCGCCGTCCCGCTGATGCACGAGCACCACATTGCGACCGTCCTGAGCCACCCGTGCCCGGGCATTGTAGCTGCCCTCAAAGGTCACCCGCTCCGTCAATCCACTGCGCAAGTCATACCGGTAAATCTGCGGTCGTCCGCCACGATCCGAGGTAAACAGGAAGGAGCGCCCGTCGGGCATCCAACTGGGCTCCGTGTCGATGGCGTAGTGCCGGGTGACCCGGGTAAGGCGCCGGCTCGCCATATCCATGAGGTAAATATCCGGACTGCCATCCTTGGAAAGCACCATGGCCATGGAGTTGCCGTCGGGGGACCAGGCGGGAGAACTGTTCAGACCCCGAAAATTAGTCAACTGCTCCCGCTCACCGGTAGCCAGCACCTGCCGGAAAATAGCCGGGCGCCCGGTCTCGAAGGAGACGTAGGCCACCTGCTTGCCATCGGGAGACCAGCTGGGAGACATAATGGGCTCGCGGGACTCCAGCAGCACGATGGGCCGGGCACCATCAGAGTCGGCCAGCGTCAGACGATAATAGTCTTTACCGGTGGGATTGCGGGTAACCGAGACGTAGATCAGACGGGTGGCAAAGGCCCCGGGAATACCCGTCAGTTTTTCGTAGACGGCATCGGACACCCGGTGAGCCAGCATGCGCGCCTCTCCCATCGGTCCCGCGACGGTGCCCTCGGCGATGCGGGTCTGGCGGAGCACATCGTAGAGCTCGTAACGTAAAGACAGCCGATCGCCCTCGCCCATCGCCCGTCCGATGAGCACGTACTCACTGGCGATGGCCCGCCAGTCCCGGTAAAACACCTCTTCTTCACGACTGGGGAACCCGAGCATGTCAGCGCGCGCCACGGGTGAAAACTGTCCGCTGCGCTCAAAATCCTCCTGCACCACTTCCGCCATGTCAGCCGGCGCGGTCCCCGCCCCCTCCCAGGCAAAAGGCACTACGGCAACGGGAGTGGGATCATCCACGCCCTGCGTGATTTCGATAACCAGCTGGGCATTGGCCATGGCTGGCAGCAGTAGCAGCAGAAAAAACAGTGGTCGGAACATCAGTAGCGCAAATCCTCGGGTCTGAATAAAAGTTGAAAGCGACGAAAGGTCTTTTCGAATTCCCGGCCGGGAAGGTTTTTGAGCTCTGGGAAACTCCCGGCTTTTTCCACCGCGTTGATGGCCGAGCGGTCAAAGGCAACACTACCACTGGAGCGGAGCACACTCACAGACACAATTTCTCCCGTGGGCACCAACTGAATTGCCAGCAGGGCCTCCATGCCGTTGCGGGCGCTGGGAGGACGACTCCAGTAGTTCACTACCGTATCGCGAATCAGTGCCGCATAGCTCGTGGACATCTCTTCGGCGGTCACCGCGACCTGGGCGTTGTCTTCGGCGGCCATGGCGTCAGCGAGTTCCCGACGGCTGATCGCTGCGAGCTCCTCGGCACTGATGCGCTTCTCCTCGACTTTTGGTGCGGGAGCCGGCTTGTTATTGACCTTGGCCGCCGCCTTCGGCGTGGTCTTGGGGGGCGCACTGCTACTGGCAGCGGTGCTGGTTTTCGCAGGCGCCTTTTTCACCGGTTTGGGCGTCGTTTTTGCCACCGGCTTTGGCGCCGGCTTGCGCACCTGCTTTTTGGGTTTGAGGGAAGAGGCGTCAATAAGCGTGGCATTGATCGCTGTCGGCGGCAGCACCCTCGCCTCGATGGTTCGCGGGTCGCTGTCGGGCTGAAAACGCAGCAGAATCGCCCCAAGCAGCAGTAAATGCAGCGCCAGTGTGCCCGCAACGGGCAGCAGGGTGAGTTGGCCCAGACTGTACCAGTCCCGGTTCACCGCGGGTCCTCGGTGACCAGACCCACCCCCGGCGCGCCGGCCTCCTGCAGCGCCGCCATGAGCCCCACGACGTCACCGTAGGCCACCGCCTTATCGCCCCATACCAGCACCGGCTTGTCCGGGCTGCGACGGATCACCGCGCCCACGCGCTGCTGTACTGTAGCCAGAGAGAGGACCTGATCCTCCTGGCCACCCACGTTCATAAACAGCTGCCCCTGGGCATTGATGGAGACGATGAGAGGCTCAGCATCCTGATTATCCACCGGCTCGGTTTTCGCCTGGGGAAGATCCACCTTCACGCCCTGCATGAGCATGGGTGCCGTGACCATAAAAATGATCAGCAGCACGAGCATCACGTCGATGTAGGGTACGACGTTGATCTCGGCCATGGGCCGAAAGCGGGCGCGTCGGCGCATTACTGCCTGCTCTCCCGCTGCCGGGATTTCAGCGCATAGGCCTGACGACCGAGGATGCTCGAGAACTCATCAACGAAGGTGTCGTAACGCTTGCCATAGACGTCGACCTTGGAGGCAAAGCGGTTGTAGGCCATGACCGCAGGAATCGCAGCAAACAACCCCATGGCGGTGGCCACCAGGGCCTCGGAGATACCCGGGGCCACCGTGGCCAGGGTCGCCTGCGAGGTATTGGCCAATCCGCGGAAGGAATTCATGATGCCCCAGACGGTACCAAAAAGGCCCACGTAGGGACTGGTGGAACCCACGGTGGCCAGAAAGGGAAGGTGCTTCTCAAGACGCTCTTCTTCCCGGAGCATGGCTACGCGCATTGCCCGGCGGGCCCCTTCGAGCATGGCCTCGGCATCCATGTCTGACTGCTGGGCCAGACGGGAGAATTCCTTGAAGCCGGCGCGGAACACACCCTCGACGCCGATGATGATTTCGCCGTCGGCCGCGCGCTCATTGCCCTCGCGATAGAGCTGGGCAAGATCGACGCCGGACCAGAAGTGCTCTTCAAAATCCAGCATTTCCTCTCCCGCGCTGCGGAAGTAAAAGAAGCGCTGAAAAATCATGTACCAGGAGGTGACCGATGCGGCCATGAGCAGTCCCATGACCAGTTTTACGGTAACCCCGGCATCCATGACCAGGTCCACCAGGCTTAGTTCGTCCAAGTCATTCTCCGAGAGGATTGTGGGGATTGTGGGGGTCACACGCGGCGCGCAGTGTAGCAAGCATCTCTTTGGGGATGCGACGGGGTGCCAGGGTTTCGGGACTGACGCAGGCCAGGGACACCGCCGCCTCGGCAATGAGGTCCGCCCCACGGCGCACACATTGCCGTAGTTTTAAGGAGGCCCCGCCCACGGACGCCAGCGCGGCGGTCGCTTCCAGCTCATCATCCAGTTTCGCGGGACGGTGGTAGCTGACAGACACGTCGCTGACAACAAACATCAGTTCATTGTTGAAGATGGCCGCCCGGTCCATGTCCAGGGACCGCATAAATTCCGTGCGAGCCCGTTCGATGTATTTCAGATAGTTCACGTAGTAGACAATGCCGCCCGCGTCGGTGTCTTCGATGTAGACCCGCAGGGGCAGAGAAAATTCCCTCGTATCGTTCATTGGGCGCTCATTCGCCGGAACCTAAAGGCAGCGTCCCCTGGCTGTCCCCCGGCTGCGGGACCGCCCGCTCGTCACCGGGCATAGGCACGCCAAAATGCTGATAGGCAAGACGAGTCACCATGCGACCCCGGGGCGTTCTGATCATATAGCCCTGCTGAATCAAAAAAGGCTCCAGCACGTCTTCGATCGTGCCGCGCTCTTCGGATATGGCTGCAGCGAGGCTGTCCACGCCCACAGGGCCCCCGTCAAACTTCTCAATCATCGCCAGCAGCAGGCGCCGGTCCAGATGATCAAAGCCCTTGGCGTCCACGCTTAAAAGGTCCAGAGCGCGATCGGCGATGTCGGCATTCACCGTGCCGTCGCCTTTAACTTCCGCATAGTCGCGGACCCGACGGAGGAGTCGGTTGGCGATGCGCGGCGTGCCCCGGGAGCGCCGGGCAATCTCCCGTGCGCCTCCCTCATCCATGGGTATCTCAAGAATGCGGGCGGACCTTGCAACAATCACGGCGAGGTCATCCACCCCGTAAAACTCCAGCCTCTGCACAATGCCAAAGCGATCCCGCAGGGGCGACGTGAGAAGACCGGCACGAGTAGTAGCGCCCACCAGGGTAAAGGGCGGTAAGTCCAGTTTGATGGACCGGGCAGCAGGCCCCTCCCCGATCATGATATCCAGCTGATAATCCTCCATGGCCGGATAGAGAATCTCCTCCACAAAGGGACTCAGACGATGAATCTCATCGATAAACAACACGTCGCCGGGCTCGAGGTTAGTCATCAACGCGGCAATGTCACCGGCTTTCTCCAGCACCGGACCTGAAGTCGTCTTCAGGGACACCCCCATTTCATTGGCGATAATGCTGGCCAGGGTGGTCTTGCCAAGACCGGGCGGACCAAAAATGAGGGTGTGGTCCAGAGGCTCGTCCCGACCCTTGGCAGCGGCCAGAAAAATCTCCATCTGCTCCCGCGCCACAGGCTGACCAATGTATTCCGCCAGGGCCTTGGGTCGGACAGCGCGATCCTGGGCATCCTCGACGGTGCCCACGGGCTCCGGCGCAATAAGGCGGTCTGTCTCAATCATGGAAATGCTGCCCTGCCTGCTGTGTGTTATTAGCCGCGAACCGTTGAGCGCAGCGCCAGACGTATCAATTCTTCACTGTCGGTGATGTCATCGCTGTCTACCCGCGCCACCAGTCGCGCTGCTTCGGCAGGCTTATAGCCCAGCGCCACGAGAGCACCCTCCGCATCACCGAGTTTATCTGATGCGGGCTGTGACTGTCCCTCCGTGGGGGACTCGCCGGCCCCCTGATCAAGCCAGCCAGATACGCGATCGCGCATTTCGATGAGCAATCGCTCGGCGGTCTTTTTGCCGACGCCCGGGAGGGCCACCAAAGCGGTGAGGTCGTCGTCGTGCACCGCCCGCGCAAAGCGCTCGCCGTCCATGCCCGACAAAATGGTCAGAGCGAGCTTGGGACCGACGCCATTGACCTTGATCAAATGCCGGAACAGCTCCCGGTCCCGGGGGCTGACAAAGCCATAGAGGGTCTGCGCATCCTCGCGCACCGCATGATGGGTGAGAAGCGTCACTGGCTCCCCCAGCGCCGGCAGTTGAAACAGCGTGGTCATGGGCACCTGCAACTCGTAACCGACACCGCCGACATCTACCAGTATCTCCGGCGGCTGTTTGTGCAGTAAGGTTCCTGAAATTCGACCGATCAACTAAGGCGTCCTCTTATGGCTTTATCGCTGTATATGGCTGCGGGGCTGCACCCACTAACGCAGGCGTCCGCGCCGGATAGCCGTGGCACCGGCCACTCGAACCAGCCCCTCCCGGGTATGGGCGTGGCATAGCGCTGCCGCCAGGGCATCCGCGGCATCCTCCTGGGGCGCACCGGGAAGCTTCAGCAATGCTTTCACCATATGCTGGACCTGCACCTTATCGGCGGCTCCCGTACCCACCACAGACTGCTTGATCTGCCGCGCGGAATATTCGCTGACCTCCAACCCCCGAGTCACGCAGGGGACGATGGCCGCGCCGCGAGCCTGACCCAGCTTTAATGCCGCATCGGCACTTTTGGCGAGAAAAACCTGCTCTACCGACAACTCCGTGGGACCGTGAAGCTCCACCAGTTCCGCCACGCTCTCGGCAATGATCCGCAGACGCTCCGGCAATGCCCCTTTGGGCAGGCGGATAACGCCGCTGGTGATATAGCTGTTTTTGCCGTTCAGGGTACTGATAACCCCGAAGCCCGTTTTCTGGGACCCGGGATCAATGCCAAGAATTATTGCCATGCCGTGCGCCCAACCGGTCGCTGTGCCTGAGCTGCATGATATGTATAAATATACAGGGTTTCCAGCGCAGCCATGACCGGACGTCCGTCAGCCGCGAAACCCGGGGACGAACTTCAGGACATTGCCTCAAGAACCTCGTCAGGAATGTCCACGTTGGAGTAAACGTTCTGCACGTCATCCAGCTCTTCGAGAGCATCAATGAGCCCCATGACCGTCTCCGCGCCGCTGGCGTCCACGGGCACTGTGGTGGAGGCGATCATGGTCACCTCGCTCTCCGCGGGCTCCAATCCGGATGCTTCCAGCCTGGTTTTTACCGTTGAAAGATCTTCCCAGGCGGTAGTTACCTCGATGGAGCCATCATCGGCGGCTTCTATATCTTCAGCGCCGGCCTCCAGAGCCGCTTCCATGATTTGTTCTTCGTCGGCCCCCGGTGCAAAACTGATCTGTCCCTTGCGCTCAAAGAGATACGCCACGGATCCGTCGGTACCAAGATTGCCACCGCGTTTGCTAAAAGCATGACGCACCTCGGCAACAGTGCGGTTGCGGTTGTCTGTCATCACCTCAACCAGCACCGCAACGCCGCCAGAGGCATAGCCCTCGTAGGTCAGCTCCTCAACATCATCCGCTTCATTGTTACCCGCACCCCGGGCAATAGCCCGATCGATGGTGTCGCGGGTCATGTTGGAACCCAGAGCCTTGTCCACGGCAGCACGCAAACGGGGATTGTCTTCGGGGAGTGGTCCGCCCTGCTTTGCCGCAACCACGAGCTCGCGAATAAGTTTGGTAAACATTTTTCCGCGTTTGGCATCCTGCGCGGCTTTGCGGTGTTTGATATTGGCCCACTTACTGTGACCTGCCATCAGCGATCCTCCCTTTTCCTTCTATGCGCGCTTCGTTTGCGCAGGGGATAAACCGAATCGTTTGGGACTCAGCTATCCCCCTCTTTCTTTTCCTGCTCCCGTACCCTGACATGCAGCTCACGGAGCTGCGCCGCGCCCACGGTACCGGGAGCCTCAGTCATCACGCAGGCAGCGGTCTGGGTTTTGGGGAAGGCAATCACGTCGCGGATCGATGCTGCCCCGCTCATGAGCATCACGATGCGATCCAGGCCAAAGGCCAGTCCGCCGTGGGGCGGCGCACCATACTTGAGAGCATCAAGGAGGAAGCCAAACTTCTCCCGGGCCTCGTCGGGGTCAATACCCAGAATGTCGAACACCGCTTCCTGCGTCTCGAGATTGTGGATACGCACGCTGCCGCCACCAAGCTCGGTACCGTTGAGTACCATATCGTAGGCCCTCGACAGCGCCTCGCCGGGATGCTCGCGAACGGTCGCCAGGTCGCAGGCCGGTGCAGTGAAGGGATGGTGGAGCGGCGTCCAGCCACCGTTGCCGTCCTCTTCAAACATAGGGAAATCAACCACCCACAAGGGTGCCCAGCCATCGCTGACCAGCCCCTGGTCGGTGCCCACCTTGATGCGCAGCGCTCCCAGCGCCTCATTCACAATGCCGGCACGGTCCGCCCCGAAGAAAACGATGTCGCCATCGGCAACGCCGAGGCGCTCCATCATGGAAGCCACAACGTCCTCGGGCATGAACTTCAGGATCGGCGACTGCAGCCCCTCAACGCCGGCAGCCAGATCATTGACCTTGATCCAGGCCAAACCACGGGCGCCATAATTACCCACATAGCGGGTGTAATCGTCGATCTCCTTGCGGGAGATTGACGCGCCGCCGGGCACCTTCAGGGCCGCCACGCGACCTAAGGGGTCATCAGCTGGACCACGGAAGACCTTGAAGTCCACCTGCTGCATCAAGTCATCCACGGATACCAGTTCCAGGGGAATACGCAGATCGGGCTTGTCAGAACCATAGCGCTCCATGGCGTCCGCCCAGGTCATATGCGGAAAGCTGGGCAGCTCCACATCCAGCACAGACTGGAAGAGTCCGCGCACCATGCGCTCGGTGATCTCCATGATGCCCTCCTCGTCCATAAACGAGGTTTCGATGTCGATCTGGGTGAATTCCGGCTGGCGATCTGCGCGCAAGTCCTCATCGCGAAAGCACTTGGCGATCTGGTAGTAGCGGTCAAAGCCTGACACCATCAACAGCTGCTTGAAGAGCTGCGGCGACTGCGGCAGAGCAAAAAATTGCCCCGGGTGCGTTCGGCTGGGCACCAGGTAATCCCGGGCACCCTCGGGGGTAGCCCGCGTGAGAATCGGCGTTTCTATATCCAGGAAACCCTCTTCATGAAGAAAACGACGCACGGCGTCAGTCACTTCAGAGCGCAGCCGCAGACGCTGCTGCATTTCCGGGCGGCGCAGGTCCATGTAGCGATAACGGAGGCGAACCTCTTCGCCCACGGCGGTGTGCTCATCGAGCTGAAAGGGCGGCGTAGCGGCGGTGTTCAACACTTCGATTTCCTTGCCGAGCACCTCGATCTCACCGGTGGGCATACTCGGATTCACCGTAGCGTCGCTCCGCGCCCGAACCCGCCCGGTGACCTTCAGCACATACTCACTGCGCACGCGATCAGCGGTGGCAAAATGCTCTTCGGTGTCGGGGTCAAAAACCACCTGAACGATGCCGTCCCGATCGCGCAAATCCAGAAAAATTACACCACCGTGATCCCGGCGTCGATCCACCCAGCCACAGAGTGTGACGGTCTCGTCTATATCAGCACTTCTAAGAAGGCCGCAGTTATGGCTGCGCATGGTGGTTCCTGTTGTTAGGGATTAGTTAGGGGTTAGTTGGTGATTAATTCGATTGGGGTTGCAAGTCTGCGGTGGCATAACGGCGATAATCAGGCAGCGGAGCTATCGCCACCCGCGGACGCTTTGGCAGGCTTCTCGGTGGCAGCATCTTTTTTGGAACTCTCTTTGCTGCCAGCGTCTTTGGTACCGCTATCGGCGCTGTCGCCCGCAAGGTTTTTCTTGTTACCGCTCTTG
The DNA here is from genome assembly GCF_965660375.1 of Congregibacter sp. Classification (GTDB taxonomy): domain Bacteria; phylum Pseudomonadota; class Gammaproteobacteria; order Pseudomonadales; family Halieaceae; genus Congregibacter. Next base: position 15,893 of record NZ_CBFHZO010000114.1, on the reverse strand, counting down.
AAGTCCGTCTCATACCAGCCACTGCCAGCAAGCCTGAACGCCGCGGCAGAGACTTTTTTACGCAAGGCTGGCTTGCCACAGGCGGGGCAATCGGTAAGCGGTGGGTCACTGATCTTACGCAGGGCTTCATGGAGCTCACCGCATTCAGTGCACTGATATTCGTATATGGGCATGGTAGTAAATCCTTCCTATGCATGGGCGCGTCGCCGATGCATGAGGCCATTGTGACCTTTTCCTGCAAAAACGCGCAGGCGAGAGGCATTTGAAAAAGCGGCGCGGATTCTACCTCAGCTCGCGAAACGAACCAATGGAAATAGGTCGACCCTAAAACCGGCGGACCGGGGAGGCGAAGGCCCGCCTGGCGTGGATTTAACGTCAGACGGACCCGGTCGTTCTATGCACAAGGCCGCTCTTCAAGAAAGAGGGGCGCCTCCACAAAGGCGCCTAACCGGCCCGACTCAATCCTACTGTCAGGACTGAGCAAACTCCTTCATTTTCTTCAGTGGGCGAACTTTCACTGCAACACTTGCAGGCTTCGCCTTGAACATAGTCTCTTCACCGGTGAAGGGGTTAATACCCTTGCGCGCTTTGACAGCCGGCTTTTTGACCGTAGTGATTTTCATGAGACCTGGCAGCGTGAACTCGCCTACCGCCCGCTTTTTGATGCTGCGCTCGATGAGTGTCTCAAGCTCAGTCATCACATCGCCGACCTGCTTCTTGGTCAGGCCTGTGCTGTCTGCAATGCTGGCCATGACCTGGGTCTTGGTCATTTTTTCTTTGAGCGCGGGTGCTGGCTTTTTAACGGGGGCTGCGGCTTTTTTAGCAGGCGCCTTTTTGGCTGCTGCTTTTTTCTTGGCCGGTGCTTTCTTTGCTGCTGCTTTGCGTGTCGCCATGATTATGAACCTTCCTTACGGTTTAAGGGTTTTATGTTTCATAGCACGACGGTTTTCTGCCGGGGTCCTGATACCTGAACAAACATCTGCCTGAGCACACATCTGCCTTAGCACACATCGCTGACAGGCACTGCAACTGCTTGCCATCACCGACACCCCCGGGCCCGTGGGCCAGGCACGCGCACCAAGCACGTGAACCAGGGTAGGAGCTTTGTCAGAAAAAACGTCGCGTTTCTCCATTTAATGACCTGGGCATACAAGCCACGATTTTCTTCGGCGGCAGTCCCTGACAAGAAGCTCAAAGCACTGCGTACAAAGGTTAAATCACAACTCGACGACATGTATAAATCACTCGACCCTGTAATACAAGCGTTTATCGCAATGCATAGCAAAAAAACCCTATTTTTTTAGGTATTTCGGGTAAAACCATGTTCCCTGTCGCGAAAGTCCTGCGATTCGTTTCTGTACCGCCAAGCGTTTGCGACTTACACTTCACCACTATCACGGGAACAAGGAAATACCCATGCGCAGTAGCGAGTTTCTGATCACTACGCACAAAGAAACCCCTGCGGACGCAGAGATCATCAGTCACCGACTTATGCTCCGCGCCGGACTGATTCGCAAGCTGTCCTCAGGACTCTACACCTGGATGCCCATGGGCTTGAGGGTGCTGCGCAAGGTAGAGCGCGTCGTCCGCGAGGAAATGGATGCCGCGGGCGCCCTGGAACTGGCCATGTCCATGGTCCAGCCCGCGGAGCTATGGGAAGAATCCGGTCGCTGGGAACAATACGGTCCGGAGTTGCTGCGCATACAGGATCGCCACAAACGGGACTTCTGTCTGGGGCCTACTCACGAAGAGGTCATTACCGACATCGTGCGCAACGAGATCAACAGCTATAAGCAGCTGCCCCTGAATCTCTATCAGATTCAGAATAAGGTTCGCGACGAGATTCGCCCGCGCTTTGGCGTCATGCGGGCACGGGAATTCGTCATGAAGGATGCCTACTCCTTTCATGCCAGTGAGGCCTCGCTGGAAGCCACCTATGAAGTGATGCACGGGGCGTACACCACCATCTTTGAACGTCTCGGTCTGGATTTTCGTCCCGTCATGGCAGACAGCGGCAGTATCGGAGGGAACACCTCTCATGAGTTCCACGTGCTCGCGGACTCCGGTGAAGATGCCATCGCCTTTAGCGACGGCAGTAACTACGCTGCGAATATTGAGAGAGCGGAGACGGTGGACCAGCAGGAACTGCGAAAAGCACCCGCTACGGCACTCAATAAAGTCGCAACGCCCGGCGTTAAAACCATTACTGACCTCTGCACCGCCCTTGAAGTGGCGGCGGAAAATACGGTGAAGACACTCCTTGTGGAGGGCGCCGAGAATGGTCTTGTGGCGCTGGTGATCCGCGGCGACCATGAACTCAACACGGTCAAGGCTGAGAAACATCCGCTCGTGGCCACCCCACTGCGCATGGCGACGGAGGAAGAAGCCGAGGCGGCCTGTGGTGCCGGTTTTGGCTCCATCGGCCCGGTGGGTCTCTCAATGCCGGTTATTGCCGACTTCAGTGCAGCGGCGTGCGCGGACTTTTACTGCGGCGCAAACAGCACCGGCGAACATTACGAGGGAGCAAACTGGGACAGGGATATCAGTAACTACCAGAGCGCTGATCTACGCAGCGTGGTCTCCGGTGACCCCAGCCCCGACGGCAAAGGTCATCTTCAGATACGCCGCGGTATCGAGGTGGGCCACATCTTCCAGCTGGGCAGCAAATACAGCGAAGCCATGAACGCCAAAGTCCTGGATGAGACCGGTCGTAGTGTAACGCTCAGCATGGGTTGCTACGGCATTGGTGTGAGTCGCATCGTCGCCGCCGCCATCGAGCAGAACCATGATGACCGGGGCATCATCTGGCCCAGCGCCATGGCGCCTTTCCAGCTGGCCATCGTTCCCCTCAATATGCATAAGTCTGCCGCGGTCGCCGAGGCCGCAGAAGCACTACACAAGCAGTGTCAGGAACAGGGCATCGAAGTACTGATGGATGATCGCAACGAGCGCCCGGGCGTCAAATTTGCCGACATGGAGCTCCTGGGCATTCCCCACCGCATCGTCATCGGCGATCGCTCCCTGGCAGAAGGGGAGATCGAATATCAGGGGCGCCGCGACGTCGAGTCCCAGCGCGTAGCACTGACCGACGCCATGGGCTTTATTGCCGCGCAACTGACATCGGGCAGCTGAAATCCCGTTGTCCCGGCCACTGCTTTACCTTTGTCTAGCGACGCTCCTGGGCGTCGCGGCTGCAGCCTCAGCGCAGAGCGAGGCCACGGCAGATGATGCAAACCGGGAAGCGCTGCGGCAGTTCCTCGAAGCCAACATCGCAGCCAGCGAAAGCTTTGATGACCGATTCGACGCCGAAGTGTGGCTGGTGGACATGGGCGCCAGGCTCGCCCGCTATGTACCTGACGCCGACGTACGACTCCAATTGCTGCGACAGGTCCATGCCGCAGCAAGCCGCAGTGACCTGGCACCGGAGCTGGTGCTGGCGGTAATTGAGGTGGAAAGTCACTTCGATCGCTTTGCCGTCTCCCGTGTCGGCGCTCAGGGGCTTATGCAGGTCATGCCCTTCTGGAAAGATGAGATTGGACGTCCCGGCGACAATCTCACCAACAATCTCACAAATCTGGATTATGGCTGCCGGATTCTGCAGTTCTATCTGCAGCGGGAAGGCGGTGTGCTGCCCAAAGCCCTGGCGGCCTACAATGGCAGCGGCGGCAGCACCACCTACAGTGACAAGGTACAGACCGCCTGGCGGGAACACTGGCGCACCAGCGCGCTCGACTGGAGTGACTAGATGTTTGACATGGCGAGGTACCCACAACACACTCGTCTCGTCTCTTACCATGGCGTTATTCGTGCATCACACAGAGCGGCTCCGCTGACATGAGCACACTGACATTACTGAGTGAATGGAATCGTGACCTCGCCCGCGCCGTGGGCGCCCTGGGTCGCAAGGAATTTTTCCCGGCGCTTATCAACTCGGTGCGTGAACGGGTCCCCATCGCCTATCCGCAAATCTGGCTTTACCATCGCGACCTGCCGCCAAGTGTGCTCTACCACGAGATACCAGCCGCAGCTATTGCGTCCCAAATCGACGCTTACCTTGAGGGCCCCTATCGCGAGGACCCTTTCTTTCAGGCGTCTATCAATCGACCAAAGAATCGTATTTATCTGCTGTCCCGGCTTACCGCGGGACGTCTGGAGTCATCCAGTTACTACAACGATTACTACGCCGACACGGGCACTGTTGATGAAGCCATCTTTTTATCCCAGCTCCAGGGTGGCAGCGTCATTAACCTGTCGATGATGCGTCTGCCCGAGCAGGGCGCTTTCACGGAGGATGAGTTTCAGCTGCTCTACTCCCTCGCCGACCCTATCTCCGAGCTGTTGCGCATTCACAGTGAATTCGATGCCTTCGCGGTGGAGAACCTTATCCAACCGGGCATAGACCACCAGATCGACCTGGCTTTTAAAACCTTTGGCACCTCCATGCTGTCCCCGCGAGAAAGAGGTGTGCTGGAACTTATGCTGCGCGGTTACGGTACGGATACCACCGCCGATCGACTGTCCATCGCCCGGGAGACGGTGCGACGCCATCGCAAGAGCATTTACCGCAAGCTGGATGTGAACTCGCAGACTGATCTGTTCTCACTGTTTTTGAACACCATGTCCTGTCTGGGCGAGGCCGCAGGCGACGATCCGCTCAAGATTTACATGGGACCCGCCTGACCAGAGACCACCGTGACCAATGCGGGGCATTGCCGGATGCGCGACAGGTGGGAATAGTGCGCTTTGGGGACCTATAACACGGGAAAATAGTTTTATGGCGCTGGAAGTAGACTGGTTTCTGCGCGCCTACCCCAGGATTTCGATGATTGAAGCGCTGATACCGGACAGTAATGGCGTTCTCAGGGGTAAGTGGCTGCCAAGAAACAAGCTGGCCAAGGTCTATAAAGGAGAACTGAAGTTCCCCAAGACCGCCCTGGCTCTCGATATCTGGGGTCGCGATGTTGAAGAACTGGTGTTTGCCACCGGTGACGAGGATGGCGTGTGCCTGCCCGTTGAGGGCTCCCTGCTCCCTACACCCTGGTCCCCCAAGGAACGTCACGGCCAGCTCATGCTCACCATGTTCCGCCCGGGCGGCGGAGCCTACCTCGGCGACCCCCGCCAGGTGCTCAAGCGGGTTGTCGCCCGCTACCACGCACGAGGCTGGCGCCCGGTGGTGGCGGCAGAGCTGGAATTCAGCCTCATTAAATGGGACGGCAAACACCCCTGTCACAGTGGTGAGAAGCCCTATCGGGGCGAACCTATTGGCGGCAATCTTTATGGCCTGGACGTGCTCCAACAAAACCACGCCATGCTTGAGCAGATTCATCGCGCCTGCCACCTGCAGAGCCTCCCTTTTGATGGCGTGGTGAAAGAGTCCGCGCCCTCGCAGTATGAAATCAACATGCAGCATGTGGACAACCCGGTGCTTGCTGCCCGTCAGATTCTTATGATGAAACACGCCATCAAGGAGATTGCCCAACAGCACGGCCTGGTGGCGAGCTTTATGCCAAAACCCTTTGCGGATGAAGCGGGCAACGGCCTCCATGTGCACTGCAGTGTGATTGATCGCGACGGAAAAAACGTCTTTGACGACGGCACGGAATTCGGCACTCCCAAACTCCGCCACGCCATCGCTGGCTGCCTGCAGCACATGGCGGACTCCTTTGCGATCTTTGCACCCAGCTTCAACGCCTACCGGCGGTTCCAGAAAGGCAGTCACGCGCCCACCACACCCAACTGGGGCTATGAGAACCGCACCGTTGCCGTGAGGGTGCCCGCCGGCAGCAGCAAAGCCCGACGCCTGGAACACCGCGTGGCAGGCGCAGATGCCAATCCCTACTTGGTGTTCGCGGTGATCCTTGCTGCTGCGCTGGACGGCATTGAGCGCAATCTCACCCCCAAGGCGCCCATCAGCGGTGACGGCTACAGCCAGCTGGACCCTGACGAACTGCCTATTTACATGCAGGACGCCCTGCGCCTGTTCGGAGAGTCCAGCTTTATCAGCACGGCTCTGGGCCCCGAAATGCAGCGCAATTTTGGCCTCACCAAGGCTCAGGAACTGGCGGAATTCCAGCGCCATATCACCAGCCTCGAGTATCACGCCTACGTCGAAAAACTGTAGCTGGAGCTATACTGGGGTCATGACCCGCCTCTCCTCGACGCTTAGCTACCCGATTGCTTTTCTTGGGGTCCTGCTCTTTAGTGCGGTCAGCCAGGGCGCCTCGCAATACCAGACCGTTGACGCCTGCGCGGCGGCCCTTGAGACCCCCAGCAGCGTGGCTGCGAGCCCGCTGCCCGAACCCCTGCGAATCCGCAGCTGGAACATAATGAAGTTTGACCTGCCCGGCGCCGAGGACGAGCTTCGGGGTCACCTGGGTCACAGCGACCTGATGCTCCTTCAGGAATCGGTGCGCGGCCTGAAAGCGGGCGATGCTTCACCCCGCTATCGCTATTTCAGCCCCGGCTACAAGCGGGGCGAAGAAGCTACTGGCGTAGAAATCCGCAGCCGCTTCCCCGCCGATGTGGACTGCGAGCTGCAGTTTTATGAACCCTGGCTTGGCACACCCAAAGCGGTGAGCGTCCTGCGTCTGCCCTTTAAGGAGGCCTCAATACTGCTGATCAACCTGCACGCCATTAACTTTACGCTTACCATCGACGACTACCGCGCGCAGTTCCTAGCCCTGAGTCCCCTGATCCGCAGCCACCGGGGGCCGATGATCGTGGCGGGAGACTTCAATCACTGGAACCCCTGGCGAGCCGATGCGCTTTACCGCTGGTCCCGAGAAATGGGCCTCAGAGAAATCAACTTTTCCCCGGACTGGCGGAGCCGGCATGTGGGCTCGGCGGTGGACACCCTGTTTTTACGGGGTCTGGAGGCGGTGGCCAGGGGAGCTTTTCCGACCACGCGCTCGGATCACCATGCCATTGCCGCCAGCCTGGTGCTGGTCAGGGATTTACCGGCTGAAGGGGCGGATAGTCGCGCTCCAGACGCGCAACCAGCGCCAGAGCGCTGAGCATGCCAAGTACGCCAAACAGAGAGGCACCGAGTACTTCACCCGCCATCAGTCCCCGGGCACCATAGAGTGAAGCGCCGAGATACGCTGCAGGCACCACCCCCAGAAATACCTTGGCGTAATTGAATAGCGTCGCGAGGTAGGCTCTTCCCAGGTTGTTGAAACTGGCATTAGCGACGAACATTAAGCCGTTGAATGCAAAGGCTCCCACCAGGAAGTGGATGTAGAACTCCAGCAGGTCTGCCGCCAGCTCACTGGCGGTAAAAGCAGCAATCACCAGGTCAGCGACCAGCCAGAGCAGCACCCAGGCAACCGCGACGTAGATCACCACAAACTTCGATGCGTCCAGTAAGGTCTGGCGCACCCGATCGTAGCGGCCGGCTCCCGCGTTCTGCCCCACGATGGGGCCCACGGCGCCGGAAACCGCAAACACCACCGCAAATGCCAAGGGGGCGAGCCGACCCATGATCGCAGTGGCCGCCACGGCGCTGTCGCCAAACTGGGACATCATGCGCAGCAGCAGGCTGTTCCCCACGGGCGTTGCAAGATTAGTGAGCACCGCCGGCACCGCTATCACCATGATGGCCGGCGCATCTGCCAAAATCATCGTCGGTGATACCCGGCTCGGTAAGCGGTGTTTGAAAAAAAGCACGTAGCCCGCATAGCCCACTACCACAACGCGAGAAGCCACGGAGGCCCAGGCGGCCCCCTCAATACCCAGACCAAAATAAAATATCAGAATAGGGTCCAGCACAGCATTGGCGCCAGCCCCGGCGAGGGTAGCGAACATACTGTGCCGCGCGTCACCCACGGCGCGCAGTCCTGCAGCCAGGCTCATACCCAACACAAGAAGCGGCACCGCGGGCAACTGAATACGACTGTAAGCCAGGGCATAGTTCAGCGTGTCACCGGAGGCTCCCAGAAGCGCCAGAAGCTCCGGCAGCCAGATCCAGGCAACTCCCGCCACCAGCCCCACGGTAAGCGCGTTGAACCACAACACAGAACTGCAATAACGTCCGGCCAGAGGGCGATCCCCATTGCCTTCCGCCCGGGCGACCAGTGCACCCAGAGCTATTTGCAGACCGATGCCGAGAGAAAGCAAGAAGAAGAGAAGCGTGCCCGCGAACCCGACGGCGGCGACAAGGCGCTGCTCCCCCAGCAGGGTGATAAAAAACATGTCCACGACATCGACGGTGAACATAGCGATTAGCCCGACGGAGGACGCTCCGGTCATCACCAGGACATGGCGCATGGGGGAGCCGCTGAGGAAGACAGGGCCGCTCAAGAAAATGGCCTTTTCAAGGTCAAGACTTCCCTCGCATATCCCGCTAAAATTACGATTGGCACACCAGAATCCGACACAATGAACGAAGAATCTCCTAAAGCAACGTCAGGCGCCAAACCGCTGGCGCCTTCCAAGCCGCCGCTGATCCGGGTGAACGCGGTAATTTTTATTGGGTTCCCCATTCTGGCGGCAATCCTGGTACCGCTCTGGGGCATGTACGCGGGATTTACCGCCGGCCAGTGGATCTGGGCAGTGGTATTTTTATATCTCAACGGCCTCTCCATTACCGGCGGCTACCACCGGCTGTGGTCCCACAAGGCGTACAAGGCCCATTGGACCGTTCGCCTCTGGTTTGCTCTGTGGGGCGGTGGCGCGCTGCAAAACAGTATCCTGATCTGGGCCGCGGATCACCGTCGCCACCATCGACATGTGGACGATAACGATGAGGACCCCTACTCTGCCGGCCGTGGGCTGTGGTTCAGCCACATGGGCTGGATGCTGCGAGAGTATGCCACCAATGGCGAGGATTTCAGCAATGCGCAGGATTTAATGCGCGATCCCATCGTTATGTGGCAACACAAACACTATGTGGCTATCACCACGTTTATGAACCTGGGGGTACCCATTCTCCTGGGGCTGGCGCTCGGGGACGTTATGGGCACGGTATTGCTGGTGGGACTCCTGCGACTGGTGGTCAATCATCACGTCACTTTTTTCATCAACTCCCTCGCGCATTTCTGGGGCACGCGGCCCTATACCGAAGACAACAGCGCCCGGGATAATGGATTTCTGGCCTTTCTCACCTACGGTGAGGGCTACCACAACTACCACCATATCTTTCAAACCGACTACCGCAACGGCATTCGCTGGTATCAGTGGGATCCCACCAAGTGGATGATCGCGGGGCTGGCCAGGGTGGGACTGGCGCAGGATCTTCAGCGCGTGCCGGATTTCCGTATCCAGCGTGCTCTGCTGGACATGCAGTTCAAGCGCGCCCAGGACTATGCGGCAGGGCTTGAAGAAAGCCCCCTCACGGCGATTCTGGAACGGGAGTATCAGCTGTTCACGGAGTCGGTGAATCAGTGGAAACAGCTTCAGTCGGCGCGCTACGAGCGTCAGCGCGAACAGCTGGAAGGCGCTGTGGCCGAGCGCTACCAGCAGCTTCAGGATCGCTGGGAACAGGCCAAGCTTCGCAGTCAGTTTCGGGAACTGGAGTTCTCTTTGCGGGTGCAAAGAAAGCGCGTCCAGGCACTGATAAACCAGTGGCAGCCACCGCTCCTTGCCAGCTGATCGCCCTTTGATCGACGACGGCGGCGCTTGCGTATAGTGTCTGACTAAGTTGTTAAAGCCCCGGTGAATACCGGGGACGCGTTATCACCAAAAGGACACACCATGAGCGATGGTATATACGGCTTTGCACCCCAGGACAAACAGGGCAATGCAAAGTCCCTGGAAGACTATCGCGGCCAGGTGCTGTTGATTGTTAATACGGCATCGAAATGCGGCTTCACACCGCAGTTCGCGGGACTGGAATCAGTTTATGAACAGTACAAGGATGAGGGCTTTAGCATCCTCGGCTTTCCCTGCAACCAGTTCGGCAGCCAGGACCCGGGCAGTAATGACGAAATCCAGGAGTTCTGCCAGCTGAATTATGGCGTGAGTTTCCCCATGTTTGGCAAGATCGATGTGAACGGCGGTGACGCCGACCCCCTCTTTGCCCACCTCAAACAGGCCGCCCCCGGCGCCCTGGGCAGTCAGCGCATCAAGTGGAACTTCACCAAGTTTCTGGTTAATCGCGAGGGGCAGGTGGTAAAGCGCTACGCGCCCACCACCAAGCCCGAGGCCATCGCCTCAGATATCAAGGCACTTTTATAGCCAGTATAGCCAGCACTAAAGCCCGGGATCAGTGCTCCCGCGTTGCGCGGAACTGAATATCCGGCCAGCGCTCTTCCATGAGGGCGAGATTGACCCGTGTGGGCGCCAGATAACTTAAAAACCCGCCGCCATCTATGGACAGCTGGTCCGCCGCTTTCTTGCGAAACTCCTCGAGTTTGCGCTCGTCATCGCAGTAAACCCAGCGCGCGGTGTACACGTTGATGGGCTCGTACATGGCCTCGACCTTGTACTCATCCTTCAGGCGGTAGGCGACCACATCAAACTGCAGCTGCCCCACTGCCCCGACGATGAGATCCGTCGAACTAATGGGCGCAAACACCTGGGTGGAGCCCTCCTCGGAGAGCTGCTGCAGCCCCTTTTGCAGCTGCTTGGATTTCATGGGATCGCGCAGTCGAATGCGTCGAAACAGCTCCGGCGCAAAATGGGGAATCCCGGTAAAACCCAGGTCCTCACCATCGGTAAAGGTGTCGCCGATCTGAATCGTGCCGTGATTGTGTAGCCCGATAATGTCGCCGGCGATAGCCTCCTCCACCAGTACCCGCTCCCCGGCCTTGAAGGTCACCGCATCGGCTATCTTGATGTCCTTTGCCATGCGCACGTGGCGCATCTTCATGCCTTTTTCGTAGCGACCCGAGCAGACGCGCATAAACGCGATGCGATCGCGATGCCGTGGATCCATGTTCGCCTGGATCTTGAAAACAAAGCCGCTGAAACTGCGCTCGCTCGCCGCCACCTCACGCTCGTTGCTGCCCCTGCCCTGGGGTGGGGGCGCCCACTCCACGAAGTTATCGAGCATTTCCCGTACACCGAAGTTGCCCAGGGCCGTGCCAAAAAACACCGGCGAAAGCTTGCCCGCGAGAAACTTTTCCAGCTCAAATTCATGGCTGGCACCCTTCACCAACTCGATCTCGTCGACAAAGTCGTCGTATTCATCACCGAGTAACTGCCGGGCCTCGTCGGAATCAAGCCCCTGAATACGCCTATCCGGTGGTAACACGGCGTTGTGGCCCCGCTCAAAGCAGTGAAGGGTATCGGTGTACAGATTGTAGACCCCCAGAAAATGCTCCCCCATGCCCATGGGCCAGTTCACCGGCGCGGCGGCAATGCCCAGCACCTCTTCAATCTCATCGAGGAGCTCGATAGGATCCCGGGTCGGCCGGTCGAGCTTGTTCACAAAGCTGATGATGGGCGTATCTCTCAGGCGACAGACGTTCATGAGCTTGATGGTGCGGTCCTCAACACCTTTGGCGCCGTCAATAACCATCAAGGCGGAATCCACCGCCGTGAGCGTGCGATAGGTGTCCTCAGAGAAGTCCTCGTGACCGGGGGTGTCCAGAAGATTCACTATGCGGTCATGATAGGGAAACTGCATGACCGACGATGTCACGGAGATGCCCCGCTCCTGCTCCATGCTCATCCAGTCGGAGGTGGCGTGAGGCCCTTTTTTACCTTTGACGCTGCCGGCAACGGAGATGGCGCTACCCAGAAGCAGCAGTTTCTCGGTGATGGTGGTTTTGCCGGCGTCGGGGTGAGAAATGATGGCAAAGGTTCTGCGCTGCGCAACTTGTTGGAGAAAATCACCATCCTGCATTCGGGTCGTCCTGATTGGTACTCAATTGAGTGGCTGTTGCTACACGGATCATGGTCACCCCTGCTCAAGGGCGGCCTCTGAGCGGCGCATTCTAACGGATAGCCTCTGCGCTCACTAATCGCGGCTGTGATGTCAGCACCTCAGCAACTACAACTGACCTTGATGCTCGAGCGAGGCCTCGAGACTGTCAAGCAAGGCCTCGCCAATGGTCTCCATGGGCGGGCAATCGTCCCCCAGCAGCGAACGCAGGGAAGTGACCTCAAGCCCCTCGTAACCGCAGGGGTTGATGCGCTTGAAGGGCTGGAGATCCATATCGGCGTTGAGAGACAGACCGTGATAACTGCAGCCGCGGCGCACCCGTAAGCCCAACGACGCTATTTTCTGCCCTTTTACGTAAACGCCGGGAGCCTTGGGATCCGGTGCCGATGCAATGCCGAAGCGATTCAGCGTTTCCACGATGGACCGTTCGATAAGATCCACCAGGGCGCGGACGCCAAGATGTCGACGGCGCAAATCCACAAGGAGGTAGACGACCCACTGACCGGGACCGTGATAGGTCACCTGCCCCCCGCGATCCACCTGCACCACGGGAATATCGCCGGGAGCCAGGAGATGCTCCGCTTTTCCTGCGATCCCCTGGGTAAATACCCGGGGATGCTGCAGGAGCCAGAGTTCGTCGGGGGTCTCTTTGCTGCGCGCATCCGTAAAGCTGCGCATCTTATCGAGGGTTTGCTGATAGTCGCATTCTCCCAGACGGCGAATGCGCAGTTCCGAAGGGCTGTCGGCGCTCACAGCACCATCTGTACGAGGCCCGTGGCGCGAAGGTCCTGATGAAGCGCCTCGAGCTGTTCGGGACCCGTAGCAGTGATGGTAACCGTCAGAGACAGAAAATTACCTTTACGACTATCGCGCACGGTAATAGTGGTCTCGTCGAAACCCGGGGCATGGCGCTCAAAGATCTCGAGCACCAGGGGACGAAACTCCTCCACGTTGCGACCCAGGACCTTCACCGGGTAGTCACAGGGAAACTCTATCTTGGGGGGCTCTTCGCCGTCAGCACCCGATCCTGTAATGAGCTCAGCCACCGAAAAGCTGCGCCAACCACATGAGGAGCATGTCCCAGATCCGCGCGAAGAATCCGGCGGCCTCCACGGGCTCCAAAGCAACGAGGGGAATCTGCTGAAGGACTTCGCCGTCCAGAGTGAGCGTTAATTCGCCCAGGGCATCGCCCACGGCCAGGGGCGCGGAAATGGGCTCCATAAGTACCAGTTCCCGCACGAGGTTATTGCGCTTGCCCCGGGGCAGGGTCATCACCACGTCGTCAGCGATGCCCACGGACACATAGTCCGCCACACCCTTCCAGACCCGCGGCTTCTCCAGTTCCTCACCGCCTTCGAGAACACGGGAGGTCTCGTAGAAGCGAAAGCCGTAGTTGAGCAGGCTGCGGGTTTCCCGCGCCCGCGCCCGAGTGCTCTCCGTACCCATCACGACAGAGATAAGCCGCATACCGTTGCGCTCTGCAGACGCCACGAGGCCATAACCCGCCTCCCGGGTATAGCCGGTTTTCAAACCATCAACGGAGGGGTCTTCGCCGAGAAGCTTGTTGCGGTTGTACTGCTTGATGTCGTTGTAGGTGTAATCGCGCTGACTATAGACTTTGTAGTGTTCGGGAAAGCGCGCAATGATGTTCTTGGCCAGCGTCGCCAGGTCCCGGGCCGTGGTCAGATGCTGGGGATGGGGCAAGCCGTGGGAATTGGCGAAATAGGTGCCGTGAAGGCCCAGCTCCGCCGCGTGCTTGTTCATCAAATCGGCAAAAGCCGCCTCGCTGCCTGCGATGTGCTCCGCCACGGCCACGGTGGCGTCATTACCCGAGGAGATCACAACGCCCTGTTCCAGCTGGCCGATGGTTACGGGCTTCCGCGGTTCGATCCACATCAGGGACGAACCGTTAAAGACCGGATTTTGAGACCAGGCGTTGCGGCTCACCGTGACCTGATCGTCACGACTCACGCGCCCCGCTTCAATCTCCGACGCCAGCACATAGGCGGTCATGAGCTTGGTGAGACTGGCCGGGGGCAACTGCTCATCAGCATTCGACTCAACGAGCACCGCACCGCTGTTGGCATCCACGAGGAGGTAGGCGCGGGCTGCGACCTCCGGTGGTGCCGGGACAATATTCTGCGCAGATACCGCCACAGAAAACGCAGCCAGCAGCAGGGTCAGACACGCGGTGATGGCGCGGGGGCAAGGTGAGGCGCTGGGGCGAGGTAAAGTGTTTGGCATAGAATTCAAATCAGGGTTTGGAGGCGGGGCATGGTAACCCAAGCTCTCATGACTGAAAAATCCCGGTGGCGAAACCGGTTGTGCAGACGGCACAGGGCGTTATGGCTCATGGCAGCGCCAGGCCCGGAGAGTTGCCCCGGGTCATCAGCATGTCGCGGAGATAGCGAAGCTCCTCGCCATCGGCCACGGGCCCCACGCGAACCCGGTGAAGACGCTGTCCTCCTGCATCCACGGGGGTGACATTGACGGGAACGCTTACCATTTCCGCCACGGAGTCCCGCAGCCCCTGCGCCGTCGCGGGATTGGCAAAAGCGCCCAGCTGCAGATAACGATAAGCCCCTGTATCACTGTCGCGACGGTCATCGACACCGGCCAGGGCAATGGTCTCCACGAGCACTTCGGTCGTGCCCTTGTCGACGAAGCCCAGTTTCACCGCGGCGGCGTAACTGAGATCAATGAGACGGTCAGGATGGAAGGGACCGCGATCATTAATACGCACGACCACCTGCCGGCCATTCCAGAGATTGGTCACCGTGGCATAGCTGGGAATAGGGAGACTGCGGTGAGCGGCGGTGGGCAGGTACAGGTCATAGACCTCGCCGTTGGCCGTTTTATTGCCATGGAACTTGGTCCCGTACCAGCTGGCAATCCCTTTTTCGCGGTAGCCCTCGGCACTGGGCAACACGCGATACTCCACACCATCAATGCTGTAGGGCGAGGTGTTGCCCGCGCGGAGAATTGGGTCCGGGCGAGGCACCGCATCGGCAACGTCCCCGGGCTCAAGATTGCTCACGGGGGCGCCATCGCCTTCCCAGGCCACTTTGGGATCAGAGCCGGAGCAACCCAGCAGCAAGGAGGATGAGATAAGAAAGAATAGCGCTTTGATGCTGAGCGCCCCAGAGCTTCGTGGCGTTTTTTGCGCACTTCGGGTCCTTCGCGTCATGCCTGTACGCCCGCAGCAATGCGCTGGCTCAGCAAAAACACGCTCATGGCGTACATGGCAGAGTGGTTATAACGGGTAATGACATAGAGGTTTTGCAGGCCCAACCAGTACTCATAGCCATCGGCGAGCTCAAAGCGCATCGCCGTCGCGCTCGCCTCGGGGTCGAGCTGCTGCTGGGGCGACAGCCCCAGGGCAATAAAGTCCTGCACCGTTTGCCTGGGCTTGAGGCCGCCGTCAAAGGCCTCTTTGGGAACAGTGTCCGCGGCGGTTGCCGCACTGACCACGGGTTCACCGGCACGCCAGCCGTGTCTGGCCAGGTAGTTCGCCACGCTGCCGATGGCATCGGTGGGATTGTTCCAGATGTCCGCCTGCCCGTCCCCGTCAAAATCGATGGCATAGGCCCGATAGCTGCTTGGCATGAACTGCCCGTAGCCCATGGCACCGGCGTAGGACCCCTTGAGACTGAGAGGATCCATACCCTGCTCCCGGGACAGGAGCAAAAAGTTCTTGAGTTCACTGGTAAAAAACGTGGAACGCTTGGGGTAATCGAAGGCGAGGGTCGTTAGCGCGTCGATAACGTCATAGCTGCCGGCGATGCGACCGTAGTAGGTTTCTACGCCAATAATGGCGACGATCACCTCTGCGGGTACTCCCGTCTCCGCCTGCGCCCGGGAAAGAGCCTCCCGATGCTCCTGGAAAAATGCGATGCCCTCGCGTTCCCGGCGCTCCGTGAGAAATATTGCGCGGTATTCATACCAGGGTTTGGTTTTTTCGGCGGGACGCGAAATAGCATCAAGGATGCTCTGTTGTTTTTCGGCGGCCGCGAAAAGGGACTGGAGTTCCTCACGGGAAAAGCCCTCCTCCGCCACCATCTCCTCGATC
>NZ_CBFHZO010000113.1:0-43222 GCF_965660375.1 Congregibacter sp. | reverse complement strand
TTACCGTTATCGGCAAGCTCCCGGGACATACCCAGGATAGAGCGTGTACTCCGGTAAGCCTCCACGCGACCTTCGATCTGATCCAGTCCCATCATGCGCGCCATGGCATTGAGCATGTCCCGGGTTTGGCTGTTGCCGTTCTCGCCTGCGATAAGATCGATACCAAAATCGGCGAGCTCGGCTTTTTCCAATTCACCACTCAGCGTCAAAACCGGCTGGGTAATACCGGGATAGAGAAGCCCCAGGGAGCAGATAATCAGGGCGAGGCCCAGGACCCGTGTACCCGTTGTCATAGGACCATTACTCCGTAACACACCAGGGTAACCACCGCTGCAGCGATAAAGTTAAGCATCAGCCCCTCCCGGGCCATGCGCGTAGTAGTAATCAGACCAGAACCAAAAACCACGCTATTCGGCGCTGTGGCCACCGGCAGCATAAAGGCACAGCTCGCGCTCATCGCCGCAGGCACCATTATCAGCTCCGGCGGCAGGGACGCGGCCAATGCCGCCGCGGCAAGCACCGGCATCAGCAGCGTGGTGCTGGCGGTATTGCTGGTTGCTTCCGTCATAAAGGTGACGACCAGGCACACCACCAGAATGAGCAGGATCGTCGGCATATTGGTAAGAGATGCCAGCGCCTGGCCCAGCACGTCACTCAGGCCCGAGGCGACAAAACCCTTGGCGAGGCAGATACCGCCGGCAAACAACAAAAGCACGCCCCAGGGGATGCGGCTCGCCTGCTCCCAGTCCAGCAGTCGCCCGCCCCTGCCATTAGGCACCACGCACATCAGCACCACAGCCAGCAGCGCTACCGATGCATCGTTAGCCTGGGGTAAATCAAGCAAGGCACGCCAACCACCAAAGGGCTCACTGCGGGTTATCCACGCGACCGCTGTAAGACCAAACACCACCAGCACCCGCCGTTCTTCCGGACGCCAGGGTCCCACTACCGGCAGTTCGAGACTGGCGCTGCGCTCAATGCCCCGGGTAAGCGACCAGGCCATGGCGGGGACCAGGAGCAGCACAACCGGCACCCCCCAACTCATCCACCGGGTAAAAGACATTTCTTCACCGGTGTATTCCTGATACACCTGCATGAAAATCAGGTTGGGTGGCGTACCAATAGGCGTACCCACACCACCCACGCTGGCTGCATAGGCAAGTCCCAGAAGCAGAGGCACAGCCAGGCGCTCCCTGTCTTCGGACCCCTCGAGCATCGCCAGAGCGACCGGCAACATCATCAGGGTGGTCGCGGTATTGGAAATCCACATGCTCAGCACCGCCGCCGCGGCCATAAAGCCCAGCACCAGACGCTGGGGGCTTTTCGCACCAAAAAGATGGATCATTCCCAGGGCAATACGTCGGTGCGCACCGCTACTCTCCATCGCCTGGGACAGCAGGAATCCGCCAAGGAGAAGCAGGATCAGCGGGGAGCCGTAGGCCTGTCCCACTTCCGCCGGCGTCAGGACACCGGCAAGGGGCAAAACAGCAAGGGGAATCAGAGAAGTGACCGGAATCGCGATGGGCTCGAAAATCCACCACACAATGCAGATAACCGCTACACCCAGCACCACGGCCACGGGCTGGCTTTGCCCCGCGTCCATGGCAAGGAGGGCAGTAGCAAGCGCCAGGATCGGGCCGGCATAGAAGGCGATAGAACGCATTAGCCCGACACCCGCTCTTGCCACAGCAAAGGAGGTAGATCGCGGACCGCTAAAAAACCGTCGGAGAGAAAAAAGACACTCATAGAGGCCCATCGTGTCCCAGAGAATGGAAGCTGTAAAGCGCGCTGGACGCTTGGTCGCGACGCCCCGGAGCAGTACACTGCGCGCCATGCAGGAAAACACCCCACAAACGCTTGTCGATCGTTTTGGCCGGCGTGTCGACTATCTGCGCTTGTCCGTGACGGATCGCTGCGATTTTCGCTGCGTGTATTGCATGGCCGAAGACATGCAGTTCGTTCCCAAAAGCGAAGTGCTGACTCTGGAGGAGCTCGCGCAGGTTTCCCAGGCTTTTATCAACCTGGGGGTGCGCAAGATCCGGCTCACTGGCGGCGAGCCCCTGGTGCGCCACAACATCATGCAGCTGGTGGAACAGTTAGGCTCCATGGAGGGTCTGGAGGAGCTGGTGATGACGACCAACGGATCCCAGCTGCAGCGCCTGGCACAGCCCCTTCGTAATGCCGGAGTCAAACGCCTCAACATCAGCCTCGATAGCTTACAGCCACGACGTTTTCGACAGATCACCCGGGTAGGGCATCTGGAACAGGTGATCGCCGGTATCGACGCGGCCTGCGCCGCAGGGTTTGAAGGAATTCGGATCAATGCCGTGATTATGCGCGGCGACAACGATGACGAGATCCTGGATCTGGTGAACTTTGCACAGGACCGGGGGATTGATCTCGCCTTTATCGAGGAAATGCCCCTGGGTCGCATCGATGATCACGATAGAGCACTTACCCTGGCGGACAGCGACTGGCTCCGCACCCAAATAGAACAACAGTATAGCCTGTCGGCACTGGGCGACCCCAGCGGCAGCGCGGGTCCTGCAAGAATGTATGCCCTTGAGGGAAGCAACAGTCGCATTGGCTTCATATCACCTCACAGCAACAACTTTTGCCACCTTTGCAATCGTGTGAGGGTGACCGTGGAAGGCCAGCTGCTCCTGTGTCTGGGTAACGAACACTCTGTAGATCTTCGGGAACTGCTGCGTAGCCCTGGGAGCACCACCGAGGACCTTGAGCAGGCATTGCTGGGCGCCATGGAAATCAAGCCGGAGCGTCATTACTTCGACAACAGCGAAGAGCCACAGATTCTGCGCTTCATGAACGCGACGGGCGGCTAGAGGGGCGTCATCGCAGCAGTTAAAGGAGAGCCCCAGGGCCGTGGAAAAAAGAACAGAACTTGCCTCCATGGAGGCGATTGAAACCGGATTCGCAAAGCTCGGCTACATCTGCAGCCCGCGCATCGCCACCGCAGTTTTCCTCGCGGCGCAGCTGCGCAAACCAGTCCTTGTGGAGGGCCCCCCCGGCGTCGGCAAAACCGAGCTGGCAAAAACTGCGGCAACGCTTTTGGGACTGCCCCTCGTGCGTCTCCAGTGCTATGAAGGCCTGGATGAGGCAAAGGCGCTATACGAGTGGAAATACGGCAAACAGCTGCTCTACACCCAGGTGCTCAAGGAGAAACTGGGCGATCTCCTGGACGGTGCAGAGGGCCTCGCGGAATCTGTTGAGCGGCTGCATCAGTTTGGCGACGTATTCTATTCCGAAGAGTTCCTCGAGCCCCGGCCGCTGCTTCAGGCTATGGAACATCCCGAAGGCGCGGTGCTGCTCATTGACGAGGTCGACAAGTCCGATCACGAGTTCGAGTCGCTGCTGCTTGAGATCCTGTCCGATTACCAGGTGTCCATTCCGGAAATTGGCACCATCAAGGCCAAGTCCACACCCCTGGTCTTTCTTACCAGTAACAATACCCGGGACATTTCCGACGCGCTGAAACGCCGTTGCCTGCATCTGCACATACCCTTCCCAAGCATTGATCTTGAGGAGCGTATCCTGGAAAGCCGCGTCCCCGAGGTGCAGGAAAGTTTGCGCCAACAGCTGGTGGCATTTGTCCATGCGGTGCGGGAGCTGGATCTGAAAAAACAGCCTGCGGTGTCAGAGACTATCGATTGGGCCCGCAGCTTACTGCTGCTCCATGCCACTGAATTGGAGCCGGAACTGCTTCAGAGCACCCTCAATGTACTCCTGAAGTTTGAACAAGACATCGAAGCCACGGAGGCGGAGCTCGGCAGTATTCTCCGCGCCCTGGAACAGGTACCGGAAAAGGCCTGATGCAGTCGAGCCTGCTCCGCTTCGTTGAAATACTGCGCAGCCATGCGCTGCCCGTTTCCCCCGCGGAAACGCTGGATGCGGCCGCAGCGATGGAAGTCGTGGGCTATGACGACCGGGACTCCCTGCGCAATGCACTCGCCATGACGCTGGCCAAAAGTGACCGGGAAGAACACACCTTCTTTTACTGTTTCGACCAGTTTTTTGATCAGCAGGCCGCGGATTTCAGCACCGACAGAAACAGCGAGGGTGCGTATGAAGCAACGGACAGCGACCACGGTGGTACCGACAGCGCTGCAGAAAACAGCCCGGAGATGGCCGGCAGCGGTGCCGGACAGGCTGCCGGCGGGGGCGGCTCTGCCACGGACGCCGCGGAGCTTGCAGCCGCCGCAGGTAACTCACCCGCTTTACAAGAATTATTGGACGGAGAACTTCTCCCCGCACTTCTTGAAAACCAGCGCGGCACCCTGAGTACAGCCATGCGCCGAGCAGGTCAGGACGCCGGTATCAGCAACATCCGACTGTTTACCCAAAAGGGCCAATACACGCGCAAGATTCTCGACTCTCTGGGCGAGAATCTCATCCGCGATGCGGTGATTGAACTGGAACGGGCCGAATCTCTCGCCATCGATACACTCCGCCGCTATCGCGATGTACTCCGAGAGCAGGTCAGAGACTATGTAGAGCAGCAGTACCTCATGAACGCCGAAGGACATAACAGCGCGTTCATGGAAGATGTGCTGAGCAAGACACGACTGTCGAACATCGACCGGCGTCACCGGGACCGGGTACAGGCCCAGGTTCGGCGCATGGCCCGCCGCCTGGCGAGTCGCCACAGCGCCCGCCGGCGACCGGTGAAGCGCGGGCAGCTTAATATGGGTAAGACGCTCCGCGGGGGCATGGCCCACGATGGCATACTGTTTAAAACCCACTGGCGTTCGCGCAAACGGGACAAAGCGCAGCTGCTGGCGGTATGCGATGTGAGCGGGTCCGTAGCGGCCTATGCAAGCTTCCTGTTGATGTTTCTTTACAGTCTTCAGGATGTGTTGCCCCGCACGCGGAGCTTCGCTTTTTCCAGCCACCTGGGAGAAATCAGCGATCTCTTCCGGGATGAACCGCTCGAGCGCGCCATCGAATTGGCAAACTGGCGTTACGGTGGCGCCACGGACTACGGGAGCAGCCTTCGCGATTTTTCCCGACTGGCTTTAGACGACATCAACCGCAACACATCGGTTATCATTCTCGGCGACGCGCGAAATAACCGGGGCGACCCGGAATTGGAGATCATGCAAAGCATTTACGAGCGGAGCAAACAGCTTATCTGGCTGAACCCGGAGTCGCGGCGCGCCTGGGGCACGGGCGATTCAGAGATGTTGCGCTACCAAACCGCCTGTCATTACTGCGCCCCCTGCAGCAACCTGCAACAGCTTGAGCGTGTCGTCGACCAGCTGCTCAAGAGCTTGCGCTAGGGTTGTAGCCGGCTCAGCGGCGCAACATGTCCCTCTCCCACGAACAAATACCCCTTCCCTGCTCCCTTAAGACCAAGGTCATGGAGCAGTTTTCACCTCGGGACGGGGCCCTCACCACCGATGCATTGTCGCGGGAAGAGCTCATCGAGTTCCTCGCCAAGAGCAAGGACACCAACAGCACACCGCTGGCGACCATCAAGCGCCACGCCGCCAAACAAAACCTGAAACCCGATCTCCGGCCGGAAGATCAGGCCACCCTGGTATGGGTCTGCGATGCCTTTGATGAGTGGGAGGATCATTACCCCCTTGAGCAGCCGCTGAAAGATCATCTGCGGCGACTCCTGCCCCTGGCCGCTGCCATGGCCCTCAAGGACGACGCTTTTTACACACCGGGTTCCCACAAGCTCCACCGATTGCTCGACGCCCTGCAAAGCGGTGCCGTGGGCTGGCAGATGCGCCTCGATCGTGCGGGTCAGATGCTCGAGCAACGGGTCGAGCGTGCTGTGGAGAAAGCCCTCGATTGGTTCAACAACGATCGTCTGGATATTGCTGCGATCACCCAGGAACTGGTCGCTGCCAATGAGC
This sequence comes from Congregibacter sp., assembly GCF_965660375.1. Lineage (GTDB taxonomy): Bacteria > Pseudomonadota > Gammaproteobacteria > Pseudomonadales > Halieaceae > Congregibacter. The sequence goes on along the minus strand of NZ_CBFHZO010000113.1, from coordinate 37,340 downwards.
GGGACGCCGCCCGGGCCCAGCGTATGGTGCAGCGCCTCGCGGAGACGGAGGAGGCACGCCTCAAAACGCTCCTGGCCCGCCGGGACGCCGCCAGAGACATCAACGCAGGCTTGGAGAAATATGATCTTCCCGGCGCTATCGGCGAATTTCTCAAAGGACCCTGGTACGACAGCGCCCAGCTGGTGCTGGTCAAACACGGCGATGCTTCCCGGGAGTGGGAGGAGATGCGCCGGGCCACCCTGCATCTTATGGAGTCCGTGCAGGCACCGGATGACAGCGGCGATGCCGGTCGAGACCGGCAGGAGCAAATCCTGCGGCACTTGCCTGGAGAGCTCAGACGCTGGCTTCTGAGTCTAGAGCATGACAGCGACGCCACAGACAGCGCCATCGGCCTGGTGGAGTACGCCCACCTGCGCATACAGCACGGCCAGAAACTACAGCTCGTGAGAATTCCAAACATCCCCGTTGAGAAGGAGGTACCTCACCACGAGGAGAGCAACGACGACCAGTTAATTACGGGCGACTGGTATGAGTTTGAGGATGATGAAGGGGAGCTGCGGGCCCAACTAGTATTGCAGCTGGAGCAGGGGCAGCATCTCCTGTTCGCCAATTTTGTGGGGCTCAAAGCGCTGGATATTTCCAGCCGTGCCTTCAGCCAGCGGGTGAGCGATGGGTTTGCCCAGCGACTGCCCCACCGCGACAGCTTCAGCCTGAGTCTCGCCGCGGCGGCGGGCATCGACAGTAACGATCGCTTGCGCCAGCTCATTGACCCAAGCTACCGCCCCCCGGAGGAGGATGCCGCGCCGGCCGAGGCGCCTACCCCTGAAGTCGAGAGGGATTCTGACGAAGACAGGCGCATCCATCCCGATAGAAGAGCTCACGACGAGGATCGACGGACTCACGCAGAGGACCGGCGAAGCCATGCCAACCGGGAGCCGGAGCCCACGAGCGATACTAGCCATCGCGTGGACAGTGCCGAAGCGGAAAACTGGTCCGAAGCACTGCCGGACCTCAGCGACAGTGACAACTGGGATCCGGTTCTGGAGCCCCCCGAGGGCGCAGAGCTTGATCTAAGCCTGGACCTGGATGAGCCCGAGACGCCAGACGCTGCGCCGGCACCGGAACCCAAACCAGACAGTCCCAAAATCGCTGCCGCTGATGCAGCAGCATCCAGTCCACAGCCACAGCCACAGCCACAGCCAGCGTATGAGCCGCCGACCGTGGCGCCACAACCCACGGTGCCCCCTGCAAGTTCACCACCGCCTGCAGCGACACCACCGCCCTCATCGACACCGCCACCAACCCCGGCACCGACCTACACACCCCCGCCCGCGACGCAGGAGCCACCCCAGGCGCCCGTGCAGCAGCCCACGGCTCCACCGGCAGCCCCGGCGCCGCCTCCCCTGACTCCGGTGGCAAGCCCTGCGCCAACCGGCCCTGGTGGAAGTCCGGAGCGGGAAGTGGATGTGCCCATGGGAGCCTGGCTGGGGTTCCACGATGGTGAAACGCCCATCATGGCAAAACTTGCTGTTTTTGATCCCCGGCGGGACAACTACATCTTTGTAAACCGCAAGGGCATTGCTTTGCGGGAACTCAGCCGCTCAGAGCTGCGGACGCTCATTGATCAGGGGCTCGTGGATATTCTGGAAACCCGTTCCTATTTCCGTGATGAAGTGGAACGGGCCCGGGAGGAGGGACAATGACGGACAAAGATAAGCGACGTTTTTTCCGGCTCCCGGTCGCCTCGCGGGTGTTTATCGAGATCGAATCGCCCCCGCCAGGGAGCATCGGTCCCGGCAAGGTCGCCCGCTGCGACACCCTGGATGTCTCCCACAGCGGGCTTCGAGTGCGCCTCGCCGAATCGGTAACCGTCGGCGCTATTCTGCAAATCGGGGTTGAACTGCCCGGGGAAAGCGAGCCGTTCTACCTGGTGGGCCAGGTGCGCTGGCGGATGCGGGACAAAGAGTACCCCGGCAGCTGGATAGCCGGGTTCGAAATACTCAATGCCCTGGGCTCCGATATCGAGCACTGGGAGGCGGCCCTGATGGAAATGGACGAGCGGACGCCCTCACCCTAGCGCGCCCGTCGCACGGAGGGAGCAAAGAGTAAGGATCAGCTTCCGTCCTGACCCGCCATGGCCGGAGTGCCCGCTCCCTTTTCTTTTTTGCTGGCTTCGAAGTCTTTGATCTCAGCATCGAGCTGTCGGCTCACCAGCTCCGGTGATCCCGTACCCCGTGCTAGCAGGCTGTAGGCCATGGGCACCAGGAGCAGCGTGACCAGCGTGGCCAGGGCAACACCACCCATGACCACGACACCGATCACGCTGCGCACCTCGTGGCCAGGGCCGGAGGACAGCACCAGAGGCAATGCGCCCATCACCGTGGTAAAGGCGGTCATGACGATGGGGCGAAGCCGCTTGCTAGCGCCTTCAATAACCGACTGCTCGTACTCAAAGCCCGCATCGCGCATCTGATTGATGAACTCCACGATGAGAATGCCGTTCTTTGCCGCCAGTCCCACGAGCATTATCAGCCCCACCTGGCTGTAGATGTTGAGCGTGGCACCCACCAGCTGCAGCCCCCACAGTCCGCCGAGCAGCGCCACGGGCACGGTGAACAGGATAATCGCCGGGTGCACAAAGGACTCAAACTGAGCCGCCATTACCAGATAAACAATGAGCAGCGCCAAAAGGAACGTGATGTAGACGCTGCCACTCGCACGGTAGTACTCCAGAGACTCACCCTTGAAGTCAAAGCTCGCAGTTTCAGGCAGTTCTGTTCGCACCACTTCCTGCAGGTAATCCAGAGCCTCGCCAAGTTTGTAGTCATCGGCAAGGGACGCGGACAGCGTAAAGGAACGCACACGGTTATAGCGATTGAGACTGCCGGCACCCGCTTCCTCGCGAAGCGTCACGATATTGGACAGCGGTATCAGTCGATCCGTGGTGTTGGAGCGCACATAAATGTTGTCGAGATCTGACAGCGTGCGGGATTCTTCCCGATCGCCTTCAATGATCACATCGTATTCGCGCCCCCCCATAATAAAGGTGGTGACCCTGCGGGAGCCCAGAAGGGTCTCCAGCGTGCGTCCAATGTCCGCCAGGCTGATTCCCAGGTCGCCGGCGCGGTTACGATCCACGGACACACGTAGCTGAGGCTTAGTGGGTTTGAGATCGGTATCTACGCGGAGCAAACCGGGGTTCTCGGCGACCTTTGCCAACATGATGTCCTGCCACTCGGCGAGGTTTTCATAGCTATCGCCACCCACAACGAATTGCACGGGATCCGCATTGCCGCCGCCAAAGGAGCGCGGCGCACGCACAAAGACTCGGGCACCAGCAATATCTTTTACCCGGTTCTGGGCATCCGCAGCAATTTCCTGAGACGTACGATCACGCTCCTCCCAGGGGGCGAGCGCCATGATTGTGAACGCCTGGTTAAAGGACTCACCCCCCCCCCAGCCGGGAGCACGAATCAGCAGACGTCGCACTTCACCACTCTCCACCAGGGGCATGAGTAGCTCTTCAACCTGGAGCACCTGATCCACCGTGTACTCAAAGGAAGAGCCCTCGGGCGTCGCGGCAATCATGTACAGCACACCGCGGTCTTCCGTGGGAGAGAACTCCTGGGGCACACTTTTACTCAGCTGCCAGGCGGCAAATACGCAGAGCAGCAAAACGGGGATAAAGAGCCAAGAGCGCTCCACAAAGGGCCGCAGCACTTTTCGGTAGCGGAGTTCCATGGCCTCGCTGAGTGCCTCTACTTTATCCGCGAGGCGATTGGACACCTTGTCCTTGTTCAGCAGCTTGGAGCAAATCACCGGTCCCAGCGTCAGGGCCACAAAGCTGGAGAAAATCACCGCAATGGCCATGGCCACCGCAAACTCCGCAAAGAGCCGGCCGACGTTGCCCTCCAAAAAGGTAATGGGCACGAATACCGCAACCAGCACCAGGGTCGTTGCAATGACCGCAAAGGCGACCTGCCGGGCACCGCGATAGGAGGCCACCAGCGCGGACTCACCGCGCACCAGGCGACGGTGAATGTTTTCGAGCACCACAATACTGTCGTCAACCACCAGACCGATGGCCAGTACCAGGGCGAGTAGCGTCAGCAGGTTGATGCTGTAACCCAACGCCCACAGCATACTGAAGCTACCGATGAGCGAGATCGGTACCGTGAGGGCGGGCACCAGCACGCTCCGGGGATCGCCCAAAAACAGGAAGATCACGATCACCACCAGTACGCCGGCAATAAATAATGTGGAGAACACTTCATCGATGGCCGCGTCCACAAAGACGGAGCGGTCAAAACCCACCACCAGCTGCATACCATCGGGGAGCTGCTGATTGACGCGCTTAATTTCCTCCTGCACCGCGCGACCCACACTTAGCGCGTTGGCCTTGCTCTGCTTGACGATACCGACGCCCACCATGGATTCGGTATTGCCTCGGAACAAGCTCCGGGACTCGGCACTGGAAAGTTCCACCCTGGCGACATCGGCGAGACGCACCAGGTAGCCGTCCCCCCCCCGCGCCAGAACCAGCTCCCGGAAATCCTCTGCGACCTGATAGCTACGATCGATACGCACCACAAAATCCCGCGCTGAGGACTTGATGGTGCCGGCGGGTAACTCGACGTTCTGACTACGCAGTGCAGCCTCAACATCGGTCACGGTAAGACCGCGCGCAACCAACGCGTTGCGATCAAGCCAGATCCGCATGGAGTAGATCTGGCCACCGCCAATGCGTACCCGCGCCACCCCGTCGAGCACCGCGAAGCGGTCCTCAAGATAGCGCCGGGCGTAATCTGTGAGTTCCAGGGCCGACATGTTCTCGCCCACCAGGTGGGACCAGAAGATAACCTGCTCGTCGCTGTTGCTCTTGCGGGTCTCCGGGGGAAGCGCTTCCTCGGGGAGGTTGTCCAGTACGCCGGACACGCGATCGCGCACATCATTGGCCGCGGAGTCGATGTCCCGATCCAGATTAAACTCAATGGTCACGGTGGACTCACCGTCGTAGCTCGCGGAGCTCAGAGTTTTGATACCCTCGATACCCGACAAGCGGTTTTCGATGAGCTCGGTAATCTTGTTCTCCACCACCGCAGCAGAGGCGCCGGGATAGGAGGTTTGCACCGTGACAATAGGTGAATCAATATCCGGATACTCCCGCAGCGGCAGGCGGTCAAAGGCCAGCAGACCGAAAGCAACAATCAAGGCGCTGCCCACCAGTGCCATCACAGGCCGTCTCACGGCAACATCAGAAATTAACATCAGCTTTGCACCACACGTACGGGCATCGCATTTCCCGAGAGACGAATGACGCCATCCAGAACAATGCGTTCGCCTTCGCTCACTCCGTTTAAGATCACCACCCAGCCGGGGATACGAGCCCCGATTTCCACTTCACTGCGCAGTGCCTGCTCCCCGTCGACCTTCCAGACAAAGTGTCGGGCCGCCCGGCTCTGTATGCTTTCCTCGGGAACCATCAGTACTTCGCTCGATTCTCCGGTTACTTCTATCTCCATTAGCAGTCCTGCCCGAAGCAGGCCGTCTTCGTTAGGCACCACTGCCCGCGCAGTGATGGCCCGCGCCACGGGGTCCACCCGGCTGCCTACGGCAGAAAGGGTGCCCTGAAAATCGTCCTTGAACGCCGCGCTTTTGGCGATGATCGGCATGCCGGGCTGAAGCACACCAAGATAGCGCGCGGGCACGGTGAACTGCAGTCGCATGCGACTCACATCATCGAGGGTGGTTAAGCGCTGGCCAAAAGACACCAGTGCGCCTTCGCTGACCTCCCGAAGCCCCAGCACCCCTGAAAATGGTGCAACGATCGTGAGGTCTGCAATGCGCGCTTCCAGCTCACTGATCTGATGCTGCAAAACCTCGACCTCGGTACTAGCCGAATCCAGCTCCGTCTGGGCCACCTGGTTCTTCCGGGCGAGGTCCGTAAGCCGCTTTACCTCTCGGCGGGCATCCGCCAGGCGCGCACTGAGCTCGCGCATAGATGCCTGCTCAGCCTCCTGGCGGAGCGTTGCCAGCACCTGTCCCTTCTCCACCACATCCCCGTCTTCAAAGTTCAGACTGGTAATACGCTGGGCCACCGGGGCCGTGATATCGACGGACTCCCAGGCCTGCAGGGTACCCAGGGCAGGGATGCGGTCACGAAAGCTCCGGGATTCAACCTCGACCACGGTTACCGGCGCCGCAGGACGCTCGCGCCTCATAGCATCGTCAGATGACCCGCCAAATTGCTGCCAGGCAAAAAAGCCGGCAACTGCCAGACCAATAACAATGACCAAGGGTTTCATGGTTACCTCTTAACTCCTGCGGAAAAGGGGAAATAGAAAGACCGCCATGATACCACCTGGCACCTGCGCGGCTGTGCATTCGACGGGGAGCATACGTGACCAGCAGGGACTCGGATTGCCGGCCCCTGCGCTATCAGATGCTCCGCAGGACGGTGTATCATCGCAGCCCACGCGGGCGTCACTTTGTTGCGTCAAACTCTTTGAAAGGGCTGAGCCCCAGGCGTCGTCGCAACAAACCGCGACGAGGAGACAATTTTGAATTCCCATTGGCAACAACAACTGGTGGAACTTTCCAGATCCCAGCCAGAAATGCTTCGCAGTATTTGTCGTGGCATAGAAAAAGAAAGCCTGCGGGTTACCGGGGACGGCGTTCTGGCGCAAACACCCCATCCCGCGGTTCTTGGGTCCGCGCTCACTCACGGCAGCATCACCACGGATTACTCCGAATCATTAATGGAGTTCATCACACCGGTATCAACGGGCATCGAAGATACCCTCCAGACGCTGGAGGATGTGCACAGTTTTGTTTACAAGCACATAGACAGTGAGCGTCTGTGGAGTGCCAGCATGCCATGCATCGTTGCCGGCGATGCGGGCATCCCGGTGGCGCGCTACGGCAGTTCCAACGTGGGTCGAATGAAAACGGTCTACCGCTACGGCCTGGGCAATCGCTACGGCAGGCTCATGCAGGCCATTGCCGGCGTGCACTACAATTTTTCCATGCCCGAGACTTACTGGCCCGAGGCGCAAAAAGCCGACGGCGATGACGGCCCCCTGCAGGACTACATCACTTCCCGTTATCTGGGACTGATCCGCAACTTCCATCGCTGGTCCTGGCTGCTCATCTATCTTTTTGGCGCCTCCCCCGCCGTTTGTGCAAGCTTCATGCGAGGTCGCGGGGAGCATCATCTGGAACCTTTCGATGATGAGGGTAACTCCCTGCATCTTCCCTACGCCACAGCACTGCGCATGGGCGATCTGGGCTACAACAGCTCGGCGCAAAGGTCCCTCCGCGCCTGCTACAACTCGCTGGATAATTACATCGCCACGCTGACTCAGGCGATTCTCACGCCCCATCCCGATTACGCGGCATACAAAGGCAAAGAGAACGATGAGTACATGCAGCTCAACGACAGTCTGCTGCAAATAGAGAATGAGTTTTACAGCACCATCCGGCCAAAACGTCCCGGCAGCAGTAGCGAAACACCACTGACAGCACTCCACAGTCGGGGCATTGAGTATGTCGAGATCCGCTGTATTGACGTTAATCCCTTCCACCCTCTGGGTATTGACAGTACGCAGATCCGACTGCTCGATAGCTTTCTTTTGCACTGCCTTACGCAGCCCAGCCCGGCCTGTGACGAGGCCCAGCAGGGCCATCAGGCTGCAAATCTGACCGCAGTGGTCGATCGCGGCCGGGAACCCGGCCTGATGCTGCAAGCGCCCGCGGGCTCCCGATCGCTCACCGAGTGGGCAGCGGAGCTCCTGGGTGAGATCGCTGAGAGCGCCGAGCTTCTCGACACCGTCCACAAAACCTCGGACTACAGTGCGGCGCTCACCGAGCAGCAGGCCAAGGTCCGCGGCGACGTGGAGTTACCCTCGGCACGGGTACTTCGGGAAATGCGTGAGAAAGGCATGCCCTATTACCGCTTTGCCATGGGCTACAGCAACCGCTGGGCAGAACACTTCAAGGAAAGGGATATCAACCCTGATGCGGAACAGGCGCTTGTGGACGAAAGCACCACATCGCTAACGCGCCAGGCTGACATCGAAGCTGCAGACAGCGTCAGTTTCGAGGAATACCTCGCCGCCTATTTTGATCAGTACAAAGCACTGAACCACGGAGAATAAATGAACGCTCTGCTACAGATCCGGCCTGTTTTTTTCGGGTTGTTTTTATTGACTGTTGTTTCCATGGCTTTTGCGCTTTTCTATCTGGAAAGGGTACTGGGACTGCCACCCTGCCCGCTGTGCATTACCCAGCGCCTGTTTGTGGTGCTCGTGGGTGTCTTCGCGCTCCTTGCGGCCCTGCAGAACCCCCAGGGTTGGGGCCGCCGCGCTTACGCCACCCTGTGCCTTGTCGGCGCGGCTTTGGGCGGCGCGGTTGCCATGCGCCACATCTGGCTCCAGAACCTCCCCGAAGAGCTCGCTCCCGCCTGCGGTCCCAGCCTGGAGTACATGCTCGAAACCCTCCCCTTCTCGGAAACCTTTTCCGTGGTCATGATGGGCGATGGTAACTGCGCCGAAACCGTCTGGACCTTCATGGGACTCAGTATTCCCGAGCAAACCCTGGCGCTGTTTGTGGTACTGGCAGGCGTGTCGGTGTTTCAGCTCCTTCGGAAGGCATAGCAGCAAACACCTTCAGCGTGGGCACCGAATAAGCGAGTGTGATTAGTCGCGCAAGGTTATCCGGCAAGCGGGCCCGATCCGCTACATGCGCTAACTGGGGAAACGCTTACTTCGCGAATCGCGCCCACTTGCCTCGGCATAGTGGCACACCGAAGGATCGATGCGGGCAAGCTGATCTGATTGGTGCGCAGTCGCCATTCGATGGCTGCGAGGACTGCGTGCGTTGATTACGGAGCGAGCGTCCCCCAACTTAGCGAGTGCAGTGATCGACGCGCGCAGTCCTCATTCTAATCAGAACCCAATGATCACGAAAACTGGATGCAGTGATCAGGGCGGGCAGTCCTCTTCTCTAAAGAAAATCGAGAGCCAAAAAAAAGGGCCCCAACTAAAGTTGAGACCCTCTGTTTACATCATGACGAGCCCGACTGAGCGGCCTCGACAGACGTGGGGTATTTAGCCCTCTGCTTCCGCGTCACCCTGCGTAGGAATATCCAGCAGTTCGACTTCGAAGATCAGCGCGGCGTTGGGGCCAATGCGCTCCCCTGCACCACCTGCACCGTAGGCAAGTTCGGAGGGAATGAAGAGCTTGTACTTGGCACCAACCTGCATGAGCTGCAGCGCTTCGGTCCAACCGCTGATGACCTGGCCCACACCGAAAGTTACGGGCTCGCCACGGGCGTAGGAGGAATCAAACTCGGTGCCGTCGATAAGGGTGCCGCGATAGTGAACCTGGACGCTGTCTTCCGCGGTGGGCGTTGCGCCGTCACCCGCTTCGATCACTTCGTACTGCAAACCGGACTCTGTGGTCACAACGCCTTCGCGAGTTCCGTTTTCCAGCAGGAAAGCTGTTGCGGCTGCGGCATTGGCTTCGGCTAATTCGGAGGCCATGGACTCACGCTCCGCATTGATGCGCTCCTGAAAGGCGACCATTTCAGCCTGAATTTCTTCATCACTCAGACGCTGGGGGGCATCGGTCATCGCATCCCGGAGACCTGCAGCGAAGGCATCAACGTCAACGGTCATGCCGTCATTCGCCATATTACGACCCAGGCCCAGTGCTACGCCGTAGCTCAATCGCTGGTTGGGGGTTTCTAGCTGTAGTTCAGCCACGGCAGTCTCTCCTGAGTCTTGTTGCTGACATGCACTCAGCGCAATCACGGCGCACAACGCTACCGCGGGCTTCATAAATGTGTTCATGGATACTTCCTGTGAATTGATAGAGTTCGATGGAAACTGAACCTTGTGATAGCGACCTCACCTCAGTGAGGCACTTCGCAAACAGTGGTCCACGCTTTTCGAGGGCGCAAGTGTAAACGCTGTATGGCCCCTCTGCCACCCTCGGGCTGTGCGCCGCAGGGGGACACGCTACACTGGATGCACTCTCCGTGGGGGCCGGCAGACCGCCTTTTTCCCCCAATGTCAGTGGAAACAAAGCATGGCCTTTCGGTTTTTTGAACAACTGGTACATCCTTTCCCCGACAAGCAGCCCCGTCGGGCCCCGGCTTCCGTGCTTCAGTTTTGTCGTCATCACTCCCGGGGGCTGGAGCCCTGGCTGATCGCCATGTCGTTGCTGAGCATGGGTATTGCTATCATCGAGGTGGCCCTGTTTGAAGTGCTCGGTCAGGGCGTTGACCTGCTGTCGACGACCACCCCGGAAACCATCTTTGCCGCCGGGGGCCGCTCCCTTCTGTGGCTCATGCTGGGACTGCTCTCGGCTTTTCCTTTTATGGTGGCGCTGCAGTCGCTCATTCTTCATCAGACACTCATGGGCAACTTCCCCATGATCGTGCGCTGGATGGCTCACCGCTATCTCCTTCGTCAGAGTCTCGGGTTCTTCCAGGACGAATTTTCCGGCCGGGTCGCCACCCGAGTGATGCAAACTGCATTGGCGGTGCGTTCCGTGGTGCTTATCACCCTGGATATTCTGGTCTACGTCGCGGTGTACTTTCTATCGGTGCTCTTCCTCCTCGGCAGCATCGATCTGCGCCTGGCTGCGCCTCTTTTTGTCTGGCTGGTGATCTATATACTCATTCTCAGAACCATCCTGCCGCGGATGCAGAAGGTGTCGGAAACCCAGGCAGATGCACGCTCCATGATGACCGGGCGTATTGCCGACAGTTACACCAACATTGGCACGGTGAAGCTCTTCTCCCACGCATTGCGGGAGTCCAACTACGCGCGGGAGGGCATGGAAGAGTTTCTGGACACGGTCCATCCTCAGATGCGACTGGTGACCTGGATGGAGACGTCGGTCACCGCCAACAACACCCTCATGCTGCTGACCGTCAGTGGAACCGCGCTGTATCTGTGGTTCGAGGCCGCCATTTCACCCGGATCCATCGCCGCGGCGCTGGCCCTTTGCCTGCGTATCAATGGCATCAGCGAATGGATAATGTGGGAGGTGTCGGCGCTCTTTGAAAACGTCGGTACCGTGCGTGATGGCATCAGCACCCTGTCCCGAGACATTGATGTGGAGGACCATCCAGAGGCCAAGCCGCTGGCTGTGACAGCCGGGCAAGTGAGCTTCAATAACATCCTGTTTGCCTACACGCCGCAAAAACCGGTTTTTGAGAATCTCCGCCTTGATATCGCCCCCGGTGAAAAAATTGGCCTCATCGGTCGCTCCGGTGCCGGTAAATCCACCCTGGTGAATCTGCTGTTGCGGTTTTCTGATCTCCAGAGTGGAAGCATCACCATCGACGGGCAGGACATCCGCCGGGTCACCCAGGAATCCCTCCGCGCCAACATTGGCATGGTGACGCAGGATACATCGCTGCTCCATCGCACCGTGCGCGAGAACATTCTCTATGGCCGGGAGACCGCTAGCGAGGAGGAGCTGCGCACAGCAATTCACCGCGCCCGCGCCGATGAGTTCATTGCCAGTCTCGAGGACCATAGCGGCGCCCGGGGCCTGGACGCTCAGGTCGGCGAACGCGGCGTAAAACTCAGTGGCGGCCAGCGTCAGCGCATTGCCATCGCCCGGGTAATGCTTAAGGACGCGCCCATACTGGTGCTCGATGAGGCAACCTCGGCACTGGACTCCGAGGTCGAAGTCGCCATTCAGGAGAGCCTTTACGAACTGATGGAAGGCAAAACCGTCGTCGCCATTGCCCACCGTCTGTCGACTATCGCAGCATTGGACCGGCTTATCGTGTTGGATGGCGGCAAGATCGTGGAGACCGGCAGCCACGCGGAGCTCATCGCCAAAGATGGCATCTACAAACGCCTGTGGGATTACCAGTCCGGTGGATTCCTCGCATTGGACTAAGAGTCGCTAGCCTTTTCGCAAAGCCTCCAGGTACTCAGCAAAGGCATCATTCGCGAGATCATAGTGGGTTGCGAGAACCCTCAACTGCTGCTTCAGGATTTCTGACTCCACCGATGCTTTGGACTCCGTAGCTACCGCACTGGCGTGGTCTTGCTCGAAGAAGTCCGCCAAAAGCTCCAGCTGCCGACGCTCCGCCTGTAACTCCAGATCTTTGATTGCAGCATACTCCGCGCCGAGCCCCGGGGCGTTGCGCCACTGCTCCCGCTGCTCGCGGACGGGAAGCACAACTCTCTCGCGCCAGGCCAGGCAACGCGCTTCGGCCCGCTGCAAATCATCCGGGGTCAAACACACCCCCTGACCGGCGCACCAGCTAACAAAAAGCATCAGATTGACGTCAACGTCCCATTGGCGCTGCGCGCGCAAGCAGGCGTCCGCAACCCCCGGCAGCCCATAAACAGTCACCGCGAAACGCCACAAGCCTGCCCTTGCGGTTGCTTCTTCCTGACTCTTTGTCTGTTCCCCTGCGTCCACGCCCAGTAAACTCCCCGCCCGTGATTATCTTACGCGACCTTAGCCTACGCCGTGCAGACCGTCTTCTTTTTGAGGATGCCAACGCCAGCCTGCTCCCGGGGCAGAAGATTGCTCTGACGGGCGCCAATGGTTGTGGTAAATCCAGTCTCTTTGCCATGTTGCTGGGTGAGCTGCAGGCCGACAAAGGTGACATCGAAGGCCTCCAGGGTCAGCGAATCGCCCATATGGCACAGGATATCGCTGCCAGCGAGCTGACGGCGGGGGACTTTGTCCTTGAAGGGGACGCAACGGTCGCCGGTCTTCTTAAAAAGCTTCACGATGCCGAGGCGCGCGGCGACTACAGCACCGCCGCATCCCTCCACACCCAGCTTGAGGCCTGTGACGGATACGCCGCCGAGCGTCGCGCTTTACAACTTATGTTGGGCCTGGGTTTTGAAGACACCGATGCGGGGCGCAGCGTTGGGGAGTTTTCCGGAGGCTGGCGGGTGCGCCTGGCGCTGGCCAGAGCTTTGATGATGCCTTCGGATTTGCTGTTGCTGGATGAACCCACCAACCACCTCGATCTCGATACTACCCTGTGGCTCCAGAGCTTTCTCAAGGCCTACCGCGGAACGCTCCTGTTGATCTCCCACGACCGTGATTTTATCGACGCCAGCTGCTCGGCGGTATTGCACATCGAGCAGCAGCGGCTGAACAGCTATAAAGGCGGCTACAGCGACTTTGAGAGACAGCGGGCTCTGCGCCTGGCGGAACAGCGGGCGAGCGCGGAAAAGCACGCGCGACGCCGCGCCGAGATTGAAGATTTTGTGCGCCGTTTTCGCGCCAAGGCCACGAAAGCCAAGCAGGCCCAAAGCCGGCTCAAGGAACTGGCGCGCATGGGTGAGATGGCGCTGGCCCATGAAGACAGCCCCTTCGAGTTCCGCTTTCCCGAACCGCCCCGGGGCCGGGATCCCCTCATCGAACTTCGCGGCGCCAAAGTGGGCTACGGCGACACGCCCCTCATTACCGGCGCGGACTTCAGTTTGCGTAACGGTGACCGCATGGCGCTCCTTGGACGCAATGGCTCAGGTAAAACGACCTTTTTAAGAAGCCTCTGCGGGGAGCTCCCGCTCCTCGCCGGGGAGCGCCACAGCAGTGAAGGTTGTCGCATCGCCTACTTTGATCAGCAGCAGGTAGACACGCTGGATCTGGATAGCTCAGCGTTACTGCACCTCCAGCGTCTGACACCCGATGCCCGGGAGCAGACACTCCGGGATTTTCTTGGGGGCTTCGATTTCAAGGGCAAGCGCGCGGATGCAGAGCTGCGCCCCTTCTCCGGGGGAGAAAAAGCTCGCCTCGCGCTGGCAATCCTCGCCTGGCAGCGACCTAATGTGCTGGTGTTGGACGAGCCCACCAACCACCTGGATCTTGATATGCGTCGGGCGCTGGAAATCGCACTGCTGGAATTCTCCGGGGCGGTCATTGTGGTGAGCCACGACCGTCATCTGCTGCGCAGCACAGCGGACAGTCTTTATCGTATCGCCGAGGGCCGTCTCGGTCTGTTTAATGGTGACCTGGATGCCTATGAGGCACTGATCCTTCGCGGTAGTGATGAATCCCAAGACAGCGGCCCGTCCAAAGCGGAGGGAGCCGACAAGCAAAAGAACACAGTGGACCGCCGCGATCAGCGACGGGCCGCGGCGGAAATCCGTGCCCGGAGACGTCCGCTGGAGCAGGCCATCAAAAAGCTGGAAAAGCGTATGGAATCCCTGCAGGACAAGCTGTCAGCCGTTGAAGCCGCTCTCGCCGAGCCCTCGATCTATGAGCAGGAAAACAAGGAAAAGCTCACGGAGCTTCTTCGGGAACAGGGCAGCCACCGCGCCGAACTTGAAGACCTAGAGGGCGAATGGCTCACGAACCAGGAATCTTTAGAGGCGATGACCGCACAAGGCTGAGTTTCTTGCGGCGTGACAGGCGCTTTACCTCGGCTTCTCGCACCTGCGCGGCGGAACGATTCTCCCATTCCTCCTTCCAGACGGCGGTCACCGGCCTTCGCGCCCGCGTATAGTTTGCGCCTCCCACCAGTTCACCGTTGTGCTGGCGGATGCGGCGGGCAAGGTCCCGGGTGACACCGGTGTAGAGTGAACCATCCGCACAGCGCAGCATATACACCCACCAACTGGATTCCGATGTGGTGCTGTCCGAGGACTCCTCTCTGTCCAATGCCGAGTCTATCCCCGCAGCCAGGTCTGATACCGCTCGAGCCAGGCCAGCACCTTCTCGGGCTTGCGGGCTTTCTTCCATTCCCCGGCCAGAAACCGATTCGCCTCACCCATGGTCGGGTAGATGTGAATGGTGCTGAGGATTTTGTTGAGACCGAGGCCATGCTTCATGGCCAGTACAAACTCGGGGATCAAATCCCCCGCATGAGCGCTCACGATTGTCGCACCCAGAATTCGGTCGCGCCCGGGTTCAGTAAGTACTTTGACAAAGCCCTCGTCCTCACTGTCCGCGATGGCCCGATCCAGGTCATCGATACCGTAGCGCGTCACCTCGTAGTCGATGTCCTGGGCTTTCGCCTCGTCTTCGCTCAGACCCACGCGAGCCACTTCGGGACTGGTGAAGGTAGCCCAGGGAATTACCGAGTAATCGACGCGGAAGCGCTTCAGGTGACCGAGGAGCGCATTCACCGTGGCAAACCAGGCCTGATGACTGGCGGTATGGGTAAACTGATAGGGACCTACGATGTCACCGCAGGCGTATATTGTGGGTATCACGGTTTGCAGATAATCATCGACCTCGATGGTGCCCCGATCCGTTGTACGTATACCCAGCTCCTCCAGCCCCATACCCTCGATGTTTGGCGTACGACCCACGGCCAGGAGCAATCGATCAAACTCCAGGGTCAACGGCTCATCATTATGCTGACAGTGGGCCCTCTGCCCCGTCTCTGTGCAGGCAAAGGATTGGGGCTCGCAGTTCCTGAGAATCCGCACTCCTTTCTTCTCCAGACGCGCATGCACCAGGCTTGAGGCATCGTCATCTTCCCGGGGCATGATCCGCGACGCATGAGTGACCAACGTAACCTCTGATCCGAGACTGGCCATGGCCTGCGCCAACTCACAACCGATAGGACCGGCGCCAAGCACCATCAACCGTCTGGGAAGTTCGCGAATCTCCCACAAGGTATCCGAGGTGAGGTAGTCAAGATCATCAAGGCCGGCGATATCCGGTACCCGGGCCCGGGCGCCGCTGGCAATCACGATGTGCCGGGAGGAGATGCGCTTTCCGTTCACCTCGACCTCCCAGGGGGAGACAATCTTGGCGTCGCCCGCCACGCAATCCACGCCCAGGGAAGTAAAACGCTCCACGGAATCATGAGGCTCAATGGCGGCAATTTTGGCCTGCACCCGCTCCATCACTGCGGGAAAATTTACCGAAACTTCCACCGGCGCAAGACCAAATTCCGGCGCCCGGCGCATTTCTTCGGCAACGTGAGCGCTGCGCAGAATCGCCTTGCTGGGCACGCAGCCGGTGTTGAGGCAGTCGCCCCCCATTTTGTGGCGTTCGATGAGCGTGACCTTTGCTTTGAGCGTGGCAGCAATGAGCGACGACACCAGGCCTGCTGACCCCGCGCCAATCACCACCAAATTGGTATCGAACTTCTTTGGTTTGGTGAATCGGGCCAGCTGTCGTCGTGCCTTGATCCGGTTCAACAGCGCCCGGGCAATAAAGGGGAAAACTGCAAGCAGTACAAAGGATCCCAGGAGCCCGGGCGACAAGATGCCCGAAAGACTCTCAAGCTGACCAAGCTGGGTACCGGCGTTGATGTAGACCGCGGTCGCCGGGAGCATGCCCAGCTGGGAAACCCAGTAAAACCTGGGCGTGCTGATGGGCAGCAAACCCGATATCAGGTTGATCACGAAAAACGGAAACACAGGCACGAGACGAAGAGAAAACAGATAAAAGGCGCCATCTCGGGCAAAGCCCTTGTTGAGGGCCTTCAACTGCCGGCGGAACCTCGTCTGCACCCAGTCGCGCAGAAGCAGACGCGACACCAGGAACGCCAGGGTAGCGCCGAGGGAGCTGGCAAAGGACACCAGTAGCAAGGCAGTCCAGAACCCGAAAATCGCCCCACCGGCGAGGGTCATAATGGCTGCACCAGGGAGAGACAGCCCGGTGACTGCCACATAGAGAGCGAAAAAGATCATGGCGATGGCCAGAGGATTGGCATCGCGTAACGCCACGAGATCTTCGCTGCGCCGACGCAGCTCCTCGAAACTCAGCAGTGCTTGCAGATCGAAATACCAGAAGGCAAAAAAGCCCCCAAGCACTAAAGCTATGATCACTATCTTGACTGATTTATTGGCCGCCATCGCGATTACTTCCTTTCAAATTAGCTGTCGGGACACGACCCGAATTCACGATGCCGACACAAGCCGACATAAAGAGTCACCTGGCAAAGCTTGAATATTTGCCTATCACCCCAATCTCCACGATAGAATCACACGTATATGCTCAAACAACTGTATGGAGAAACAATATGAGTGACGCCATTGTGCACGTCAGCGACGCAAGCTTCGAGCAAGATGTGCTTAGCAGCGACGTACCTGTCCTGGTCGATTTTTGGGCAGAGTGGTGCGGCCCCTGCAAAATGATCGCTCCGGTGCTGGATGAACTCGCCGGCGAATTCGCAGGCAAGCTGAAAGTCTGCAAAGTAGACGTCGATGCCAACCCGGAAGTTCCCGGTAAATTCGGGATCCGCGGCATTCCGACCTTGATTCTGTTCAAGGACGGCAACGCCGAAGCCACCAAGGTCGGTGCCCTGTCAAAATCGCAACTCGTTGAATTCGTAAACGAAAGCATCGCCTGACGGCCAGGCCCCATTGCGTCAGGCGGGGCCTTATTTTTCCTCAGCTTCAAGAGAAAAAGCGCTAGACCTCCATTCTGGAGCGTGCTACTTTCTTTCTGTCTGCGCGGCCCCGCGCGACCATAATAACTCCGCCACCCCTCTGTCTCTTCCGCTTAACAGCGCTTCAGGCAACCCAAAGAAGCGTTATTAACCCCAAGAGTCCAGGTACGGGCGAACCCACTAACCTTATCTCTCTGGCTCATCTACCTTGTCTAGCACATCCCAAATAGAAACCGAATCTCAAAACTCGACTGACGCCCCCGCACCCGGTGATACGCAAGGTGACGGGCAGGGCAATGCCAACAGCAATGCCAATAACGAAGCGCAGGCGGAAACACCCGCAGCAGCAGCAAAAGCTGATGCGGACGATGCCCGGGAGTCCGCCGGCGACGCGCCAGCCAGGAACTCTCAGGGGCGCGAGTCTGGCCAGGGAGATGGGCAGAGTAAGCCGTCTCGCAATCGCTCCCAGGGTCGCGGGAAGCGCAATAACAACAAGCAGCAGCCCCTGCCAGAGGGGTACCGTTCCGCAGAGCCCATGAACCTGACGGACTTGAAAACCAAGTCTACCCAGGAGCTCATTGATATTGCGTCCAGCATTGGCTTGGACAACCTCGCGCGATCGCGCAAGCAGGACATTATCTTCTCGATCCTCAAGCGCCATGCCAAGGGCGGCGAAGATATTTACGGCGATGGCGTTCTGGAAATTCTTCAGGATGGTTTTGGCTTTTTGCGCTCCGCTGACAGCTCCTACCTGGCAGGCCCCGACGATATCTATGTGTCGCCCAGCCAGATTCGCCGTTTTAACCTGCGCACCGGTGACACCATCACCGGCAAGATTCGACCACCAAAGGACAGCGAGCGCTATTTTGCTTTGCTCAAAATCGGCGAAGTCAACTTCAGCCGACCGGAAAACTCCAAGAGCAAGATTCTCTTTGAAAACCTGACACCGCTGTTTCCCGAAGAACGCCTGACCCTTGAAAAGGGCAATGGCAGCACCGAGGATCTCACCGGCCGAATCATCGATCTGGTCGCGCCCATCGGAAAGGGCCAACGGGGACTGCTGGTCGCACCGCCAAAAGCGGGTAAGACCATCATGATGCAGAACATCGCCCAGGCGATTCTGAGCAACAACCCCGAGACCTACATGATCGTGCTGCTCATCGACGAGCGCCCGGAAGAAGTGACAGAAATGCAGCGCTCCGTGGGTATCCGCGGCGCGGAGGTCGTGGCCTCTACCTTTGATGAACCCCCCTCACGGCACGTGCAGGTCGCGGATATGGTCATCGAGAAGGCCAAACGCCTGGTAGAGCACAAGCGGGACGTGGTGATTCTTCTGGACTCCATCACGCGCCTCGCCCGGGCCTACAACACCGTGATCCCCAGCTCCGGCAAGGTGCTCACCGGTGGTGTTGATGCCCACGCGCTGGAGCGTCCCAAGCGTTTCTTCGGTGCGGCGCGAAACATCGAGGAAGGGGGCAGCCTGTCCATTATCGCCACCGCGTTGGTAGATACCGGCTCCAAGATGGACGAGGTGATCTACGAGGAGTTCAAGGGCACGGGCAACATGGAACTGCACCTTGACCGGAAGATCGCCGAAAAGCGCATCTATCCCGCGATTAATATCCGCAGGTCCGGCACCCGTCGCGAAGAAAAGCTCACCGGTGAAGAAGAATTGCAGCGCATGTGGATTCTGCGCAAGCTGCTTCACGGCATGGAAGATCTGCCTGCGGTGGAATTCCTCCTCGATCGACTCAAAGATACCAAGACCAACGAAGAGTTCTTTATGTCCATGAAGCGCAAGTAGCGCTGAAACAACCTCATGGCCGCACGCTACAGTGATCTTCGCGATTTTATCGCGGAGCTTGAGTCCCGGGGCGAACTCGTACGCATCACGCGGGAAGTCGACCCAAACCTGGAAATGACCGAGATTGCGGATCGCACCCTGCGCGCCCGCGGTCCCGCCCTCCTCTTCGAAAATCCCAAAGGCCATAGCGTTCCTGTCCTTGCGAACCTGTTTGGTACCGAGGAGCGTGTGGCTCTGGGGATGGGCGCAGACAACGTTGCGGCACTGCGGGAAATTGGCGAGCTCCTGGCCTATCTGAAGCAACCGGATCCTCCCAAGGGTATGAAAGAGCTTTGGGAAAAGGCGCCGCTGTTACGCAAGGTTCTGGACATGGGGCCCAAGGTGATTCGCAACGCGCCCTGCCGCACCCATGTACGCGAGGGTGACGACGTTAATCTCTACGACCTGCCCATTCAAACCTGCTGGCCGGGTGATGCGGGGCCGTTGGTCACCTGGCCGCTGGTGATTACCCGGGGCCCCAACAAGGCCCGCCAGAATCTGGGCATTTATCGCATGCAACTCATCGGTCGCAACAAGCTGATCATGCGCTGGCTTTCTCATCGTGGCGGCGCACTGGATTACCGCGACTGGCAAATCAAGCGCCCCGGGGAGCGCTACCCCGTTGCCCTGGCGCTGGGTGCAGATCCGGCCACGACGCTCGGCGCCGTGACACCGGTGCCCGACGCGTTGTCAGAATATGCCTTTGCGGGCCTTCTTCGCGGAGCAAAAACCGAACTTTCCGAGTGCATCACGCCCCTCTGCAAGGCCAATGACCTACAGGTGCCGGCGACGGCGGAGTTTATTCTCGAGGGCTATCTGGAGCCCACAGAAGAAGCTGATGAAGGCCCCTTCGGAGATCACACTGGCTATTACAACGAGGTCGAGAGCTTCCCGGTATTTACCGTGACGGCGATCACCAGTCGCGAAGCGCCGATCTACCACAGCACCTACACCGGGCGACCACCGGATGAGCCAGCCATCCTGGGCGTGGCGCTCAATGAGGTGTTCGTACCGCTGCTGATCAAGCAGTTTCCCGAGATTGTTGATTTTTATCTGCCCCCCGAGGGCTGCTCCTACCGCATGGCGGTGGTCAGCATGCGCAAGGAATACCCAGGTCATGCCAAACGGGTGATGCTGGGCATCTGGAGTTTTCTGCGCCAGTTTATGTACACCAAGTTCATTATCGTGACCGATGATGATGTCGATGTGCGCAACTGGCAGGATGTGATCTGGGCCATGACCACGCGCATGGATCCGCGGCGCGACAGCGTTTTTGTGGATAACACGCCCATCGATTACCTGGACTTTGCCTCGCCGGTGGCGGGCCTCGGATCCAAGGTCGGTTTTGACGCCACCAACAAGTGGGAAGGCGAAACGGACCGGGAGTGGGGAGAGCCCATCCGCATGGATGACCCGGTGAGCGAGCGCGTTGAAGCTATGTGGGAAGATCTGGGTATCGGAATCGATCCCGCTCCCCGGCGACGCTAGTACCCAGAGCGCTGCTTAAGCACCGCACTGGGGTCTCACTACCCCGGGTTATTCACGCCTCGCTTCATTCACTGCCCAGACGGCGACTCTCAGGCAGGCTGTCCGAGACGACATCATCGGGCTGAGGCAACTCAGGCAGAGGATTATTGCGTAGTCCTGTTCCCACACGGAAGACCTCTGCCGCGCTTGCATGGTCGCCCACTGCCGTCAGGAGGCGACCCAGCTCAAGGCAGGCCTCTTCACTGGCCCTGGTCGCGTAACTGCGCTCCAGATAGTCGCGCGCTTTGGCCCACTGACGCTCCACCATGGCGAGGCGGCCGAGACAGAGCAGCAGATCGGGGTCTTTGTCGTGCTTGCGCAACCAGGCCTCCGCGGTCGCCAGCTGCTTCTGGGCGGTCTCACGATTAATGCGGCCGTAGAGGCTGACAAGCGCCGGCCTCCAGTTTTTCTTCAAGCGCCGCTCGATTTCCCGCTCCACAGTGGCGACCTCGTCGCATCTCAGCAAGGCTGACAGATAGTGCAGCTGCACTGATTCTTCGTCCACCAGGCGTCCCGGGTATTTTTTCCACCGCGATTTCAGCAGCTCAGTATCACCGGTCACCGCCGCTTGCTCCAGCAGATCGTAATGAATCCTTGCCTCCAGATCATCGAGTTCCAGGGCGCCGCCGATGCGATGTTTACGCAACAAGGGCAGCAGGGTGAGCATCGCTTCGATGTCGCCGAGTCCATCGTAGGCGCGGCACAGCAGATGAAGCACCTGCGGATGCTTGCCGGGATTTTTCTTGGCCGTCTCGAGGGTTCTCAGGGCTTTCTCGTACTGCCGATCATTGAGTTGCAGTTCGGCCTGGGTGAGATCCACGGCTATCACCGCCTCCAGGTCGCTCTCGGCGGCCTGCATGAGCTGGCGGCTCATAGCTTCCGGCTCCTGGAGACGATAACTCGCCCGGGCCGCCATCAGGTAGTTGAGGAGGGGAGACTCACTGTATTTCGCGCCGCGGAGCAGCTGCTTTCGGGACTTCGCCCAGTTGCCTTCGATAAAGTTGATGGTACCGCGACCGGTGAGACGTGCGGACTGGCGTAAGCGTCTCTCTCCGGCCCAGTTCAACACGTTGGCGGGACTGGTTATGAGGCGATGAAGAAAACGCAGGGACGCGTAGAGCAGCAGGACCAGCGTCGCGATGAGAAGAATCCCCACCCAGAAGCTGGTCTCTACGGTGTAACCACCGTAAGCGATAAGAAGATAGCCGGGCTCGGTCTCGATGAGCGCGACAATGCCGACACCGGCAACCAGGGCCAGCAATGCGATTAAAAACAGGCCGCCCATGGTGCTAGTTTCCGTTGCGAGCGAGACGCGCCCGCACCACGGTATCCAGCGCCGTGAGGGACTCGTTAAGGTTGGGAAGCTCAACGGAGACTCGCTCATCGCGAATACGCCGCAGGTCTTCAGCCATCGCTACCGCAGCCTGCTCGTCCGCTTTGAAGAACTGCGTGACCCAGCCCTCGGCCCGCTCGAGGCTCTGACGAAACAGGAGTTCGTTCCCCGACAGCATGGCCACCTGCGCCTGCTCCAGGAGCATGCGCATATTCTGTCGCACCAGACCCTCATATTGGGGGTCCATAAGCGCTTCCACGGGCACATCGCGGCGACTTACCACGATGTACTCGGACAGCTTTTCGATGGCCATCTCATAGCCCTGGGACAACCGCGTCTGCCAGTCCTCCGCGGTGACCGGTTCAATCTCGACCCGCTGATCGGGTAGCTCAAAGAGCACCAGGGCGTCGGTCTGGCGTATGAGGGCGTCAAGACGCAGGTACAAGCCCTGAATATCCAGCTTGGGCACCGCCTGGAGCGCCGCGATGTCACCGGCCACCGCCGAGCGCAACTTGACCAGGCCAGGGTCATCGAGGCCTCGCAAAATATTGTCCGCGCTGCGGAGCAGAGCTTCCGCCGACGCGGTATCGCCGGTCATAATCAAACGCTGATTGGCGAGGCGAAGGAGATACTGCACTTCAGCAATCTGCCAGCTCTCCCGGTCCTCAACGGTGAGATCACTGATAAGCTGCTGCTGCTCGCGCAAAGAGCGCTGAAGGTTGCCCAGCTGCTCCTCCACCACGCGTTTAACGCTGCCCGCAGCCTCGTTCGCCGTTGACTCGAGACGGCTTACCTGACGCTCCTGCGTCTCCAGGGTCCGTTGCTGGGCCTCCAACGCCCGCCGAAGGTCCTCCTCCGCGCGCTTCTGGCTGGCCTGCACCCCCTCCATTTCAAGCTCAATTTTGCGCTGCAGGTTATCGCGCATCTGATCAAAGGTGGTGACATCCTGACCGGAGACCGACTCCAGCCCCTGCACGCGCTGAAGCAAAACCGCTTCACGACGCTGCAGGTCGGTAAACATGTAAAAGACCCCTACCGCCATGAACAGCACCAACAGCAGGGCCAGCCAGGCAATGGGCGTGGAGCCCGAGCGCTGCGCGCCCCCTTCGGGAGGAACCGCTGCTGCCGCAATGACCGTGGGATCGGGGGAAGGAACGGAAGTTCCAGCGGGCGACCTAGACGCCGTGTCTGCCTGTTCTGTGCCTTTCAGTTCCGTCGCATCAGACTCGGTTTCGCTGTGCTTTTCGGCCGGCTTTTGACCCGAATTTTCGCTCTGGCTCTCGCCCTGATTTTTCTCATCGCTCAATGCTGTGTCTCCCCCAGATGCGCTGTGCGCCATGCTGTCGCGGCCGCCAGCATGGCAGCGTCGGACGCATTCTCCGCGCACTCGACCTGCGTCCAACCCAGGCCACGTGCCTGATCCGCGACGCGCTGCGACGGTACCAATAAGGTAGTCATCGCTAAGTTAGTGTGTTCCTCAGGTTGAAGCAAACCTGTAAGACGCTCCAGTCCCTCACCACTGCTCACAAGAATCAACGCCAGATCGCGTCCCCCCAAAAGTGCCCGGCACTCCTGCCGGTCGTGGGCAGCGTAGTCCCGTCGGTAACAGACCAGAGAGTCTACCTCGGCGCCACGCTCCCGCAGCTCCTGCTCAAGAAACTTGCGCCCCCCTTCACCTTTGACGATGAGCACACGCTGGGAATGCAGCTCAGCGAGCCCCGGCATTGCCAACAAGCCTTCACTGCTCATATCCCGCTCCGGTCGTCGCACATCCAGCCCCTCCGCCTCCAGACACAGCGCGGTGCTCTGACCCACCGCCCAGTAAACCTGGCCCTGGGGGAGTTGTGGCCAGTAATCCCGGATGCGCTCCACGCCCATACGCGCCGCATTGGCACTGACAAAAATCACGTGGGCATAACGATCAAGATCCATCAAACGTTGACGCTGGGCGCCGGGCAGGGGATCCAGGGGTTCTATCTGCAGCATGGGCAGGTGTATCGGCATAAAGCCCGCGTCAGAGAGAGCGGCTATCAAGCTATCAGCCTGTCCCGCGGGGCGGGTAACCAGTACCCGCTGCTCAGCGGTCATAAACCTCAGCGAGAATCTCTGCCGCACCGGCCTCCAGGAGTGAGTCGGCAACGGAGATACCCAGAGCCTCGGGGTTCTCCCTGCCACCCCGGGCTTCAGCCCGAAGTGTATGGGTACCGTCGGGTCGTCCCACGAGTCCCCGCAACCACAGCTGATCCCCTTCATGGACGGCATAGGAGGCGATGGGCACTTCGCAGCCCCCCTGCAGCCGACGATTCAAAGCCCGCTCCGCCAGCACCCGTTCCGCCGTGGGGCCATGGTGGAGAGGCTCGAGAAGTTTCCGGGTCGCGGTGTCATCACTGCGAATCTCGATGCCGACGGCACCCTGCCCCCCCGCAGGGAGAGAATCCGTCACGGGGATGCGCGCTCGGATACGCTCCCCCATTTCCAGACGGATGAGTCCGGCGCAGGCCAGAATAATCGCGTCGTATTCACCATCGTCGAGCTTGCGGAGACGGGTATTTACATTGCCTCGCAAAAAACGCACTTCGAGATCCGGGCGGTTGGCGCGCAGCTGACATTCCCGTCGAAGGCTGGAGGTACCAACGATGGCACCGGCGGGCAGGGCATCCAGATTTTCATAGCGGTTGCTCACAAAAGCGTCCGCAGGCTCTTCGCGCTCGCAGATCACCGCAAGCTCCAAACCTTCGGGAAACTCCATGGGAACATCTTTCATGGAGTGCACGGCGATGTGCGCCCGACCATCAAGAAGCGCGGTTTCCAGCTCTTTTACAAAGAGGCCCTTGCCCCCCACCTTGGCGAGGGGAACATCCAGAATCTGATCACCGCGGCTGGTCATACCCAGCAGCTCCACGGTGATGCCGGGGTGGGTCTCCAGCAGCGTGTCACGGACAAAATAGGCCTGCCAGAGGGCAAGCGGGCTTTCTCGGGTAGCAATTACGACGTCAGCAGGCATGAAAACTCAACAGGGTAAAAAAAACCCAATCATAGCATTCGGACAGCGAGACTCACCCCGTCAATGCAGCCTTAATCTCACTGAGATGCCGACGGCTTACCTGGGGCCGCGGGCTCACATCGTCGAGCTCGACTACCCAGCCATCATCAGAGCGCATCAGGCGTGCGATATGCGCCCTCGCCACAAGCGCGTTGCGATGGACCCGCAAAAACCGCGCCTCGAACTCAAGCTCCAGCTCCTTGAGAGATTCACTCAACAGGATATCCCCGGACGGTGCGCAGGCGCGCACATATTTGTCCTCCGCCAGAAAACACCGGACATCCGCCACCGGCAGGGTTTCGATCCCGCGATGTCCCGCGCTGACCACCTCCTCCCGACCGGCACCAGCAACACCCAGGGAATCCAACTGGGCACGATTCACCCGGACTGCTGCCTTGAGAGCGCCTTCAAGCTCCTTTTCGCGCACGGGCTTGAGTAAATAGGCAATGGCATGATGCTGAAGAGCGGCCAGAGCGTATTCATCATAGGCGGTACAAAAGATCACCGCGGGCGCTGCGGGCTCATCCAGTAAATGCCCCGCCACCTCGACACCATCCATCTCCGGCATGCGGATATCCAGCAGCACTATCTGTGGCTGCTCGGCACGCACCAGCGCAAGAGCCTCTAAGCCGTTATCCGCCTCAAAGCATTGGGCCTCCGGTCGCAGTCTCTGCAACAGCCGCAGCAACCGCTGCCGCGCCAGGGGCTCGTCGTCAACAACCACAATTTTCACGATGTCAGTCCCCGCTCAAGGGGAATACTGATGCGCGCGCTGTACACATTCTCTCTGGCTCCAACCCTGAGCGACGCCGACGCACGGTACTGCGCATCCAGACGCTGACGGATGTTATCCAGCGCCATGCGGTTCCCCCCGGAGCGATTCACCGCGCGCTGGGGTAAGGGATTCTGTACTTCGACATGCAACATCGAGGATTCTCGCCAGGCGCGAATACTCACTTCCCCCCCCTTGGGGAGCTGGGAAATCCCGTGATATACCGCGTTTTCCACCAGCGGCTGCAGTAACAGGGCAGGGAGCGCCACCGCCTTGAGTGAAGGGTCTATCTCCCACGCCACGGCGAGGCGATCCCTCAGTCGCAACTGCTCAATCTTCAGATAAAGTTCGCACAGATGGCACTCCTCGCCCAGGCTGCTGTCCCGGTCTCCAGATGACAGAGCCGCGCGAAAAAGCTCCGCAACGTCCTCGATCGCCTGTTCAGCGAGATCCGGCTGCACAGCAATAAGGCTGGCAATGCTGTTGAGGGTATTGAATAAAAAGTGAGGGCGAATGCGCGCCCGGAGCGCATCCAGACGCAACTGCAATTCACTCCGCTGTTGAAAAGCCACCCGTTGCTGGAGGTAAGCGTAGCGCAGCACCGTTGCCGCCAGAATCAACGCCAACAGTGCGTTGCGTAGCACCCAATCAAGAAGCCCGCCGCTTTGGGGCCCAAGCAGAGGATAAAAACGGTATACCAGCACGCTGGACAGCGTACTCACCACCAGCACCAGTACCAGGCACACGGCGGTTGCCGTTGCCGGCGTCATGGGCAGCAAGCGCCCGCGCATGCGGCAAATCAAGGCGATACAAAGGAGAGTATTCCACTGCACAAAAAACGATCCTGTACCCAGGGCTCGCCAGTCAAAGGCTGCCAGGGGCCCCAGGGCCAGCACATGGAGCAACACCACCAGCTGTGCAAGAAGCACGGCCAGAAACACCGCCGGGGGCGCACAAAGATCGGGGATAAAAAACCCGTTCTCGTGCGGGGCGGCCTCATCGGACGCCGGGGGCCCCGGGTGCTGCATGCTAGACCTCCAAACATTGACGACCGCGTGCCGTGCAGGAACAAACGCTCTGGTAACGCCGAAAAAATCCCGTTGTGCGCTGATATACTTGCACGCCTTTTCAACCGGGACAAGCAGCAGCCCGGCGGAATACCACAGCAAAAGGAACACCCATAGTATGTCGGATCACAGCGACAACCCCAGCCTTTGGGGCGGCCGTTTCAGCGAGGCGACGGACAGCTTCGTGCAACGGTTTACGGCCTCCGTGAGCTTCGACCAGCGCATGGCGGCCCAGGATATCCGCGGCTCCCTGGCGCACGCACAAATGTTAACGGGGGCTGGCATTCTGAGTGCAGAGGAACATGAGGCCATACAAGGAGGCCTTGCCGCCGTGCAGAAGGAAATCGACAGCGGCGAATTCCCCTGGTCGGTGGAGCGCGAAGACGTGCACATGAACATCGAGGCACGGCTTACTGCCCTCATTGGTGACGCGGGTAAAAAGCTGCACACGGGCCGCTCGCGCAACGATCAGGTGGCCACCGACATACGTTTGTACCTGCGAGACGCCATTGACGCCATCAGCGAAGAACTCACACGACTGCAAAAGGGGCTGGTGGGATTGGCTCACAGTCATGCAGCAACGGTGATGCCCGGCTTTACCCATCTCCAGGGCGCACAGCCGGTTACCTTTGGACACCATATGCTGGCCTGGAATGAGATGCTGGAGCGAGACTACAGTCGCCTCGCAGACTGTCGCGCGCGCATGAACCAGTGTCCCCTGGGGGCCGCGGCGCTGGCGGGCACAACGTTCCCCATTGATCGCGCGCGAACATCCGATGCCCTCGGTTTTGATCAGCCCACACGAAACTCCCTCGACTCGGTTTCCGACAGAGACTTCGCCATCGAATTCACCGCCGCTTCGGCGCTGATCCTTACCCATTTGTCCCGCATGAGTGAGGAGCTGGTGCTCTGGACCTCGGCGCAATTTCAATTTGTGGAGCTACCGGACCGTTTCTGCACCGGCTCCTCCATCATGCCCCAGAAGAAAAATCCCGACGTACCCGAGTTGGTGCGGGGAAAGACGGGCCGGGTGAACGGCCATCTGGTGGCACTGCTGACCCTGATGAAATCTCAGCCACTGGCGTATAACAAGGACAATCAGGAGGACAAAGAGCCTCTTTTTGACTGTATTGATACCGTTCTGGATTGCCTGCGCGCCTTTGCGGACATGGTTCCGCACATCAAGCCCCGGGAGGAACGTCTCCGGGAGGCGGCCCGGGCAGGCTTCGCAACCGCCACGGATCTCGCCGATTATCTCGTGCGCAGGGGACTGCCTTTTCGCGATGCACACGAGGTGGTGGGAAGGGCCGTGGCCGAAGGCATCAGCCGGAAAGTAGATCTTGCGGACATGTCTCTCGACAAACTGCAGAGCTTTAGCGAACTCATCCGCGAAGACGTGTTCGATGTGCTTACAGTCGAGGGCTCGGTGGCAGCGCGGGATCATCTGGGTGGTACCGCACCCGCGCAGGTCACAGTCGCCGCCACTGAAGCCGCGACCCGCCTGGTGAGTCGCTAGCAGAGGCAGCGGGCGTTTATACTTGAGGTCTTTGCTCCTTTGCATTTTGGCGGTGCTTGCGGTTTACCGCGCGACTTCCGCCTGCGACTCGGCGAACAACGTTACCTGGTCAGGCCATACGCCAAATCCCTATAGACAACCCGAATAGAAACAGGAACGCTCCCTTGATATTTCCTTGCCGCAAGAGACATGCCCCTGAAACAGCGCTATTGCCATCAGGCCTGCTACTAACCGCTCTATTGCCCTTCCTTGGGGGATGCGGGCAGATGGGCCCGCTCTATCAGCCGCAGCCAGAAGAGCCACAAAGCGCGCAGTTGGCGATACCGACGCTCCCCGGCAGCGCCCGTTCATCCACCGGATCGGAGGACTAGGCAGCTATGGGGTTTTCCTACCGCGAGAAACGGTTGTTTGCCGAAGAACTGGACTGCGAGGCACTGGCTGAGGAGTACGGCACACCTTGCTACGTCTATTCCCGCGCAGCCATGGAAGCCGCATTAGGGGCATACCACGACGCCCTATCAGGCTGCGAGCATTTGGTGTGCTACGCCGTCAAGGCGAATTCCAATCTTGCGGTCCTCGACACCCTGGCCCGGCAGGGCGCCGGCTTTGACATCGTGTCCATGGGCGAGCTGGAGCGCGTACTGGCTGCGGGGGGCGATCCCGGCAAGGTGGTGTTCTCCGGGGTAGTAAAGCGGCGGGACGAAATGCGCCGCGCCCTGGAGCTGGGTATTCGGTGCTTCAATGTCGAGTCTGAAGCGGAGCTTGAGGTGTTACAAAGCGTTGCCGCGGAACTGGGCAAGCGCGCTCCCGTGTCCGTACGGGTCAATCCCGATGTAGATGCCGGCACTCACCCCTACATCTCTACCGGTCTTCGGGAAAACAAGTTTGGCGTGGCCACCGATATCGCCATGGCCATGCTGCGCCGTGCCAAAACACTGCCCAACATCGACGCCATAGGGCTGGACTGCCACATCGGCTCCCAACTGGTGGACATGGCACCGTTGCTGGAATCATTGCGACAACTGTTACTGATGGTCGACACGCTCGAAGCCGAAGGCATCCGCATACATCACCTGGATCTCGGCGGCGGCATCGGTGTGCGTTACAAAGATGAAGAGCCCCCTGCCATCGCCGACTACATTGCCGCGGTACGCGAGGCCCTGGGTGACCGGGAGCTCTGCCTGGTGTTCGAACCCGGGCGCTCCATAGTGGCCAACGCCGGCGTTCTTCTTACCCGGGTGCATTACACCAAAGAGACAGACGCCCACAGCTTTGCCCTGGTGGATGCCGCCATGAACGACTTCATCCGGCCTGCCCTCTATGAGGCCTGGGTAGATATTCAAACAACGGGCCCCAGCAATGAGCCAACCCGGACCTGGAATATTGTGGGCCCGGTCTGTGAGACCGGCGACTTTCTAGGCAAAGATCGTGAACTGCCATTGGCGGCGGGCTCCCTCCTCGCCATCCACGGCGCGGGTGCCTACGGGTTTGTGATGAGCTCTAACTACAACACCCGTCCCCGCGCCGCAGAAGTTATGATAGACGGCAAGAATTCGCACCTCGTACGGGAGCGGGAGAGCATCGAGGATCTGCTCCGCGGCGAACACCGCCTGCCACAATAGATCCACACAAACCAAAAAGAGACCAAAAGCGGGAGATTCACCAGCGGAGTCACAACAATAAGATGCCGGTTAAGTTTACAAAAATGCATGGCGCAGGCAACGATTTCGTCATGATCGACACCATCAGTCAGCGGATCAAGCTCAGACCCCGGGATATCCGGCGTATTGCTGATCGCCGTCGCGGGGTCGGCTGTGATCAGGTGCTGCTGGTAGAGCCGCCGGAACAACCTGCGGCGGATTTTCGCTATCGCATTTTTAATGCGGACGGCAGCGAGGCGGGCCAGTGCGGTAACGGGGCGCGATGCTTCGCACGCTTCGTTCGTCACCGGCGACTGACGCATCTCAATAAAATGGTCGTAGAGACCGGCAGTAGCCTGATGACCTTGAGCCTGATGGATAATCACGCGGTTGAGGTGAATATGGGGCCACCGGTTTTTACCCCCGCAGAGATACCTTTTTTACGTGACCAGCCCGCACCCGAGTATGATCTCACTGCCGCGGGCGAACAGCTCCGCGTGGGCGCGCTTTCCATGGGTAATCCTCATGCTGTTTTGCGGGTCAGTGATGTCAACGATGGAAGCCTCGAGCGACTCGGCGAAGCCATGCGCAGCCATGAGGACTTTCCGGAAGGCGCCAACGCCGGTTTTCTGGAGATCGTGGATCGGCAAAACGTGCGGCTTCGCGTGTTCGAGCGTGGCGTTGGCGAAACGGAAGCCTGCGGTTCCGGCGCCTGCGCTGCCGTCGTGTACGGCCAACGCATGGACTGGCTCGATGACAGAGTGACAGTGGAATTGACCGGGGGTAAGCTGACCGTTCAGTGGCAGGGCGACGGCAAATCGGTGCTTATGACCGGCCCCACCGCGATCAGCTTCGAAGGCACCATAAGACTGTAGCACCGGGCCTTTTTTACACCGGGCTTGCGGCCGGCAAGCCATCCAGCCACCTGACCACAAGAGGCAGACAGACGCGTGGACGAAGACGATATTCGAGATTTTCTGGTTCAGAACCCGGACTATTTTCAAAAGAACCCGGAGCTTTTGGGACTTATTGAAGTTCCCCATGCTACGGGTGCGGCGGTGTCTCTGGTGGAGAGGCAGGTCAGCGTGCTTCGCGATCGCAACGTGGATCTTCGTCATCGCCTCCGGGACCTTGGAAGCACGGCTAAGGACAACGACCAGATGTTTGCGGATACGCGACAGCTGGTACTCGGTTTACTTCCCGCCACAACCGTCGATGAACTCGAAGCTGCACTTATTCGCGTGCTTCGCGATATTTTTGATATCGAATATGCAAGCCTGACACTGTTCGAAGACGCTGGAGAGCACAAGGGCTCCGTGCGACGAGTTCCGGAGTCACAGCTCAAGGGCAAGCTTGGGGCACTGCTGGTTCGGGGCAACGCCGGGTGCGGTGCCCTGCGCGCCGATGACTTTGAGTTTTTATTTCCCGGCGCCACGCTGGTAGGCTCTGCGGCCATTGCGCTCATCGAGAATGAGGGTAAAGCGCTGGGCGCTCTTTCGGTGGGAAGCTCCGATGCGAGTCACTACGACGGCGAGATGGGAACCCTGTTTCTGGAGTTTGCCGCGGAAGTCATCGCAGGACTCCTCAAACGGATCGATCCCTCCTAGACCATGGTAGGCGACGCCTCTGCATCGGCGAGCCTGGATGAGCGGATAACTGCCTTTCTCGATTATCTGCGCGGTGTACGCCGACTCTCTCCCCACACGGTGGCGGCGTACCAGCGGGACCTCAGCAGCTTTCAGTCCTTTTGCGAGGCGCAGGCCCTCAAAACCTGTAGTGATGTTCAGGAAAGCCACGTGCGGCAGTGGCTGGCCCAGGGGCACCGCCGGGGGCTTGCATCCAACAGCCTGCAACGGCAACTTTCAGCGCTGCGGGCCTATTTCCAGTGGGAAAGCAATGATACCGGGCGGCGACGCAACCCGGCTCTGGCGGTGCAGGCGCCCCGTAAACGACGCAAACTCCCGGGCACTCTCGAGGCCGATCAGGTGGGGATCTACCTGCGCGCCGATGGCGATGACCCGCTGCAGCTTCGGGATCTGGCCATGGCGGAGCTTTTCTACTCCTCCGGCTTACGCCTTGCGGAACTGCGCGCTGTGAATCTTCACGACATTGATCGCAGTCAGAGTCTGATATCCGTTACGGGTAAGGGAAGCAAAACGCGGACCGTGCCCGTGGGCAGTGCCGCTACCGCGGCCATCGAAGCCTACCTGCACCACCGGCCCACGCCGGTCAGCGATGCTGAACAGGCCCTGTTTCTCAGCAGTCGCGGCCAGCGTATCAGCGAGCGCTCCATTCAGTCCCGCGTTCAACTCCTGGCGGAGCGCAACGGCCTGGGTCGCGACGTCCATCCCCATATGCTGAGGCATTCTTTTGCGAGCCATCTGCTGGAGTCCAGTGGCGATCTGCGCGCCGTGCAGGAACTGCTGGGACACAGTGATATCTCTACCACACAAATCTATACGCACCTGGATTTTCAGCACCTTGCCAAGGTGTACGACGGCGCCCACCCCCGGGCGCGGAAACAAAAGGATGATGACAAGCAGTGACTATCAAGGTGGTGACCTTTGATCTGGATAACACCCTATGGGATGTGGAACCTGCGCTGCTGCGTGCAGAGAAGGCCCAACGACAATGGCTCCTCGAACACCGCCCTGGCGCCATCGATACCATCGGACACGAGGAGCTATGGGAACTCAAAAAGCGGGTCTGGAAAGCGCACCCGGAACTAACCCACAATGTCACCGCGATTCGTCAGCGTTTTCTGGAAGAGCTCCAACGCGCCGCTGGCTTTGACGACGAGTCCGCAAAGATTGGCGCACAGCAGGCATTTGCGGCTTTCCTAATGGAGCGACAGCGGGTGGAGCTTTACGCAGAAGCTCTGGAGGTCCTGGAAAGCCTGACGGGACGCTTTTGCCTGGGCGCCCTCACCAACGGTAATGCGGATGTCTACAAAACCGATGCCGGCGAATATTTTGACTTTGCCTTTCTTGCGGAGGAAATCGGTGCCAGCAAACCCGCGCCGGACATGTTTCATGCGGCGATAGAAAGAACGGGCGTCAAGGCCGAGGAAATTCTCCATGTGGGCGATAACCCCGAGCACGACATCCTGGGGGCCCTGCGGGTCGGAATGCATGCTATCTGGTTGAATGCCGACGCCGCGCGCTGGCCCCACACCCAGAATAAAGAAGACTATGCGCCCCATGGCATTATTGGCAGCATCGGTGAGCTCCCGGCGGCGGTGGACGCATTGGAGAGTCGCTTAGGGACCCACGCCAAGGGCTAAAAAAACTACAGGCTAAAGATTGGAGCTGAGGACTGACCCGTTAGTTGCTGAAGCGATCCTCGCCATACACCGGGCACTCTTCCACCGGAGACGGCTCCGGTCCTCCCACGGCGCTGATTTGGGCATTCCAGCAGTCATCAAAAATGGAACAGTAGCAGTAACTGAGGCTCACTCGTCCGGAGTAAATCCCGGCCTGCATGCCCTCCACAACCACCCGATCAGTCGTATGAAAGGAGGTCAGTGTTTCTCCCGGTGACAGCACGCGACCGGTGACGTCGCTGCGACCATAGCGCACGCCCTGCGCAAACTCCTCATCGAGGAATGATGTGAGCACCGCGCGCCAGTCGCGATAGACCTCGCCATCAATGAGCAGCTGCATTTCACGCATTTTTGCGGGGCCGACACCGGAATTGCTCAGCTCCAGAGAAAATGCGGCCTTATCATCCTGGACAAAATCCCGAATCGTCAACTGCACATAGGGCCACACCGTCGCTGCGGTTTGCTGACGCACCGCCTCGGACTCACCCAGGGCGGCATAGAGGGCGACACCGCCCGTGAATACGCCTGCGAGAGACAGCAGTGTCTGCCAAAAAGTAAGCCGGAGAAAAGCACGTTCGATGCTGGCAAAACCACCGGGCGGCGTGGATGCGTTGCCAGGCTCCGGGGGATTCTCATGGGGACTGTCGCTCACGGGCGAGGAGTTGGACGGTGCCGGGACTTAAATAGCCTCCTCACCGGTTTCCCGAGTACGAATGCGGATCACTTCCTCGAGGCTGGAAACAAAAATTTTGCCATCGCCGATCTTTCCCGTATCCGCAGCGGAGACGATGGCCTCCACGGAGCTATCGAGCTGCTCATCTCCCACCGCGACTTCCACCTTTACCTTGGGCAGGAAATCCACCACGTATTCAGCGCCACGATACAGTTCCGTATGGCCCTTTTGGCGGCCAAAGCCTTTCACTTCGGTCACGGTAATGCCCTGCACTCCGACCTCGGCGAGTGCCGATCGGACATCATCGAGTTTGAACGGCTTGATGATCGCGGTAATAAGTTTCATAGCAGCAATGCTCTATTGGCGACGTAATGGTCGATGATAGGGACTCAAGGCATCCTGCTGCAAGCAGCGCTGAAGTCGGGCTTTTTCTGTCTTCTGATGTTCGAGGCCATTTTTCTCCCTGGCTACAGGGATATGGGGGCAAAACCACAAATCGTAACGAGAATGATTCTTATTGCTTGTATAGTTAGCATTCGATCATTATCATCCAAGACTCTTTACTACTATATTTTCTGCGTAATGTTTGGAGCGTTTGATGAACCACAGCAACACCCGCTTTCGCGTTGCCCCTCTGGCCCTGGCGCTATCGGCAACGCTGCTTTCCAGCGGCCCTCTTGGGGCCGCTCAGACTGCGAACCCCGCCGCCATCATCGATGCGCAGTCATCGGTAGTGGAAGAAGTCTTCATCTTTGCTGACGCCGATGAAGTTCGCGCGCTGCCCGGATCTGCGGCCCTGGTCAGCGAGGAGCAGTTTCGCATTGAATTTGCCAACGACATCAATCAGCTGCTGAAAACCGTACCTGGCACCTACATCCGTGAGGAAGACGGCTACGGGCTTCGTCCAAATATCGGCATCCGCGGGGCCACCTCCGAGCGTTCATCCAAAATTACGCTCATGGAAGATGGCGTGATGATCGCGCCGGCCCCCTACTCCAACCCCGCGGCCTATTACTTTCCCACGGCCATGCGTATGCACAGCGCTGAGGTACTCAAGGGTGCGCCGCTGCTTCGCTATGGCCCCCAGACTACGGGGGGTGTCATCAATATGGTGTCCACGCCTATTCCAGACATGGTCACGGGCAACCTCGATCTTCGCGTTGGCCAGAACGGCGAGCAGGACCTGTTGGCAAACTTTGGCGGGCAATATGGCGATTTCGGTTACCTCGTAGAGACGGCTCAGCGACGCAGCGACGGTTTCAAGGAAATCGACCGGGGCAACGATAGCGGTTACGACATCGAGGACTATCTCGTAAAGCTGTCCTGGACCGGCGAGCGTCAGTCTCTGTTGTTCAAGGCGCAGTACTCCAATGAAACCTCAGACGAAACCTATCTCGGTCTCACGGATGCTGACTTCGCCACCAATGAAGACCGCCGCTACGGCCTGTCATCCATCGACGAAATGAACAATTATCACGCCGGCTTTAACCTCCGCTACGGTCTGCAGCTCAGCGATGACCTGGCACTCTCGGTAACGGCCTACCAAAACAACTTTTCCCGGGACTGGTTCAAACTTTCCGGCGGTAATTCCTTTGTGCGTGCAGCGAACGCCGGTGACGCCGGCGCTCAGGCCATACTCGATGGCGAGGCGGATGTGTTCGGACTTGGCTACAAGCACAACAATCGCGACTACGAGTCCCGCGGGGTTGAGTTGAATCTTGATCACAGTCTGGGCGACCACAACTTAAGCTATGGATTGCGTCTTCATGAAGAC
This sequence comes from Congregibacter sp., assembly GCF_965660375.1. Lineage (GTDB taxonomy): Bacteria > Pseudomonadota > Gammaproteobacteria > Pseudomonadales > Halieaceae > Congregibacter. Next base: position 1,486 of record NZ_CBFHZO010000113.1, on the reverse strand, counting down.
GAGATGGACCGCTACCAACCCATCGAGGTTTACGACCAGATCAACGGCGAGCTGGTTCTCTCGGGACGCGTTGAGCCGGTGGGTGGCGATAACCGCCTGGAGGATGCGCAGGCCATGTCCGCATGGCTTATGGACAGCTGGCAGTTGAGCGGCGCGCTCAATCTGAATCTGGCACTGCGCTACGAGGACGTGGACAGCAGCCGTCGTCAGTTCTCTGACCCGGATCGCGAGACGGACCCCAGTCGAAGATCCAACAACTCTCAGGAGTGGTTGCCCGGCGCATCCTTTACCTACGACCTGTCTGATCAATGGCAGGCACTGGCGGGCGTCCATCGCGGATTCTCGCCCCTGGGCGGCGGCGCGCAGGAGTTCGAAGAACCGGAAACCAGTGTGAACTGGGAGGCGGGAATCCGCTATCGCGGCAGCTGGTTCCTGGAGGCTATCGCTTTTTATAGCGACTTCGATAACAAAACCGAAAACTGCTCCAACGCCAACCCCTGCAGTAATGGCGCGACGGCGGGCGCCTTCACTACGGGGCAGGCGGTCATTCAGGGCGTGGAACTTCAAGCAAGCACCGTGCTGAACTTTGGCGACATGAACGCCCCCATCGATCTCGCCTACACCTACACCGACGCCGCCATCAGCAGCGATAACGTAGAAGAAGGGTTCAGCGACGGTGACACCCTGGCAGCGGTCCCGGAAAACACCCTCAGCCTGCGCCTGGGCCTTGAGACAGCGATGAACTGGGACAGCTACGCCGTGATCAAGTACATCGATGAAACCTGCGTGACCATCGGTTGCAACACGGACAGCAATCCCTTTAACCGCACAGAGGACCTGCTCGTTACGGACCTCATCAGCCGCTACGCAGTCACTGATGATGCGGTGGTATTCGTGAAGTTCGAGAACGTCTTTGACGAGCGATCCATCGTGTCGCGGCAACCGGAAGGAGCACGACCCAACAAGCCGCGTACCGCGTCGGTAGGACTGCAGTACCAGTTCTGATCATAGCTGGCGGGGATCGGCTCGAGCAAAAAAAAGGGGGCCCAGAGGGCCCCCAAAAAACGCATTGAAATAATGCGCCCGCAAGATTGTTGCTTACTTGGCTGAAACGAATTCCGGGTAGGCTTCAAGACCACACTCGGAGAGATCCACGCCCTCGTATTCCTCTTCTTCCGTGACCCGGATACCCATGACGGTCTTGATCGCGAAGAAAGCAATGAAGCTGGTGACAAACACCCAGCCAAAGATAGTGGCCGCACCAATGAGCTGGCCGCTGAAGCTGGATCCGTCGTTGGTGACGGGAACCAGGAGCAGACCCAACAGACCGACCACACCGTGTACAGAGATCGCACCTACGGGATCGTCAATCTTCAGCTTGTCCAGGGTGATGATAGAGAACACCACCAGAATGCCGCCGACGGCGCCAAAAAGCGTAGCCATCAATGGCGTAGGCGTAGATGGCTCAGCGGTGATTGCCACGAGC
>NZ_CBFHZO010000112.1:0-6595 GCF_965660375.1 Congregibacter sp. | reverse complement strand
TCCGGCTGGTCAGTAGATACACCGGCCACGGAAATATCGATAAGTCGTTGATTCCAGACGCTGCCGCCCTGGTGAATCTCCACCGGGAGATCGATTTTTGCGCGGGAAAACTCGCGGCGCTCCCCGGGAAAATCACTCATCATCTACTCCCTGATACACAATCTAAACCGCATTGAATCACAGCCTACCTCAGCTGCAAACGCTATTTTAGCTTGCGGTAGCGAAGCCGCTGCGGTTGGTCTGCCGCAGCGCCCATACGCTGGCGTCGGTCTTCTTCATAATCACTGTAATTCCCCTCGTGAAACACCACGCCCCCATCGTCTTCGTAGGCAAGAATGTGGGTGGCAACCCGGTCCAGGAACCAGCGATCGTGGGAAATGATCATGGCCGAGCCCGGGAAGGCCAGGATTGCCTCCTCCAGTGCGCGGAGCGTCTCCACATCGAGATCATTGGTGGGTTCGTCCAGGAGAAGCATGTTTGCGCCCTGCTTCAACAGCTTGGCGAGGTGGAGGCGATTGCGCTCACCACCGGAGAGGTCTTTGACATATTTTTGCTGGTCGGCGCCCTTGAAGTTGAAGCGACCGACATAGGAGCGGGAGTTTACCTCGTAACCGCCGATATTCATGATGTCATGGCCGTCGGAAATTTCTTCCCACACCGTCTTCTCGCCTGCGAGATCTTCCCGGGACTGGTCCACGTAGGCAAGCTTGACCGTTTCACCGAGTTCAATGGTCCCCGCATCGGGCTGTTCTTCGCCGTTGATCAGCCGGAACAGGGTGGACTTGCCCATGCCATTGGCACCGATGATCCCGACGATGCTGCCCTTGGGCACGGAGAGCGTCAGGTCTTCAAAGAGCAGGCGATCGTCGTAGGTCTTGCGAAGATTCTGTATCTCGAGGACCTTGTCGCCCAGGCGGGGCCCCGGGGGAATGTATATCTCGTTGGTTTCGTTGCGGCTCTGAAAATTCTGGGACTGGAGCTCTTCAAAGCGCGCCAAACGTGCCTTGCTCTTGGCCTGGCGGCCCTTGGGGTTGCTGCGCACCCACTCCAACTCCGCTTTGATGGCTTTCTGGTGCGAGGCTTCCTGGCGCTGCTCCTGCTCCAGTCGCTGCTCCTTGGCATTGAGCCAGTCGGAGTAATTGCCCTCGTAGGGAATGCCGCGGCCGCGGTCCAGCTCCAGTATCCAGCCCGCGGCGTTGTCCAGAAAGTAGCGGTCGTGGGTGATGGCGACCACGGTACCGGGAAAATCCTCCAGGAAGCGCTCCAGCCAGGCGACGCTCTCTGCATCGAGGTGGTTGGTAGGCTCGTCCAACAGCAGCATGTCCGGCCCGGAGAGTAGCAGGCGGCACAGCGCCACCCGGCGACGCTCGCCACCGGAGAGCGTGCTCACATCGGCGTCCCAGGGGGGGAGGCGCAGGGCGTCGGCGGCTACCTCCAGACGATGATCGATATTGTGTGCATCCGTGGCCTGAATAATGTCTTCAAGGCGTGCCTGTTCCTTCGCGAGGGCATCAAAATCGGCGTCGGGTTCCGCGTAGTCGGCATAGACTTTTTCCAGGCCTGCCAGCGCATCCAGTGCGTCGCTCAGCCCCTCTTCGACGTTGCCGCGGACATCCTTGGCGGGATCCAGCTGCGGCTCCTGAGGCAGGTAGCCGATTTTGAGGTCGGGCTGGGGGCGAGCCTCACCCAGAATATCCGTGTCCAGACCCGCCATGATCTTCAGGAGCGTCGATTTTCCGGAGCCGTTAAGACCCAGCACACCAATCTTTGCGCCGGGAAAAAACGATAGCGAGATGTTCTCGAGAATGGTTTTCTTCGGTGGGACGACCTTGCCCACACGATTCATGCTGTAGACGTACTGTGCCATAGCTGGGTGTGTTCCCTCTGTTTGAACGCGCGGATTCTAACAAAAGCGCGGTCGAGATAGGCCAGATGCCGGCTTTCGGTTAAAATCTCGCCTTTCCTATCTTTGAGCGCATCAGGAGAGATCGCCATGTTTGACGATGCCATGTCCATTGAGGGCTTCGATGACGCCCTGTTTTCCGCCATCTGTGACGAGGAGCGTCGTCAGGAAGAGCACATCGAGCTTATCGCTTCCGAGAACTACGCCAGCCCCCGTGTGTTGCAGGCACAGGGTTCGGTGCTGACGAATAAGTACGCAGAAGGCTATGCCGGTAAGCGCTACTACGGTGGTTGTGAGTTTGTAGACAAAGCGGAGGAGCTCGCCATAGAGCGTGCCAAAGCGCTGTTTGGCGCGGACTACGCGAACGTGCAGCCTCACTCCGGCTCCCAGGCCAATTCCGCTGTGTTTCAGGCATTGGTCAAACCGGGAGACACTATTTTAGGTATGAGCCTGGCGGACGGCGGTCACCTGACCCACGGCGCTAAGCCCAATTTCTCCGGCAAGCATTACAACGCGGTGCAATACGGCCTGGATAACGCCACTGGCGAGATCGATTACGACCAGATTGACGCCCTCGCGCGGGAGCACAAGCCCGCCATGATTATTGGTGGCTTCTCGGCTTACAGCCGCGTGGTGGACTGGGCCCGTTACCGTGCCATTGCCGACGAGGTGGGCGCTTACCTGCTGGTCGATATGGCCCATGTTGCCGGTCTTGTGGCGGCGGGGGTGTATCCCAATCCGGTCCCCTACGCCGATGTGGTGACTTCGACAACGCACAAAACTCTCCGCGGGCCGCGGGGTGGCATCATCCTGGCCAGGGCCAATGAAGCGCTGGAAAAGAAGTTCCAGTCTGCGGTTTTTCCCGGCGGTCAGGGCGGTCCTCTCATGCACGCTATCGCCGCAAAAGCCGTCAGCTTCCTCGAGGCGCAGCAGCCGGACTTCGTGGCTTACCAGGAGCAGGTGGTGGCGAACGCCCGGGCTATGGCTGCGACCTTTATGGAGCGTGGAATTAACATCGTGTCCGGTGGCACAGACAATCACCTGATGTTGGTAGACCTCATCGGCAAGCCCTACACGGGCAAAGATGCAGACGCCGCCCTGGAGGCTGCAAACATCACCGCAAACAAAAACGCGGTGCCCAACGACCCGCGCTCACCCTTTATTACCTCGGGATTGCGGGTGGGCACGCCGGCGATTACTACCCGCGGATTTGGTGAAAAGGAAACCAGGGAGCTCACCAACTGGATGTGTGATGTCCTGGAAGCACTGGAGTCGGGCGACGCCGAAGCAACCATCGCTGCTGTGAAGACCAAAGTGCTGGCTATTTGCGCGCGCTTTCCGGTCTACGGTGAACGTCCCGCAGCCGGGTCGGCGGTCGCTGCCTGAGTCAGGGCGCGAGCCAAAACCAAACACGCAGCAACATACACAGCAACTGAGGCCTCCTCACATGCACTGTCCGTTTTGCTCGGATGACGACACCAAAGTGATCGACTCCCGCCTGGTGACTGACGGGGCCCAGGTGCGTCGTCGGCGCGAGTGCCTGTCCTGCAAGGAGCGTTTTACGACCTATGAGCAGGCCGAACTTGTCATGCCCCGGGTCATCAAGCAAAACGGCAGTCGCGAACCCTTCAATGAAGACAAGCTGCGTGCCGGGTTTCTCCGCGCGCTGGAAAAGCGTCCTGTGTCTGTGGAGTTGATTGAGGCAGAGATCAGCCACATCAAACAAAAACTTCGCGCTACCGGTGAGAGGGAGGTTAACTCCCGGGTACTCGGGGAGCTGGTGATGGACAGCCTCAAAGAGCTGGACAAAGTCGCCTATGTCCGCTTTGCGTCGGTTTATCGAAGTTTCGAAGATATTGCTGAATTTCAGGCCGCCATCGAACGACTGCAGGCCGAACCGGAACGACAACTCGCCACTGCGATTCCTCCCGCCGACAGCGACGCCTGAGGCGTCTTTTGCCTGATGGCCGGTGCAATGCTCAGCGAAACACCCAACGCAGACGACCATCAGTTTATGGCCCGTGCGCTGCGCGTTGCGGAGCGGGGTAAGTACTGGGCACGTCCCAATCCCCATGTGGGTTGCGTGCTGGTAAGGGACTCGATCGTGGTCGGCGAGGGTTTTACCCAACCCGCTGGTGGTGATCATGCTGAAGTAGTGGCGCTGAAGGCCGCCGGCGATGCCGCCCGGGGCTCTACCGCCTATGTGACTCTGGAGCCCTGTGCGCATATAGGTCGGACGCCGCCCTGCTGTAATGCGCTGATAACAGCTGGTGTTTCCAGTGTCGTCGTGGGGCTCCGTGATCCCAATCCCAAAGTGGATGGAGGCGGTATTCGTCATCTTCAGGCCGCTGGGGTCGAAGTGCGCGAAGGCCTGATGGCGGATCAGGTGGAGTTGCAGCTGCCTGGTTTTCTGCAGCGCCAGCGTTGCGGCAGGCCCCGACTGCGCATCAAGCTGGCGATGTCCCTGGATGGACGAACGGCCATGGCGTCCGGGGAGAGTCAGTGGATCACGGGACCCCAGGCGCGCCTGGATGTGCAAAAACTCCGTGCAGAGAGCTGCGCAATTCTCACAGGCGTGGGGACCGTGCTGACGGATGACTGCGCGTTGACGGTGCGGGACGGCGCATTTGGCGACGAGCTTTTGCCCGCCCCGCAGCGTCGTGCCCTTCGGGTCGTTGCGGATACGCAGCTGCGTACGCCGGCGCATGCCGCCGTATTGCAAGGCGACCAGCCCAGCTTGCTTCTTCACGGTAGTGACGCGGATTCGGCCCACCTTCCAGAGGCTGTGGCGCGTATGGTGCTGTCGAGCGGGGAGGGGGGGATTGCACCGGTAGAAATAATGGCTGTCCTGGCTGCGCGGGAATGCAACGAGATTCTGTTAGAATCCGGACCCGCTTTGGCAGGTGCGTTTATGCGAAGTGGCATGGCTGACGAGCTCATTGTCTACCTGGCGCCGGTCCTTTTGGGTAGCCGCGCTCGTCCGTTGCTGGACTTGCCGCTCGATCAAATGGCGGAGGCGCTCAGATTGAGGTTGGTGGATCGTCGGCAGATTGGTGACGATCATCGCTTCGTTTTCGCGCCGCGGAGTCCCGCGTAGCGGTAAGTATCAGAGCAATCAGCAAAGTAAGCAGCAAAGTAACCAGCAAAGTAACCAGTAGTTCATCAGGGTGATCGTATGTTCACGGGTATTATTCAGGCAGTGGGCACTGTCGCAGCACAGCAGCCCAGCGGCGGCGATCTGCGCTTGCGAATACACACGGGGAAACTATCCCTTGACGATGTGGGTATCGGCGACAGCATTGCCACCAATGGTGTGTGCCTGACGGTCACCGAGCTGCCCGGAGACGGCTTCTGGGCGGATGTGTCGCGCGAAACCTTGAACCTGACGACCCTGGGGAATCTGTCCCAGGGGTCCTCGGTGAATCTTGAGAAGTCCCTGACGCCACAGAGCCGTCTCGGTGGCCACATTGTCAGTGGTCACGTGGACGGGCTTGGTGAAATTGTCAGTATGGTCGAAGATGCGAGATCCTGGCGCGTGGTGGTGCGCGCACCGGATGAGCTCGCAAAATACATCGCCCACAAGGGCAGCATCTGTATTGATGGCACCAGCCTGACGGTAAACGCGGTCCATGGGGCGAATTTCGACCTCAACATCATTCCCCAGACCATGACGGAAACCGTATTTGGGAAGTACAGTCCGGGTAGCCCCGTGAACCTCGAAGTCGATGTGATTGCTCGCTACCTTGAGCGGTTACTGCAGGGCTCGGCGGCAGCGAGTCCAGGGGGCGGCATCGACTACCAGACCCTGGCAGAGAACGGATATTTGGATAAAGGCGCATGAGCAAGCAAAACATTAGTAGCGTGGGTGAGCTCCTCGACGATCTCCGTCAGGGCCGCATGGTCGTCATCCTCGACGAGAGAGATGAGAAGGACGCGCGCAATAACGAAGGCGTCGTCATGGTAGCGGCGGAACACTGCTCGGCCGAGCATGTGACGTTCATGGCCCGTAAAGCCCGGGGCCTCGTGTGTCTGGCGCTTACCCAGGAACGCTGCGAGCAGTTGGATCTGCCGCCTATGGTTGCCGGTAACGCGAGCGATAATTCTCATTTCACGCTCTCTATTGAAGCTGCGAAGGGCATCGATACCGGGATATCAGCGGCGGACAGGGCGCATACGGTGCAGGTGGCCGTGGCGGCGCAGGCGGAACCGGCGGACATTGTGCAGCCCGGGCACATTTTTCCCTTGGCGGCGCAGGCGGGCGGGGTGCTCACCCGCGCGGGCCATACGGAGACGGCGGTGGATTACACCCGCATAGCCGGTCTTACGCCCGCGGCGGTGATCGCTGACGTGCTTGATGAGCAGGGAGAGCTTGCCGACGGACCGGCCCTGATGGCGTTTGCCGCGACGCACGGACTCAAGGTCGGAACTGTGGCAGATCTTATTCACTACCGCATTGCCAATGAACAAACCATCGAGCGGGTTCGCGAAGGTGATATCTCCACCCGTTATGGCGCCTTTCAGTTGGCCACCTACCGTGACCGCACCCATGGTGGGCTGCATATTGCCCTGAGTCTTGGGGACATCAGCGCCGCAGAGCCGACTCTGGTGCGGGTGCATGCAACGTCTACCCTGCGAGATCTCCTGGGCAGCGACGTAGAGGGACAGGTCGGTTGGAGTGTCCAGCGGAGTCTT
>NZ_CBFHZO010000111.1:0-3163 GCF_965660375.1 Congregibacter sp. | reverse complement strand
GTCGTGGGCGACTATTGAACCTTGTTTGACGATAAAATAAGCGGATTAAGCATCTTTCTATAGATCACTTAACGGATAAAAGGACCCCAAAGCCGCCGTGAACCCGAATTACCGCCAGTCATTACAACAGGCGCACCAGATGCTGCGGGCGGGCAGAGGTGCGGACTGCGCGCAGCTGTGCCAGCAGCTTTTACAGCAGATGCCCGGGGAGGCAAATGCCTTGCAGTTGTTGGCTCTCGGGCAGCAGCAGTCGGGTGATGTGGTGGGCGCAGACAGGACCTTTCAGGCTGCGATCGCAGCGTCTCCACAACAGCCACAAGCGCTACTAGCCTACGCTGCATTCCTCCGCCAACAGGCGCGTTTTGACGAGGCAGAAAAACAGCTGCAGAAGGCGCTGGCATCGGCACCTGATTCACCCGACGTTTGGCAGGCCCTGGCACGACTGCATTATCAACAGGAGAACTGGCCAGAGGCGATGCGCTGCATCACCAGGGCCACAGAGCTTGCTCCCCAGGCGCCACCCTTTTGGGAGCTTGCAGCGGCGATTGCGCAGAAGCAGAACGACGTCGCGCAAGCCCTGGCGCTTTGCCAAAAAGGTATCGCGCATAACCCCAAGGCACCCCGGCTGCATTATTCCCTCGCGCAGCTGTTGCGTCAGGAGTGCGATTTTGAGGAAGCCGCCGCGGCTTACCAGAAGGCGCTCAACCTCGGTTTTGACCAACCGGATCTGTACCGCAACCGAGCGGAGGCATTGCTCGATGCCGGAGACATAGACGCAGCGCTGGCCTGCGCCAATACGGGGGTAGAGCGCTTTCCCGGTCATCCTTTGCTCCAGCGCACTGCCGCTCAGCTAAGCTTCAGTTCCGGTGCAAAGCGCGATCATCTTGAGAAGCTCCGCGCTGCGGTGAAGCGCGAGCCCCGCAACCCGGCGTTGTGGCAGACCCTTGTGCAGCTCATGAAGCGCTTGGGGGAGGAGTCCGACGTCGAAAAGACGCTCCGGGACGCGAAGCGCCTGGGCTGTCCCGAGACGGCCAATCTGCAAGTATTGGCTGCCCTGGATATGGCGCAGCGGGGGCAGGAGACCGCCGCTCTGGATCGTCTGGAACAGATCAGCTCGGCTAACCCTGATGACAGCTACGTTCAGCATTACTACGCGATGCAGCTGCTGCGGTGCAAAGAGGCCGAGCGCGCCGAGGAGCTCTGTGCGCAGTGGTTGCTAAAAGCGCCCTTTGACCAGACCCTGTTGGCCTATCGCGGCACGGCGCTTCAGCTAATGGGTGATCCCCGGGAAGATTGGCTCCTTGATTACCAGCGCATGGTGGTGCCTGTAGAGGTGCCTGCGCCACCGGAGTATGCAACGCGGGAGGCCTACTTTGAGGAACTTACCCGTGTGCTTGAAGATTTGCATCACAGTAACGCACAGCCTATCGAGCAAAGCGTGCGCGGGGGGACCCAGACCAACGGTTTTTTGTTTCGCCTTAAAGAGCCTCTTCTTCGCGGTCTGGAGACCCAGTTGCAGCTCGCTATCGCCAGTGCGCTACAAACCATGCCTACCGACGAGGATCAACCGTTCTGGAGCCGCAACACACGTCCGAAGCTGGCCAGCGACCTGCGCATGGCAGGGGCCTGGTCCGTGCGACTCCGCGATCAGGGCTACCACGCCAACCATATACATCCCGAGGGCTGGATCAGCTCGGCGCTCTATATTTCTTTACCCGATGAGGTTCAGGAAGGTGATGGCACCGAGGGCCATATCCAGTTTGGTCGGCCCATGATGGAGCTCGGACTGGATCTCGCGCCCCGTCGTGTCGTTAAACCCGTCGTCGGCACGCTGGTACTGTTCCCGTCTTACATGTGGCACGGCACACTGCCTTTTCACTCCGATCAGTCGCGTATTACCGTGGCCTTCGATTTACTGCCCGGGGCCTGAGGGGTCCCTAACCCGAGGAAAAACATGAACACCACCTCCCAAGGCGAGCCCAGCTTGCAGTCCCTGCTCCATGAAGGATCGCAGTTTGTTCAAGCGCGACAGCTGGAAAACGCCGAAGCCGTGGCCAAGGAGCTTTTGAGTAAATTTCCTGAGGAGCTTGAAGTACGTTATCTGGCGTCCGATGTTGAAAGTTTGCGGGGCGATCCGCAGGCGGCTTTAGAGCACCTTGATGCCCTCGCTGAGCATCTTGGCACCAATCCGCGCATTCTCTTGCGTAAAGCCCAGCTCTGTCTGTTTGATGGCCAGTCGCAACGCGCGCTGAGTTGTGCAAGGGCTGTGGATCTACTGGAAGCCAAGGAACCGGAGCTGGCGGCCTTGTCGCAGATATTCACCGAGCTTGGTCAGCTGAAGGAGGCCCGGAACTGCCTGCTCATAGCCCGTGACAAAAACCCCGACAGCCAGCAGTTACTGTATCTTCTCGCGGTTTGTGAGGCGCAGCTGGATTTAACGGATGAGTCCGAAAAGCATCTGGCGCAGGTGCTGGAGAAATCGCCTACCGATGTTGGCGCTCTCCATCTGCGAACGCAGTTGCGGCGCTGGTCCAAAAACAACAATCACATCCAGGAGCTTCGGAATACGATTCGCAAGAGTACTGATCCAACACTCACGGCGATCGCCTGCTACGCCCTGGGTAAGGAGTTTGAGGACCTCGGTGATTACAAAGAATCGTTCACCGCCTATGACGCCGGAGCACAAACCTATCGCAAGCTGGTGAACTACGATGAGGCTACGGAGCTGGGTGCACAAAAAGACATCCGGGATACCTTTGACTCATCACGACTCCCATTATTGACCCAGGGCGCGGAAGAGTCCGGGTCGATCTTTGTCCTGGGCATGCCTCGCGCGGGTTTACGTCTCGCGGAACGCGTTCTCGCCAAGCACAGCGCGATCACCCCGGGAGGAGAGTTGGGACTATTTCGGCGTGTGCTTGGTGTACTTGCCCGGGATGCGGCACCAGCCGAGGTCTCGGACGCTGAGGCTACCTTAGCTGTGGATTTTGCCGAGCTTGGCAGACGATACAACAGCGCAGCACGGGACCGGCTTGGCGACGGCCCGCGTTTTGTCGACTGCACTTCCCATAATTTTCTTTATTGCGGACACATTCTTACGGCTCTTCCCGGCGCGCGCATAATTCATGTGCATCGTGACCCCCTGGATACCTGTTACTCGATT
>NZ_CBFHZO010000110.1:0-4124 GCF_965660375.1 Congregibacter sp. | reverse complement strand
GGGCTGCATATTGCCCTGAGTCTTGGGGACATCAGCGCCGCAGAGCCGACTCTGGTGCGGGTGCATGCAACGTCTACCCTGCGAGATCTCCTGGGCAGCGACGTAGAGGGACAGGTCGGTTGGAGTGTCCAGCGGAGTCTTGCCGCGATTGCCAAAAGCGGTTCCGGAGTCCTCGTGTTACTCGGCCGTAGCGAAACAGACGAGCAGCTACTACATAGTGTGGATTTGGCGCTGGGCGATATCGAGCCCCGGGACCCAAAGGCAGGGGACAGCTACAACACCGTGGGCGTGGGATCTCAAATTCTGCGTGAGCTTGGGGTGGGCAAGATTCGCCTTATGGGCGCACCGATCAAGTACAATGCGATATCGGGATTTGGTCTTGAGGTGATTGATTATCTTGAGCCCGCAGTGTCAAAAGAAATTATTTAAACGCCAGAGAGAGCCGTCTTTGGTAGAACTGGCGGTCAAAAAGTGAGACGAGCAGACCATGAGTAGCTTAAAAACCATCGAAGGGACAATGACCCATACTTCAGGGCGTTACGCCCTTCTCGTGGGTCGCTGGAACAGTTTTGTCGTGGAGCATTTGCTCGAGGGCGCTGTGGACACACTGAAGCGTCATGGCGTTGCGCCCGAGCAAATTACTGTTATCCGCGTGCCCGGTGCCTTTGAAATTCCTCTGGCCTGTCAGCGCCTGGCCAAATCTGGAAACTACGATGCCATTGTGGCCCTGGGCGCCGTGATTCGCGGCGGGACACCGCACTTCGAGCACGTTGCCGGTGAGTGCACGAAAGGCATTGCCCAGGTGAGTCTTAACCACGATATTCCCATTGCCTTCGGTGTGCTGACGGTCGACAGTATAGAGCAGGCTATTGAGCGCTCCGGCACCAAGGCCGGCAACAAAGGCGTGGAAGCCGCACTGTCCGTACTGGAAATGGTCAGTCTGCTCGGTCAGCTCGACTGAGGTGTCAAAACAGGCTCAACAGGAACTGGTAGCCCGACGCAGAAAGGCGCGCCATTACGCGCTCCAGGCTTTGTACCAGTGGCATATGGCCGGAGCCACCGCCACCGACATCGAAGCTGAATTCCGCACTGACTATGACTTTTCGGTTGTGGATCTGGAATATTTTCAGGCCCTGATTCATGGTGTTCCTCCCCTGGTGGAGGAGCTCGACAGCCTTTTGAAGCCCTTGCTGGACAGGGAAATCCGCGAGCTCGATCCCATAGAGTGCTCCCTGTTACGCATGGGTGGTTTTGAACTTCGCGACCGCATCGACGTACCCTACCGTGTGGTGATTAACGAGTCGGTGGCCCTGGCCAAAAAATTTGGCGCCGCGGAGAGCCACAAGTACATCAACGGTGTGCTCGACAAGTTGGCACGACAGCTGCGTGGTCCTGAGGTCAGTGCCGGACGCTAAACAGCCGCGCGACGAGTTCAGCCTCATCGCGCGCTACCTCAGCGAGATGGACAAAGGGCCCGCCGTCGTTCTTGGAAACGGCGATGACGGTGCCGTTCTTCGCTTGAATGCTGGCGAGGAACTGGTGGTCTCCGTGGATAGCATGCTCGAGGGCGTGCACTTTCCCTTCAACTCTCCTCCCTCTGAATTGGCCTACCGCGCCGTGGCGGCCGCTACCAGCGATCTCGCCGCCATGGGGGCCCGACCTATCGCTATGACCCTTGCTCTGACGATTCCCGGTGCTGAGGAAGCCTGGCTGCGTGACCTGCGCTCTGGGTTGAGCGACGCCGCTGCCGATTTTTCACTGCCTTTAGTCGGCGGGGATTTAACCCGGGGTGCTCTCGCTCTGAGTGTACAGGTCATGGGTGCTGTTCCCTCGGGAGAGGCTGTTCGCCGTGACGGTGCCAGGCCCGGGGACATTGTTTGTGTCAGCGGCCCACTGGGTGATGCGGCAGGGGGGCTTGCGCTTATTGAGGGGCGTGCTGCCGGGGACGAGCGGGTTGATGAAGCATTGCGGGCGCGCTTTTGGAGACCCATGCCCGCTCTGGATCTGGGCATCTATTTGCGGGGAAAGGCGACGGCTGCCGTGGATGTGTCCGATGGACTTCTCGCAGATCTTGGGCACATCGCCGAGGCGAGCAACGTCGCAGCGTTTGTGGATCCTGCGCGTGTGCCTCTCTCGGAGGCATTGAAATCTGTAACGTCGGAGGAGCAGGCTCTTGCCTGGGCGCTGGGCGGCGGTGAAGACTATTGCCTGTGTTTCACACTGCCAGAATCCTTAGATGTTCCACCGGGGTGCATCGCTATAGGCTGCGTTGAGAGCGGCGCCGGTGTACGCTGTGATGCTGTCGTTGCAGCGGGTGGATATCGTCATTTTTAGCTTGGATTTGCGACCATGAGTGCACTGCCCCGTCCGAATCTTGCGGATCTCGCGCAGTTCCTGGCTTTTGGCCTCGGGTCGGGGCTCGCGCCAAGAGCGCCGGGCACCGTGGGGACCCTGGCTGCGCTGCCTTTTTATGGGGTCATGGCAACCCAGTCTTTGCTGGTTTACAGCGGGATTGTGCTGCTCGCCGCCCTCGTCGGCGTGTGGATCTGCGATCGGGCCAGCAAGGCACTGAATGTTCACGATCATCCGGGCATAGTGTGGGACGAATTTGTGGGGCTTTGGATAGCCCTGTGGGCCGTGCCCGTAGAGCCTCTATGGATACTTGCGGGCTTCCTGGTTTTTCGTCTCTTCGATATTGCAAAGCCCTGGCCCATAGGTTGGCTGGACCGGCATGCCCGCGGCGGCTTTGGCATTATGATTGATGACGTTGTAGCCGGCATGCTGGCCTGTGGGGTACTTCACTTGGCACTGCGCATGGGGGTTGGTCAGTGATAGGTCGAGTACTGTCGCTACCGTTGTTGTTGTCTCTGGTTTGCTTGTCGACTTCCGCGGCGGAGATACAGGTAGAGGCACTGCTGCCCGGTCTTGCCGTCATGCAGATTGACGGTCGTAGGGTGACCTTGCGGGAGGGTCAGAGCGAGGGTGGTGTAACCCTTCTGTCATCTGACGCGCAGTCCGCTTTGGTAGAGATCGGGGGAAAACAGCAGCGCCTCCGCGTTTCGCAGCGCATCAGCGGTCAGTTCAGTGCCCCGGCTGAGCGCAGTATCACCATCCCCCGCAATGACCAGATGCAATATGTCACCAACGCAGAGATTAACAACATTCGTCTCTCGGTGATTGTAGATACCGGCGCAAACATTATCGCTCTGAATCGCCGCGACGCTCGCTCTGTGGGCATTGCTGATGACGAGGGTGTGGCTGCGCGAGTACAAACTGCTGGATCCATAGTCCCCGCGCGACGGGTTTTGCTGGACGCGGTTACCGTGGGCGGCATTCGCATAGAGGGGGTCGCTGCAACGGTGATCGATGGGGATCAGCCCTCCGTTGCCCTGTTGGGAATGAGCTTTTTGCAGCACGTGGATATCGAGGAGCAGGGCGGTATCTTGACGCTGAAGGCGCGGTGGTGAGAGCTCTGCGATTGCTCTTTTATCGGTTCGTGAGGCTCCCGAGCTCTGGTAGACTAGCGCGCCTCCGTAATGACTGGATGGTTCTGTGTCCGTAAAATTTGTAGAGGCATCCCGCCTGCCCACCGACTGGGCCGTGTTTACCATGCACGGGTTCGAGGACGTGACGGCGAACAAGGAGCATCTGGTGCTCACCCTGGGTGATGTGTCCACAGACGAGCCTGTGCTCACACGCGTGCATTCTGAGTGCTTGACGGGCGACACGCTCTTCAGCTTGCGCTGTGACTGCGGCAATCAACTTCAGGCAGCGCTCCGTGCCATTGCCCACGAGGGTCGGGGTGCGCTGCTTTATCTGCGGCAAGAAGGTCGGGGCATCGGCTTGCTGAACAAGATCAAGGCTTACAAGCTGCAAGATGAGGGTGCGGATACCGTCCAGGCGAATGAGCAGCTGGGTTTTGGCGCGGATATGCGTGACTACACCATCGTACAGCCCATGTTTGCGCATTTGCAGATCAGCAAGGTGCGGCTCATGACCAACAATCCCCGCAAAGTCTCGGCACTGACGGAACTGGGGATTGAGGTTATGGAGCGCGTCGCACTCCAATGCGATAGCAACCCTCACAACGAAAAGTATTTACAGACCAAAGGAGCTAAGCTCGG
>NZ_CBFHZO010000109.1:0-15041 GCF_965660375.1 Congregibacter sp. | reverse complement strand
GCTTCCGGTGCTCCGCGACGCTGGTCGCTGAGGCCAAGTACGATAACGTCGCGCTCATCCCATCCCTGACGTATGCGAAGCTGGTCCCCTACAGCAATTTCCCGGGAAACCTTCACCCGTTGGCCGCTGAGCTGCACCTTGCCGCCCTCGATCGCCGCTTTCGCCAGGCTGCGTGTTTTAAAAAATCGCGCCGCCCAGAGCCATTTGTCCACCCGTAACTTTTCCGCCGATACGTCGTTCACGGACGGGCCTGGGGCATGATCTCGTCAAAATGATGGATCCCCGGAAAACGGGTGTCCATACGTTTCTGCTGGGAGCTGTCGGGTTGCAATAACGTCAATAGGTGTCGAATGCCATAGCTTTTAGCCGCGTCCAGCACTGACTCGGTGTCGTCAATAAAGAGTGTTGTCTCGGGGTCAAAGGGGTGAAGTTCCTGAAGGCGCTCCCAAAAAACCTGCTGCTCCTTTGGGGCATCAAGATCATGGGAGACTACGATGTGGTCAAACCATTCTGTAATGTCCACTTCAGCCATTTTGATATTCAGCGTCTCTCGGTGAGCATTGGTCACCAGTAGAACGTCCATAGGCTGCGAGCGTAGCCATCGGAGGAAGTCGAGGGAGTAGGGCCGCATGCGGATCATGTGCTTGAGTTCCCGCTTGAGATTCGGGATGTCCATAGCTAACTCCCGGGACCAGTGATCCAGACAGTACCAGGGCAGAGATCCTCGCACCGAAGCGAAGCCCCCCTGAAGCTCGGCGATGGCGTCATCCTCTGCTATGCCCCGGGATTTCGCGTAAGCGCGCGGAAGATACTCCATCCAGAAATGGTTGTCGTAATGGAGGTCCAGCAGGGTGCCGTCCATGTCCAGGAGCACCGTGCGAATGTTAGGCCAGTCGATCATAAGTGGGTGCTATAGTAGCGCTTATGCAAATCCCTGGGCACCCAATCTTGACGCAGACGGATATCCGGGCGCTTTTGGACCTGTGTTATCAGGCCTCAGAGAGTATTGTGCAGTACTACAATGATGAGGCAAGTGCGAGCCTTTTCAGCAGCAAGGAAGACCGCACGCCCCTTACTCAGGCCGATCTCAGCTCTCATCAGATACTCAGCAGCGGCCTGGCCGCATTGAGTCCGGAGCTGCCACTATTGTCGGAGGAATGCAGCAGCAGCGAGATAGCATCGCGACATCAGTGGAATCGCTTCTGGATGGTAGATCCCCTCGACGGCACCCGGGAGTTTCTTGAACGCACAGGGGAATTTACGATTAACGTAGCCCTGATCGAAGAGCAGCGTCCGACCGTTGGTTTGATTTATGAGCCCCTGAAGCACAAAGCCAGCCTGGGGGTCGTCGGTGCGGGTGCCTGGGCGTTGAGTATGGAAGACGGCAGCTGGCGGTCCACTGCGATTAGCACACGCAGGCTTCCTGCCCGTGAACTTGTGCTTTTGGCGAGCAAAAGACATAGCAATCCGCGATTGGATGACTGCATAAACTACCTGAAGTCGAGTCATGAGATAGCTCGCCAAAACAGCGGTAGCGCCTTGAAGTTCTGCGACCTGGCTGTGGGGCAGGGGGATTGCTATCCGCGCTTCTCCCCCTGCAGCGAGTGGGATGTGGCGGCAGGGGATGCCCTGGTGACCGCCGCGGGAGGGGCGGTCTACGGCATGGACGGGGCGCCCTTGCAATACAACGCTCGAGATACCCTGCTGAGTCCGCATTTTGTGGCGGTGGGCGACAGGTCCGCTGACTTGTGGGATGGGTTGTTAGCTTGTGTCCGGTGAGAAACCCGGGGTGAATCCTGGGTGAACTCGAGAGTGAAAGATGGGCCTTGTCTGGAGGCGGGGGCGCGGTTATCTTCGTCTTCTCTCCAAAGCGTGATCACAGGCGGAAATTCCAGTAGATGAACTGGCCACCGGGCAAGGAACCAGGCGCTGACGCGGAAGCCGCAAATGAGGTTTTGACGCCTGCCATGCGCCTACTGCAGTTACAGACCCGTCACAGGGCGCTGGATACCCGCATTGCCGAAATGCAGCAGTACCCCTATCAGAACCAGATATTGTTGCAGCGCTTGAAAAAGGAGAAGTTGCGATTGAAAGACACTATTGCGCTTTTGAAGGACGACATGATTCCCGATCTGGACGCCTGAAGGAAATTCTGAAGAGTCTCTGACGCTATGGATCTTGTCGTATACGCCGTTCCCTTCTTTATCCTTGCCATGATTATGGAGCTGCTATGGGGCCTGCGTGCAGGCCGCAATACCTATCGGGTCAATGATGCGGTAAGCAGTCTCTTTCTCGGGACGCTCAGCCAGGCACGGAAATTTATCACCCTGGGAGTGGGCGGCTACGTCTACCATCTCACCACCGAGTATTTCTCACTGCCGTTGATGAGCGCTGAAAGTATCTGGACCTGGATTCTGGCAATGGTGCTCTACGATTTTTGCTACTACTGGCTTCATCGTATGGGCCACGAGCGCACGATTTTGTGGGCGGCTCACGTGGCACATCACCAGAGTGAGGATTACAACCTCTCCACTGCCCTGCGTCAGACCAGCACGGGGTTCCTGTTGGGTTGGGTCTTTTACCTGCCCATGTTTGCTCTTGGCGTCCCGGCGGAAGTGGTAGTGACCGTCGGATCCATAAATCTCATTTACCAGTTTTGGGTCCATACCGAGCATGTGGGCAAGCTGGGCTGGTACGAGTGGATTTTTGTCACGCCGTCCAATCACCGCGTTCACCATGCCCAAAATGAACGTTACCTTGATCGTAATTACGGTGGCCTGTTTATTCTCTGGGATCGCCTTTTTGGCACTTTCCAGGAGGAGCTTGATTCGGATCCGCCGATTTATGGTATCCGCGGCCCCCTTCACAGCTTTAACCCCGTTCGGGCTCTGACACACATTTACAGCGATATGTGTAGGGATAGCTGGAGAGCGTCCCGCTGGCGCGACAAGCTGCATGTATGGGTCGCACGCAATGGCTGGCGACCCACCGATGTGGACGCGAGATACCCCCTGCAGAAGGCACCGCTGGAGGCCTTCGAGCGCTTTGACCCGCCCATGGGCCTGGCGGTCCGGATCTATGTGCTCTACCAGCTCGTAGCGGTGGTAGCGCTGCTGGGTTATCTGCAGTCGGGAAGCCTTGAGAGCTACGGCGCTGGCGTCGTTCTGGTGCTGGCAATGCTCTGGACCACAATCACTACCGCCTATTGGATGGAGGCGCGCTCCGTTGCGCGAGGGTTTGTGTTGGACGCGCTGCGACTGCTCAGCCTTTTCTGCGGATTTTTAATGATGCCCCCTGCGGGGACTCTCAATCCGGTAATAGCCACTTACCTGTGTGTAAATCTGGCGATCCTAATTGCTGTTACCGCCGCCGTGGATGGCAAAAGCAAGGTTGAGTGTAAGGCGGTAGAGAAAACCGAAGGTGACGCTGCGGCGGATCCTGAGCTTGTCACGAAGGCCGCAGAGTCTGATGCTGACACCCCTGCGCCGTTAAAAATGGCTTAGGGAGTCGACGGACTGCTGTCGTCGTCAACCCGCCCATGCTGTCTGCGCTCCCGAAGTCCCTTTGCTGCATGGGCCGCGAAGCCCTCACCGGCCTTGGCATAGAGATTAAATGCAGAGATACCTTTCGCTTCAAGGGCTGAGGCTTCTTCCTCAAAGCGAACGACGGCGGCAATGCGTCCCGTAAAACCCATCTGTCGAAGAAGGTCTGCGACCAGCATGTTTTCCTGATGGTTGGTGAGCGCGAGCATCACCAGCTCCAGTTCCTTGAGGTCGACGCGATGCCAAAAGTCCGGGTCGCTGGCGTCTGCTGCAGCGACACGCCGGTGCATGGCCAGGTGTTGGGCGAGCTTTCGATCGTTATCGTCAATGCCGAGCACCTCGCGGCCATAGCTTCTGGCAATCGCCTCGTAGGCTCCTGTGCCAATGTTGCCCATGCCGAGCACCAATACGCGAACACCTTGAGTGTCCGGCCGTTGGGCACGGACCATAGGTGTTTCATGACGGAGGAGACGCTCCCGGTGTCGTCGATACAAACTGTGCGACAGCCGGTTGAGGGGAGAAGCCACTACAAAACTGACCGCAATAGCGATGGACATGGCTCCGCTCCACTCGGAGCCTATCCAGCCCTGACTGGCGGCTACCGCAATGACAATAAGTCCAAACTCGCTGTGGTTTGCCAGACTGTTGGATGCCATCAGTGCGGTACGCGGCGCGACATGCAAGCGCGTGAAGAGCGGGAAATACAGCAAGGGCTTGAGCAGAGCCAGGCTGCCAAGTATGAAGGCGAGGATCATGAGGCTGGTTGAGGGCCAGCCACTGAGTCCAATGGACAAAAAGAATCCGACGAGGAAAAGATCTTTAAAATAAAGAAGATTCCGCGCCAGTTCCTTGCCTTTTTGCTCTCCCGCAAGCAGAACACCGATCAAAAGTGCGCCCAGATCACCTTTGATTCCGACGCTGTCAAAGAGTTGTGCGCCCAGAATGGCCAGTGCAAAACCAGCCAGCGTGAATAGCTCTCCGTGGCCCGCGAGACGCAGCATGCTCAAAATGGGCCGCCTCGCGGGAAACAGCAGTAGCAACCAGAGCGCCGATGGTTCAGGCATCTTTCCGGTAGAGGCGGCCAGAAACAGCACAGCCGCTAAATCCTGGATAATGAGCACTCCCACGGCCAGATTGGCATGACGGGAAGCCATCTCGCCCCGTTCCTGCATGATTTGTATGACAAAAACTGTACTGGAGAAACTGAAGGCAAAGGCAATGACCAGTTTGGCATTCATCGACAAGCCCAGCTGCGGCAAAAACTGCGCAGCGAGACTGAGAAGAGCGAGCACCACGAGCTGGGTCACCAGCATATGTATCACCGTGGTGCCCCAGATGCGCGGCTTTAGCAAATCACGAACCTGCAGCTTCAGGCCGATACTGAAGAGAAGCAGCGTTATCCCCATTTCCGAGAGGACCGCCAGCATCTCTCCACCGTCCACATCAAGCTCGTGGAGCACAAAACCTGCGGCCAGGTAGCCTATGAGTGCAGGCATGCCTATAGCTCTGCTCGCCATGCCGCACAGGAGCGCTACGATTATCAGCAGGGGGTCAGGCACTATTTACTCCAGCGTCCGGGGCCTTCGCTTGGACCACCGCAACATCACGCAAACCCGGCTCGACTTTCTGGTGCTCGGGGTGGAGCGAGGCCCAAAACGGGGGAATGCACAGCAGGGCAATGGCGAGATCAGTCGCGATGCGCAGGAGCTCCCAGGCGGGGATATCCAGTGGGTATATTCCTAACCAGCCGCGCAGAGGGGGCAGGAGAATCGCAAGAAACAGTGATAACCGGGAGATACCAAAAAGCCCAAGCCCCAACAGCAGGTAAAAGGTGCCGCACAAGGCGATGAGCAGCAGGCTGCTTGTGGTCGGCAGCAGCCACAGCGTAAGGCACTGACCCGCGCCAGAAATCGACGCCAGAATTGCCGCCATGTTGCGGAGTTTGATTGGGTCTGTGTCGGGATGTTTGATCACGCAGGAAACGTTACCACAGAGGCGTGATCATACTGTATCGCTGTGATTAGCCCCGGGCTTTAGCTACTGCAGACTGGGTTTCTCTCCCCAGCTTTTTACAGCAGTCCGTTCCTACGTTAACGAGGGCATTCAGGTTGACGCCAGTTTGTATACCCATGCCCTGGAGCATGTAAACCACGTCTTCGGTGGCGACATTGCCACTGGCGCCCGTCGCATAGGGGCAGCCTCCCAGCCCTGCAACGGAGCTGTCTATGCGCCTGATGCCATACTGCAGACCCACCAATAGGTTGGCCAGTGCCTGTCCGTAGCTGTTGTGGCAGTGCAGGGCCAGTCGCCCGGCAGTGAGGCTTGGCACTAAGGCATTGAGGAGCGTATCCATGGATCCGGGAGTGCCGGTGCCGATAGTGTCCCCCAGGGAAATTTCGTAGCAGCCCATATCCAATAGGGCCTGAGATACTTTTAGCACTGCTGCGGGCGCAATTTCCCCCTCATAGGGGCAGCCCAGTACGCAGGAGACGTAGCCCCTAACCTTGACTCCTGACGTTTTCGCGGCCTCCATAACGGGCAGGAACCGCTCGATGCTTTCTGAGATGGAGCAATTGATATTGCGCTGGGAAAAAGACTCCGAAGCCGCAGCGAACACGGCAACCTCGCTGGCGCCGGCGTCCATGGCGCGATCAAAACCCTTCAGGTTGGGTGTAAGCGCGGCGTAGGTGACGTCAGGAACGCGCGCAATCTGTTGAAACACATCGCCGCTGTCCGCCATTTGGGGAATCCATCGAGGATTTACAAAGCTGCCGGTCTCCACGTAACGCAGCCCTGCGTCCACGAGTCCCTCCACCAGTGCGACTTTGTCACCGGTCGACAGGGGAGCGCTTTCGTTTTGCAGACCATCGCGGGGGCCAACCTCCACAATGGAAACAGCTTTCGGATAATTAAGGGATGCACTCATGAAGCGCTCGAACCTTCGAAGTCCACCAGGCTCGCGCCGCGATCAACCAGGTCGCCCGGATTAAAGCGAAACCCGTTGACCTTGCCCGCCGAGGGCGCCCGCAGGGTCTGCTCCATTTTCATGGCCTCGATAACCACAACGGGATCACCTGCGTTGACGACAGTCCCCGGCTCTACGAGAAGTGCAACCACGGTGCCGTGCATGGGGGCCCCGAACTCGCTATCGCCTGCGGCCGCGGCAGTGGCGTCTGCCGTAGTGAGCTGTTTTTCAGCGAAGTGGAAAGCACCGTCATCCCAGAACACTGTGAATTCCCCATTCTCTGTGGCAAAACTGCCGCGGTAGCGATGCCCATCAAGCTCCAGCATTAAAACATCGTCGCGGAGATCGCCGCGGATGGTTGCCGTCTCGTCGTCCAGAAGCAGCTCGAGATGATCGCCGCGATCCACAAGCTCCACGAGATACTCCTTACCATGACAAAGCACGTCGAACCGTTGGCAGTGGGGTGTGTTCATGCGCCAGCCCCGGCTATCCGCCCAGGGTGAAAATCGATCATTCCCGGGGCTTTGATTGGCCCGGCGTCTGAGGGACAGAAGTGCCAGTGCGGCGGCGGCGAGGTCGCGGTTTTTCTGCGCAGGAGGCGCCCGAAAAAGGTCTTCGTGATGACGCTCGATAAAGTGCGTATCAAGATCGCAGTGCGCAAACGCCGGGAGTGCGGCAATGTTATAGAGAAATGCGATGTTACTTGCTGGTCCCGCCACGCGGAACGCGCTCAGAGCGCGGGTCAGACGTCGACGGGCCTCTTCACGGGTGTCCCCATGGACAATGAGCTTTGCGATCATGGGGTCGTAGTAGGGGCTGATTTCGCTGCCTTCAATGACCCCCGTATCAATGCGCAGGGAGGGTCCTTCCGGAGGCAGGCGCAGATAATTAATGACGCCGGTGGAGGGGAGAAAGTCCTGCTCCGTATCCTCGGCGTAGATGCGCGCTTCCATGGCATGACCGTCCACCCGGATTTCACTCTGACTTAAGGGCAGCGTTTCTCCTGCGGCAACGCGCAGCTGCCATTCCACAAGATCCTGCCCGGTAATCATTTCGGTTACCGGATGCTCCACCTGAAGCCGGGTGTTCATTTCCATAAAGAAGAATCGCCCTGAAGCATCAAGGAGAAACTCCACCGTGCCTGCCCCCAGATAGTCAATGGCGCGCGCGGCATCCACCGCGGCCTCACCCATGGCGCGACGAAGCTCATCGGAAAGCCCCGGTGCGGGAGCCTCTTCGATGACCTTTTGATGACGGCGCTGGATAGAGCAATCCCGTTCCGCGAGGTACACGCCGTTGCCGTGACCGTCACAAAAAACCTGCACTTCCACGTGCCGCGGACGTTGAATCAGTTTTTCGATCAGCATGCGGTCATCGCTGAAGCTGGCACTCGATTCCCGGCGAGCGGCTGCCAGGGCTTCGCTGAATTCATCAGCACCGTGCACCGCGCGCATCCCTTTGCCCCCACCTCCGGCGGTAGCTTTGAGGAGAACGGGGTAACCCATGGCGTCCGCCTGCTCGCGAAGTACTTCGTCACTTTGATCGTCACCGTGGTAGCCGGGTATCAGGGGAACGCCCGCTTTCTCCATGATGCTTTTGGCGCGGGACTTGGAGCCCATGGAGTCGATGGCGGAAGCTCCGGGGCCGATAAATACGATACCCGCTGCCTCACAGGCTCTTGCGAACCCTGCGTTTTCAGACAGAAAGCCGTAGCCCGGGTGTATCGCTTCGCTGCCAGTCTCGACCGCCGCCTTGAGGATCTTGTCCTGATCCAGATAGGAGAGCGTTGCCGCCGATTCACCAATATGTACAGCCTGATCGGCCAGCTGCACATGGAGCGCGTTTCGGTCAGCATCGGAATACACCGCGACAGTACGGATGCCCAGCGCCTTCGCCGTGTGGATAACGCGACACGCGATTTCTCCGCGATTCGCTATGAGAATTCGGTTAAACATCAGTTTTTACTCCCTGTGGTCCAGCTCGGCGGACGCTTTTGGAGAAATGCCTGGAGGCCTTCCTGGCCCTCTTCGGAGACGCGCAGATGGGCGATACGCGCGCTGGTGTCATCAATCAACTGTTCATCAACGTTTTTGCCGGCGAGGTCCCGCACAAGGACCTTAGCCGCGGCCATAGCCTCCGGACCGTTATGCAGCAAAGATTGCACGATGTCGTTCATCATGCTGTCGAGTTCATCGGCAGGGCAGCACTCGTGGATGAGCTGTATGTCCCGGGCACGATGAGCGTCGAAACGCTCTGCGGTGAGAAACAGACGTCGCGCCCAGCGGGTGCCAATCGCTTCAATCACGTGGGGCCCGATGGTCGCAGGGATGAGGCCGATACGCGTTTCCGTAAGCCCAAACAAGGTCCCGACCCTGGCTATCGCGATATCGCAGCAACTGATGAGACCCACGGCACCGCCAAAAGCATTGCCCTGAACTCTGGCGATGGTTGGCTGGGGCAGTGTCTTAAGCGTTTGCAGCATCGTTGCAAGGGCGCGGGCATCGTCAAGATTGTGCCCGTAATCGAAGTCCGCCATGCGCTTCATGTAGCCAAGGTCTGCGCCGGCGGAGAAGCTTTTACCCTCAGCCTGCAAAATCACGACGCGGACATGAGTACTCCCCGCGAGACGATCAAAGTGCGATTGCATTAGGGCGATCATCCCATCGTCAAACGCATTATGCTTTTCCGGACGGTTGAGCGTTACCCTGGCAATGCCTTGTTCGCTCACCTCACAACTGACTAATGATTCAGAACTGGTGCTCATCATGCGCTACCTACATTCGGAACACGCCGAAGCGTGATTCCTCTATCGGCGTATTGAGTGAGGCGGAGAGTGCGAGTGCCAACACCTGTCGTGTATCCATGGGATCAATTACGCCGTCATCCCAAAGTCGGGCCGAGGCATAGAAAGGATGTCCCTGGGATTCGTAGCGGTCGAGGATAGGCTGCTTGAAGTTCGCCTCTTCCTCGTCGCTCATGCTCTCGTTACGCCTCGCGAGCTGGTCCTGTTTGACCGTGGCCAAAACACTCGCTGCCTGTTCGCCACCCATCACAGATATGCGTGCGTTGGGCCACATGAACATAAAACGGGGATCGTAGGAGCGGCCACACATGGCGTAGTTTCCCGCGCCAAAGGAGCCACCGATAACCACGGTGAATTTGGGAACATCGGCACAGGCCACGGCGTGAACCATCTTTGCGCCGTGTCGGGCTATCCCCTCGGCCTCATATTCGCGACCGACCATGAACCCGTTGATGTTCTGTAGAAACAACAAGGGAATCTTGCGCTGCGCGCAGAGCTCGACAAAGTGGGCGCCTTTTACGGCCGATTCGGAGAACAGGATGCCGTTGTTGGCAACGATGCCAATGGGGTACCCGTTGAGTCGCGCAAAACCACACACCAGTGTGTCGCCAAAAAGCGCTTTGAACTCGTCAAAGGCCGAGTCGTCGACAATCCGTGCGATGACCTCCCGCACATCAAAGGGTTGGCGTCTGTCGGCAGGAACGATCCCATACAGGTCCGTTGCGGGGTATCGGGGCTCTACCGGCTCTTTGACTTCGACATTGACGTGCTTGACACGATTGAGATTGGCGACGGACTGCCGTAGCAGGGCCATGGCATGTCGATCATCGTTGGCGTAATGATCGGTGACGCCGGATTGGCGACAGTGCACGTCGGCTCCACCGAGCTCTTCGGCACTGACGACCTCGCCGGTTGCCGCCTTGACCAGTGGTGGTCCGCCCAAAAATATGGTGCCCTGTTCGCGCACAATAATCGATTCATCGGCCATGGAGGGGATGTAGGCGCCTCCGGCGGTGCAGCTTCCGAGTACTGCGGCGAGTTGCGGAATACCCTTGGCAGACATGCGTGCCTGATTGTAGAAAGCGCGGCCAAAGTGCTCCCGGTCCGGAAACACCTCGTCCTGCATGGGCAGGAACGCACCACCGGAGTCCACCAGATAGAGGCAGGGCAGGTTGTTCTGTTCGGCGATAGTTTGGGCACGGGCCTGTTTCTTTACCGTGAGCGGATAGTAGGTGCCGCCTTTTACCGTGGCGTCGTTGATAAACACCATGCATTCGTGACCACTGACACGACCGATACCGGTGATGATGCCGGCGCCCGGCACCTCGTCCTCATAGACCTCATGGGCAGCCAGCTGGGACAGTTCCAGAAAGGGGGTTCCCGGGTCCAACAGTGCATCGAGGCGTTCTCGTGGCAGCAGTTTGCCGCGGGACACATGTCGTTCCCGCGAGACTTCACCGCCGCCTTCGCTGATTTTCGCGACCAGCTCCCGGAGGTTTTTGACCTGACGTCGCATCGCCCGCTGATTATCCAGAGCGCTGGGATCGTTGGCGTTATATCGAGTCTGAAGAATTGTCATGGATAAATACTCAGGCCGAGGCTTTGAAGAGTTCGCGGCCAATGAGCATACGCCGAATCTCTGAGGTTCCGGCACCAATCTCGTAGAGCTTGGCATCGCGCAACAGGCGTCCCGCATTGGCTTCGTTGGTGTAGCCATAACCACCCAAGGCCTGAATCGTTTGCAGCGCCAGCTGGGTTGCTTTTTCCGCCGTGTACAGGATCACTGCCGCGCAATCCTGGCGAGTTTCCTCGCCGCGGTCGCAGGCCGCTGCGACCATATACAGATAGGACCGACAGGCGTTCAGGTCGGCATACATATCGGCAAGCTTTCCCTGCATGAGTTGGAACTCTCCGATAGCCTGGCCGAATTGGTTTCGCGTGTGGAGGTAGGGCAACACCTCATCAATGCAGGCCTGCATGATGCCCACGGGTCCACCGGACAGGACGGTGCGCTCGTAATCCAGGCCGGACATAAGAATTTCGACGCCTTTGCCTTCTTCCCGGAGAATATTTTCGGCGGGAACCTTGCAGTCCTCAAACACCAACTCACAGGTGTTGGATCCGCGCATTCCCAGTTTGTCTAGCTTCGGCGACCGGGAGAATCCCGGGTAGTCGCGTTCTACGATAAAGGCGGTAATACCGCGGGAGCCCGCCTGAACATCGGTCTTCGCGTAAATGACGTAAACATCGGCGTCAGGCCCGTTGGTAATCCACATTTTTGTGCCGTTTAGAACAAAGTGATCGCCCTCCCGGCGAGCGTTAAGCTTCATGCTCACTACGTCGGAGCCGGCATTTGCCTCAGACATTGCCAGGGCACCAACGTGCTCTCCGCTGCAGAGTTTCGGCAAGTAGTGGGATCGCTGGGCGTCGTTGCCATGGCGCTGGATTTGATTCAGGCAGAGGTTGGACATGGCACCGTAGGAGAGTCCCACAGAGCCCGAGGCCCGGCTGATCTCTTCCATAACAATGGAGTGGGCGAGATAGCCCATACCGCTACCGCCGTATTCCTCGTCGACGGTGATGCCCAGCAGCCCCATGGCACCGAGCTTGGGCCACAGGTCCGCCGGAAAGTCATTGTCCTTATCAATCTGTGCCGCGCGCGGTTTGATTTCTTTTTCGCACATTTGATGCACCGCATCCCGGAGCATGTCGATGTCCTCGCCAAGCCCGAAATTAAGAGTGGGGTATCCGGTGTTCATACGCTGTGCTCCTTGCGCGTTAAGCAGTGAGTGATTTGTGAGGTTGTTTGTCTCGGTGTTTTTTCCGGGCGTCGCGGCAAAGTTCTTCAACTTCGTCTAGCGCAGTGAGCATATCGTCAAGATCTTTGCGCTGCTGCTCCAGTGCCGCCCGGCGCTTACCAATACGGGTGAGAAGCGAGTCAAGCTGTGTCGAGTCGCTTTCGCCGGGGTGATACATATCAATGATTTCGACGCTTTCGGCGAGGCTGAGGCCAATGCGTTTGCCCCGTAATATAAGTCGGATACGGGCTCGATCGGCGGGTGTATAAATGCGTTTTTGCCCGGAGCGAAGGGGCTTGATAAAGCCTTTCTCTTCGTAAAAGCGGATCGTTCGCGTGGAGATATCAAACTCTCGCGATAACTCAGAGATGGTGAAACGTTTTTGCGTCGATGACATATTTCGAGTCTAGCTTACGTTTACGTTAACGTAAAGCTGGATAAGCGCCCCTCAATTGAATTTGGTGGCCGGCGGTGTTCGGATGCCTGAGGACGACTTTGCTATGATCCGCTGCCCTCTCGATAAAAGCTCTCCTTAGATGTCCGCCACCGACGTTTTAGCGCAACTTGCTGATGGTACTGTTCACTCAGGTTCGGATCTTGCCGATGCGCAGGGTCTGAGTCGCACGGCCATATGGAAGCAGGTTGCCACTCTGGAAAAGCTGGGTATCAGCGTGAAACGGGTGCGGGGGCAGGGTTATCAGATTGAAGGCGGATTGGATCTCCTCGACGAACGCGTTATCCGCGAATCCATTGATCGCGACGCGTCCGCGCAGCTACACCAGTTAAATATCCACCAAAGCATAGACTCCACGAACGCCGAGCTCCGGCGACAGACGCCATTCGGTGCGGGTGCGTCCGTCTGTCTCGCAGAGAGGCAGAGTTCGGGGCGCGGCCGCCGCGGACGGTCCTGGGTGAGCCCCTTTGCCAGCAGCATCTATTTGTCCGTGGGGCGGCAGTTTAGTGGTGGGGCCGGGGTTCTTGAGGGTCTGTCTCTGGCCATGGGTGTTGCCGTGGGCGAAGCGCTTCAGGCACTGGGTGTTGAGGGCGTCTCCTTGAAGTGGCCCAATGACGTTTATCTGGACGGTAAAAAGCTGGCGGGCATTCTGGTGGAGATGAGCGGAGATTTCTCTGGTCCCTGCGACGTGGTCATTGGTGTCGGGGTCAATGTGCAGCTCCCCGACGATGCAGCAAAAGGCATTGAGCAACCTTGGGCGGACCTCCAGGGCGCAGGTCGGGAAGTATTTACCCGAAGCGAATTGGCAGGAAAGCTTCTCAGTCATTTGTTGCCCGCGCTTGCCACCTATGAAAAGGATGGATTTATCCCCTGGCGCGAGCGATGGGTGGCGATGGATGCTTTTGCGGGTCTTCCGGTTGTCGTGGACAACAATGGCCAGCGCCTGGCCGGGGCGGCTGCCGGAGTCGATGAGCGGGGTGCGCTTCTCCTTCGCACCGCTGCCGGAGTGAAAAGTATTTACGCCGGTGAGGTTTCGCTGCGCCTGCAGGAGCCGGCGGCATGAAGGGGTGCTTGCTGCTCTTGGACATCGGCAATAGCGGTGCAAAGTGGCTCGTGATCGACGAGGGAGAGGTGTCGGGCGCGGGGCGCCTTGAAACTGGCATCATTCCTGAGAGCATGGGAGGCAGGCTCCAAAATGCGACGGTACTGATTGCCAGCGTTGCGGCGCCGGGGCTGCAGCGGGAGCTTTCCGATAAGCTGGCCTCTAAAGGGGCTGTGGTGTGGTTCGCCCACACCCGGGCAGCACTGGACGGGCTTGTGAATTCCTACGCCAACCCCGAGCGCATGGGAGTGGATCGGTGGCTGGCGATGCTGGCCGCGCGGCGCCGCCTTAACGGTCGTTTTTGTGTGGTCGATGCGGGTTCTGCCCTCACCATCGACCTGGTGGCCGCCAGCGGAGAGCATGAGGGAGGCTTTATCATTCCAGGCACTGCGCTCATGGAGCGGGCGCTTTTTGCTGATACAAAGCGGGTTCGCGACCGTGTAACCGGTGCCATTTCTATTCTTCCGGGCCGTTCCACAGCAGAAGCGGTGAGTCACGGCTTGCTGCTTGCGCAGGCCGGAGCGGTCAATTTGGCTCTAGAGGGGGCCGGGGAGAAGGGTGAAGCCCCTGGCTTGCTGCTCTGTGGTGGCGGGATGCAGCAACTGGCAGAGGTGCTGAGTTGTGAGTATATGCTGACACCCCGGTTGGTGTTCGAGGGCTTGTTGCGGCAGGCGGAATTGGAGCGCCCTGAGCTGCTCGGTCCTCACAAAGTATCTTCAGCGCTTTTTGTGAATGATTGATTGAAAGCATCTCCCCGTTTGACTAAACTCGCGCACCTCGCGTTTTGGCTGGCGTAGCTCAGTAGGTAGAGCAGCTGATTTGTAATCAGCCGGTCGGGGGTTCGATTCCTCTCGCCAGCTCCAATCCCCTTTTAGACCCCTTTGAAACCTCTGCAAATACTCGGTTTCTGTTTAGCTGCGGGCGGCGATCGGATAAACGCAGCACACACTGGCCTCCTGGCTATTGCGTTTCAATCGGCTAGACCTCGGAGGGCGTGGGGGGCCTATCGCGTCTGGTCCGTTGCCGGGGTGCCGCTCTCGCTTGCAAAGGACGATTTTGCAACGGTTTTCCTGTTCCGAAACTGGCCTACAGTAAAAAGAGGGAAATAAGGGTTAGCCCCGTTAGCGCACCTTGGGGCAGACGGCAGGGTTGGCTGCAAGGGTAGCCATAGCGCCTACACTTAAATCAAGCATCAAGCTCGGAGCTTAGGGAATCCAAACAGCCCCATTAGACCCGCCAAGACAACAACCCCCGGAACGGCAAAACAGGAACTAGCACAGTGGCAGTGGAACTATAGGGCGTGCCAACGCGCGGTTGATTCGTTAGCACTATGGGTTCTTTTCAAGTATATCCTGCCGCATTAACACTAACAGTACC
>NZ_CBFHZO010000108.1:0-2822 GCF_965660375.1 Congregibacter sp. | reverse complement strand
GAAACCGAAGCGCCCAAGGGGCTGAGAGATGGCCTGGCAGCAGCGAACAAGGTCCAGGATGCCCTGCTGGCAACCTTCAAGACCGGCCGCTCGGGGAATGACATGCTCGCCGAGGCCCGCAAGACCATCGCGGCGCAGGGAATCAAGGGCACGATCTATACCCACCCTCTGGGTCTCCACGGCCATGGCGCGGGACCGGGAATCGGCATGTGGGATAACCAGGGGCCGATGAAAGGCGCCCGGGGCGTTTATCCCCTGCGACCCAACACCGCCTGGTCCATAGAACTCAATGCGGAGGCTGCGGTGCCTGAATGGAATGGTCAGGAGGTGCGTTTTATGACCGAGGAAGACGCGTTCTTTGACGGCGAGACTGTCCGCTATCTGGATGGGCGACAAACAGAAATCACCCTCATTCCACGGCAGCGGTAACGCTGCTTACAAGAGGCGGGAGCGCGGCTAGGGCTAGCGTTCCCGCTCCTCATCCAGCCCGGGCCCTTTGATCTTGATAAAGGCCTGGGACTCCGGTTCTACATCCAGCAGAACAAGGTTGTCGATGACCGGGAAGCGCTCGGGTAGCGGCGTCACCCACTCCTGATACACCAGCAAAAAATCATCCTCAATTTCCGCGCCGATGGTCGTAAGCTTAATGGTGTCGGTCGGCACCGCCTGATCTTCGGCGGATTCCCCCGAAAGCAGCTTGAATCGCTCGTCCACGTACAGCGCGACAAGGGCCAGACTGCGGAGCTCTTCGATGGGCTGCGTGCCGCCCATGTAGCGATTAACCACAATGGCGTCCGCCAGATGCATGCGGTGGACTATTTCAAAACTCTCACCGGACCAGGTGATATCGGTCCAGACCGCGTGGCCCCGGTGCGCCCCAGCGTGCGCTATGGCAAGCAGCACTACTGCGCTGACAATCCAGCGTAGTAGTGTCGAGTGAGCAGCTTTGGAGGAACCTCCCGCCTTAACCACCGTTCGCAGGCTTCAGCGGTGCCGCCTTACCATTGTCAGCATCAGTCTTGGCGCTGTCTTTCAGCTCATGGAGCATGTCGGCCATAAGATTGCGCTTCTTGGAATCGGACTTGTACGCCGACAAGCGCGACTGATGAATTGCCGAGGGGAAGCGATTATTGCTGTAGTCGGCATCAGCAGTCTGATGCCTCCTGTCCACTTCAATATAGGCGATGGGCTTTTCTTCGATCAGCCGATGAGTCACCTTGACGGCATTCTTGCGCCAGATCTCCGCCGCCAGTTCCAGCTCACGGCTTGAGCCATCTTCGTAATGAATATGCAGCATCAGCGGCGAGGGCACGCCACCGAGGTTTTCAAAATCGACGAAGTAGAACAGTTCGTCGTCTTCAATGGCCTGATTAAAGGCGCGCTGCTCCCAGGGCTCCAGCTTCTTGAACTTGTCCGCCGCATCGTTGCGGTCTTTGTTCGTCACCGTGTAGCGATCGTTGTCGCTGTACAGATCTTTGAGATCTTCAAAACGCTCTTCCCGGGGCACAATGCCTGCGGCCTGGTTGCGCTCGATGTTCACCGGCACGGGGTTGTCGCGATTGTGTTCTTCGCGGTCAAGGGGGTAGTCCACGTCAGGATCGCCAGTCTTCAGGCGGTAAGCGCGGACGTCGGTGATCGCCATATCCACGTAGTCCGTGGTATAGAACCACGCGCGCCAGAACCAGTCCAGATCCACACCCGAGGCATCCTCCATGGTGCGGAAGAAGTCTGCCGGCGTCGGGCGCTTGAATTTCCAGCGCTGGGCATATTCCCGGAAGGCAAAGTCAAAGAGCTCTCGCCCCATGACCGTTTCCCGAAGCACCGTAAGGGCCGCCGCGGGCTTGCTGTAAGCGTTGGGTCCCAGGCGCAATACCGAATCAGACTGGGTCATGACAGGCACCTGGTTGGGCGACATCATGTACTCAGGAATCATATCGAGAACGTTGGTCTCGTTGACGAGCGAATTGGAGATACGACGGAAAGCCGGAAAATCCTCCTCCCACTCAAGCTCCGCGACATACTCCAGAAAGGTGTTGAGACCCTCGTCCATCCAGGTCCACTGCCGCTCGTCGGAGTTCACCACCATGGGGAAGTAGATGTGCCCCACCTCGTGAATCACAACGCCGATAAGCCCGTACTTGATGCGACGGGAGTAGGCCAGCTCAGCGGCCGCCCGGGACTCAGCGGAGTCGGGATCTTCCGGCTTGGCACGGGGCGGGTCAGGACGGTAGCCGTTGAAGGTGATCATGGGGTATTCCATGCCACCGCCCTCCCAGGTGTTCACCGACTGCGCCGTCGGGTAGGGGTAATCAAAGGAGAAGCGGCTGTACACGTCCATGGTGTGTACCACGGCCTGGGTCGAGTACTTGGACCAGACGGGCTCGGCTTCGTTGGGGTAAAAGGACATGGCAAGAACGCGCTCGTGCTTGGCACCCGGCTGCTCATGCACCATGGCGTCCCAGATAAACTTGCTGGAGCTGGCCCAGGCAAAGTCCCGAACGTTTTCCGCTTCAAAGCGCCAGGTGCGTGTACCGGCAGGCTCAGACTTTTCGTTCTCCAGGGCCTCTTCCGGCGTCACGATAAAACGCGGCTTATCAGAGCCCGCACTCGCAAGACGGTCCTGCTGCTCGCTGGTGAGCACATCACTGGCATTCGCCAATGCACCGGTAGAAGACACCACATGATTGTCCGGCACGGTCAGGGACACATCGTAATCACCGAACTCCAGGGTGAACTCACCGCTGCCCAGGAAGGCCTTGTTGTGCCAACCGTCGTAGTCGCTGTAGGCCGCAAGGCGAGGGAACCACTGAGACAAAAAGAAG
>NZ_CBFHZO010000107.1:0-9184 GCF_965660375.1 Congregibacter sp. | reverse complement strand
TCGTTACGGAAAATCACGCCGTCGGGGAAGGGCCCTTCATCGGATCGGTAGCCGGTGGTGAAGGGGAAGTTGGGCGAGAACCCGGTTTGGACGCCGTATCCATCAATTTGCGTGGAGCCCGGATAGGTAAAGTCGTTGCGTTCCTTTAGCTCGAGGTCGCTGTAAAAACCACCGACTGTGGCGCGAATGCGTCGGTCCTCAGCGGTGTTCAGACGAATCTCGTGGGTGCTCACCTTAGTCTCGGTGGTGCTACCTACAAAAAGATCTGGCGCTTGGCAGGTGCCGCTGGGTGCAGCGTCACCAGGGTAGGATACGGAGCTGTCACAGATGTAGTAGGGCAGATACTGACCTACAAACAGGTAGTCGGCGTAGTCGACCAGCTGATCGGTTTGACGATCGGTGAAAGCACCGGAGTACAGCACTTCCAGCTCACCGATGCGGCCCGTCAGGGTCCAGGCGGTGTTGCTGAACTCATCATCAATGCTGTCGGGCTGGAAGCGCGTTACGTTGTAATCGCCAAGGTCAGGATCAGAGAAAAACACGCCGTCGGAATCCAGCTGCTGCTGCATGTGCGACACCTGCAGGTCCCAGTCGGCATTGATGGTGTAGAGGCCCGACAGTCGGAAGCCTGAGTAGGTGGTGTCGTTAAAGTCGTCTTCTACCTTGGTGCTGTTATCTGCGTCGATAAACGTCACATCCGACAGGTCAGCGCCGGCCTGGAAGCCTTCACGCTGGGCGCTCACCGGAACGCCATTGGCACGCATGGTGCCGGCGGGACGGAAACGGGCGCTTTCCCGTGTATTCAGGGTGCCGGCCACGTTGTCGATGTAGCCACCCATGCGGTCTACGTAGACGACGCCGCGCAGAGCGAGTTTCTCGGTGACTGGCACGTTGATCATGCCTTCAACGCTGTTACTCATTTCACCGCCCTTGGTGAAGGCCGTGCCGAGCTTCATTTTGCCGTAGGTGCCGCTGAAGTCAGGCTTGTTGGTGATCAGACGAACCGTGCCTGCCTGGGAGCTCGCGCCAAATAGCGTGCCCTGGGGGCCTGCCAGTACCTCGATGCGGTTCATGTCGGCAGCATATACGTCGAGGTTTCGACCAGGTTGTGCGAGGGGCTGCTCGTCGAGATAAAGAGCTACGTTGGGTGACAGACCCGCAACGCCGGCGGTGGTCAGGTTGGGAGTGGTGGAAGCGACACCGCGAATATAGATGGTGTTCTGTCCGGGACCGCTACCACCTGCTGTGACGCCGGGTAGCTGGACCAGGTAGTCCTCGAAGTTGGTGACACCCATGTCGTTGAGGGTGTTTTCCCCGAGAGCCTGCACTGCGACAGGAATATCTTGTGTGCTCGCCGAGCGTTTGGTCGCTGTAACGATCACTTCTTCGAGCTGCGCATAGGCGCTGGCGCTGGCAAGACTGCCTCCCGCCACACTGGCGAGAACGGCTGCTCGAGTGGCTTGGTTCAGTTTGTTCTTGTACCGCATATTGTCTCCCTGACAAAAAAATAGTGCACAAAAAAAGTGCTGATAGTTCGTACTGAAAGTAAAACGGTCGGAGATTATACCGACATATTTCGCTAAATGCTGATTTTTAGGTACTTTTTACAATCAGGCATAAAAAGAAAGATTCGTACACTATGCATTTATGTTTTGCTGACGTTGGATAATCTGAGTACCCTTCCGCCTCTATTCTTATAAACAGAGGTGGCAATGAGGGGTTCGACCGACGGGAAAGGGCCTGTGAGCGAAGGCGCTCTGGGTTTCAGTATCGATCGTGGGGTGTTTCTGCCATCCACAGCGATTCTGCTGGTGATGGTGCTCGCAGCCGCCATCGCGCCCGATGCGAGCAACGCCCTGCTACAAAAAGTCCAGGCGGGCATCGTCACCTATGCAAGCTGGTACTACGTCCTGGTGGTGGCAGTCGTGCTCCTCAGCATCCTGATTTTCAGCTTTTCCCGTTTTGGCGATATCAAACTGGGGCCGGATCATTCGGAGCCTGACTATGGCGCCATCAGCTGGTTCGCGATGCTGTTTGCCGCGGGCATGGGTATCGGCCTGATGTTTTTTGGGGTCGCCGAGCCGGTGATGCACTTCCTCCAGCCGCCGCACGGTGAGGGCAGCAGCATTGAGTCGGCAGGGCATGCCATGACCCTGACCTATTTTCACTGGGGCCTCCATGCCTGGGCTATCTATGCGATCGTTGCTTTGCTCCTTGCCTACTTCTCTTACCGGCACGGTTTGCCGCTCACTGTGCGTTCAGCTTTTTACCCTCTGATCGGTGAACGTATCTATGGACCTTTGGGCGCGGCCATCGACGTCTTTGCCATTGTCTGTACGGCCTGCGGTATTGCCACCAGCCTCGGCTTTGGGGTTTTGCAGATTAATGCGGGTCTCGCTTACCTCTTTGATATCCCCGTTAGCCCCGGCGTGCAGGTGATGCTCATCGTGGGGACCATGATCCTGGCGAGTATTTCCGTTGCCATGGGCCTTAACGCGGGTATCAAGCGCTTGTCGGAGCTCAACATCGCTTTGTCCATACTGCTTCTCATCGGCGTGCTCATCGCCGGCCCCACGATTCTGATCCTGGGGGCGACTCTGGAAAGTCTGGGCATCTACGTCAGCGAGCTGATCAGTAAGACCTTTACCCTGTACGCCTACGACCCCACGGAGTGGCTGGGCGGCTGGACCATCTTTTACTGGGGCTGGTGGTTGAGCTGGTCGCCCTTCGTCGGTCTGTTTATCGCAAGAATTTCCCGGGGACGAACCATTCGGGAGTTCACCCTCGGCGCCATGCTGGTGCCCTGCGGGTTCACTCTCCTGTGGATGGGGGTTTTTGGCAATAGTGCCATCGATCTGATTCTCAATCAGGGAGCCAGCGAGCTTGGTGAGGCTGTTGCGGCCAATCAGGCGGTGGCGTTGTTCCAGTTTCTCGAATACCTGCCCTTCTCTACCTTTCTATCAGCGGTGAGTCTGGCAATGATTGTGGTGTTCTTTGTGACCTCGGCAGACAGTGGAGCTTTGGTACTGAATATGCTGTCCGCCAACGGTCGCGACGATACGCCGATAATCCAGCGGGTGTTTTGGGCGGCGGTCATCGCCGCCATTGCTTCGGTATTGTTGATCGCGGGAGGCTTATCGTCGCTGCAGACTGCCGCCATCGCCAGTGCGCTGCCCTTTTCCCTGGCCCTCCTTGGCGCCATATGGGGTTTTTCCAAAGCACTGTCTCTGGACGCAAGCCAGCGCAATGCGCAAAGTGTCTCGCCGGCATCAGGTGCCGACGGCGACTGGCGGAGCCGGCTGTCAAATCTTCTGGAGTTTCCCGAAGATCGCAGTGTCCGCAAGTTTCTCAAGGAATCCGTGGGGCCCGCTCTTCGGGAGTTCTCCCAGGAGCTCAAGAATCACGAGGTGGACGCGCGGGTCACCGAGGAATTGCGTGAAAAACCCTGTGTGCGCATGGAAGTACTCAACGGCGGTGAAATTGACTTTGTCTACGAGGTGCGAAGTCGTGCCCATGCCATGCCCGATGAGCGTCTCGCGGGGGAAGCGATCACGTCTATGGCGGATGGCGACCGTTACTACCGCGCCGAGGTGCACCTATCCCAGGGGGGGCAGGACTACTGCATTATGGGCTGGACGCGAGAGCAGATTGCCCACGATGTGCTCAGTCAGTACGAGAACCATCTGCATTTTCTCACCACCATGCGCTGATTTTCTCCCTCGCCTACGCGAAAAGAGCGGGGGCGCTCAGGCTGCCTCGTTGCGAAACTGCAGTTTGGCCAGCCGGGCGTAAAGCTCAGAATTACCCAGGAGCTCGTCGTGCGTTCCCCTGGCGACAACCCTGCCCTCATCCAGCACCGCGATGCAGTCCGCATCGCGGATCGTTGCCAGCCGGTGGGCGATGATGACCGTGGTGCGCTCATGCATCAGTTCGCTGATAGCCTGCTGTACCTGATATTCGCTTTCTGCATCCAGGGCACTGGTGGCTTCGTCCAGCAACAGTACTTTAGGGTCCGTCAGCATGGCCCGGGCCAGGGCGATGCGCTGGCGCTGTCCCCCTGAAAGACGCACACCCTGCTCTCCCAAAAAGCTGTTGTAGCCGTCGGGGAGGGCGTCGATAAACT
Source organism: Congregibacter sp. (assembly GCF_965660375.1). Lineage (GTDB taxonomy): Bacteria > Pseudomonadota > Gammaproteobacteria > Pseudomonadales > Halieaceae > Congregibacter. Next base: position 5,061 of record NZ_CBFHZO010000107.1, on the reverse strand, counting down.
CATGGGCGTGAGCCCGCTGTGCAGCGGATCGTATTTCGGCGTCACTGGCATCGGGATTGCCGTAGGTGATGTTATAGCGGACGTCGGCGCTGAACAGCGTAGGCTGCTGCGGCACGATGGCAAGGTGAGTCCGTAATTGCTCCAGAGACATTTCCCTCAGATCAATACCATCCAGGAGCAGGGAACCGGATTGCGGATCGTAAAATCGCTGGAGCAGCTCAAAGAGGGTGGTTTTGCCCGCGCCGGATGGCCCCACGAGGGCAAGACTCTTTCCCGCCTCGATGTTCAGGCTGATATTGTTGAGCGCGAGGGTGTCCGGGCGCGACGGGTAGCTGAAAGAAACACTGCGCAGCTCCATCGCGGGATTTTGGGAGATGGACTCGCGATCGCCGGTATCCGCGAGGGCGCTGTCGGTCTCGACCAGTTCCAGCAGTCGTTCCGTGGCGCCCGCGGCGCGTTGCACGTCACCCCATACCTCCGACAGGGTCGCGAACCCTGTACCCACCATAACGGCATAGAACATGAAAGCAGCGAGCTCACCGCCGGTCATGGCGCCGCTGATCACATCCCGACCACCGGAATACATCATGGCGATCATGCCGCCGGAGAGAATGATGATGGCAAAAGCGATGAGCAGCGCCCGCTGCCTGACCCGGGATCGAGCAATCACAAAGGCCTTTTCGACCTCGGCGTCAAAGGCTTCGGACTCGGCACCTTCTCGGTTAAACCCCTGCACCGTGCGAATGTTCTGGATGATTTCGCCGGCGTAGGAACCCACGCTCGCCACGCTGTCCTGGCTGCTGCTGGAGAGTTTGCGCACCCTTCGGCCAAAAATCATCACGGGCAACAGCACCATGGGCACCGTGGCGACGATAAACAGGGTGAGCTTGAAATTGGTGATGAGCATCATGATTACCGCACCGCTGAGAGTCAGGGTGCTTCGCAGGGCCATACTCATGGACGACCCGATGATCGTCTGTAGCACTGTGGTATCTGCCGTGAGGCGGGACATGATTTCTCCGGAGCGGTTTTCCTCAAAAAAGCCGGGATGGAGTCTCACGACATTGCGAAACACGGCGCTGCGAAGGTCCGCGCTGATGCGTTCACCCAGCCAGGACACCAGATAAAAGCGGAAGAAAGTGCCCACAGCGATGGCGGTGGTAATGAGCATGACAATGCGCACCGCGTCCCCCAGAGCCCCCGGATCATCACCGGCAAAGCCACGATCGATAAGCACCTGCAGGCCCTTGCCCAGAGTGAGCGTGGCCCCTGCGGTAAAGATGAGCGCGATGGCCGCAGCGACAAGACGCCAGCGGTAGGGCGCCAGTTGGCGGCCCAGGGCTCCCAGGGCGTCAAGACTGCTTTTGGGCTTGGGGTGGTCTTTGGTGTTCAGGACTTGTCCTCGCGGTTTGGTAACTCGATGGCGCCTTGCAGGGCCGCTTTTTCGGCCACGGTATAGTCCGGGAAGGGGAGTTTTTCTTCTCCTCTCCAATTTTCAAGTTGGGACTCCACATCGGCCATGGTGTCGTCCGATGCGCGATAAAAATCCCGTACCTGCAGGACCTGCCCCGGGCCACTAAATATAGCGCCGGCGTCGTGCACCAGTTCGATCATGCGCAGGTTCAGATCTTCTGCGACGGCTAAAAAGCGCTGATAGTCAGTTGTTCGTATACCGGCATCAATACGGATCACTGCGGTCGCCGCTGCAACTTTCTCCAGGCGGACACTGACGGTTTCCTGCATGGCATCGGCGTGCGATAGAAACAGCTCCCGGAGGCGACCGAGAATGACCCGCAGCTGATCCGCCGTGGTCATCTGCAATTCGATGTGCTGGTAGTAGCGGATGCGATCCCGATGACTGAAGTTCTCTACCTCTACCGATGAGAACACCGCGTTGGGCACCGCCAGCATGGTGCGGTTCAGTGTGCGAATCATGGTGGAGCGAAGGCCGATTTCCTCCACAAAACCCACAATGTTGCCAAAGCGGCAGAGGTCCCCCGGGTTCACGGGGCGTGCAGAATACAGGGTAATAGCACCAATGACGTTTTCGAGGGTCTTCTGAGCGGCCAGGGCCACGGCCAGGGAACCGACACCGAGACCGGCGATGATGGTGGACATGTTGTAGCCGGCGCGCTCTGCCCACACCAGGCCAACGATGAGTATTGCCACTATTTTCACGATGGTGGTGAAGGGCTTGAGCAGGGCGACGTACTGGCGATTGCCTGCCCGCTCCAAACGGCGGATGTTGTAATCCCGTATGAGGGAGATGACCCCGAGGAGCAGGATGGTAAAGGCGATGTAATCCACGCCGGAGGAATTGAGATAAACCCGCGCCGCGAGCGACAGCGCCAGTTGGTCCATCAGCAGTCTGAAAATGATCAGGAACAAGAAGAAGCGCAGGGATCCCTGAAAGAAGCTTTCTATGCCGAGGGGGAAGCGATTCGGGACCAGCAATGCGATGCGCATCATCAGGTAGCTGGCGAGCATGGCGATGTACCAGGCCGCCACAAGGAACACGACGCCGGTGATGACCTGCCAGCTTTCCAGGCCGGCAAAGCGATAATCTGGCATATGGCGCTCGAGCCACACGGCCACGGGGCCATAACCGAGGTCCTTCCACAGGGAGGGAATCTCCGCAACGCTGGCATTGGAGACCTTCCAGATTTTGCCCCCCGAACCGTCGGGAATCCGCTGCAGGTAAATGGGCACTTCTTCGCCATTGTCCCGACGAATTAGGCCCAGGAGGTCACGATAGGCGGGCAGGCCGTCATCCAGCTTGCCCTCGGGTTCATCGCTCATGCTGGTGATGTCGATGATGTTCTGCTGGTTCCACAGGACCCGCAGGGCATCCATAAGATCTACGGCCGTCCAGTCAGCCAGTTCTTCCGGGAGATAACGCATGTCCAAATAGCTGGCAGCGCGGGTCCAGTCTTTGCGCGCAGAGGCATCTGCCATGACTACAAGCAGCTGGAGAGGCGTTCGGGGCAGTTCTTCGTTCCCCGCGAGTTCGGCCGCTTTTTCGCGGATAACTTCTTCCGATTTTTTCCCTGTCTCCAGGATTTCCCGCATGGTTTCGGTGTCGGCCTCAGCTTCCTGGACCTGTTCCTTTGCAGGCGTTTCTGCCCCCTCCTCGGTTTCGTCCTGCGCAAAGAGGGGGCTCGACAGGGAGAGAGATAGGAAGGAAGCGGTAAGCAGCGCTAAAAGATATCGGGACATCGTCATTATCCGAGAATTAAGAGCAGAGACAGTGTAGCTCTCCCGTGGACCTTCTCAAGAGACGCCCTGGTATTCAGGATTCGGCTTTACGCTTCAGGAGCAGGCGACCGGCGATGACGCCGGCCTCAAAGAGAAGCCACATGGGGATGGCGAGGAGGGCCTGGGAGATGACGTCCGGGGGCGTAAGCAGCATGCCAAAGACGAAGCAGCCAACAATGATGTAGGGGCGTTTCCGCCCCAGGTCTTCCGGTGTGGTGATACCCGCCCAGATAGCAATGAGGGCCGCGATGGGTATCTCAAAGGCCAGACCGAAGGCAAAAAACAGCTTCAGAACAAAATCCAGATAGCGGTTGATGTCCGTCATGATGGCGACGTCGGTAGGACCGACGCTGGTAAAAAACGCGAAGATCAGAGGGAACACAACGAAATAGGCAAAGGCCGCTCCGCAGTAGAACAACAGCACGGAACTTGCGAGCACGGGCAGCGCAAAGCGCTTCTCCTGACTGTACATCCCCGGCGCGATAAAAGACCAGATCTGAAACAGTACATAGGGAATAGCAATAAACAGCGCAGTGAAAAGTGTCAGCTTGAAGGGGGTGAGGAACGGTGACGCTACGTCCGTGGCAATCATGCTCGCGTTTTCTGGCAGCAGCTCGCGCAGGGGCTGAGAAACAAAAGCATAGATTTCATTGGCGAAGGGGAACAGCACAATGAAGACCAGCAGCACCGCCAGGATGGCGCGCAGCAGCCGGTCTCTCAGCTCCGTGAGGTGGGCAATGAGTGGCAGTGGCGTATCGCTATCAGTCACCGGCTTTGCGATCCGTCGCCGTGGAGGAATCGTTTTCCCCTTCGCTTTTCCTGGTGCTTACCGGGCTCTCTTTAGGCTCGTTGCTCTCATTGTTTTCGGTCGATGGCGCGAAAGTCGTGTTACCGCCGTCGTCCATTGAGGATGTGAAGCCGTTCTTCAAGTCTGACCCGAGGCTCTGCGTCTCCCGGCGCAGCTCCTCGCTGCTGTCTTTCAGCGCCTTGAGATCCTTCATCACTGCATCGTTGTGCAACTCCTGCTGCACTTCCTGCTTGATGTCGTTAAAGCCGCGGCGTATGCGGTTGAGCCAGGCGCTGGCGGTGCGCACGGCGTCAGGGAGTCGCTCGGGACCAATAACGATCAGAGCAACGACGCCAATAATGAGTAATTCGGCAAAACCGATATCGAACATAGCGTTTTACTACTTTGGCAGGCGCTTAGGGGCGTTGTGCAAAGGCTAAACGTCGCTCTTGTTTTTAGCAGCGTCACTGGTTTCGGGCTCTTCCCCCTCGTCGGCTTTCTTGTGGCCTTCGTTCTCTCCCTCATCCTGCATACTGCTGCGGAAACCTTTCACGGCACTGCCGAGGTCTGATCCCAGGCTGCGTAAACGCTTGGTACCAAACAGCATGACCACAATGGCCAGAATGATGAGTAACTGCCAAATGCTGATTCCACCTAATCCCATGATTCTCTCCTTTTATCGCCGGGGCGGGCGCCGCCGGCGATGGTAGTTGTTCGATGTTTCGCATGCTCAATACATGCGAGATACGTATTTAACTGCGTGACGCCTTCTCCGCATGACCCGAGAGGCCAAAGCGCTCCTGTAAAATTGCCAATACCTGCGCAGATGAAAGTCCCTGTTGTGCGAGGAGAACCATGCTGTGAAACCAGAGGTCAGCGATCTCGCCAAGGAGGGCGTCCTGTCCCTGCTCTCCGTCACAATCCTTGGCCGCGATGATGACCTCCGACGCTTCTTCCCCGACTTTTTCAAGAATCTTGTTCAGACCCTTTTCATACAGGCTGGCCACGTAGGAGCTGTC
>NZ_CBFHZO010000106.1:0-23837 GCF_965660375.1 Congregibacter sp. | reverse complement strand
TTTGCGGGCGGAGCTGCAAAGTCTCCAGGCCATGGCGAAGCTGTCTTCGAAGGACGTGGAGCAGCGTGCAGAGGCTATCGCCCTTATTCTTGCAGCCCCTACGGACGCGGCGCTGAAAGCGCTGGCTGCGCGGGAGTCGCTGGAGCCGGATCCTGCGCTACAGGATCAAATCGCCATCGGTCTGGCGCTGCAAGCCCTGGCTAAGGGTGATGCACAGAGCATAATGAGAGGGCTGCAGACCCTCCAGGGACGGGTTGATCCCACAGTACGCGCCGCCTTAATGGAGCTGGAGTCTCGCCAGAAACTGCCTCAGACAATCCGAGAGGAAGCGAGTCGTCTTCTTGCACTGGCGGAGAACCGGCTCCTGTGGCTGAGTCGTCTGGAGTCCCTGTTTTTCGGGCTGAGCCTGGGCTCGGTGCTGCTGCTCTCTGCTGTGGGCCTCGCCATCACCTTTGGTGTGATGGGGGTCATTAATATGGCCCACGGTGAGCTCATCATGCTCGGTGCATACACCACCTGGGTTCTCCAGCAGCTACTCCCGGCACAGCCGGGTACCGCGCTGCTGCTGGCCATACCGGCGGCCTTTCTGGTGTCTGCACTAGTGGGTCTCATCATCGAGCGGGGAGTGATCCGCTTTTTATATGGTCGTCCCCTGGAAACCCTGCTGGCAACCTTTGGTATCAGCCTGATTCTGCAACAGGCGGTGCGCTCAATCTTCTCGCCGCTCAACCGCTCGGTGCTCACGCCCGAGTGGCTCGCGGGATCCTGGGAAATTACCACGGGGCTGTCGCTTACCTACAATCGCATGGCCATACTGCTGTTTTCGCTGCTGGTATTTGCCGGTTTACTTACGCTGATGCGCTATACGCGCCTGGGTCTTCAGGTACGGGCGGTAGCTCAGAACCGCGCCATGGCGCGTGCGCTCGGGGTGCGCAGCGCACGGGTAGATGCGCTCACCTTTGCTCTGGGTTCCGGTGTCGCGGGTGTTGCAGGTGTTGCGCTGTCACAACTCACAAACGTGGGGCCGAATCTGGGGCAGTCCTATATTATTGATTCCTTTCTGGTGGTGGTTTTCGGCGGTGTGGGCAATCTCTGGGGTACGCTGGTGGCAGCGTTCTCCCTGGGTGTGGCCAATAAAGTGATCGAGCCCGCTGCGGGTGCGGTACTCGCCAAAATATTTTTGTTGGTGTTCCTGATACTTTTTTTGCAGCGCAGACCGCAGGGTTTGTTCCCCGGCACGGGTCGTGAGGACAGCCACTGATGTCCGCTAAGGCTTTGTTTAACCGTGACCGCGCCTGTGGGCTGACCGTCACCATTCTTCTCGGTTTGGCGGTCGCCGTGCCCCTGTCGAACCTGTTGTTACCCCAAGAGTCCATGTTTGCGCTATCCAGCTACAGCGTGTCGCTGCTGGGCAAATATCTGTGCTATGCCTTGCTGGCCTTGGCGCTGGACCTGTTGTGGGGCTATGCGGGGCTCCTCAGTCTTGGGCATGGCGCATTTTTTGCCCTGGGCGGCTATGCCATGGGTATGTATCTCATGCGTCAGATCGGCAGCCGCGGAGTGTATGGAGATGCAGAGTTACCGGACTTCATGATCTTCCTGGATTGGCAGGAGCTCCCCTGGTACTGGTTGGGCTTCGACAGTTTTCCCTTCGCCATGGTGATGGCACTACTGGTTCCGGGAACCCTTGCTTTGGTGTTCGGTTGGCTGGCATTCCGGTCCCGGGTTGGCGGGGTGTATTTTTCCATCATGACCCAGGCCATGACCTTCGCGCTAATGCTGGCATTCTTTCGCAACGAAATGGGGTTCGGGGGTAATAACGGTCTTACGGACTTTAAAGACGTTCTGGGTTTTGATTTACAGTCGGAGGCGGTCCGTTGCGGCCTCTTTGTTGTTACGGCGCTTGCACTCCTTGGGAGCTACCTCGGCTGTCGCAAAATGCTAAGCACGCGTTTTGGCAGCGTGATCATCGCTCTGCGCGACGGCGAATCGCGGGTGCGTTTTCTGGGCTACTCCGTCGCCAGCTATAAATTGGTCGTGTTCGTCGTCTCTGCGATGCTCGCCGGTCTCGCCGGTGCGCTTTACGTGCCACAGGTGGGCATTATTAATCCCGGCGAATTTCAGCCGCTGAACTCCATTGAGATAGCGATCTGGGTGGCAGTCGGGGGGCGGGGCACACTCCACGGCGCTATGCTTGGCGCTGTCATTATCGCGGCGGCGGAAACCCTGCTGACCGCGCAGTTACCGGAGCTGTGGTTATTCGCTCTGGGTGCGCTGTTCCTGCTGGTGACTCTGTTTCTGCCTCGAGGATTTGTGGGTCTTCTGGGGGGGCGGCAGTGATTGAGTCCATCGACACACGTCATGGCGTGATTCTGTATCTTGAGGATGTGAGCGTCAGTTTTTCTGGATACAAAGCACTGAACAGCTTGTCTCTCGCGGTGGATCGCGGGGAACTGCGCTGCCTTATCGGTCCCAACGGCGCGGGGAAAACAACGCTCATGGATGTGATCACGGGAAAAACCCGGCCGGACCAGGGGATGGCCTATCTGGGGCAGGACATTAATCTTCTGGAGCATGACGAAGCGACCATCGCGCGCCTGGGTATAGGCAGGAAATTCCAGAAACCTTCCGTGTTCCCCATGCAATCGGTTCGCGAGAATCTTGCCCTTGCTGTTAAGGGTAATCGCGGTCCCTGGGAGGCATTACGCTATCGACAGAGCACGGAGGACGAGGATCGCATTGCGTCCCTGTTGACAACAATTGCCCTGGAACCTGTAGCGTATAAGCTGGCGGGCGGTTTGTCCCATGGCCAGAAACAGTGGCTGGAGATCGGTATGTTGCTGGCGCAGGAGCCATCGCTGCTCCTCATAGATGAACCCGTGGCGGGCATGACGCAGCAGGAGGCGGAACGCACAGCGGAGTTGTTGCAGTCGCTGGTTCCCGAGAGGTCCGTGGTCGTGGTGGAGCACGACATGGTGTTTGTGCGCTCCATTGCCCGCAAGGTTACGGTGCTTCACGAGGGCGCCGTGCTCATGGAAGGGAGTATCGATGAGGTGCAATCCGACGGGCGGGTGCGAGAGGTTTACCTGGGCGAAGCATGCTAGGCATTCAGGGGTTTAATCAGTATTACGGCGCGAGCCACACGCTGCGAGACGTGGAACTCAACGTCGACAGGGAGCGTATATTTTGTCTCATGGGACGCAACGGTGTGGGGAAAACCACGCTGCTCAACAGCGTACTAGGGCTGCTCCCTGCCCGCAGTGGCAGCATCACTCTGGCGGGAGAGAGTATTGAGCAACTGGGCACCGAAGATCGGGTAGGGCGGGGTATTGCCTATGTGCCCCAGGGACGGATGATTTTCCCCGATCTTACCGTGATAGAAAATCTTCGCGTCGCTCTGGCAGGGCGGCGTGATCGCGAGACCAGGATACCCGCGCAGATCTTTGAGTTCTTTCCTGTGCTTGCGGAAATGGCCAATCGTCGCGGTGGTGATTTGTCGGGAGGGCAGCAGCAGCAGCTGGCTATTGGCCGGGCGCTGGTTCTGGAGCCGCAGATTCTGCTGCTGGATGAGCCTTGCGAAGGCATCCAGCCCAATATCGTGCAACTCATTGGCGACGTGATTCAACGCCTTCGTTCAGAGCGGAAGATCAGCGTGTTGCTAGTGGAGCAGAAGCTGCCCTTCGCCCGGGCAGTGGCCGATGATTTTGCCATCATGGATCGGGGACAGATTGTGGCTCAGGGAGCCATGGATGAGCTTTCCGATGCGCTGGTCGAGGAGTATCTGACCGTCTGACCCGCACCAGTGCATGCGCTGAGACCGTTTGTTCAAAAAGGTGGCACGAACAGCTTCACTCGCTAAGACGGGGGACGCTCGCTACGCTATTCGCGCCACCTGGCCTAACAATCCAGCGAGGTTCGGCGTCCAACTCTCGCTACGACCGAGGACTGCCACCACTATCTGTGAAGCGAGCGTCCCCCCCCACTTAGCGAGTGAAGTAAATAGTGGTGACAGCCCGTAATTACAGGCGCGGTGGTTATGAGTCAGAACCCCTTAAGAGTAGCGTGAGGTGCGGTCACCGTATGTTATGCGTGTGAAGTTACCCCGGCTAGACCAGAAAACTGGTTCAGTGAGACGGATTGCCACAGTGTGAAAGCGCTCGCTGGCTTATACTGCGCTTTTTTTTGGAGGCTTCCCCATGGATGATGACAAAAGCCGCCAGGCAGCAAGAGATGCGGCGCTGCGCTATCACGCCTACCCCAAGCCGGGGAAACTGGAGATTCGCGCGACCAAGCCCCTGGCAAACGGTCAGGATCTGGCCCGGGCCTACTCGCCGGGTGTTGCAGAGGCCTGCCTCGAAATCGTCAAGGACCCTGCCACGGCCGCGGACTATACGGCCCGGGGCAATCTGGTGGCGGTGATCAGTAACGGCAGCGCCGTACTGGGCCTTGGTAATATTGGCGGTCTTGCGGCCAAGCCGGTCATGGAAGGCAAGGCCGTGCTGTTCAAGAACTTTGCCGGCATCGATTGTTTTGATATCGAGCTCAATGAATCTGATCCGGAGAAGCTTGCGGATATCGTCTGCGCCATGGAGCCGTCCTTCGGTGCGGTCAATCTTGAGGATATCAAGGCTCCCGACTGTTTTATCGTGGAACAGCGTTGCCGCGAGCGGATGAATATTCCGGTATTTCATGATGACCAGCATGGCACCGCTATTGTCGTGGGCGCTGCGGTGACCAACGCGCTGCACCTGGCGGGCAAGCGCTTCGAAGATATCAAGATCGTCTCCACCGGCGGTGGTGCTGCCGGCATTGCCTGCCTCAATATGCTGTTGAAGCTCGGTGTAAAGCGCGAAAACGTGTGGCTCTGTGATGTGCATGGCCTGGTCTATGAGGGTCGCGCTGAAGATATGAACCCGCAGAAAGCGGCCTTTGCCCAGGCAAGCGACCACCGCACCCTTGGTGATGTAATTGACGATGCGGATTTGTTCCTCGGCCTGAGTGCGCCCAAGGTTGTTACTGCCGAGATGGTAGGTCGTATGGCCTCCCGGCCGGTGGTGTTTGCCCTGGCTAACCCGGTGCCGGAAATACTTCCCGATGAGGTCCGTGAAGTCGCCCCCGACGCCATTATCGCCACGGGCCGCTCCGACTACCCCAACCAGGTAAATAATGTTTTGTGTTTTCCCTTTATCTTCCGCGGTGCGCTGGATGTGGGTGCTACGGAGATCAACGATGCAATGCAGCTGGCCTGCATTGACGGTATCGCGGCCCTGTCCCGGGCGACCACCAGTGCCGAAGCCGCGGAGGCCTATCGTGGCGAGCAGCTGGTTTTCGGCGCCGATTATCTGATTCCCAAACCCTTTGATCCCCGACTCATGGGGGTCGTTGCCAGTGCGGTGGCGAGCGCGGCCATGGAGACTGGCGTGGCCACCCGCCCCGTAGAGGACCTGGTGGCCTATCGCGAGCGCCTTGACGGCTCGGTGTTCCGCTCGTCCATGATTATGCGTCCGGTTTTTGCTGCCGCGGCTCTTTCGAAGAGACGCATCGTATTTGCCGAGGGTGAAGACGAACGGGTGCTGCGCACGGCGCAGGTGATTGTCGAGGAGATGACGGACCTACCGATTCTCATTGGCCGACCGGAAATCATTGCCCGGCGCTGCGAAAAAGCAGGTCTGACAATCAAGCCCGGAGAAGACTTTGAAGTTGTGAACCCCGAGGACGATTCCCGCCATCGCAGGTACTGGGAAGCCTACTTGCAGCTAATGTCGCGACGGGGCGTTACCCCGGATCTTGCCAAGGTCATTATGCGCACCAACACCACGGCTATCGCTGCGATCATGGTTTACTGTGGCGACGCCGACAGCATGGTCTGTGGTAGTTTTGGACAGTATCTCTGGCATCTTAATTATGTACGGCAGATTCTTGCCTATGATGGTGCGCACCCTCGTGGTGCTTTGTCATTGATGATTACCGAAGATGAGCCACTGTTCATCGCTGACACTCATGTACACCCTGAGCCGACTCCGGAGCAGATTGCGGACACGGTAATGGCCGCGGCAAATCATGTGCGTCGCTTTGGTATGAAGCCGAACATCGCGCTCTGCTCCCACTCGCAATTCGGCAACCTGGATATTGATAGTGGTCGTCGCGTGCGTCAGGCCATGGCGATTCTCGAGGCCCGGGAGCCGGATTTTGCCTACGAGGGAGAGATGCACATCGACTCCGCCCTTGATCCAGACCTGCGGGCGCGGATTTTCCCCAATTCCCGCCTGCAGGGTCCTGCGAACGTGTTGGTGTTTGCCTACGGCGATGCCGCTTCCGGGGTTCGGAATATATTAAAAATGCGCGGCGGCGCCCTGGAGGTGGGTCCCATTCTCATGGGGATGGGCAACCGTGCTCATATCGTTACGCCGTCCATCACCGCGCGCGGGCTTCTGAATATCTCAGCGCTGGCGGGTACCGATGTTACGCACTATGGTTAGGGTCAAAGGCGGTTAGGGTCAAACGCGGTTAGGGTCAAAGGCGGCTGGCGTCGCCCGCGACGGTGACAGCGTGGTAGAAGCGGTATTGCGCCGCGAGACATACCGGTCCAGCCACAATAATGCCCAGGCCAAAGGGTATGCTTGCGGCGACGCAGATCACCGCGAGCACGAATGCCAGTACAAAATAGCTCCAGAAATGCGCGTGGAGAAGCTTGCGGCTGGCTTCCATGGCGGGCCAGAAATCCATTTTCTGATCAACGATCATCAGGTTTGTAAAACCATAAACGATGATCAGATACAGCCCCGGAAGTACCAGAAGAAGCAGTCCAATGCTGATGAAGACGGACATTAGCAGTGAAGCAATCACCAGGGGCACAAAGGCCTGAAAGCCGTCAAAAAGATTTGTGATGGTGATGGCTTCTCCGCGCTCCAGACGGATGATCATGCTGTACAGACCGGCCAGGAGAGGAGGGTAAACCAGCGCTCCCGCGAAGGGGATGAGCCCTACTACGCCGCAGATGACAGCCATGAGAATCGTGGCGCCGGAGAGGAGCAGGGGTTCCTGCTTGTAGAGAAGCCAGCCGTCTCTCAGGCAAGTGCCGGCGTCAGGGAGTGAGGTATTGTTCATGATCCAAGGCTAGCATAGCCGAACTACCTGGTGGCAAGTCTTGCGCTGCCCTGGTCGCCAGTGGCAGCGAGCCAGTCAGGCGGACTTAGCCGACGTCTCCCAGTGATAACCCGAATCCCCGAGGAAACAGGGGGGGGTAATTTCCACTTTCAACGGACCCGGCGTCCTTTGGCCAGGCAAAGGCCAGGCGGCCCTGAAAGTCGTAGTCACCAAACAAAAGGTCGGAGATGCCCTGTCCCTCGGATCCAGGGAGCCATGCCGCAATGAAAGCGTCACTGGCCGCAAGCTCGGGAGCGACGGGTAGCGGTCGCCCGGAGACCAGAATGGTAACTACGGGGATACCCTTTGCCGTGATGCTCTTGATCAAGGCCAGATCCTCAGGGTGAGCAACAGCGTGGTCAAGAGTCCTTCCATAGGGCTCCAAAACTTTCATCTCTCCCCGGATTTGTGAGCCCGCCTGAACAATAACATCGTCACCGGGACGAACATCGCCCATGCCTTCCGCGTAGGGTTTTTCGCCAATGACGACGACGGCTACATCATAGCGTTCAGGGTCTGCGTCTTTGGCGAGGGGATCATCAGACAGCACTGCGTGGGGGGCAAGCTCTTGAATACCCTCCCATACCGAGGTGCCGCCCTCGATGCTGTCATTATCTTCCGCTCCCTGCCAGGCAATGGTAAATCCGCCACACTGATGCCCACGATTATGCGCACTTTTACCTGCCACTAGAATTCTGGCGCTGCGCTCAATAGGGAGTGCCGCGTTACTGTTTTTAAGCAGAACCAGTGATTTTCGTACCGCTTCCCGGGCCAGTTTTCTTTGCTCAGCACCACCAAAGCCCGGATGGTTTGACCAGTGACGCTCCGATGGCCGAGGCTTGTCGAACAGGCCAAAGGCGAATTTCACTCGGAGGATACGTCGCACGGCATCGTCAATCCGGCTCAAAGGCACGCTGCCTTTTTCGACGTGAGTGCGCAAATGACGAATAAATTGTTGCCAGTCCACCGACACCATGAACATATCAATACCGGCGTTCACGGACATGCCCACGGCGTCGTAATAGCTTTTTGATAGATAGTCGATACCGTCCCAGTCAGAGATAACAAATCCCTCAAAGCCGAGCTCCCCTTTAAGTACCTCGGTGATGAGTTGGCGGTGTCCGTGGCACTTGTCGCCATTCCAGCTGTTAAAGGACGCCATTACCGTGAGGACGCCGGCATCGATAGCGGGGCGATAGGGGGCGATGTGCGTGGTTAGGAGTTCGTCGCGGGTGGCGGTAGTCTCACCCTGGTCAATACCGTGCGTGGTACCACCGTCGCCCACCCAATGTTTGACGCAGGCAACAACGCCGTCTTCTCCAAGATTCCCTTGCATACCCTGAACAAAGGGCGCGGCATAGCTGCCCACTAGCACCGGATCCTCCGAATAGCTTTCGTAGGTGCGTCCCCAGTGAATGTTTCGAGCTACCGCCAGCGTCGGTGCGAAGGTCCAGTCAACGCCGGTCGCAAGGATTTCCCTCGCTGTTGCCTGGGCTACCCGTTGGATCAGATCCGGGTCTCGGGTCGCCCCAAGGCCTATATTGTGAGGGAAGACAGTGGCGCCGCGTACGTTTCCATGACCGTGAATGGCATCCACGCCGTAAAGCAGGGGAATCGCCAGATGTTCTTCATCAGCCTCCATGGAAGCCATCCAGTAGGCATCGTTCATATCGACCCAATCAGCCGGCAGGTTAGCCCCAGGGCAGGATCCGCCGCCGCTCAGAACTGATCCGATATGGAACTCCTTTACGTCCTGAGCTGTGCAGGCCATTCTCTCTGGTTGGGTCATCTGGCCGATCTTTTGATCGAGATTCATGGCTGCCAGAAGTTGCTCGACCTTTGCTTCGAGGGCTGCATCTTTCAAAGGATTATTCACAGTGAACCTCCCATGGGCCTCAAGCGTGTACTTCGAACTCAGCCCACAGGGGGGCGTCGGAGCTGCCACCGATCCAGACGTGAAATTGCCCCGGCTCAGTTACCAGCTGCATTTTTCGGTTGTAAAAGGCGAGATCATCCGTATGAAGTCGAAAACTGATTCGCTGACGCTCGCCGGGCTTCATGCGGACGCGCCTGAATCCCTTGAGCTCTTTCACGGGGCGTGTCACGTTGCCTACCAGGTCGCGAACGTACAGCTGAACGACTTCTTCGCCCGCATGGCTCCCCATGTTTACGATGTCTGCCGATACGTCGAGACTTTGTCCCATGGCAATGGAGTGGTGGGATGTGGTGATCTTGACGTACTGAAACTTACCGTAAGACAGGCCATACCCGAAGGGAAACAGAGGTTTGTAGCCGGCATCCAGATGGAAAGAGGTCATTCCTAAAGATGTCTGCGGTGCCCTGGGGGGAACTTCATTGATATCCACGCAGGTTTCGTCCGTGGCCGGGCGGCCGGTGTTTTTCTGCGCGTAGTGGATAGGAACCTGGCCTACAACTCTTGGGAAGGTCACCGGTAGTTTACCCGAGGGGGACTCCAGGCCGAAGAGCAGATCTGCGATTGCCGGTCCGCCCATGGTGCCCGGATGCCAGGCATAGAGAACGGCGTCCGCATGTGGGAGCAGGGGTTCGATGGTAAGCGGACGTCCGGCCATGATTACAACGATGACGGGTTTGCCCGTGCTTGCGGCCGCTTCGATAAGCGCCTGTTGTTGTCCGGGTAAATCGATACTGGCGCGGGAGTGCGCTTCTCCGGACATGAAAGCTTCTTCACCAACAACGATTATCGCAGCATCTGATTGATTAACGGCGCTGATCGCTTCGGCAAAGTTGTCGTCGCTTGCGGCGCGTGTGGTTTCCAGCGCTTTGACGTAATTTATCTCAACTGTTCTACCGATAAGTTCCGTGATTGCCTGGCGACAGGTTACCGACTGTGACGCCTCGCCATCGAATACCCAGGTGCCCATTTGCTCAAAGCCGTCATCCGCGAGGGGGCCCAGAAGGGCAATGGCATCGAGCTTCGCCGGAGAAAGGGGCAGGGTCTGCTGCGCATTTTTGAGAAGGACGCAGCTCTGCATGGCAGCCTGCTTTGCAGCTTTCAGATTCGCTTTGTTTAAAAACTCCGGATGCTGCGATGGGTCCGTATAGGGCTGTTCGAACAAACCCAGTGCAAACTTCAAGCGCAACACGCGCTCCACCATACCGTCGATTTGTTCGAGGCTTATTTTTCCTTCATCCACCATGCCCTCGAGATGGTCTCGATAGGATGTGCTGGCCATTTCCATATCTATGCCGGCCATAGCGGCTTCGTAGGCAGCCTCTTCATCATCGTGGGTGAATCCGTGAACGCTCATTTCCACGATGGACTCCCAGTCGCTGACGACCACGCCCTGATAGCTCCATTCCTCCCGAAGTACTTGCTTCATTAGCCACTGGTTGCCTGTCGCCGGTACACCGTTAAGGTCACAAAATGCAGACATAAAAGAAGCAGCACCCGCTTCTGCTGCGGCCTTGAAAGGCCGTAAATAGACATTGCGCATTTCGTTTTCCGGGATGTTGGCTGTGTTGTAGTCACGGCCACCTTCAGCGGCGCCATAGCCTGCGAAGTGCTTGGCGCAGGCGGCAATGGAGTCCGGTGACGATAATGAGTCGCCCTGAAAGCCTCGCACCATTGATGCTCCAAGCACGCTGCAGAGGTATGGATCTTCGCCGAGAGACTCTGCTATGCGCCCCCAGCGGGGATCCCGCGTGATGTCGATCATGGGGGCAAAAGTCCAGTTAATACCCGAGCATACCGCCTCTTCAGCACTGACACGGGCACCTGCTTCTATGATTGCCGGGTTCCAGGTCGCCGCCTGCCCGAGGGGGATTGGAAATATTGTTTTGAATCCGTGAATGACGTCCCGGCCCATAAGAAGAGGAATGCCAAGGCGACTTTCTTCCACGGCGATACGTTGAAGCTCGTTTACTATGTTCACGTCCGGTTCGTTGAGCACCGACCCTACCTGCCCACGACGAATGCCATCAGCCAGTTCGTCAGGGATCCAGCCGCCCCCGGCCTGGAGTTGGCTCATCTGCCCGATTTTTTCGTCGAGACCCATGGCTTTGAGCAGGTCGTGGACGCGGTTGTCAACGCTGTCACTCTGCTCATGATTGTCTACAACAAGCTCGGTAGCTGCTTCGCCGTGCATTTGTAGTTCTCCACTGTCGTTGCGGGCTGATTTTGGACTGGTGCACCGCAGTGGCGACTGTCCATTGTGTGTATCCTACCTTCAAGAGGTTCTTCGAATGACGGGTGCGCAACGCCCCCGCCGAAGACGGTATGCAGGAAGATATCGCTGCTGAACTGCAGGGCAACCAGTTTCGGCTGAAGTGGGTCTGCATTGCGCCAGAGCGGACCGTACCTGGCATTGGATGCCCGGGTGAAGCGGCTCGGTCAGCGACACTGTGATCTGGGTTCTTTTCACGCGAATGCCCGCCCTGTCCCGGCGGGAGTCCCCTTCGGCGCATGGTTATTGTACCCTTCGGGCGGCCCCATAAGATCAGGGCGAAGAGCGATGTGAGTCTGCTTGTACCTGCGTTGACCGCAACCCAATAAAAACACTAAGAAAGGCTGTCTATGATTAACGAGAAACTCTCGTTTCGGGAGAAGTTGGGTTACGGACTGGGCGATACCGCGTCCAACTTTTTCTTTCAGGTTTTCAATCTTTTCCTGATGTACTACTACACCGATATCTTCGGGCTGCCGCCCGCGGCGGTGGGTGCTATGTTTTTAATCACCAAAATCATTGATGCAGTCAGCGATCCGGTTATGGGACTTATCGCCGATCGCACCAGCTCCCGTTGGGGTAAATACCGACCTTATCTGCTCTGGGGGGCTGTCCCCTACGGTGTCTGTGGCTACTTGATGTTCGCAGGCTCTCCGGATATGTCGCCCACGGCAAAACTCGCCTATGCGTACGTGACCTACACTCTGATGATGCTTGCTTATACCGTTATCAATGTACCTTACTCGGCGCTTATGGGCGTGATCTCGCCCTCTTCAATTGAGCGAACAAAGGTAGCCGGGTACCGCTTTATTTGTGCTTTCGCGGCAGGTTGGCTCATTGCGACCTTTGTGGGGCCTTTAAAAGGGCTGCTTGGCGGCGGGGACGAGGCCGCCGGCTTTCGCCTCACAATGATTATCTTTGCTGTGCTTTCTGTGTTGCTGTTCTGGTTTACATTTGCGACGACGAAAGAGCGCGTTGTTCCTCATGTAGTTAGGAGTAACGTGCGTTTGGACGTTAAAACGCTGCTAT
Organism: Congregibacter sp.; assembly: GCF_965660375.1. Classification (GTDB taxonomy): domain Bacteria; phylum Pseudomonadota; class Gammaproteobacteria; order Pseudomonadales; family Halieaceae; genus Congregibacter. The sequence goes on along the minus strand of NZ_CBFHZO010000106.1, from coordinate 11,457 downwards.
CAAATGGCCCCTGGGCAGTACTATTCGCATCGGCCATTGTTACCCTCATGAATATAGCGGTTCGCAACGGATCTCTTCTTTACTACTTTAAATACTACGTCGGTGATGACGGCACTCCGATCTTTCTCATCTTTGACAAAACCGCCGTGTTTTTATCCCTGGGACTCATCGCCATGATCGGCGGTATTCTTTTAACGCGATATCTGGCGGTGCATTTTGAAAAGCGCGCGTTGATGATCGCGTTGACGCTGCTTAACGCGCTCACCATGGCGGCGTTCTTTTTTATCCCGCCGGATCAGTATTGGTTAATGATTCTTTTCAACTGTATCGGCTCGTTTCTTATCGGCCCCACACCAGCGCTCGTGTGGTCCATGTACGCTGACTGCGCAGATTATGGTGAGTGGAAAAGCGGCCGCCGTATCACGGCTTTGGTGTTCTCTACCGTACAGTTTGCCCAAAAGATGGGCCTCGCTGTGGGCGCCGGACTTTTGGGCATCATTTTGGGTGCCTTTGGCTTTGTTGCAAACGAAGCGCAGTCGGATACCTCGATGATGGGTATTCGCCTGATGTTTAGCATTCTTCCTGCGGCACTGGCGATACTGGGTGCGACGTTCATTTTCTTCTACCGCATCGACCAAAGGATCATCGAGGAAATGGAGGAGGCGCTGGCACAACGTCATGCGAACGAGGCAGCGTCCTGACTACCCCATGAGTCGCTCGCCGGGGATTAGATAGTTGCACCCATCAGCCGAACGCCTTAATAATTCGCTTCTCGGAGAGGAACGTTTTACGCGGTTCTGGGTTCTCCAGCTGTGCGGATGGTCTGGGCTGTCCGTCGTCAGTTACTTTAGTCTCAACCTTTGGTACGACCAGCCCGAGGTTGCCTATTTGGCGCACAACGTGGTGCAGTCTCTGCTGGGGGTGATGATCTCCTGGCCGCTTCGCTTTGTCTACAGACGAGTCTGGGAGGTATCCCTATTCGTCAGAGTCGTCTGTATTTCCACGGCGGTGGTGGCTTTTGCAAGTTTCTGGTCAGTTCTTAGGCTCGCTTTCTTTCAATGGATGACCGGAACCACCGGACTTTGGTCCGACTTCGGCGGCTGGCTGTTTCCATCAATATTCATTTTTATGTGTTGGACCGCGCTGTATCACGGATTCAAATATTATCGGCTGGCAGGTCAGGAACACGAGGCTTTGCTGCGCATGGAGTCCGCCCGGAATGGTGAGGCCGCACGGGCCGCTCGCGCAGAGACCGCGGCTCGGAACGCCCAACTCGAAATGTTGCGCTACCAGTTAAACCCCCATTTTCTTTTCAACACGCTTAATGCCTTGCAAAGCCTTGTAGCTACCAAGCGTAACGCGCCGGCCGCGCAAATGATCAACGCACTCAGTGATTTCTTGCGCTATTCCCTGTACAGCGACACTAAAGACTTTGTGTCCGTTGCAGACGAGTTGGCGGCTATCGAGCTGTACCTGGTTATTGAGCAGGTTCGCTTCGGCGAGCGCTTAAGCGTGGATCTCCGTGCGACGGAAGAAGCCCGCACACAACTGCTCCCCAGTATGCTCTTGCAACCACTGGTAGAGAATGCGATTAAGTATGCAGTGGCCAAGTCGGAAAACGGTGGCACAGTGCAAGTAGATGCCTACTGCGATGCGACGCATTTGAACATTGATGTAACTGACTCAGGATCGGACGAGGGAGAGATTGAAGTGTTGGAATCCTCAGGTGTAGGGTTGAGCAATATTCGGCAACGTCTCGATGCGTGTTACGCAGGGGACTGTGACTTCAGTCTTGATTCTACGCCTGAGGGTGGAACGCGAGCATCATTGCGTATACCACTGCAAAATGAGGGGGTTCTTACGTGACGCTCCGGGTCCTGGTTGCGGACGATGAGCCTCTGGCACTGGAACTGCTTGTGGCCTTGCTTAGAGACATGGCAGATGTAGATGTTGTCGCTACTGCATCCGGAGGCCGGGAGGCCCTTAAAGCCATTCAGGTACACCGTCCGGATTTGCTGTTGCTTGATATTGAAATGCCCGGGATTAACGGCTTTGGCGTTGTTGAGGCGCTGCAGGCGGATGACTACATGCCGCTGGTGATTTTCGTGACGGCGTTTAACCAGTACGCGGTGCAAGCCTTTGACAAAAACGCGGTGGATTACATTCTGAAACCTGTTGATGTCGGTCGTTTGGAGAAAGGGCTGTTCAGGGCGAGAGAGCGTTTGCTCCATGGTTCCAAGGCGCAGCTTTTAAGCGCGATCACGGCGATGGGGCTTCAGCAGGGGCAGAGGCCGTTGTCCGTGCAGGAGGCTCTCGAGCATCATTCCGAAGCGGTCGGCCGTTTGCCGGTGCGGCAGGGTGATGCCGTGAAGCTCCTGGAGCTCGATGACATCGAGTGGGTGGATGCGGCGGGGGACTACATGTGTGTTCATTCGGCGGGCGAAACGCATATTCTTCGCTGTACCATGAAGCAGCTGTCTGAACGTCTGTCTCTGGGACCCTTTGCGCGGATTCATCGCTCCACGCTGGTAAATCTCAACAAGATTATTGAGATTACTCCGCTGACGAAGGGGGAGTGTCTTTTGCACCTTGATGAGAACACGCGCTTGAAAGTCAGTCGTAACTATCGTTCGTCTATTCAGCATCTACTGGTCTAAATCCACCGGTGCGAGTCCAGCCGAACTCCGGTAAAACCCCGTTTATCGCAGCCTGCCTTCTCATAAACGGGCGCTTGTGCGATGTTTTCCTTTCAAGTAGCCCAGTGGTGGGGTCCTAATCATGAAAAACCGTGAAGCCGGTGTTGCGCGTCTTCATTTTCGGAGGAGGGGTGCTGATGTAAACAGAGCTGCGATAGCTTTGGTTGCTTATGTGTCTTTTGTGATCCGGCGGGTACCGAGCGTGTTTTTGGGTCTAGTCTGCTGTGGCTATGTCCTGGGTGACACCGTCGACGATAAACATGCTGGAGCGTCATCTGAGTTTCTCAATGCGGGGTTTTCCGAGCAGACGGTATGGGCGGTCAATGTGGGCGGCGGGCTGTTCGAGTCGCGAGCCGGAGATACGTTTGCTGCCGACGATTGCTCTCTGGGTGGTGCCGCTTGCCTGAACACAGAAACAGTTATCCGGACGCAAAACCCGGCGCTCTATGAAAGTTTTCGCGAGGGCAATCAGCGCTACTCCCGATCGGTACCCGACGGCCAATACACGGTCGTGTTTTTCTTCACCGAAGTTTCCGCAGAAGCTGGCCAGGAAAGAATATTCGATGTTCTCGTCGAGGGCGACGTTGTTTTAGACGACTTCAGCGTCTTCCGCACAGCGGGTGGCAGCACCCAGGTTGCGGTAACTCGCGCCATAACCGGTATCGAGGTTAGTGATGGGGTCTTAGACATCGAATTGACTTCGCGGGCTGACAACGCATTACTCAGTGGTTTTCTGGTTCGATCTGCCCACTACGGTTTAGGGGATTGGAAACTGGCCTGGTCCGAAGAGTTTAACGGTACCCGGCTGGATTCCAGCGTTTGGACAACCGAGTTATGGGAGCCCGGACACGTCAACAACGAGGATCAGGTATACACCGCGGATGAAAGAAACCTGCGCCTTGAAAACGGCACGCTGGTCATCGAAGCGCATTACGACGAGGGCGCGGTGCCGGCCTATTCTTCAGCGCGGGTTCATTCCGGTGCTCAGCAGGATCTTGTATACGGGCGGGTAGATATTCGCGCCAGGGTTCCCGAGGGACGCGGCCTCTGGCCGGCTCTGTGGTTTTTCCCCACAGATCCCTATCGCTACGCGACCAACTGTACCGCCGAGGATGCAGATGTAAACGATAACGCCCGCTGTGATGCCTGGCCAAACTCCGGGGAGATGGACCTGATGGAGCATGTGGGACATGAGCCCGGTGTGGTCCACGGTACCGTGCACACGAGGGACTATTACTTCAAGCTGGGTAATCAGATCGGACAGTCAATTGTCATCCCTGATCTGGGCGAGGCGTTCCATACCTACAGCCTGGTATGGGGGGCAAATGCTTTGGGCATGTACGTTAACGGCCAGCGTTACTTCTCCTATTTTAACGATGGTTTGGGCTATACCCAGTGGCCTTTCGATCACCCTTTTCATGTGATTCTGAACCTCGCGATCGGAGGCGATTGGGGGCGCGCCGGCGGGCCTATCGACGACAGTATTTTTCCTCAGAGCCTTGAGGTGGATTTTGTGCGCATTTATGGCCCACCTCATTCCCGGTAAAGCTGCGGTTTCAGGGGTTAGGCGGATTTAAGAAGCTCGGCCCGGACAAACAGTGCCAGGCAGTTATCCAGCATGCGGTTGGCAAAGCCCCACTCGTTGTCATACCAGGCCATGACTTTAACGAGCTTGCCATTCACTTTGCTGTGGTTGGCGTCAAACACGCAGGAGGCGGCGCAGTGATTGAAGTCGATGGATACAAGAGGGGCGGTATTCACGTCCAGCACCTTTGCGAGGGGGCCCTGTGCGGCGGCGGTCATGATTTCATTCACCTCCTCGGCGGTGCTGTCCCTCTCTGCAATGAAACTCAGGTCCACCAGAGAAACATTAATCGTGGGGATACGTACGGCCATACCGTCCAGGCGCCCCTTGAGCTCCGGTAATACCAGATCAATAGCGGCAGCGGCGCCGGTCTTGGTGGGTATCATGGATTGGGTTGCCGCTCGGGCCCGGTAGAGGTCGCTGTGATACACATCCGAGAGCTGCTGATCATTGGTGTAGGCGTGTATGGTCGTGACATACCCCTTGGTGATGCCGATTGCTTCGTGGAGAGGTTTTACCAAGGGGGCAAGGCAGTTGGTGGTGCACGACGCGTTGGATACGACTCGTTCTTCACCGCTCAAGATGTGGTCATTGATGCCATAGACCACTGTGGCATCAGCGTCAGCGGTGGGTGCAGAAACCAGAACCTTGCGTGCCCCCGCACTCAGGTGTCGGGCGGCTGCATCGCGGCTGGTAAACACGCCCGTGCATTCGCACACAACATCGATGTTCAGGGCTCTCCAGGGGAGTTGGGCGGGGTCTCGTTCACTGAAAACGCGTATACGCTGCTTGCCGACGATGAGGTCGTCGCCGTCGGTAGCAACGGTGACGGGAAAGCGACCATGGACAGAATCGTACTGGGTGAGATGGGCGTTGATAGCGCTGTCACCCAAGTCATTGATAGCGACAACCTCAATGTGACTGGCAAGTTCAGCATCGCGCTCCACCAGTGCTCTGAGAATGTTACGACCGATTCGTCCGTATCCGTTGATTGCAATGCGCAGCATGTCATTGTGCCTCCAGAAGTATTTTGACCATAAAATTACATTTTAGAGCGCTAAAACAGATCAAATTTCAAAATTTATGTAGTTTTAGTAAAAATTATGACACCATAGCCCCTCACCCAGCCACGCGATTAGCGGATGTGACAGACGCCCAAGACGACAACTTGCTCCATGAACTCGGCAGCGCTGCCCGGCGTCTGACTAAGTCCGAGCGACGTATTGTGGATGTGATTCTGAACGACCCCAGGGCAGCTACGCGTCTGAGTATTGCTGCTCTGGCGGAAAAGGCAGCGGTGAGTGAGCCCACGGTCAACCGCTTTTGTCGCAAGTTTGAGCCTCGGGGATATCCCGAATTTAAATTGCGCCTGGCGCAGTCGCTGGTTCTCGGATTACCCTACGTAAGCTCATCCATTGCCCCCGATGATGAGACCGGCACCTTCACCACCAAGATTCTTGATAGCGCGGTGATGTCCTTGCGTGCCCTGGGGCAGCAATTACCTCCTGCGTTGGTCGACTCGGTGGTCGAGCAGCTCATAGCAGCACACCATATTTTCTTTTTCGGGCTGGGTATTTCCAGTGCCGTCGCGCAGGATGCGGAGCACCACTTTTTTCGCTTTTCTCTGCCCGTAACAGCACATGCCGATGTGCTGATGCAGCGTATGCACGCTGCGGCAGCGCGCGTTGATGACGTATTTTTTATTATTTCGCACACCGGTCGCACAAGGGATCTCGTAGACATCGCCAATCTCGCAACAGCCCGGGGAGCCACGGTCCTTGCCCTCACTGCGGCGGCATCACCACTGGCGAAGGCCAGTAGCCTGGCCATTGAGTTGGAGGTGTCGGAAGATACCGATGCCTACATGCCCATGACCTCGCGTCTTGCACACTTGGTGGTGCTTGATGTGCTCGCTGCCGGGGTTTCGCTGCGCCGGGGTGAGGCGTTGCAGCCACACCTGCGCGCTATTAAAGAAAGTCTGCGTGCCACCCGTTTTGCGCCACAACCCGAAGGTAAACACCGATCATGAGCTCTGATACACCCGAGGCCAGGAACGATAATACCCACCCCTACCGTAGCCTGCGCAATAACGTCAGCCTCTTGGGCAGCATGCTGGGGGAGACCATGGCTCAAAGTCATGGTGAGGAGTTCCTTGCCAGCGTGGAGCGTATCCGATTGCTGTCAAAGTCTGGCAGTAATGGCGAGGACGGAAGCTGGGAGCAATTGGAAGCCTTGCTGGCAGGTTTTGAAACCGAGCAGTTAGGACTGGTAGCGCGGGCTTTTGCGCAGTTTTTGAATCTCGCTAATATTGCAGAGCAGCATCACGGCCTGTCTCGGGAAATGGACGCGGTGAATTCAGCGAGTCGAACACTCGCAGGCGTCATGGAGCTGCTCAGTCAAACGGGATTGGATGCCTCTGCAGTCCAACAGTTGGTCTCGGATTTGAACATCGAGTTGGTGCTCACCGCGCATCCTACGGAGATTACCCGGCGTTCCCTCATTCACAAGTACGAAGAGATTCAGCGCTGTCTCGGCCAGCTGGAGTCTCCGGGTCTTACGAACTACGAACGGAATCGTATGGACCGACGACTCCGCGAACTTATTGCCCAGTTGTGGCATACCCACGAGTTTCGCGAGAACAGACCCAGCCCCGTGGACGAGGCTCGCTGGGGGTTTGCGGTGGTGGAAAATTCCCTGTGGCAGGCGGTGCCGGATTTTTTGCGCAGGCTCGACGATGCATTGTTAGCAGCGACGGGTGAGCGTTTGCCCTTGAATGCGGCGCCGGTACAGTTCTCTTCCTGGATGGGAGGCGATCGTGATGGTAATCCGTTTGTTACAGCCAAAGTCACCCGGGAAGTACTCCTCCTCGGTCGGTGGCAAGCGGCAGCCCTGTACCTGAAGACCGTGGACCAGCTCGTACAGGAGCTATCGATGATCGAATGCAATGATGCCCTGCGAGAGTTAGTAGGCGACACTCGAGAGCCTTATCGTCGCGCCATGAAGGATCTGCGCGAGAGACTGCGCAGTTGGCTTTCAGCCCTGGAAGCGTTCCTTGATGATCGTCCGGCCAATAGCGGAGACCTCATTCGCGACGTGGAAGAAATATCCAGGCCTTTACTTCTCTGTTACCAGTCGCTCTGCGATTGCGGTATGGAGCGCATTGCCGATGGCACACTCCTCGATCTGCTGCGCCAGGTCCGTTGTTTTGGCATCAATCTGGTCCGCCTGGATATTCGCCAGCACTCCGAGCGTCATAGCGCAGCGTTATCAGAAATCACCGAGTGTCTCGGGATGGGGCGCTACGATGACTGGGGTGAGGAGAAACGCAGGAATTGGATCGAGGCTGAGCTGAAAAACCCCAGGCCGCTCATACCGCAGCACTGGTCACCGAGCGAGGATACGCAGGAGGTCCTTGATTGCTGCGCCGTGGTGGTGGACCAACCGGCGGACGCTTTAGCCTGTTACATCATTTCCATGGCCCGTCAGGCCTCGGACGTGATGGCTGTGCGCCTCCTTCTAAAAGCAGCCGGAGGGGGAGACAGTCTGCCCATCGCTCCTTTGTTTGAAACACTCGATGACCTTGATCGTGCTCCCCAGGTCATCACAGATCTGTTGGCCGCAGAGCAGGCTCTGGGGCGCTTACCCGAGCAGCAAATGGTCATGATCGGGTACTCGGATTCTGCGAAGGATGCGGGCATCCTCGCTGCAGCCTGGGCCCAGTATCGTGCCCAGGAGGCATTATTAAAGGTGTGTGATGACGCAGGCGTGCGATTGCAGCTGTTTCATGGCCGTGGGGGCACCATCGGACGGGGCGGTGCGCCCGCCCATGATGCGCTTTTGTCTCAGCCGCCGGGTTCCCTGGAATGCGGTCTTCGCGTAACCGAGCAGGGTGAGATGATTCGTACCAAGCTGGGTATGACCGGTCTGGCGGTAAAAACCCTCGCGCTGTACACCAGCGCTGTACTCGAGGCGCGCACGGCTCATCCGCCAACGCCCAAGCCCCACTGGCGGGACACAATGGATCGGCTCGGAGGGTACTCCTGTGACGAGTATCGGGCGGTGGTCAGAGACGATCCGCGTTTTCTTACCTACTTTCGTCAAGCGACACCCGAGGGGGAGCTGGGCGCGCTGCCCCTTGCTTCCCGTCCGACCAGTCGTAAAAAGGATGGCGGAATAGAATCCCTGCGCGCCATTCCCTGGATTTTTTCCTGGACGCAGAATCGCCTCATGTTGCCATCATGGTTGGGAGCAGGCGCGGCGCTGGCCAGGGAGCTTGAGGAGCAGGGGGATGCCGTCATTTCAGAGATGTTTGAAGCATGGCCCTTCTTTGCAACGCGCATGCAGATGTTGGAGATGGTCTACAGCAAGACCGACTCCCGGCTTTCGGCTCACTATGACGACCAGCTGGTCAGTGAGGAGTTGATGGACATCGGCGCGCGCTTGCGTGGTCAGCTGGATAAGGATGTGCGCACGGTGTTGAAGGTGTTGGGTCAGGAACGTTTACTTGAAAAGCTCCATTGGACACGAGAGTCGCTTGAGCTTCGCAATATTTACACCGTCCCCTTAAACGTATTGCAGGCCGAGTTGCTTGCCCGTCTTCGTCGCAATGCAGATGAACAGACGCGTCAGGCCATAATGATTAGCATCGCCGGTGTCGCTGCCGGAATGCGCAACACAGGCTGATCGCGAGGTCGGTCTTAGCGAGGTATACATGGTTCAACTACACAGCACCGTAGAAAAAGTCACCGAGCAGATTAATGCCCGTAGCCGCGGGCCGCGGCAGGATTATCTTGACCTCATGGCGCGGAGTAGGGATCTTCGCCCGCAGCGCGGGCAACTGTCCTGCGGCAATCTGGCCCATGGTTTTGCCGCTTGTGGTGATGACGACAAAGACAGCATTCGACTGATGGAGTCCTCAAACATCGGTATCGTAACTGCCTATAACGACATGCTGTCTGCTCATCAGCCTTACGCTGACTACCCGGATAAGATTAAGGCTTACGTTCGAGCGGTAGGCAGTACCGCCCAGGTTGCGGGCGGGGTTCCGGCAATGTGTGACGGCGTGACCCAGGGTCAGACAGGCATGGAGTTGTCGCTGTTTAGCCGGGATAACATTGCCCAGTCCACGGGGATTGCCCTGTCTCATCACATGTTTGACGGCATCGTATGTCTGGGGATCTGTGACAAGATCGTGCCCGGCCTCATCATGGGCGTGTTACGTTTTGGCCATTTGCCGGCCCTTTTTATTCCTGCAGGCCCCATGCCCTCCGGTCTGCCCAACGCTGAAAAAGCTCGGGTAAGACAGCTGTTTGCCGAGGGTAAGGTGGGGCGGGAAGAGCTCCTTGCCGCCGAGTCCGCGTCCTACCACAGCGCCGGCACCTGTACCTTTTACGGTACGGCCAATACCAATCAGGTGGTGATGGAGGCCATGGGGCTGCAGTTACCCGGTGGTTCCTTCGTGAATCCGGGTACCCCACTGCGAGAGGCGCTCACTCAAGAGGCGTCGGAACTGATTACCCGCATTACTGCCCAGGGTCGTGACCCTCGCCCTCTCGCGGAAGTCATCGATGCGCGCTCCTTCGTTAATGCCATTGTTGCGCTGTTGGCATCCGGTGGCTCGACCAATCATACGATTCATTTGATCGCCATGGCGCGCGCGGCGGGCCTTGTTATCAACTGGGACGACTTTTCAGAGTTGTCGGCGGTGGTGCCTCTGTTGGCCAGGGTTTATCCCAACGGTCAGGCGGACATTAACCACTTCCATGCGGCAGGAGGAACAGGTCTTCTGTTCCGGGAGCTTCTGGAAGAAGGGATGATGCATGGAACGGCTGGCACCGTTTGGGGCGATAGCTTTCAGGACTACAGTCAGGAGCCTTATCTGGACAGTGACAAGCTTGCTTGGCGGCCCGCAGCAGACAAGAGTCTCGACACTGACGTTCTGAGTACGAGGGCGGCGCCATTTTCTCCCGAGGGCGGTCTGCGTTTGCTGGAGGGTAATTTGGGTCGTGCGGTGATCAAGGTGTCGGCGGTGAAACCCGAGCATCGAAAAGTGGTGGCGCCCGCCGTCGTTATTGACAGTCAGGAAGCGCTTGCCGAGAAGTTTGCAGCGGGAGAGCTTGAGCGGGACTGTATTGTGGTCGTCCGATTTCAGGGGCCCAGAGCTAATGGGATGCCGGAGCTTCACAAGCTGACCCCCTTGCTGGGCTCTTTGCAGGACAAGGGTTTCTCCGTGGCGCTGGTGACCGATGGTCGGATGTCCGGTGCGTCAGGCAAAGTGGCTGCAGCGATTCACGTAACTCCGGAAGCGGCCATGGGCGGCGCCCTCGCGCGGCTGAAGGACGGCGACATGCTCACGCTGGACGCGATGGCGGGCGTTTTAAGTTGTGATGTTGCGGGTTTTGATGAGCGGCCGCTGGCTCATGCCCCCCGGGACAGTGAGGCGGGTGTTGGCCGTGAACTGTTCAGCGTGTTCAGGCAAGTTGTGACCACGCCAGAGGCGGGAGCCTCAGTGATTTTTGGTGAGGAGTTTTAAGGGTGGCAAAGGCCTGGCATCTTTTGGCTGACATCGGTGGCACCAATGCCCGCTTTGCCCTGGGAGATGTGAGTACGGGCGCCATCAGCGACCATCTCACGGTATCCGTGTTGGAGCATCCGACTTTTACCTCGGCATTGCAGATGTACCTGGCGTTCGTTGGGCAATCGGGCAACTGGGAGAAACGCCCCGTTGACGGCTGCCTGGCAGTGGCCTGTCCCACTGATCGCGAGCATGTGGCCTTCACCAACAGTGACTGGGTTATCGATCGAAAGGACCTCGGTTTTAGCCTCGATATTCCAAAGCTCAAAATCATTAATGACTTTGAAGCCATAGGCTATGCGGCCGCGAGTTTCGCTGAAGGGGATTGGGAGCAATTAGGGAACGGCAAAGCCGTTCCAGATAAGGCTATTGCAGTACTCGGCCCGGGCACCGGACTCGGCGTCTGTGCCGTGTTACCGGGCACAGCGAAACCCATGGTGATCCCCGGGGAGGGCGGCCATGTGGACTTTGCCCCGGTGGGAGACGAAGAAATAGAGATTATGCGTCTGTTGCTGACTCGTTATCGGCGCGTGTCAGCGGAGCGCGTGCTGTCCGGCGCGGGACTGCAGAATATCTACTGGGCACTGACACAATTGCACGGG
>NZ_CBFHZO010000105.1:0-81819 GCF_965660375.1 Congregibacter sp. | reverse complement strand
CTCTCGGTAGCGCCTTGAATGCATCAAACTGTTCGCGGGTAGGGTCGATATGCTTCATTGCTTGTCTCCTGCAGGGGATATTTCAAAGCCGTAGCGGGGGAAGTGTACTTGTAAGTGGCCGGCCCTTTCGTCCTCCCGGGCGACAACAATAACCTGGTCATCGACGTGAACAAGCGCGCCGCTCACCGCCTGAAAACCGTAGTCCGTGGGCAGGACGCTGACCACTGCACCCTGATCAATGCCCAGTGCCGGATCTATCTGGGGGTTCTCCATCTTCCCGGGGTCACTACTCTTCGCGATTGCGATGGCATCCTCGCTGCTGATGGTATTTGCCACGGGCGCCGTGCTGAAGTCGCGCATGCGCTCAAGCCACGCGTCTACCTTTGTAAACCCCTCAAAGTAGGAGCGCAGAACTTCCTGGCGGTGCACAAACCAGCACAGATGCCAGGTGGAGAAATCCAGAATGTCCGGCGTATCGCCGCCTAAAAAGTTCTGACAGCCAAGGCTTTGATCCATGGCGCGCAGGTGCTCGCGAAACACCGCTTCCGCGCGGGGCAGCGGCACAGCTAGGCCCGGACTACCCTCGGTGAAGGCCGCGCGGTCTTTCACAAAGGCCTCGGCGGCGCCGGGGTCTTTAAAGCGAGGGTTGGCCGCCAGCGCCGCGGGCTGGAAAACCAGGCCGACACAGACGCGGAAAAACTCGCTGTCGGTCCAACGTGCCGCTGCGACTGCCTGCGCCACGCCCGGAGCACGAAAGACAGGGTTTTCCGGGCTGTGGTCTTCAATAACTTCGGCAATCAGTGCCGTGTCGCAGTAGATGTCCGCGCCCCGTTGCATAACCGGTGTTCGGCGGTAGCCGCCGGTTAATGCAATGAGGTCCGGCTTTGGCATGATTGCCGGTATGTCGACGCTCTGATAACTCAGACGCTTAAAGCCGAAAATGGCGCGGATTTTCTCCGAGAAAGGGGAGTCCGCATATTGGTGGAGGATAAGCTCACTCATGGGCTGGTTCTCTTGAAAACCTTACTGTCGCAGACACCCGTTTTGTCGTCCAGTGACACTGGTGGAACCCCGTGGGGCAGTGCTAGCCTCTGCCTCGTCTTCCATACGTCGTGAGCGCTGCTGTGAATAAAAATGAGACGAGAGGTTCCACCCCTGATACACCGGATGCACGGCACCTGAATACCCGCATCGTGCACGCCGGTCGTCCTGACCCTCGCGTGGTCAACGGCCCTGTTTTTCACGCCTCGACGGTACTGTTTCAGGATTACGCAGAACTCAAGGCGCGGGAAGCGGCTCCCCTGGATCGTGACCACATGTATTACGGGCGCATGGGTACCCCCACCACCCGAGCTCTGGAAGATGCCGTGTGTGAGCTCGACAACAGCGTGGGGGCGGTGCTCGCTACCTCGGGCACGGCCTCCATCGCGAGCATCCTCAACTGTTATCTGTCCCCCGGAGATCATCTGCTCATGGTGGATAGCGTTTATGGTCCCACGCGGAAGTTTTGCGTGGGCAGTCTGGCCCGCCGGGGTGTGCGCACGACGTTCTACGACCCCCTGATGCATGATTCCCTGGAGTCGCTCATTGAGGATAGTACCCGTATGATCTTTATGGAATCCCCGGGATCCGCCACCTTTGAGATTCAGGACGTGCCGGCGATTGTCGCGGTCGCGAAGAAACACAGCTTGCTCACGGCTATCGATAACACCTGGGCTACCCCTCTGCTGTTTAATCCCCTGGACTTCGGTGTGGATCTGGCGATGCAATCGGGCACCAAATACCTCAACGGGCATGCGGACTGTCTCTTCGGTGTCACCACGACGCGAAGCCCGGAGCTGTATACCCAGCTTCACCATCACACCCTCGCTCACGGCATGCACCTGGCCCCCGATGATGCCAACCTGGCGCTCCGGGGTATGCGGACGCTGGCGGTGCGCATGGGCGTCCATGATCAGGGTGCCCGCCGAGTTGCCGGCTGGCTTGAGAGCCAGCCCCGGGTGACGCGCTTACTGCACCCGGCCTGGAAATCCTGCCCCGGGCACGATATTTTTGAGCGGGATTTTCAGGGGGCTAACGGGCTTTTTGCCATGGTCGTGAAGCGGGAGACTGAGGAGGCCTTGGCCGCTTTCGTCGACGCTTTGCAGCTTTTTGGCGTGGGTTTTTCCTGGGGCGGTTTTGAGAGCCTCTGTTTGCCCATGGAAGCCACCCGCAACCTGGCCAGTGTTCCTCTGACTGAAGAGGAGACGCTGGTCCGCTTGCATATCGGACTGGAGCACCCCGAGGACCTCATTGCTGATCTGGCGCAGGGATTTGCGGCCATGGACGCCGTGACCGCGCCGTCCTAAACCCGGACACTGGCGAAAGCGAGGAACTCCTCACGGAGGGCCTGGGCCGCGGTGGCAATGATTTCTTCGCCGGCAGCAACGGTCGCCTGGGTGGGATCAGAGCCAATGCGGCCATCGGCATAGCGACGGCGATAGTCGTCCGCGTCGCTGAAGCCACCGCTGGGCGCCACCTTGGGATTCAGTTCCAGGGTCCGGACCTGCTCGGGGTAGGCCGCATAGGTCACCGCGACCTCCGAGGCCGTGGCATGGGAGCCCTCATTCCTTGGATGGAGCCGCTGGCAGGTGCTCATCACGCCCGGCAACTCCCACCAGTTGCGTTGCTTCATTTGCAATGCCGGTATGTTTGAATCTGCTCCAGCAAAACTGCGCTCCGCATAAACCTCCGCGAAGGCTGCGGCGATGGTAGCCACGTTGCCCCCGTGACCATTGATCCAGTAGATACGCTCAAAGCCATGACGGCGCAGGGACGTGCTCCAGTCTGCGATGGCAGCAATCATTGTGCTGGGTCTGAGGGTCATACTGCCGGGAAACCCCAGATGATGCTGTGCACAACCGACACTGAAGGTAGGGCCGATGAGTATGTCCGGGTCCTCGGCGGCCGCGGCTTCGGCAATCACCGTGGGACAGATGGCATCAGTGCCGATGAGCCCCGTGGGACCATGCTGCTCCATGGATCCGATGGGCAGGAGAATGCTGCGACTGCGCTCGAGATAGGCTTCGACGTCACACCAGGTGGAGAGGGCCATTAACATGTCTTACTCCTTTAAAGAGTTCTGCGATTGCGCCGGGGAGGGGCTACCTGTCCTGAGTGCCGCGCTCAACTGCGCCGGTGTCCATGGCCAGCAGCACCTGAAGAGCTTTCATCCCTGAAGCTGCTGTTGGTATAGCTGCGCGTACAGCCCCTGCTGTGCCAGCAGTTCTCCGTGGGTGCCCAACTCAACCACGGTGCCCTGATCCATAACGGCAATGCGGTCGACCTGCTCCACGGTAGACAGGCGGTGCGCAATGATAATAGCCGTGCGTCCCCTGAGGATGCGGCCCAAGGCCTGCTGTATCAGCGTTTCGCTTTCGGCGTCCTGTGCAGAAGTGGCTTCATCGAGTATGAGAATCGGTGCGTCCTTGAGAAATGCCCGGGCGAGAGCCAGGCGCTGACGCTGTCCGCCGGAGAAGTCGTCGCCTTCTTCCCGGAGAATCGTGTCCAGACCTGCGGGGAGACGCTGAACAAAATCCAGCGCATTGGCCTGCGAAAGGGCTCCATTGATAGCCTCGTCATTGGCACCGGCCAGATCGCCGTAGGCAATATTGTCCCGCACGCTCGCGGCAAACAGCGTGGTGTGCTGGCTCACGAAGGCGATTTGCCGCCGCAAATCGGATAGCCCCAGGGATTCCATGGGTTCGCCGTCCAGCAAAAGGGTGCCTTCGGGCGATGGGTACTGTGCTGCCAGTAGATTCACCAGGGTTGTTTTCCCGGAGCCCGAGCGCCCTACCAGCGCCAGGGTTTCGCCGGGCATGATATTCAGAGAAATATCGTGGAGGGTGTCGTTGTCCGAGCCGGGATAACGAAAATGCAGCTTGCGCAGGCTAAACGCGCCTTCCGTGACGCCCAGTAAAGCTTTTCCTGAGGGATTCTCAGGCCTCTGGTCCAGGACTTCGAATACGCTCTCCGCAGCGGCGATGCCTTTTTGAATACGAGCATTCACCTGGGTCAGTTGACGGAGGGGTTTCGCTACCAGGCTCGCGGCGGTGATATAAGCGAGAAACTGCCCCGCGTCCATGGTCCCGCGGAGCGCCGGGTCCAGTCCAAACCAGAAAAGGACCGCAAGGGCGGTGTAGGTCAGCCATTGGATGATAGGCGTGCTGATTTCATTGACCCGCGCGAGCTTCAGGTCCTGGCGCAGGGCGTAACGGCTACGCTCTTCAAAACGCGCGTTCTCTGCGGCGCCGCCACCGTAGCCGCGGACCACAGGAAAGCCGCGGATCGCCTCTGCGGCAACCCGCGTAATGCCCCCCATGGAATCCTGAATGCGACGACTGTATTTCTTGAACTGTGAGGAGGCGAGACTGATGATGCCGCCGATCACGGGTGCCAACACCACAAACAGCAGTGACAACTTCCAGTTGAGATAGAAGATATAGCTCAGCAGCGCGATCACCGTAAGCCCCTCGCGCACGATCACTTTGATGGCAGTGGAGGCCGCGGCCGCCACCTGCTCAATATTGAAGGTGATCAGGGATATGAGCTCGGCCGAGTTGCGCTGGGCCAAATAGGCAGCAGGCAGATTGTTGATGTGGGCAAAAACATCCAGGCGCAGCTGATTGACGACGTGCCGGGCAACATAGGTGATGTAATAGCTGCCAAGGTAAGAGCCGATGCCGCGCACGGTCACAATGGCGACGAGTGCAAGGGGCAAAAACACCCGCACGTTCTCGGCCTGATTCAATCCGAGTTTTTGTTCCCAGCTGCGGAGGCTGTCCGATGCCATGATGCCTGCATTCCCCAGGGGGCTGCCGTCGAAGGCGGCGGGCAGGTACTGCATAAGGCCGGCGAAGGCGGATTGGGTTAGCGCGTACAGTACAAATCCCAGCATGCTGACCACAAATGCGGGCCACAGGGGGCGCACATAGCGGAGCAGGCGACCATAGGTCTTAAGACCATTCTCCGGTTGCGACGGTAAAGGCTGTTCCGTGTCTTTTGGCAAGGGTGCTGACTGACTAAAGGAAACCATCATTGTACGGGATGCGTGTCGGTGGGGCATCTACACCGCCGGACTTTGCTAGACTGGATTTTTCAAATTGAGAGGGCTCCTCATGCGTCGAATTCTTCCCCTGACTTTGTGTACCGCGCTGTGCACGTCAGCGTTGCAGGCCGCAAGCTTTGACGAGCTTGCCTACTACAAGTATCTCCACGAAAACCCTGAGCTGTCCTTTCAGGAAGAGCAGACCGCGGCAACGCTGGCCGGGACGCTGACCGACGCAGGGTTCACTGTCACCGAAGGCGTGGGCGGCCATGGACTGGTCGCCATGCTGGAAAACGGTGAGGGCCCGGTACTGATGGTGCGCGCCGACATGGATGGCCTGCCCGTGAAAGAAGATACCGGCTTGCCCTATGCCAGCACTGCGCGGGCGACAGAGATGAATGGCCAGGATGTATCTGTCATGCATGCCTGTGGGCACGATGTGCATATGACCGTTGTCATGGCGGCGGCTCTGGAGCTTCTGGAGCGCCGTGATGAGTGGCAGGGCACGCTGATGGTGATCATGCAGCCGGCGGAGGAGCGCGGAGCGGGCGCCCGGGATATGCTCGCAGACGGCCTCTTTGAGCGATTCCCCCAGCCGGATTACAACCTGTCGGTGCACACTATCGCTACGCTGCCAGCGGGGCAGATCGGTTATATCTCGGGCTGGATGATGGCCAATGTCGATAGCGTGGACATCACGCTCCATGGGGTCGGGGGGCACGGAGCCTATCCGCACACTGCAAAAGACCCGGTGGTTCTGGCCGCGGCCGTGATTATGGACCTGCAAACCCTGGTGTCGCGATCCATACACCCCGCTGAACCGGGCGTGGTAACCGTGGGTTCCATCCATGCCGGCACCAAGCATAATATTATTTCTGACAAAGCCGTTCTTGAGCTGACAGTGCGTTCCTACTCCGACGAGGTTCGCGAAACACTGCTGTCAGGCATCGAGCGCATAGCGGTGAAACAGGCGGAAGCTCTGGGCTTCCCCGAGGACAAGACGCCGGAAGTAGTGGTGAAGGATGAATACACGCCGGCTCTCTGGAATGACCCCGAGCTGGTGAAGCGGGGCGTTGCCGCTATGCGCGCCGAGCTCGGCGATGCGGCGCTCAAGGAGATCCCCAAAGAGATGGGTGGCGAGGATTTCTCCCGCTACGGACGCACCGATGCAAAGATACCGTCTTTTATGATTCGTGTGGGTACCGTTCCGGAGCCCCTGTGGAACAAGGCCCAGCGTGGGGAAGCGCGTTTGCCTTCGCTGCACTCCGCCTTCTTTGCGCCGGATCCCGAGCCTACGCTTGAGACCGGGAGGCGCGCCATCACGGCGATGGCCCTGGATTTACTTTCTGTGCCCTGATAAATCCCGACCAAACCCGGGACGCAAGCCTCGTCTGAGTTGACATGCTCAGGCGGTGACGGCGTCCTGCTGCTTGGGCGTCGTGCTTTTTCTGTTCTTCCGTGCTGCCCAGCGGTTTTTAAGGTCAGCGGGCAGGGCCAGCAGAGCCGGTGTGGCGATCAACGTGAGCACCGTCGCAAAGGACAGCCCGAATACGATCGCCTGCGACAAGGGTCCCCAGAAAGTCGCCATCTGACCTCCGGCGGTAATGCTGCGGTTGACGATATCGATGGACAGGTCGCATGCAAGGGGTAGCAGGCCAAAGACCGTCGTCACGGTGGTGAGCATAACCGGCCGCAATCGCTGCGCCGCGGCGCGGACGATAGCGTCCTGCACGCTGAGCTCCGGGTGCTCACTGCGTACCACGTTGAAGGTATCGATAAGCACAATATTGTTGTTCACCACGATGCCCGCCAGCGCAACCACGCCCACGCCGGTGAGGATGGCGCTAAAGGGATTGCCGGTGATGATTAAGCCGAGCAACACCCCGGCCGTCGACATGATCACGGCGAGAAGTATCAGTCCGCTTTGATAGAAGCTGTTGAACTGGGTAACCAGCAGCACGAACATCAACAGCAGCGATAGGAGGAATGCGCCCTGTACAAAGGCCATGGAGTTCGCCTGTTCCTCGTTCGCCCCACGAAACTCTATGGTGAGTCTCGGATCAAAGGTCTGCGTTGCCAGCCACTCCTGAATTTCTCCCACCATGGTGTCCGCCAAAACGCCCTGCACGACATTGGCGCGGATGCGCTCCACGGGGAAGGTGTCGATGCGCTGAAAAGTGTCTACCCCGGGTGCGGGCTGGATGCGCACAAAGTTGCTCAGGGGAACTTGCCCCTGCTCTGTGCTTACCCGCAGGTCATCCATGGCGCGGATGCCACGATCCTGAATGGGGAAGCGCGCGCGGATATCCACGGCATCATCTGCACCGTCCGGTCGGTACTCAGCGACCTTCACGCCATTGGTGACCAGCTGCAGCGCCACGCCCGCAGACTGCACGTCGGCGCCGTAGAGCGCTGCCTGGGCCCGGTCCACCTGCATACGCCACTCAATGGAGGGCAGGGCGCGGGTGTCATCAATATCAATGAGCTCGGGCAGTGAATCGAGATGTTGCCGAATACGCAGCATGGCCGGTTCAAGGAGATCCCGATGACGGGATCGCAGCTCGATCTGTATGGGCTTGCCTACGGGCGGGCCCTGTTCCATCGCGCTGACTTCCACATTGATCCCCGCAAAGTCCCGGGTTCTTTCCCTGAGCTCTCTGATAACCGCAAAGCCATCCCGTTCGCGATCCCATTCGGGCACCAGTTCGAGAAAAATGCTGCCGATGCGGTCGTTCACAGCGCCGCCGCTGCGACCGCCGCCACCGCCGCTGCCGGGGAGTATGGTGCGGGTGTTTACCGAGCGGATATCCGGAACCTGCAATACCTCGCGCTCGACTTCCAACACCAGCTTGTTGACCTCAGACTCGGAAAAGTTGCCCCGTCCGCTCACCGACATGGAGATGAACTGGGGGTCGGAGTCATTAAAGAACACCATTCCCGCGCCGTACTTGCCGTAGGCCCAGAACACACAGAACAGCAGCGTAAAAATCGTGCCCACCGTGGTAACCGGATGTCCGGTGATCCAGGCCATCATGCGGGCGTAGGCGCCGGTGACGGTTTTGAGCTGTGTGGGGTCGCCGTGATCCAGCTCCTCCATGGTGGCCTGCTCCGTGGCGCTGTGGACCGTGGGCTTGCCGAAAATCGATCCCAGCACGGGGCCGAAGAGCAAGGCATAGACCAGGGAGCCACTGAGCACAGTAAACACCGTCACCGGGAGATAGCGCATAAACTGGCCAGAGATGCCGGGCCAGAAAATGAGGGGTAGAAATGCGGCCAGAGTGGTCGCCGTGGACGCGGTTACGGGCCAGAACATTCGTTTGACGGCTTCCGCGTAGGCCTCCTGGTGATCCAGACCTTCGCTCATCTTGCGGTCTGCGTACTCCGTGACCACGATGGCGCCATCAATGAGCATGCCCAGTCCCAGCAACATGCCGAACATCACCATAAAGTTGAAGGTATAGCCCAACTGATAAATGATGATGATGGAAAACAGTAGGGAGAAGGGTATTCCCAGTCCCACGATAACGCCACTGCGGAACCCCATGGCAGCGACAACGATAACCATGACCAGGGCCAGCGCCGTCATGATGTTGCCCTGCAGCTCGGTAACCTGGGTTCGTGCAAAATCCGCGGTGTTCTGGGAGGGAACCACAAGGATCGTGGACGGCAGCCCTGCGGTCGCTTCCTCGACCACCTTGAGCACGGCCTCGGAGGTATCGATGACATTGGCATCGACGCGCTTTTTAACCTCGACGGTCATGGTTTCGACGCCATTGAAGCGCGCATGACTGGTTCGGTCCTTGAACGTTCGGCGGATACTGGCGACATCGGACAGGGTGACAACGGAGTCACCGCTGACCTGCACGGGCAGATCCATAATGTCGCTGGCCGATTCAACAACCGAGGGCACTTTTACGGAAAAACGCCCGTTGCCGGTGTCCACACTGCCCGCGGGAATGAGGCGGTTGTTTCTCTGGAGAATACTCACCAGGGATTCGCTGGAGATCCGGTAGGCCTCCAGTGCCTGGGGGTCGATAACGACCTCCAGAACCTCCTCGCGATCACCGCGGATTTCGGCGGTGAGCACGGAGGGGATGGATTCAATATCGTCTCGGAGGCTGAGCGCTGTTTCGTAAATCTGTCGCTCGCTGGCACCGCGACTGAGGAGGTTGATCTGGATCAGCGGAAAATCGTCCACATCCAGTTCGCGCACCACCGGCTCTTCGGCGGTGGTGGGTATTTCTGACTTACCCCGGTCCACGGCTTCGCGCACGTCGGTGAGCGCAACGTTCAGATCCACGCTGGGCTCAAATTCCACAAACAGGGTGGCGTAGCCCTCGGAGGCCGTCGCGCTGATTTCCTTCAGGCCTTCAATTTTACGAAGTTCGATTTCCATGGGCTGGATAAGCAGCCGCTCGGAATCCTCTGGCGAAATCCCCTCATGGGGAATGCCGATGTAAAAGTAGGGCAGAACAATGTGCGGGTCGTTGGCAATGGGCAGCGCGGACCGCGAAATGAGTCCGGCGAGCACCAGCACACCCATGAGCATCAGCGTGCTCCGCGACCGGTCAATCGCCTTGTCGATATAACCAATCATAGTAGGCTGGCCGTTGCCGGGGCGAGGCTATCATCCACGGTTTCCACCTGCTGACCAGCGGAAACAAACTCATGGCCCACAGTGATAAGGCTAACTACCCCGGGAAGACCCGTGACCCAGGCACCGTCTGCCGCGTCCTCGACGATGGTCACCGGGTGAAAGACGACGCGGCTGTCGCGGTTGACGGCTCGCAGACCAATAACCCCGGCATCATTAAGTGTGAAAAGCGCCGGTGATACGCGGTGCGCCAATACCGTCTCGGTTTCCACGCTGGCGACTGTGGTGAGGCCGGCACGGAGTCGGTAATCGGGGTTAGGCACTGTGATCTCCACGGGATAGGTACGCGTGGTTTCATCGGAGACGCTGCCCACGAAAGTGACTTCGCCCTCGAGCTTTTCGTCCGTGCTGGTGCGGGCGGTGACGGGGCTGCCGAGGCTGACGTAGTTAATGTCCTGCTCGGAGACGTTCGCCGCAATCAGCAGGGGATCAAGATCGATGAGGGTGGCACAGGGCGCGCCAACGTTGGCCAGGTCACCCACATCCATGTGCAGTGTTTCGATAATGCCTTCAAAGGGCGCTGTGATTCGGGTTCTTTTCAGGTTCAGTTTCTGCCGGGCAAGACCTGCGCGCGCTGATTCTAGTTCCGCAGCTACCTGGGCAATGCGGATTTTCGAGAGGAGGTTTTTGTCCTGCAGTTCCAGAGCACCACGGTACTCCAGCTCGGCTTGGGACAGTGCTGATTCTGCTTCCGCTACCGCCGCCTCGCGATCGTCCACCGCCAGCTCGCAGAGTAGCGCTCCAGCCTCAACGCGATCGCCGCGCTCAACGGGTCTGGACACAACGCGACCGCCGGTCTCTGCGCTCACCCTTGCGCTTCGCTTACTGGCGGTTTTTCCGCGGAGAATGCGCGTCAGGGTTCGCTGCTCGGCATTGAATTGCCGCGTGCGCACCCGCGGCAGGGTCTGCTCCCTGTCGGCGAGGGGAGCCGTTTTGGTATCCAGAGTGGGCTCCGGCCCTGGAGCAAACATACCGGAGGCCAGCCACAGCAATAAGCCAACGCCAATCAGCGTTGCAATGAGAAGATTCTTTTTCATGACGGTTTTCGCAAGAGTAGATGCCCATTATACCGCTGACGAGGGCTTTCCCGGGAGCGTCAGAGGCAACAATATTTACAGTGAAAATACGCAGCGTCGGCGTATTTGGGTTAACTCGAGGCTAACCGGAGGCTGCAAGCGGTGAAATAAACACCTCGCAGCTGGCAAGATTGCCGGGCGAGCGGTATTCTCGTTGGCTAAAAGTCAGTATGATCGTCCCTCGGCCAGCCTCGAACAGGGAGATAGGAGTTATGGCACTGGTAGATTTCAATAAGGTAAAACAGCTGTTTGGTGAGTCTCCGCAATCCGCGGATTCTGATCTTTTTCGCGAGCTGTTTGTGCTGGTTCTGTCTCGCGCCACGGACGCTGATGCGTACACGCACCCGGCAGAAATCGCCACGGTGCAGTCGGTGATCAAAGAGGAACTTGGCACTGAGCTGTCTGACAGCGAGGTTCGTACTGCGGCACTTTCAAAGATCTACGAGACCACACCGTTACAAAAGTGCCTGGTGAATGCTGCGCCGAAGCTGAATATGGATCAGCGCCGGGCGATCCTCCGGGGGCTGGTGGTGGTGATGCATGCGGATGACAACATCTCGTCCCGGGAAGCTGAGTTTTTCAACATGGTCGTGTCTGCTTTGGGTTTGTCTGCCGCGGACGCCGCAGGACTCATCGTCGCCTAGCGGCTTTTGCGCGACACCAGCCGGGCCCGGTAGCCGTCGGGCGGAGTCGGGTAGTCCCGCATCGCGTACCCGGCTTGTTCAATGATCAGTACGGCTGGCAACGCTGCCAGAGCCGCGTTCCTCAAAGCCGTCATAGCCGGGGTGTTTTTCCGGCTAAAACCTCACGAAAGACCGCCGTATCGACATTGCCACCGCACAGGATAACTGCGACTTTTTGTCCGCGGTTACTCTCCTGCTCCTGAATGGCAGCTGCCAGAGGAACAGCGCCAGCCCCCTCGCTGACATTGTGGGTGCAGCGAAAATACAGGCGCATAGCATGGGCGATTTCGTCGTCGTTGACAGCGACCACCCGCCTGGCGCCCTTCCCGTAAATTGCCAGAGCCTCCGGCACCACGGAGCGTACCGCGACACCATCGGCGAAAGTGCGTGCCGAGCTTGTGCTTTCCGGTTTGCCGCTCAAAAAAGCCTGTTGCGCCGCGGTGGCCTCTGTGGAGACCACACCAATCACTTCCGTATCCAGCCCCAGGGCGTCCCGCGCGGCAATGACCGCACAGATGCCTGAACCACAACCAATGGGTACATACACCCGTTGAATGTCCGGCACTGCCGAAAATAGCTCCAGAGCATAGCTTGCGACGCCGACAACCAGGGAGTGATGAAAGGGCGGTACAAGATAAAGATCCTCAAGCACAGCCCGTCGCGAAGCTTCTTCCCGGGCCTCATCGAAGTCGTCGCCGTGTTCGACAAGCCCGGCGCCGAAGCTGCGCATGGCGTCGTTCTTTTCTCGCGCGTTACCGTGGGGAACCACGATTGTCGCTTTGAGGCCAGCAGCTGCAGCAGCCCGGGCCTGACTCTGGCCATGATTTCCCCGGGTGGCGGTAGCAATGCCGCGGCAATCCGGATGCGTTTGCTGTAACCATTCCATGAAGGTAATGCCTCCGCGAACCTTGAAGGCCCCGGTGGGGGTGTGGTTCTCATGTTTGACCCACAGCTCCGCGCCCAGGGCGTCGCACAACATGGGCCAGGCATACTGAGGGGTCGGCGGCATTACCCTGTGGACAGTGCTCGCTGCGTTCTTGAGGGCGGCGAGAGAAAGGAGCGCATCAGGCATTATGTCTCCAATTTTCAATGCGGTTCGCGATGGCCATACCCCCCACCATGGCGGCGAAGAAGTAGTAGATTTCTGCTTCTCCGTAAAACAACGCAGTGATTGCCGGCCCGGGACAGAAGCCATAGATACCCCAGCCAATACCGAAGAGCGCGGCACCGCCCAACAATTGCCTGTCGACGACAAGATTCACAGGAAAATGAAAGCTGGGGGCAAAGAAGGGGTTCTCCTGACGACGAACCAGGGCGAAACCCGCGAGAGTCATCATAACTGCAGACCCCATGACCAGCATCAGCGTGGGATCCCAGTTGCCGAATAGGTCCAGAAAGTCGAGCACTTTATCCCGGTCAGTCATGCCCGAGAGCACCAACCCAAAGCCAAAAACCAGCCCGCTGAGCAAGCCTGCCAGAGTGCGCATCAGCTCGCTCCCAGCAAGTGACGGGCGACAAATACCGTAGCAATGCCGCTCACCATAAAGGTTGCTGTGGCAGCCGCAGACCGTGGCGCAATGAGGCCGATGCCACACACACCGTGACCACTGGTGCAGCCCTTGCCCCAGCGTGTGCCCATTCCCACCAGGAGGCCACCCGCAATTGCCCAGGAGGCCGGCAGGCTCTGTGGCGTCGGCAGGGGGATTTCCAGCAGCCTGTGCGCCACGGCCCCGCCGGCAACAAGCCCCAGCAGGAAAAACCAGCGCCAAAGGTGGCTTGCCTGTTCTGTCAACGCACCCCAAAGAATGCCGCTGATACCCGCAATCCTGCCGGCCAGGGAGAGTAGTAGCACGGCCGCCAGCCCTATGCACAGGCCTCCCGCGACTGCCATCCATAATTCTGAATTCATACAGCTAGTTATCCCAAGGTAAACGCGGGCGCTATCTTGATCGTGAGACAGGGGAATGACAAGCTGCGGTCCGTTTTACTTGTATCATTGACGATCAACGCAGGGGAGACATCGGGTGATCGCAGCTTCGGCTCAGGAGAAAGCGAGCGACATGTCCAGCGAGAGGGCAGCGCCCGAGGAGAGCAGTATAGCGCCTCTGACGGGGCTTCGTTTTATTCCCTTCCGGCGCAGCGATCTATTGAAGATGCTCCGGGCCGAAGATGGACTTGATGATGAGCAGGCGCGGGACTTCGACGACGCCGTTGGGCTGATCGAGAGAGCGTTTCGCGATGAGTTCCACCTTAGCCGTCAGCAACTCAAAGATTGCTATGCGGATCTTGATCCGGATGCAGATACCCGGCGGTTCCCCGGGGGGAGTTCCCTCGGTGACGAGACAACAGAGGCTCTAAGGCAGCGCTTGGAAACCCTGCTAAACCGCGCCAATTATGAAGTGCTCACAGATGCGCAGCTAAAGAAGGCGTTTCGCAGTTCGTCGCTGTTCCAGATACGGCTTCGAATTGATATGAAGGACTTCGATAATGTGCTTCTTTACTGCCGCGGTGCCAGCGAGCGTGTAGAAACGGTTCCATTGTTCTTCGGGCTTATCAAACGTCGGGCGCATTTCGTGAACTACGATCGCGTCGTGCTGTTTCTGCGTTTTGCCGACCGGGGCGCAAAGACCGATGGGGATTACACCCCGGGTCGCGTCATGATCAAGCTCTTTCAGAATGTCCCGGATGCTGACCTGGAGATGCTGTTTCCCAATACCCGAGTGGCCATGCGCTGGAGCGACCGTCTGTTGATCGGCGTGCCGGCCCTGGCCAGTGGCGTCATCGTAGCCACCACCAAGCTCGGCGCCCCGCTAATTCTCCTCGGGACCCTGGGTGGATTCTGGCTCGGCTTGCACAGTGAGCCGGTGGTGCTTGATAAGCGCGGACTGATCATGATCGGGGCCGGGTTTGGCGCGCTGGGAGCCTATCTCTGGAAGCAGTGGTCCAGCTATCGCAACCGCAAGATGCGCTTTCGTCAGGCGCTCACGCGGGACCTGTATTTCAAACTGCTGGATAACAATGGGGGAGTGCTGTTGCGGGTGTTGGATGATGCTGAGGACTCGGAGTGCAAGGAGGCCTTTGTCGCGCTGTATTTTTTAATGGCGGAGAATCGTGCCATCACAGACGAGGATCTCGATGGTGTTATTGAAGCCTGGTTTACCGCTCGCTGGCAGGCAAGGCTGGATTTTGAAATAGACGATGCGCTGCAGAAACTCCAGAGACTGGGCCTGGCGGTTGAGCAGGAGGGGCTGTGGCACGCGACGCCGCGCGTGCCCGCCGCAAGCGCAGCCTCTCTGTGAAAGGTTTCGATAACACCGGTTCCACGGAGCCGTTGCAGCCGGGATTGCTGGGGCATATCTACCGCCGCCTGGCCCCCGTGCTCAGGGAAAACCGGCCTCGCGTCCTTCTCGCCCTGCTGTGCCTGCTCGCTGCGAAGGGTGGCTTGCTGCTGATCCCCTTCCTGTTAAAAGCGCTGGTAGACGGACTGGATGCCGGCGCAGAAGCCACCCCGCTGATGTTGCTGCTACTGCTGGTGCTGGCCTATGGCGCGGCCCGACTGGCCAATACGCTTTTTGGTGAATTACGGGATACGCTTTTTGGCCGGGTTACGGAGCGTGCCATGCGGCGCATTGGACTCCAGGTGTTTCGTCACGTGCACAGCCTGGATCTGGACTTCCACCTCAATCGACGCACGGGGGGGCTGGCAAGGGATATTGAGCGGGGCACCTCGGGCATCAGTTTCCTGCTGCGTTTCTTCATCTTCAATATAGCGCCGACGCTATTTGAAATTGCCATGGTGACCGGCATTCTTTTGCTGGGATACGGCTGGCCCTATGCCGTTATTGTATTGGCGTCTGTGACCCTCTACGGCCTCTATTCCTTCCGGGCCACCGCCTGGCGCACCCGCTTTGTGCGCGAGGTCAACGAAGCGGATTCGAGCAGCAATACCCGCTCCGTGGACAGCCTGCTGAATTACGAAACCGTCAAATATTTTACCAACGAGGAGTTTGAGGCCCGGCGCTACGATGAGTCCCTTGCTGTCTGGGAGAGCGCGCGGCGGAAAAACCGCCTCTCGCTGTTTGCCCTAAATGGCGGTCAGGCGCTCATTATCGCGCTGTCTCAAACCTCCATGCTCGGCCTTGCCGCCTGGCAGGTGCAGGGCGGTAGCATGAGCCTGGGTGATTTTGTGCTGATCAATCAGTTTATGTTGCAGCTGTTTATGCCCCTGGGTTTTCTGGGCTTTGTTTACCGGGAGATAAAAAGCTCCCTCGCCAATATTGAGCGCCTTTTTGCGCTGTTGGATCGACAGCCATCGGTGGCTGACAAAGACGACGCAAAGGAGCTGGATGTCAACAGGGCGGTGCTGGAATTTACCGATGTAGCATTTGCCTATGACAACGCACGCCCCATTCTTCATGACGTTAGTTTTACAGTGCAGGGGGGTGAAAAAGTTGCGGTGGTGGGCGCGAGCGGAGCGGGGAAGTCGACGCTGGTGAAGCTGCTGTTCCGCTTCTACGACCCGCAATCAGGGGTGGTGACGATCGACGGGCAGGATCTGCGGGATCTGACGCAGCGCTCCTTGAGGCGCCAGATAGCTATTGTTCCGCAGGATTGCGTGCTCTTTAACGACAGTCTTCGGGAGAATATCCGCTACGGCAATCCGGACGCCGATGAGGAGGCTCTGAAAAAGGCCGTCGCCGCAGCGCATCTTCAGGATTTCGTGGCCCGTCTGCCCGAGGGACTCGATACGGTGGTGGGGGAGCGGGGACTGAAGCTCTCGGGCGGTGAGAGGCAGCGGGTGGGCATTGCCCGGGCAGCGATCAAGGATGCGCCCATTTTGGTGTTTGATGAAGCAACTTCAAGTCTGGACAGTCGCTCAGAGCAGGCGGTGCTCGGTGCTTTCTCTTCCATGGCGCAGCAACACACCACCCTGGTGATTGCCCATCGCTTGTCCACCATCGTTGATGCGGATCGCATCGTGGTACTTCATGACGGAAAAGTGGTGGAGCAGGGGAAACACCATGACCTCCTTCTTGAGAACGGGTATTATTCGCAGCTTTGGCAAGCGCAGCAGCGACGCAGCGAATAGGAATAGTGTGACCGTATCTCTTTGGACGCTGGCCCGGGGTCAGCGTGGCGCAATAGACAGCTTCGATGAAGCCCTGCAGGATGACTACCGGATCCGTCTCATGGAGCTGGGGTTTCACCCCGGCGAGACCGTGAGCTGTCTTCAGGCGCCGGCTCTTGGTGCACCCAAGGTGTATCGGGTGGCCAACACCGTGTTTTCCCTTGATGACGAAGTAGCGGGCTACGTCCGCGTTCGGCCCGAAGACAATGTCTGATTCAGCGACTCAAACACCTCACAAGGCGCTGCTCATCGGAAGTCCCAACTGCGGGAAGACGCTACTGTTCAATCGACTCACGGGGCTTCAGCATCGCGTTGCTAATTTTCCCGGTATCACCGTGGAAATCGCCAGCGGCAAACTGTCGGGGCACCCTGGCGTCACGCTCTACGATTACCCCGGCACCTACTCCCTGCAGGCCATATCCGGGGAAGAGCGAGTGGCGGTAGAGCAGTTTGAGCTTGCGCTCAAAGACCCGGAGCTCGGCGTCGTGCTCTGCGTTATGGATGTAACCCGTCTCGAAAAAAGCCTCTACTTTGCCTTGCAGGTTATTCGAGAATGCGGCCGTGCAGGGAAGCCGGTGCTCGTGCTCGCCAACATGATCGACGTTCTCGAGAACCACAAGATCGCTATGGATCTTGAGGCGCTGAGTCGCGATCTCGGCGCCACCGTGCTGGGGGTTTCCGCGCGCACCGGGCGGGGGCTGGAGAGCCTTGATGCAGCTATCGAGGAACAACTCGCCGCGCCAGTGTGCCCCAGTGATAATCAGGAGCCGGACCTCCTCCTTCGGGGGAACGCGCATCAGCTGGCTCGCAATTATGGCCCGAAAGGGGATGTACTTCTTCGCACCCAGAACCGTCTCGATGCCTTTTTCCTGCACACGGGCTTTGGCGGCATCGCCTTCTTCGCGATTATGTACCTGCTGTTCCAATCCATCTTTACCTGGTCTACGCCGGCCATGGATGCCGTGGAGCAGGGGCTTGTGTGGATATCGGATCGCGTCGTACCGCTCATGGGCACACCGCTACTTAAAGACTTTACCGCCGACGCGCTGTTCTCCGGTCTCGGTGCTTTTTTGGTGTTCGTGCCGCAAATCTTCGTGCTGACCTTTGTCATCGGGCTCCTGGAAGACTCGGGCTACATGGCCCGCGCCGCCCTGATCTGCCATCGTCCTCTGCGGTTTTTCGGTCTCACTGGAAAGAGTTTTATCCCCATGCTCTCGGGTGTGGCCTGTGCAATTCCCGGAATCTATGCGGCGCGCTCCATCGATTCACCCCGGCGGCGTTTCCTCACTTACATGGCCATTCCTTTGATGCCCTGCTCGGCGAGATTGCCGGTGTACACGCTGCTCATTGCCGCGTTTATCCCCCGTACCACAGCACTCGGTGGGCTCGTGGGTTATCAGGGACTGGCGATGTTTCTCGTGTATTTTTTCGGCATGTTCTGCGGTCTCCTGGTGACTGCCATGGTGTCGCGTTTCAGTAAAGTCAGGGAGTCGGATCTGCCCTTCGTTCTCGAAATGCCAGCCTATCGCGTGCCGGCACTGGTGCCCCTGCTGCGTAAGTCCTGGCGTCGATGCCAGCATTTCGTTACCAAGGCGGGCGGTATCATTATCACTGTCACCTTTATTATCTGGGTGCTCGGCTATTTTCCCAACTACGGGGCGGATCTGGGTGCGTCCTGGCTCGGGCAGATCGGACGATTTGTGGAACCGGTGTTTGCTCCTTTGGGACTGGATTGGCGCTACGGCGTTGCGGTGATGAGCTCCTTCCTGGCGCGGGAGGTGTTTGTCGGTACCCTCGGCGTGATCTTCGGTATCGAGGGCGCAGAAGAAAACATGGTTCCCCTGGTCGCGCAGATTCAAGGGAGTGATCTGGGGCTCGCGTCGGGCGTTTCATTGCTGGTGTTCTTTGCCGTGGCCCTCATGTGCGTCTCAACTCTGGCCGTCCTCAGCAAAGAGGCCGGCTCCAATCGCCTGGCAATTCGGATGTTCCTGGCTTACAGCGGAGGGGCCTATATTATGGCTCTGCTGTCGTTTCAGTTAGTCAGTTTCCTGGGTGGATGACAAAAGGACTTTCGCCGCGATTCAACCGTGGCTGATGTTGTCACTCTCCTGTAGAGCCAGCAATTCTTTCTCAAGGTTCATAACGTGTTCGTCGTGCTCGCCCAGCTCCCGCAGTGCTTTGGCGAGGGAAAGTAGATAGTCGGCGTTGCTGCCGCTGGGTCCGTGGCTGCGCAGAATATGTTTTGCCAGAGCATGATCGGAGTCCGGCCCCAGGAACGCGTTGTTACCTTCCGCGGCGATGTAGAAGGTGCCGCTCACTGTTTCTTCGCGATGTTCCAGCTGTAGTCGGGTGCGGTGACGCTCATAGCCGTTTTTCTCCCGGTAGTCCAGATGGGCGAAGACCGACTCCTCCACCAGAAAAGCGACGCCACGACAGAGCGCGTCTGGATCGCGAATCAGGGTGACGACTCGCCCGGGGGATTCCGGCGTGCCCCGGTGATCGTGGGAACCTTGCCAAAAGCGACGTGACCAGCCTCTGAGCAGCGCTACTTCGCGATCAATGTAGGGGAAGTCAACTTTGTAGATGAGCGACCCGTAGCCGAACACCCAGAACTCTTTGCCCATCAGTAAAACTCCGAAAATCGGCCTCTGCACCCATTGCCATTCGCTCTGCGTCTGGGCATCGAATGCTCCATCGCCGCAATTTTACATCTGCTCTCTTGCGCAGTGCGTAACTCACGCAGGTAAATCTATCAGGAAACCACGCAGTGACGGGTAAGGGAGGGTTCAATGGCAGGGGAAGACAATTCCGAACAAGCGCTGGTAGTGGGTGGTCAGGGCGGCATCGGCTGCGCCGTGGCAACGCAGCTGGCGCAGGATGCACGTTTTGATGCCGTGTGGACTGTCAGCCGAAAAACCAGTACCAGCAAAGGTGTTCAGTGCCTTCGTCCGCTGCACACTGACCACAGTGAGGAGAGTATAAAAACCCTGAGTGAGCAGGTGCTTGAAGAGAGCCCTCGATTGACGCGGGTGGTCATCGCTCTAGGGACACTCCATGGCGAAGGCTATGGGCCTGAGAAGTCCCTGGAGGCGCTGCAAAGAACCTCCATGGAAGTGGTTTACCGCGTGAACTGTGTGCTGCCCCTGTTGTGGCTGTCGGCGCTGGCGCCCGGTCTGCGTAAAAACCCAGACTGTCGCGTAGCGGTGCTCAGCGCCCGCGTGGGTAGTATCGGCGACAACGGTCTGGGGGGGTGGTACAGCTATCGAAGTGCCAAAGCCGCATTGAACATGGGCCTCAAATGCGCATCCATCGAGCTGGCACGTCGGGCGAAAGGGGTGAAGCTTATGGCTTTTCATCCCGGCACTGTAGACACAGCGCTGTCGGAGCCCTTTCAGCGCGGCGTTCCCGAGGGCAAACTTTTTACGCCCGAGTTTGTAGCTGAGCGTCTGAGCGGACTGCTGGATGAGCATCCTGCCGATGGCGCGCTGTCCTATCTGGACTGGGCGGGGGAGAGCATACCCTGGTAGGAATATCGCAGTAGAACGCTTGGTTATTCTGGGCTATGATCTCGGCACTCTAATTGTGGATACCAGCCCATGTCCCTATCGTCTTTGCGAGTCTTGTTTTTCTTAGCGTTGGCTCTATTGACCGCCTGCGCCCAATACGACTCCGAGCGGGGTGTGGAGGTGAACTGGGACCCTGCAACCATGGACAGTTTTGAGGTGGGGACCACCACCCGGGCTCAGGTAATGGCGAAGCTGGGCCCCCCGTCTCAGCTGGTCAGTCTGGGTGACGAAACCGTTCTCTATTACCTGAATGAAGCTTCCAGGGGGCAGGGGCTGATACTGCTCGTTTACAACCGCTTCGATATCACTGCACGTTACGATCGCGCGGTGTTTATTTTTGACGAAAACGACATGTTGGCTGATTATTCCGCCCGGGTGACGTCCACTGATGAGGACTAGCTTCGCCAGCATGGCGCTGGTTGTCGGCCTTTTACTGTCAGGATGTTCCCAGTGGTATTACGAACTGGGAGAGACCCTTCCCGAGGGTATCGAGGACGAAGCACAGGGACAGAGTCTGGCGTCAGTGCTTGCGAGACTGGGGCCGCCCCTGCGCCTTGCCACAGCTGACGATCAGCTTCTTATGGCCTGGGAAGCCTGGCAGGTTCGCGAGTCGGCGGTGGGCGTCAGCCTGGGCTTTGCCGGCGCTGATTTTCTCAATGCGGACTGGGGGAGCGCAAAGATCGAGGGGGATTTTCTGATAATGACTTTCAACGCCCAGCGGCGGGTCACGGCGGCGCAGCGCGTGCGCCGTGATAACCGCCTCGGCGGTGGCGCTGCCATCCAGCCATTTTTCAGTTTTGTGTCCGTCGTGGATGTAGAGGATCTGCTCTTACCCTTGCCCCAGCATCGTTGGGGGCAGGGGCAGTTACTCCCCCTTCCGCAGGTGCTCAATAATCCCGGGATGCCGGGTCTTGGGACTGCCATTGAGCAGCGCGGAACGCCCACAGGTTCCGGCGCGAGAAGCCTCGAATGGCGCGAGTAATTCTTTAGTACACTTGGCAATGCAGTGTTTATGACTTCCTCAAGCTACCCAAAGGACCCTTGTTTGTTTGACGCCAGCCTATTGACCTCGGCTCATTAACCCTGACCGATTAATCGACCCTATTAGCGTAACCATCATCAACGAACGTGGAGATAAAACCATAATGGATTTCCAAACTTTGCCCCAATTCCTTGACCACTGGGCCGACACCCGGGGGGACAAAATCTGGATGCGCGATCTCCGCGAAGAGGGCAGCGATGACTACAGCTGGTCGCAAGCCAGAGACCAGGTCAATGCCGTAGGCGCCGCGCTGGAAGCGCGCTTCGGTCATGGGCAGAACATGATTATTCTTTCCCGGAACCGACCCCACTGGTTTATGGCAGACCTCGCGATCATCCGCTCGGGG
The DNA here is from genome assembly GCF_965660375.1 of Congregibacter sp. Lineage (GTDB taxonomy): Bacteria > Pseudomonadota > Gammaproteobacteria > Pseudomonadales > Halieaceae > Congregibacter. The sequence goes on along the minus strand of NZ_CBFHZO010000105.1, from coordinate 60,238 downwards.
AACGTGACCGTGAGCATGTTTACCACCTTGCCCCCTGCGACAGCGGAATATGTTGCAGGATTTACCGATGCCAAGGTGATTTTTGTTGGCGAGAGCCCCAACTGGGAAGCGGTGCGCCCCGTGCTTCCCGAAGGCATTACCCTGGTGGCATTGCCGGGCGTGGAGCTGGACGGGGATCACCTCACCTGGGAACAGCTTCTCGCCGAAGGACAGGACAAGGAAATCAGCTACGAATGTGCGCCTGACGACATGATGTCTCTGGTGTTTACCTCGGGCACTACGGGGTTGCCGAAGGGCGTTATTCAGACGCATGACAGCAACATCATACCTATCCGCCGCTTTACTACGGCCTTCGGTCTCCGGGATCAGCCCCGTTACTTCTCTTACCTGCCCCTGTCGCATATCGCCGAGCGGCAGATTGTGGAGTACTCCTCATTGTTTTTCTGTGGCGAAGTGAACTTCAACGAATCCCTGGAGCACATTTTGCGCGACCTGCAGCGCACGCGCCCCCATATGTTTTTTGGGCCGCCGCGCATCTGGGAGCAGTTTCAGCAGGCCGTGATCGGAAAGTTTGGCGGCCAGGAGGCTTTGGAGGCGGCTTTGAAGGAAGACGCGGAAGGCATTGGCAAACTGGTGCTGGATACCATGGGGCTGGGGGAAGTGGAGTTTTGCCTTGCAGCTGCAGCGCCCACACCGCCCCCGTTGATTCACTGGTGGGATTCTTTGGGGCTGAAGCTGATGGATGGTTTTGGTCAGACCGAAGCCATGGGAGTTATTGTTAGCGGTGAAGGTACACGGCGAGTCGGCTCCATCGGTAAGCCTCTGGGCGAGGTGGAATATAAGATCACCGAGGAGGGAGAGCTTGCTGTGCGTGCGGACGGTTGCACCCCGGGATACTACAAGCAGCCGGAAAAAACCGCCGAGCTCCTTCGTGATGGCTGGTTGCACACGGGCGACAAGGCCCGAGTCGATGAAGACGGTTTCATTTACATTACAGGTCGGGTGAAAGACTACTTCAAGACCATTCAGGGCAAGTTCGTTGCACCGCCTCCCATCGAGGGCATGTTCGCCAACAACCCCTACATTGAGCAGCAGTGCCTCATTGGTCGGGGTTTTTCGAAAACGGTCATGATCGCCGTGCTTACCGAGGCCGCGCGGGAGAAAGACCGCGACACCGTAGAGACATCAATCCGCGAGAGTGTCACTGCTATTAATGATGAGATTGAGAAGCACGCACGCATTGGTGCGGTGATTATCAGTGCCGAGCCCTGGAGCATCGAAAACGAAGTGCTGACCCCAACGTTGAAAATACGTCGGGACAAGGTCGATGAACGCTTTGAAGAGCAGGGCGAGGCGTTGGCTCGCCAGGCAGCAGAGCAGGGCAAGTTGCTGGTTCACTGGGTCTGAGTTCGTGCGGGTAACCGGGCAGGTTTGGGTGGATGCCGATGCCTGCCCGGTACCGATCAAGGAAATCCTGTTCCGTGCGGCGACGCGGTCGCAGTGCATGGTCACCTTGCTGGCCAATCATGCCATGACAGTTCCGCCGTCGCCCTACCTGAGCTTTGTGCAGGTACCGGCGGGGTTTGACGTTGCGGACAGCGAAATACTCAAGCGCTTAGAGGCTGATGATCTGGTTGTTACTCAGGACATCCCCCTCGCTGCGGAAGTTGTTGAAAAGGGCGCTCTGGCGATCAGTCCGCGGGGAGAGCCTTACAACGCCGAGACCATTCGTGCCCGACTGGCGGTACGGGATTTTATGACGGAGCTCCGTGACAGCGGCGTTTCTACGGGAGGCCCTTCTCCGTTGGACAACGGCGACAAGCAGCGTTTTGCTAATGCTCTGGATCGATGGCTCACCCGACGCGCCAGGCGAAGAGGATCAGAATAACGACGTCGGTGTAAAAGCGTCTCCCTGGTAAAGTCCCCGCTCAGCACACAAAATTAGCGCAAAAACTCACTTCGGGTGGCACCGTCAGACTTGAACACGCCCCCAAGAGCCGTAGTGCGCGTAGACGAATTGCTATCCATGACGCCGCGGGATTTTACGCAGTAATGGACGGCGTTGATCGTGATGGCAACGTCGTCGGTCTCCAGTAGCGACTGCAGCGCGACCAGCACCTGCTGCGTAAGACGTTCCTGCACCTGCGGCCGCTGTGCGAAGAATCGCACGATGCGATTGATTTTTGAGAGTCCGATAATTTTATTGCCCGGGATATAAGCCACCCGAGCTGTGCCATCAATGGTGACGAAGTGGTGCTCGCAGGTGCTTACGAGATCGATGTCGTCCACGAGCACCATCTCTTCGACCTGCATCTTGTTTTCGATGACGGAGATTTTGGGAAACTGGCCGTAGTCCAGACCGCTGAAAACCTCATCAACATACATTTTGGCAATGCGGTGAGGGGTTTCCTGGAGGCTGTCATCACGCAGGTCAAGGCCCAGCGTTTCGGTGATTTCCCGAAAGCTGTCTCGAATACGTTCATATTTCTGCTGACGAGTAAGGCCGTTGTCCACCAGGGGTGTTTCAAGGCCGCGTTCTTCCAGCGCTTGGCGCACCTTGAGAGCTTCGGGGCTGATATCCTCAACAAAATCAAGGGTTTCTGTCACAACTGCTTGGTTCATGGGCGATCTCCTTAATGATTATTTTTACGTCGACGCCAAGCACTCGGATTGCTTATTTTTGCCTTACTTTGACAGTCCTTTGGACGGGTGCAACACTCAGGCAAAGTGTCGGTCCGCGGTTGAGCAAGGGGAGTGTAGTGATGGATGAAGCCAGACACATACGTTTGGGCATCATGGGTTTTGGCCAGACCGGACGGCAGATTTACGAGCTGGCCTCGGCGTCGCCGGACATCGCTGTTATCGCCATCGCTGATGTGGGACGCGCTGACATTTTGCATTATCTGCTGCAGTCCGAAGCCAGAGACCCCAGACAGTTTCGTCTGGACGGAAACTTTATTGTCACCGACAGCCAGCGCACCCGTTTAATGTCCATCGATACCCCGGCAGAAATGCCCTGGGACATTTTTGACGTGGACATGGTAATCGATGCCACCGGCATTTATCGGACAGAAGCCGACATGCAGTCACATATCGCGGGTGGCGCGCCACGGGTGCTGATCCGAACGCTCCCCGAGGACAGCATCGACCAGATAATCATCCCGGAGATCAATGGGGACGCAGCGGATGTCAGGGACCGCATGATCTCAGCGGGTTCGCCCACCACCACAGCCCTGTGTTTTCTTTTGCACATCCTCTCCGAACATTTCGTCATTGAATGCGGCAGTATGACCACCGTACACGCCTACACCTCGGATCAGGCGCTTCAGGATTATGCGGGGAGCGACTACCGACGAAGTCGTTCAGCACCGAAAAACATCATCCCGAACGGGCATGACGCCGGGCGCTGGCTGGGTCATATCCTGCCAAGCTTTGCGGGCAAGGTTCATACCTCGACCCTCAATGTGCCCGTGCAGGAGGGCTGTTTACTGGACACCACATTAGTACTCGATGCCGATGGCGTGAGTGCCGAAGACATTAACGAGGTAATGCGGGCGGGCGCGAAAAAATTTCCCCAAAGCGTGGCGGTGGTGGAGGATCCCATTGTCTCCTCTGACGTGCTGGGGAGCGACTTCTCTCTGCTTTTTGATGTCAAGGGCACCCTAAAAGCCGGGGGGCATTTTATGAAGACCCTGGGCTGGTATGAAACACGCGGGCATGCGGCCCGCCTGTTGGATGTGGCAAGGCTTTACGCTGACCTTGATAGACAAGCCCATCAACAGCAGGAGGCCGCATCATGAGAATCGCTATCAACGGCTTTGGCCGTATTGGTCGCTCCGTGTTTCGCATCCTTGAAGAGCGCGATGATATTGACGTGGTTGCGGTCAACGATTTGTTTGATCACGATGCTCTGCGCTACCTGCTCAAATATGACACGGTTATGGGGCCGTTTCACCATCATCTTTCCCTGGAAGATGACCATCTGGTCACACCTAAGGGGCGGGTGCAGATGCTCAGTGAGCACGACCCCACCGCGCTACCCTGGGCCGAGTTGGGTATTGACGCTGTGGTGGAATCCACGGGAGTCTTCCGTACCCGGGAGCAGCTTCAGAAGCATCTTGAGGCCGGCGCGGGTCGCGTGGTGCTGACCGTGCCTGCTAAGGACGAGATTGACTACACGGTGGTTCTGGGCGTGAACGAGGAGGGACTCAACGACTCCCATCGTATTGTGTCCAATGCGAGCTGTACCACCAATTGTCTTGCACCCATGGCGCGGGTGCTCCATGAGGAGTTTGGTATTTTAGAGGGCGTTATCAACACCGTGCACGCCTATACGAATGATCAGCGCTTGGCTGATGTTCCCCATTCTGATTGGCGCCGCAGCCGCGCCGCCGCAGAAAACATCATCCCCACGTCCACGGGTGCTGCCAAGGCGGTGGGCGTTGTGCTCCCGGACCTGAAGGGCAGGCTTCACGGTATTGCTTCACGGGTACCCGTGCCCGACGGGTCGGTGGTGGATTTGTTTGTGAAACTATCCCGCACCGTGTCAGTCGAAGAAGTGGACCGTACAGTGAAGGCCGCGTCAGAGACATCTCGCATGCAGGGTATTCTCCAATACAGTGATCGTCCTCTCGTTTCCACCGACGTTATTGGTGACAGTCACTCATCGATCTATGACAGCGGTTTTACGGCGGTGACCAGCGGGCGATACCTCCGGGTGCTTAACTGGTACGACAACGAGTGGGGTTACAGCTGCCGCGTTTGCGACGTACTCGCGACCATGAGTGACTGGTAGACTAACGGATTAACTTTACCGGGCCGGTAATACCGCCTGCTCGCGCTCCTCTGAGGATTCAGCCCATCATGGTTACGCGTTTATTTGGTTTTACGGCACTGCTTGTCCTGCTCTCCAGTCCCCTGAGCTTTGCCGGTGAATACGATGATGCTCTCGCCTCGTTTAAAGCGGCCAAGCAAACGGCCCCGTTTTTTGAAAACGCTTATGGTTATGTGATTTTTCCTACCATCGGTAAAGGCGGCTTTGGTATTGGTGGATCCCATGGGGCGGGTCGTGTCTATGCCAAAGGGATGTATGTCGGCGATACCACTATGACGCAACTCACCGTGGGTTTTCAGATGGGAGCACAGGCCTTCAGTCAGATGATTTTCCTTGAAGATGAGCGGGCCTTCAAAAGCTTCACCTCGGGTAACTTTGAATTCAGTGCCCAGGCGACGGCGGTCGCAATTACCGCCGGTGTCTCGGCGGAGGCAAATACCGGTGGCGGTACGGCGACCAGCGCCAGTGGCGGACGAAATGATGCCAATGTTGCTAACAGCGGCTACCGTAAAGGCCTGGCTATATTTACCATTGCTCGGGGCGGGCTGATGTACGAGGCTTCCCTTGGTGGGCAGAAGTTCACCTACAAGCCCCTGTAAACCGCGGCTCCTTCAGGGCGCGCTGTCGCCCACAATGATGACGTGAAGGGCGCGGGGACCGTGGGCCCCGAGCACCAGCTGCATAGCGATATCAGCGGTACTGGATGGGCCTGAAATCATCATCAGGCCGCGGGGACGGGTTGCTGGCGTTTGCAGACTGCGCTCCGTCCAGATGCTCTCCAGTCTTTCGTGAATATCCTTGCGTTCGACGAGAATGATGTGGTCTTCCACTAAAAGGTTGTTGAGTCCGGGGTTATTCCGGTCCAGCAGCAGGGCAAGGGAGCCCGATTCCGCAACGGCACAGTAGGCGTAGCTCACGGACACGGTGTCACCGCTCTGCGCGCTATCAAAACGGGGAAGCAGGCCCCCGTCGCGCCAGGGCAGTGCCGCAAGGCGCGGGTCATGACCGGTGACGATGCGCCGCTGTCCGTGTTTCTGCGTAATGAAGCGGGAAATCTCCTGCACCGCAGCGCTGCGCGTGTCCACGGTAGCCGAGGTGGCACCATTGCTATGCAGGTTAGAGCGCAGCGCCTCCCCCAAGTCAGCAGCAGGCAGCGGTGCGGCGGCCGGTGTTTTCAGAGCTGCCAGCTCTTGGACGATTTGCTCCGCTGAGCTTCGTCGGGATGCGCCGCGGATGCGCGCGAAGATCTCCTTTTCTGCGTCGCTGGCACTCACTTGCGCAGGCTGTCCTGATGCATTGCCTGAAAGGTCTTTGCGGCGGGCGCCGGCAGATCGCGGGCGGCAAACCATCCTCCCAGGAACGGCAATTTTTTGATGATCCCTTTGCGACCGCCCAGCGTGTGAAGCAGTCGTACCACCAGTCCTGTGATTTTTTGATAGAGCCGGGGGTGAGCGGCCAGCCAACCGTGGAGGCGGACACCCGCCCGCCAGCGTCTGCTGACGATGCCCTGGGTGAACTTTTCCTCGCGCAGATCACGAAGGAGGTCCGGTATGGGAATGGCCGCAGGACACACCTCCTCACAGCGACCACAGGCGGTACAGGCATCGGGCAAAAGACCGCTGTCCTCAAGGGATGTGAGCAGCGGTGTGAGCACCGATCCCATGGGGCCTGGATAGACCCAGCCGTAGGCATGCCCCCCCGCACTCATGTAGACGGGGCAATGGTTCAGGCAGGCGCCGCAGCGAATACACTGGAGCATCTCGGCATAGTCACTGGCAAGAATGTCGCTGCGCTCGTTATCCAGCAGAACAAAATGCGTCTCAAGGGGGCCATCAACATCCCCGGGTTTGCGCGGCCCGGCGTAAAAACTGGTGTAACAGCTCACAGCTTGTCCGGTAGTTGATCGTACCAGTAGCCGCAGCATCGCCATGGCGTCGTCGGCCCGGGGGAGCACGCGATCAACGCTGGTGCAGATGATGAGCACCGGGGGGAGGTTGGCGCAGAGATCTCCATTTCCCTCGTTGGTGACGAGCATCGAGTAGCCGTTTTCGGCAATCAGTGCATTGCTGCCGATGATGCCCACATCCGCGCTAAGAAAATCCTCACGGAGCACCTTCCGCGCTTCGGCAACCATTTCACTGGCATCGTTCAGTTCCCGGTCCCCCAGGGGATGACGCTCGAGGAACAGATCACGGATTTCTGCCTGGGGTTTGTGCAGCGCCGGACCGACAATGTGGCTGGGGGTTTCCCCTGCTTCCTGGATGATGTACTCGCCAAGATCTGTTTCCCGAACCGCAAAACCGGCAGCTTCCAGGGCGCTGTTGAGTCCGGTCTCCTCGGTAATCATGGATTTGCCCTTGGCGATGCGCCGCGCTTCGCTGCGGGCGCAGATATCCAGCACGATGTTGTTCAGCTCGTCACCGCTACGCGCAAAATTCACCGTGCTGCCATTTTCTCTGGCGTTTTGCGTGAAGGCTTCCAGGTAGTGTGCGAGGTGCCCTAATGCGTGTTCGCGTAGGGCTTTTACATCTTGTCGCAGCGCGGAAAAATCGTCCTCGCCGCCAAAATTATGAATCGCCTGTGTGCGTAGCTGGGGCATGAACGCGCCCAGCGCTTTGCGGTTTTCCGCGCGCTCGGGGCTGGCAATGGCCTCATCGGCGAGGGTCAGGAATTCGCGGCTGCGCTGCTCCATCAGCGATTGTTACCCCGGGGTGTGTCGTCGGGTGCTCCCAGGGAGAATCCCGGGTTTTCATCAAGGAGAACCTCGGCCACATGTCTGAATCGAAGGCTGCTGCCCTTTCTTCGCGCCCGGCCTTCTAATGCCAGCAGACAGCCCAGATCTCCTGCGACTAACGTGCTTCCTCCGGTTTTTTCCACGTCCTCAATCTTGCGATCAGCCATGTCCCCGGAGATCGCTGGCATCTTGGCGCAAAACGTTCCTCCAAAGCCGCAGCAGACCGAACCCTGACTGAGTTCCGCTACAGGAATGTTCGCCCGTGTGAGCAATTCCCGGGGCTGCTCCTTAATGTTTAGCTCGCGCAGGCCTGCGCAGCTGTCGTGATAGGCCACTGCTGTCGCCGATCCCTGAACGGCTGGCTCGTAATCACAGATACTGAAAAGAAAGGTCGTCAGCTCGTAAACACGTTTTGCAAATTGCTCCGCGCGGTCCCGCCACTCGCCTTCGAGGAGCCTGGGGTAGTGCTTGATAAGCATGCCGGCGCAGGATCCCGAGGGCAGTACCACGTAGTCAAAGGACTCAAAACGTTGGATAAGCTGTTTCGCGATGCGGACTGCTCCGGCGTAATCGCCATTGTTGTAGGAGGGCTGACCGCAACAGCTTTGCTCCGCGGGTACGGTCACATCGCATCCCGCTGCCCGAAGCAGCTCCAGACTCGCCTGCGCCACAGAGGGGCGCATGAGATCGGCGAGACAAGTGACATACAGCGCGACCTTCGGGGTTGTCATCGGGGGTTTTGCTTTTATTGTCCCGTTATCTTCCACAATGAATCACGCTGGTGCCACGGCGAGAGAAAAGTTCATCAAATTATAGCCTGTCAGTATCATCAGGCCGATGCTCAGCACGAAGCCAACGCTTATGGCGAGAGCGGCGTGTATCCAGGGGTGGTGTAACGACCAGAGGGTGCCGAGGATCTCCGTTGCAGAGCTACTCTTCGAGTCCGTATAGCGGGCTGCTGCAATGTCTTGGGTGTCCAGGTTCCTCAGGCCCGGGAGACTGATGGGCAGAACCACGCCAGGAGCAATAATGATCGCTGCATTTCCCCGGAGTGCGGAACGCTCCCCATAAAAATAACGTCCATCGTAATCTACCGCGATGAAGTGCTTCTCCAGAAGGCCCAGGTGGCCACCGCAGCCTTCACGCAGTTTGTTCCAGCCGTAGAGCGCTCCTACCCCAGCTGGTATCAGGACGAAAAACGCGGGCCAGCCGGAGAAAGCGCCCAGAAGTACCAGCGCCAGCATAATCGGCATTAGCAGCGAGAGGCCTATACGTCGGACAGCAGCATCTGCTTTTGTCGATGTCGACAGCCAGTGAATACCGCCGGGCATGGGGTCGAGGAGGGCGCTGCGTTGCTGTGGCAGCGTATTCAGTGCACGATAGCTGCTGTGATAGAGCAGCGCTGCCATCACGCACAGCACCACCAGCATGAGCGGTAGTCCGATGCCCAGGTGTCGCATGAGGCTTCGCTGTCGTGAGGTTTCCAGCCAGGTTTTTCGCTCCTCGGCTAACAGCGAAGACTCGAAGGGCGCTTCCGGGGCACCGTCTTTTGCCAGGCGAAGCATCCTCGGCTGTCCGGGATCGGCTATGAGGATCTTGTCGCGCCAGGTAATGAGGTAGGGCTTGAGAAAGCGCTGCGATAGACTCACGGAGGAGGGGCTTCCCCACTGTTGATCAAAGCGAAATAGCGCAGGCGTCGCTTCGTTACCGCCCATGAGCGCCCAGTGAGATTCCTTGCCGAGGGCAATATCCCTCACGCGATCCTGACCCGCCGCCACGGCGGGGGGCGGCATGACCAGTAACGCGTCAAGTTGCTGACCAAAGTTCTCCATGTCCGGACGATAGACGCCAAGCATGGGGGCGTCGCCCGCGGGAATAAGCAACAGACCGCCGTCGGACAGTACCCGGGGCTGTCCCCAGGGATTCTGCACCGTTGTTTCGGATTGAATTTCTCCTGCGCTGTTGCTGCGCCACAGTCGCCCATCGGCACCGAGCAGAAAAATTGTGTTGCCCAGCAGAGAGCTGGCGATGGCGATAACCCTGCTCTCCAGCTGTTGAGGACTGAAGGCGTAGCAGCTTCGCTCATCCAGGGAGCAGCGTTGGAGCCGAAGAGCCTCTTCATCCTTAGCGGCATTAAGAATGATGTCTCCGCTTTGCATAACCCACAGCGGCGGAGCGAGGCGATCAAAGCCCAGCTCCGCTGCGCTGACACGAGCGCCGGCGAGGCCCGATCGCTCATGGATCAGCAATGCGCCCTCAACAAGGAGCAGCAGTTTATTGCCGGGTAGGCTAATACCCGCCAAGGGGCCCACGGGTTCTTTCCCTGCGGGTGCCGCGGGAAAACGGAGAGCGACGGCAAGCACCACAGCACAGAGAGCCAGAGCGATGCCAAGGGCAATGAAACTGCGAATCTGTGCGGTTTCCCGAAGCTGTGTCGTAGGCTGTGTGAAAAATGCCGGTCGCAGCGCGAAAAGGTTCGGTGCTTTTCCCTGCTGAGGTTTTGTAGATGGCTCCTTCCGCAGGACTGCCGGTTGCGAATCAAGTTCTGGCCCAGCTGGGTCCTCTACCTTGGGCGCCGCCGGGCGGGAGGGGGGGGCCACAGGAGTGATTTCACAAATGAGACCGACGCTTCTCAGTTGCCGGTAGAGGCGCTGCGCATCGGTTCTCGTCAGGTTTCGCCGAAGCGGTACGGGCTTACCACTGAAAAAAACCGCGACGCCGCTGATATCGCGCAAACCAAAAAAAGCGGCGAGGGTGCGTTTGGCGCGATCGTCGTCAGTGTCGGGAAGCAGCTGACCCGAAAAAACCAGGTTGAAGCGCTGTGTGTCCGAGTCGGTCAAAGCTGCCAGGCGCCGCGGCGGGGTCGACTAGTCGTTAGGGATCAGGGTGAACTGCAATCCGGCGTTCTGCTCCAGCCGCGGTAACAGTGCCGACGCCAGCGCCGATGCCGGTGTCCAGACGCCGCCGCCGACGCTTGCCGGGTCCTTCGCCAGGCAAACGGCGGCTTCTCCGAGCATTCGGGAGGTGGCCCCATAACCGGGGTCCCGGTCGCCGCTAACCCGCGCACGGAGGGACTTGCTCCCATCGATGGGATGCTCTGCATGGAAAAACAGCTCAAAAAACCCCCGTTCCCGGGCGTCCCCGTCGGGGCCTTCCCCCGGCTTCGGTAACAGTTTCCCCATGGCGCTTCGCCCCAGACTGCTGCTGGCAGTGGCCATAGCGGCCCCCATGCCCAGGCTGATCGCCAATGCCTGGGCGCGACTGCTACACAGTTGACTCTCGTCGTAGTTAAAGTCGCGGCCCCAGGGGAAGCCCATGAGCGCATTGCTCCTGCGCACCACCCGCTCATTGATGAGTGCCATGACGAAGGGCGTCGTCCACTGCTCAAAGCTGGGGTCGAAGAGGGGCAGGGTCTGGTCTCTGACCTTTGGACCGGGATTTTCCCCCGTCGGATACAGGCAGTATTTGTTTTTGAGTAGTTGGCGTAACGCGGGGTCGCGCCCGGCGTCTTCCATCACACCCATCAAACTCGCGACGGTTCCTCCGCTGGCAGCACCGCGGGTTTTGCCCACGCGCCCGCGGACGCGCGACGCGGTGACACCGTGTTGTTCTTCCATGGCCTGTTGCACAAACCAGTTGCCCAAATCCGAGGGAATGGAATCAAAACCACAGCAGTGAACGATGCGCGCGCCACTGATTTCTGCCGCGCCCTGATGGCGCTTGATCATCTCTGCGATCCAGGGCACCTCGCCGGTGAGATCACAATAGTCCGTGCCCTCGGCGACACAGGCAGCGACCATTTCGCTGCCGTATCTTGCGTAGGGACCCACGGTGCTGCAGATGACCGCCGTGCTGGCAGTCAGGGCCCGGAGCGCTTCAGCGTCACCGCTGTCTGCGGTCAGCAAGGGTAACGGGTATGCAGGCTTTACCCCTTGAAGCGCGGCGCGGACGGCTTCGAGCTTTTGTAAATTGCGCCCCGCCAGAGCCCAGCGTAGATCTCCGTTGCTACCGTAGCGCTCCAGCAGGTACTCGGCCACAAGCTGGCCCGTAAAGCCCGTGGCACCAAAGAGAATGATGTCGTAATCGCGTTCCGCCATGGCAAGACCCTGCGTTTAGTGAATGCCGTGCATCATGCGACGGAGCAGTGGAGACAGCAAGAGCATGAGTGCACCTACACCCACGCCCAGCCAGAACAGGCTGGTAAACAGTTCGCCGTAGCTTGCCAGTGCGCCCGCCGTGTCTGTGATGCTGCCTCCACTGGTCTCCAGGGCAGCGAGTTTTGCCAGTTGGGCGGCAACAAACTCTGAATAGGCGGTAGCCAGAAACCACGAGCCCATCATGACGCCCACGACGCTGGGCACCGCGAGTTTAGTCACTGCCGACAGACCCACCGGCGACAGGCACAGCTCGCCACAGGTATGCAATAGATAGGCAAGAACCATCCAGTAGCCTGATACCAGACCCGCTTCATCGGGGTTCGCTGCTCCGAGTACCAGGGCGCCAAAGCCCAGACCCGCCTGGGCGATACCCAGAGCAAACTTCACCGGTGTGGAGGGTTCCAGCCCCCGGCGGCCGAGTGTTGTCCACAGCCACGCAAAAAACGGCGCAAACATAAAGATAAACATGGCGTTCAGTGCGCCGTACTGGGACGCTGTGAGTGTGAGTCCGAAAACCTCGCGGTCCATGACGCGGTCAGCAAACAGGGTCATCGATGCGGCGCTTTGTTCGAAGAGAGCCCAGAACACCACGGTGGACATGGTCAGTATGATGAGCACGATCATGCGGCTGCGTTCAACGGCATTGCAGCGCGCGACGATAAACCAGCCAAGGCCTGCCAATACGATGAGGGAGAGGGAATTGAGCAGTAGTCCCACAGCGGCATGGAACTGCAGCATCTGCCAGACCACAACCACGCCCACCATGGCGCCGAGATAGATGCTGTGTTCCCGGGACAGCCCCAGGACAGTGCGCTGTTTTAACTTGCCTCCTTCCGGTGGGTCCGCCAGTCCCGCCAGATAGCGCTGCCCGTAGATGAAAGTAGCGAGCCCCAGGAGCATCCCGATACCGGCGGCGCCAAAGCCGTAGCCCCAGCCGTAGGTTTCACCGAGGTAGCCGCAGAGCAGGGTAGCGCTGAAAGACCCCAGGTTTATGCCCATATAGAAGATGGTAAAGCCCGAGTCCCGCCGCGGGTCATCCTTGCTGTAGAGCTGGCCGACGATGGTGGAGATATTGGGTTTCAAAAATCCCACGCCGATGACAATCAGCGCCAGGGATGCGTAAAAAACCTGCAGCGCCTGAGTATCACGCTCGATGCTGTCTCCGACTATGCGGGCCTGCTCTCCCTCCACTGCCATGCCCAGGTGTCCCGCCACCAGGAGCAGACCGCCCAGAATTACCGATTTGCGCATCCCAAGATAACGATCGGCGAGGAGTCCCCCGATAACCGGCATGGCGTAAACCAGTGCGGCGTAACCGCCCAGTACTTCCAACCCTTCGGCGTCGGTGAACAGGTGATATTTTGTGAGATAAAGAAGCAGCAGATACTTCATGCCGTAAAAGGAAAAGCGCTCCCACATCTCTGTGGCAAAGCAAATCATCAGCCCCCGGGGGTGGCCAAAAAATCCGTGGTCGTCGTGACCGACGGGGGCGTCTGCTGCTGCAGTCGACATGAGTGACTCCTTTTTATTGTGTCTAGGCGGCTTTCTGCCCTGGATCTTCGTGACCGGCAATGGCGATACGTAACTGCTCCGGATCGAGGATACGCTTAATCACCACGAACATGGCCGCAGCCTGTGGGTAGTAATGGCGCAGATAGCCCAGCCATTGCTTGATGGGATTGACGGCATAGCGAGCGTCGTAGGTCTTGAGCGTTATCGCAAGATATTGCAGCAGGTACGCGCGAATCTCATCCCAGGTCAACGCGTCTATTTCCTCGCCGGAGTCAAAGGCCCGCACCAGACGTGGCAGATCCGGCCGACAAAGTACGCCGCGACCCAGCATCAGATCCCGGGTGCCACTCTTTTCCCGGGCGAGCTTTGCATCGCCCACACCCCAGATTTCACCGTTTGCCACCAGGGGCAATTGCGTTTTGCTGCGCGCGAGAGCGATGTGTTCCCAGTAGGCGGGGGGGCGATAGCCATCGGCACGGGTGCGCGCATGGATCACCAGCTCGCTGGGGCGGGCAGCATCGATGCCTGACACGATGTCAAGAAAGCGGTCACTGCTATCAAAGCCCAGGCGTATTTTTACGCTCAGCGGTACCGTGGGAGGAAGTGCCTGCCGCGTGGCTGTGACGATTCGGTGAACCCGCTCCGGCTCCCGGAGAATGATGGACCCGCCATCGGAGCGGTTGACGGTCTTGGCGGGGCAGCCAAAGTTCAGATCAATGCCCGGGGCCCCCAGTTCAGCAGCGCGGGCTGAATTTTCCGCAACCAGGTTGGCATCGCCGCCGAGAATCTGCAGGTAGACCGGCACCCCCGAGGAGGTGCGTCCGCCACTGGCTAGTTCCGGGCAGATGCGATGAAAAACCCGGGGTGGGAGCAATTCCTGACTCACGCGCACAAACTCGGTCACGCAGCGATCCACAGCGCCAAGCTGCGTCAGGAGCTCGCGCATGGTGTGATCGATAACGCCTTCCATGGGCGCCAGGAGAATGCGAGGGTTCGGTTCGGGAGTCACGGGTGAGAAGTATACGCAGACTTGCTTGTGCGCACAGCTATCGTGACCCGAAGCCCATGCCTCGTTTATCATAATCAATCGTCGGGGGAGGTCACATGGGCAGCCATCTGCTTTCGCAGGGTATCGAATTAATGATGTACGGCATGGGCACCGTGGTCGTGTTTCTCACGCTCCTGGTGTTTGCCAGCCGTTTGATGTCCCTGATCATACAGCGCTTTTTTCCAGAGCCACCTGTTGTCGTCCCCCAGCGTGTGAGCACAGCCGCCGGCGAGCTCGCACCCACGCCGGAAGTATTGGCGGCGATTAGCGCTGCGGTGCATCAGCACCGGCGTCGCCGTGTATCTGTATCTGATCTTGAGCAAAGGAACTCCCATGGCTGATCGTCCCGAAAAGCTAGGCATTACCGAACTGGTACTGCGCGATGCGCACCAGTCGCTGTTTGCGACCCGCATGCGTCTGGATGACATGTTGCCCATTGCGGCGGAGCTCGATGCCGTGGGTTTCTGGTCTATGGAGTCCTGGGGCGGGGCGACCTTCGATGCCTGCATCCGCTATCTCGGTGAAGATCCCTGGGATCGCATCCGGGAGCTTAAAAAGGCCATGCCAAATACCCCGCAGCAAATGTTGCTCCGGGGGCAGAATTTGCTGGGTTATCGTCACTATGCCGATGATGTTGTGGAGAAGTTTGTGGAGCGCGCCGCCAGCAACGGCGTGGATGTGTTTCGGGTATTTGATGCCATGAACGATATGCGCAATATCGAGGTTGCATTGACAGCGGTGAAGAACCAGGGGAAGCACGCCCAGGGCACTATCGCTTATACCCTGAGTCCGGTCCACGATATCGATGGATGGGTTGATCAGGGTCGACGCATTGAGGACATGGGGGCTGATTCCATTGCCATTAAGGACATGGCGGGGCTTTTGCGGCCCTACGTGGGCTTTGAGTTGGTGACCCGCCTCAAGGAAGCCTGCTCCATTCCCATACACATGCAGTGCCACGCCACCACCGGACTGTCTACGGCCACCAATCTCAAATGCATTGAGGCGGGCATCGACAATATTGATACCGCGGTATCCAGTATGAGCATGACCTATGGGCATTCACCCACGGAAGCCCTGGTGGCGATTCTTGAGGGCACAGACCGGGATACGGGCCTTGACCTGGTGGCTTTGGATCGCATCGCCGGTTACTTCCGAGACGTGCGCAAAAAGTATGCAAAATTTGAGGGCTCATTGCGCGGTGTGGATTCACGCATACTGGTGGCCCAGGTGCCCGGTGGCATGCTCACCAACATGGAAAATCAGCTTCGGGAGCAAAATGCCGGAGACCGTCTCGGCGAAGTGCTGGAAGAAATCCCCGCGGTTCGCGAGGATCTGGGGTTTATACCGCTGGTCACACCGACCTCTCAGATTGTCGGCTCCCAGGCGGTGCTCAACGTCCTCACCGGGGAGCGTTACAAATCAATATCCCGAGAAACCGCTGGCGTGCTCAAAGGGGAGTATGGCGTTACGCCGGCGCCGGTGAATGAAGAGCTGCAGCAGCGGGTGCTCGATGGCGGCGAGGTGATTACCTGTCGCCCCGCCGATTTGCTGGAGCCCGAAATGGAGTCCCTGCAGAGCGAACTTCGCTCCCTCGCAAAGGAGAAAAGTATCCGACTGGCCTCCGGTGACGGAGAGATCGATGATGCGCTGACCTACGCGCTGTTTCCCCAGATTGGATTGCGCTTTCTGGACAAGCGCGGCGATGCCAGTGCCTTCGAGCCGGTTCCGGGTACTGAGCCCGCGCCTGAGGAGCCCCCAAAAGCTGCCGCCCCCATCCCCGCCACTTCTGGCGTCGGCGACTCCGGTGTGTATACCGTGGCCGTTAATGGTCAACGTTTTGTGGTGGAAGTTACCGACGGCGGTGACCTTGGCGAGGTGCAGGCTGCTCCACAGGAGAGCACTCCTGCGGCGACGCCGCCCCCGACAGCGAATGCCGAAGCGGTGAACGCACCTTTGGCGGGCAATATTGTGAGTCTGGCTGTTGCCGTCGGCGACGGCGTAAGCGCCGGCGATGTGGTTGTGATTCTCGAGGCCATGAAAATGGAGACCGAGGTGCGGGCGCCGAAAGACGGAACAGTGACCGCCCTCGTCGTATCCGCCGGTGATGCGGTAGCTGTGGGCGACACGCTGCTGGAGATGGATACTCACTAATGGACCGTCTGGCCCAATTGTGGGGCGCTTCAGGTCTGTCTCAAATGGACGTCGGCTCAGCGGCGATGTTGGGTATTGCCTTGCTGCTTCTTTATCTTGCCATTCATCGTCGTTTCGAGCCGCTGTTGCTGGTCCCCATAGGCTTTGGCGGTTTGCTGGCGAACATCCCCGGCGCAGGTCTTGCTTATTCAGCCGTCGACAAGGCCCTTCACGCAGCCAATGGAGAGCTACTGGCTGCCTTGGGAGCCCTTTTGGGAAGCGCCGCGGATCCCGGGGCTATTGCAGCGGCTCTGGATGTGGCGCCCCAGGCCGTGCAGCTGCAGGCGATGCAGCTGGCGCGGGACGCGGGCCTTGGCGATGGCATGCTCTACAGCTTTTACAGCGTAGCGATCGGTAGCGGCGTGGCACCCCTGGTGATCTTCATGGGGGTCGGAGCCATGACCGATTTCGGCCCACTGCTTGCGAATCCGCGCACCCTGCTCTTAGGTGCGGCGGCGCAGTTTGGTATTTTCGCGACGGTTCTCGGGGCTGTCGGACTCACGTCGCTGGGCGTGACTGATTTCAGCCTGGCCCAGTCGGCCGCCATCGGCATTATCGGTGGCGCCGATGGTCCCACGGCGATCTATGTCTCGAGCATTCTTGCGCCGGACTTGCTCGGTGCGATCGCCGTCGCCGCTTACTCTTACATGGCGCTTGTGCCCCTTATCCAGCCGCCCATCATGCGCGCACTGACCAGCACGGAAGAGCGACAGATCGTTATGGTGCAACTTCGGGAAGTGAGTCGTCGGGAGAAAATAGCCTTCCCCCTGATGCTGCTGATTCTCGTGGCGCTGCTCCTGCCCGATGCCGCACCGCTGTTGGGGATGCTGTGCTTTGGCAACCTTATGCGTGAGTGTGGAGTGGTGGATCGTCTCAGCGCCGCCGCGCAAAATGCGCTGATCAATATCACGACTATTTTTCTGGGTCTTGCAGTGGGATCCAAGCTCGTTGCAGACAAGTTTCTGGATGTGAACACCCTGGGTATTCTTGGCTTGGGAATTGTCGCCTTTAGTGTGGGCACAGCCTCAGGGGTGATTCTGGCGAAACTCATGAACCGGCTCGGTGGCACGCCGATCAATCCGCTCATAGGTTCGGCGGGGGTGTCTGCCGTGCCCATGGCGGCGAGGGTCAGCAACAAGCTGGGCCTTGAAGAGGATCCCCATAACTTCCTGCTCATGCACGCCATGGGGCCCAATGTGGCGGGGGTTATCGGCTCGGCCGTTGCGGCAGGAGTCATGATCACGCTGGTGGGTTGATCAGTCACCATTGGCGTTCGTCGAGCGTCAGCAGACGATGTAAAGTTGATGGAGGCGCAGCGGTCTTTTCGGTAGAATCCTGCAGCTAACCCATAGATGTTGTGTTGCCCATGAATCCTAATTATCTCGATTTTGAACAGCCGATTGCCGAGCTTGAAGTCAAGATCGAAGAACTTCGGCATGTGGGATCCGGGGCTGAACTCAACCTCAGCAGCGAGCTGGATGAGCTCAAGGGCAAGAGCGTCAAGCTCACCGAGAAGATCTTTTCAAACCTGAGTCCCTGGGACGTGGTCCGCGTCGCCCGACATCCTCTGCGGCCCTATACGCTGGATTATCTTCCCCTGGTTTTTGAGGACTTTGATGAGCTTCACGGAGACCGCCGCTTTGGCGACGACAAGGCTATCGTCGGTGGCGTGGCGCGCCTCAACGGCGAGTCCGTTATGGTCATCGGCCAGGAAAAGGGCCGCTCCGTTAAAGATAAGGTCTACCGCAATTTCGGCATGCCCAAGCCCGAGGGTTACCGCAAGGCGCTTAGGCTCATGGAAACGGCAGAACGCTTCAGTCTTCCGGTGATCACCCTTATCGACACCCCGGGAGCCTATCCGGGCATTGATTCTGAAGAGCGGGGTATCTCCGAGTCTATTGCCACCAACCTTGCGGTAATGTCGCGATTGAAGACGCCCATAGTTTCCGTGGTCATCGGTGAGGGCAGCTCTGGTGGCGCCCTGGGTATTGGTGTGGCGGACCACCTGGCGATGCTGCAATACGCCACCTATTTTGTGATTTCTCCCGAGGGTTGCGCAAACATTATCTGGAAATCGTCGGAGTTTGCTGCCGATGCCGCCGCTGCCATGGGTGTGACCTCCGAGAAGCTCAAGGAGCTGGGTATCGTGGACGCAAGCATCGAGGAGCCCCTAGGAGGAGCTCACCGCGATGCGGCCCTGATGGGCGAGCGAATCCGTGAGCACGTGGGTGCGGAGTTGGAGAAGCTCAAGGCCATGAGCACCGAAGACATGCTCGATGCACGCTACGCACGACTCCTCGCCTACGGCAACTGAGGCTGTCTCCGGGGTGGCTCAAGACCCCGTGCTCCTTGCTCTGGAGGGTCACCGTTCTCTGCTGTCTTCCGCCGGAAAGGTGTTCGTGGCGTACAGCGGCGGTCTGGATTCCACGGTGCTCCTGCACGCCGCGCAGCAAACCTGTCCCGACCGCCTGGTCGCTTTGCACGCCAATCATGGTCTCCATGGCGATGCGGCGCGTTGGCAAACGCATTGCGAGGACTACTGCAAACAGCTAGGGGTTGCTTGTCAATCCACCGAGCTTTTCCTGGAGGAGTCCGGGAGCGGTGTGGAAGCTAGCGCCCGCGACGCCCGCTATCGCTGGTTTGAAGAGTGTATCGGGAGCAGCGACGTTCTGTTGATGGCCCATCATCAGGATGACCAGGCGGAAACCCTGCTGCTGCGCCTGCTGCGCGGAGCGGGCCCCGATGGCCTGGCTGGCATGCCGCAGCAGAGGCATCTCGGCGCCGGATCCTTGCTCAGACCATTGCTGTCTCTGCCACGCAGTTCGCTCAAAAGCTATGCCCAAGAGTGCGGACTGGCCTGGGTCGAGGATCCGAGCAATGGCGATACGCGCTTTGACCGAAATTATCTCAGGCAGGAAGTCATGCCGCTTCTCGCCCGCCGCTGGCCGGGGTATAGAAGTACGCTGTCTCGCACCGCGGCGCAGCTGCGAGAAAGGAACGAGCATCTCCCGGCTCCCAGGCTCTCTACAGTAAGGGGATGTCTCGGCGATCCGGGATTCCTGGTGGCAGAGGTTCCCGAGGAGCCCGCGCTGGCGGCTTTGGCGCTTCGCGATTGGTTGCGGGAGCGCTCCCTGCGCCTACCCCCTGCGGCGCGGTTGACCGAGTTTCTGCGCCAGCTGCGCGAGGGGAGTGGTGCCCGTTTGCAGTGCCCCCTGTGGACTATCGAGCGCTATCGGGATGCGGTGTACCTTCTCCCATCGCACCCTGAGAGTCCGCCGGAAGCGTGCTCCATCAGTGTTGGCCAATCACTGTGGTGGCCCGGGCTGGGCGAGCTCACTCTGAATTGTGAGGGGGCGACCGATGTGCCGGGTTTAATGCTGAGGGCCCGGCAGGGAGGGGAGAGGCTGGAGCTCGCCAATGGACAGCACGCCGAGCTAAAGACGGTGTTTCAGGAGCTCGGGGTGCCCTCCTGGTGGCGGCCCCGCTTGCCGTTTTTGATCCAGAAGTCTGACAGTCATGAGGTGCTTCTGGCCGTAGCAGATCTGCGCAGCTCTCCGCGGGCCGCTTCCCTGGGGTTGAAGCTGCTGTTGAAAAGGGAAGAATTCCCCTAGAAATAACCCCTGAAGCGCGGGATTCCGATTGAGGAGAAAGGCGCTTTCTGTTAACTTGATCTCCCATCTTATCGCATGGTCGCGGGTCCCGATTGATGGCATTCTTGTTCGTCTGGACAGGTCCGGGACTGTTTCAATACTGTCCAATACACAGTCAACAGGAAGGCGTGACATGACGCGATTGGTCTTTGTGACTGGTGGTGTAGTTTCTTCTCTAGGCAAGGGTATCGCGGCGGCTTCGCTAGCTGCGGTCCTCGAAGCCCGAGGTCTGAAGGTAACCCTTCTCAAACTCGACCCCTATATTAATATTGATCCCGGCACCATGAGTCCGTTTCAGCATGGCGAGGTCTATGTGACCGACGACGGCGCCGAAACGGACCTGGACCTCGGGCACTACGAGCGCTTCACCCGCGCAGTGATGAGCCGCAGGAATAATTTCACCACGGGGCGGGTCTACAACCAGGTGCTGGCCAAGGAGCGCCGGGGCGATTACCTCGGTGGAACGGTACAGGTCATTCCTCATATTACTGACGAGATCAAGCGAAGGGTTTTAGTCGGTGCCGGTGATGCCGACGTCGCAGTGGTGGAGATCGGTGGCACCGTGGGTGATATTGAGGGCTTGCCGTTCCTGGAGGCAGCCCGCCAGCTGAGGGTGGAAATGGGAGCGTCTCGGGCTTTGCTGATGCACCTCACCCTGGTGCCCTATATCGCAACCGCCGGAGAGATTAAAACCAAACCTACCCAACACTCCGTAAAGGAGTTGCGCTCCATTGGCCTCCAGCCCGATATCCTTCTTTGCCGTTCTACAGTACCCATTGAAGAGAGCGCCTGCAGCAAAATAGCGCTGTTTACCAATGTGGAGGCCCGGGCGGTGATCCCGCTCCTGGACGCTGACACCATCTATAGTATTCCCCGGGCCTTGCACGCCAATGGTCTGGATGACTTTGTGGTGGAGCGCTTTAATCTTGATTGCCCCACTGCGGACCTGAGTGAGTGGGATGAGGTGCTCCAGCGTCAGGTGGCCGAGCGTCAGGCCACAGTGCGGGTCGCCATGGTGGGCAAGTACATGGAGCTCCCCGACGCCTACAAATCCCTTAACGAGGCCCTTTCCCACGCCGGTTTGCAGACCCTGACCGATGTGCAGGTGGACTACGTGGAAGCGGAGGATATCGAGCGGGACGGGATTGGCGTTTTGGAAGGCGCCCACGCAATACTGGTTCCCGGCGGTTTTGGTGATCGTGGTGTCGAAGGGAAAATCGAGGCAGTGCGCTACGCTCGGGAAAATGACATTCCGTTTCTGGGTATCTGCCTCGGAATGCACGTGGCTCTGGTGGAGTACGCGCGCAATGTTTGTGGTCTGGAGGGCGCGCACTCGTCTGAAATGGCGCCGGAGACACCGCACCCCATCGTGGCATTGATCACCGAGTGGCAGAACGCCGACGGCAGCACCGAGCAGCGAGACGAGAGTTCGGATCTGGGTGGCACCATGCGCCTCGGGTCTCAGCCCTGTCAGCTGGAGGAGGGTACGCGCATTCGCGAGATCTACGGCGCTGATGTGATTAACGAACGCCATCGACATCGCTACGAGGTGAATAACAATTACATCAAAACCCTGCAGGAACACGGTATGACCATTGCCGGATGGTCTGCCGACAAGTCTCTTGTGGAAATGGTTGAGTTGCCCGAGCATGCCTGGTTTGTGGCCTGCCAGTTCCATCCGGAATTCACCTCTCGCCCCCGGGGAGGACATCCCCTGTTCACGGGCTACATTCAGGCCGCTTGCCAGCGAGCGGCGGGCAACCGCCATGCCCGTGACACGGCCGTGGGCTGAGTCCGGGTTTCGGGGATAGCGCGATGACGAAAACCGTTGAGCTGGGCGAGATGCGCATCGCGAATGATGCGCCCTTTGTCCTGCTGGGTGGCGTGAACGTGCTCGAGAGCCGGGAGTTTGCGCTGGAAGTGGCCCAGGAATACGTCGCTGTGTGCGCGGAACTTGGTGTCCCCCTGGTGTTCAAGGCCTCCTATGACAAGGCAAACCGGTCTTCGATTCACTCCTTTCGTGGCCCGGGATTAACAGCGGGGCTGGAGATTCTGGCGGAAGTGAAGTCCCGTTTTGGAGTGCCGGTAATTACCGATGTACATACCCCGGAGGAGGCCGCGCCGGCGGCAGAGGTCTGCGACATCATTCAGCTCCCCGCATTTCTTGCCCGCCAGACCGATCTTGTGCGTGCGATGGCAGACACCGGAGCGGCCATTAATATCAAGAAGCCACAGTTTCTCTCGCCTTCCCAAATGGCGAACGTGGTGGAGAAATTTCGCGAGTGCGGCAACGAACGGCTCATGCTTTGCGAGCGGGGGAGTAACTACGGCTACGACAACCTGGTAGTGGACATGCTGGGTTTCGGGGTGATGCGCCAGGCGACCGCCGGGGTGCCGCAAATCTTTGACGTTACCCACGCCCTTCAATGTCGCGATCCCATGGGTGCTGCATCCGGAGGCCGCCGCTCGCAGGTGACCGAGCTTGCCCGCGCTGGTATGGCCGTGGGGCTGGCGGGGCTGTTTCTGGAGTCCCATCCGGATCCTGACAAGGCTCTGTGCGACGGTCCCAGCGCCTTGCCGCTGGATAAGTTAAAACCATTCCTGGCGCAGGTTCAGGCGGTGGATAATCTCGTAAAAAGTTTGCCGGCACTCGACATTAATTAGTTACATTGACCAGACACTGCGACTAGCGCCTCCGGCATAGATTCAGGGAGAAAGAAGTGAGCAAGATTACTGAGGTTCAGGGTTTTGAAGTACTGGATTCCCGGGGTAACCCCACGGTGATGGCTGAGGTCTCGCTGGAGTCCGGTGCCTGCGCTGCCGCCTTTGCACCGTCGGGAGCCTCTACCGGATCCCGGGAGGCACTGGAGCTTCGCGATGGCGATGCCGCCCGCTACCTCGGTAAAGGCGTGAGCAAAGCCGTGGATAATATCAACGGCGCACTGCGCTCCGCGCTGCTGGGCATGGATGCATCGGCGCAGCGGGAACTCGACGATGCCATGCTGGCTCTCGATGGTACCGAAAATAAGGAGTCCCTGGGTGCTAACGCCATGCTGGCGGTATCACTGGCGGCTGCGCGGGCTGCGGCCATCGCGCAGGGCAAACCCCTTTATGCGCACATGGCCGATCTTTACGGACGCGGCGCTTTGAGCATGCCCGTGCCCATGATGAATATCATTAACGGCGGTGAGCACGCCGATAACAATGTGGATATTCAGGAATTCATGATTCAACCCGTGGGCTCGGAAAGCTTTGCGGAGGCCCTGCGCTGCGGTGCAGAAATTTTCCATCATTTAAAGAAGGTGCTCTCGGCCCGCGGTCTGAGTACGGCAGTGGGTGACGAAGGCGGTTTTGCGCCGAACCTTCCGTCCAATGAGGCCGCGCTGGAGGTGATTGCTGAAGCCGTGTCGAAGGCGGGGTATTCCCTGGGCGCTGACGTTACTCTGGCGCTGGACTGCGCGGCGTCAGAGTTTTACCGCGACGGGCGCTACTGGCTGGGTGGAGACGGGCGCGATTTCGATAGCGCCGGATTTACCGAGTACCTTGCAGGACTCGTCGACGCCCATCCGATTCTGTCTATTGAGGACGGTCTTGATGAATCTGACTGGGATGGCTGGAAGCTCCTCACGGAACGTCTGGGTGAGCGGGTGCAACTGGTCGGCGACGATCTGTTTGTCACCAACACCAAAATTCTGGGTCAGGGCATCGAGCGCGGTGTGGGCAACTCCATCCTGATCAAACTGAATCAAATTGGTACGCTCTCAGAGACCCTGGATGCCATTGCCATGGCTGCGGATGCCGGCTACACCGCGGTGATCTCTCATCGGTCGGGGGAGACCGAAGACACCACCATCGCGGATCTGGCCGTTGCCACCGGCGCGGGACAAATCAAGACCGGCTCCCTATGCCGTTCGGACCGGGTTGCCAAGTACAACCGTCTGCTGCGAATTGAGGCCGAGTTAGGATCCTCAGCACCCTATCGGGGCCGTGCCGAGTTTGCGCGCTAGCTAAGCCCTTGCGCTGGATACTGCTGATACTTGTCTTGCTCCTTGGGGGACTGCAATACCGTCTCTGGTGGGGCGAGGGCGGCCGTTTGGAGCTTTTGCGACTGCGGCAGCAGGCTCAGGATTCCCAGCGGGAGAACGCCCTATTGCGAGAGCGCAATGAAGAGCTGGCGCGCCAGGTGCGGGACCTCAAGGCCGGCAATACCGTACTTGAGCAGCGGGCCCGGGAAGAGCTTGGACTCACCCGGGAAGACGAGATTTACTATCAGTTTGTTGATCCGGCAAAGCTCGCGCCCAAACCCGCTGAGCCTCAGCCATGAGCGACATCTGGGCGGTGGTTCCGGCCGCGGGAAGTGGTTCCCGAATGGCGCAGAGCCAGTCAAAACAATATTTACCTCTGTACGGGCGCTCATTGCTGGACTGGAGTGTCGCAGCGTTGCTGATTTACAGGGAGCTTCGGAGCTGCGTTGTGGCCTTACCCGAAGCAGATCTGAGCTGTGAACAGCCGGGTTTTCTCAAGGATGCCAGGGTCCGGCTCTGCGCCGGCGGAGCCAGTCGCGCCGAGTCCGTGGCTGCGGGGGTTGCTGCACTTCCGGCGGGCGACGAGGACTGGGTACTGGTGCATGATGCAGCGAGACCCTGTCTCGCCCGGGAGGAGCTTGAGGCGCTCATCAAAGCCGTGACCGACAGCGGGGTCGGCGGGCTGCTGGCTACGCCGGTCACCGATACGCTCAAACGGGCAGGGAAGAATGACCGGGTCAGCGCGACCCTTGACCGGGAAACAATCTGGAGCGCCCAAACGCCGCAGATGTTCCGGGTGGGAGAGCTTCGCACTGCCCTCCGTCAGGCGCAGGCGACCGGCGTGACCGTTACCGACGAAGCATCAGCGATGGAGGCGGCGGGTTTCCCCGTGCAACTTGTGCGAGGCGCTGCGAGCAATCTCAAGGTAACCTATGGCCCTGACATGCAATTGGCAGCGTTTTGGTTGAAAGAACTTTACCCACAGCTCACTGATCCCGCAGGGAGGCAGACCTGATGCGGATCGGACATGGCTTTGATGTGCACGCGTTTGCCGAGGCGGGACCGGGCGGCAATTTCGTTGTTCTTGGTGGCGTATCTATACCCCACGATCGCTCCCTTCTCGCCCACTCCGATGGGGATGTGGTACTCCACGCCATCTGTGATGCTCTCCTTGGCGCCATCGCAGCGGGGGATATCGGCAAACATTTTCCGGATACCGACGCGGCCAACGCAGGTATCAATAGCCGGAAGCTCCTGCGGAAGTGCATGTCCCTCGTGGGTGATCGCGGTTACGCACTGGGGAACCTGGACATCACTATCGTCGCCCAGAGTCCGCGTATGGCGGAGCATATCGACACCATGCGCATAAACATTGCCAGTGACCTTGCGGCTGACAGGGATCAGGTGTCGGTCAAGGCGACGACTACGGAGCGCCTGGGCTATGTGGGCCGAAAAGAAGGCATCGCCGCTCACGCCGTTGTGTTGTTGGTGGCTTCATGAATCGTTCTGCGGATCTATCCGGTATCGGCATGACCTCCCAGCGCACCCGGGAGCGACTGGTGCAGCGTCTTCTGGAGCAGGGTGTGAGCAATATTGCTGTGCTCGATGCCATGCGCAATGTGCCCCGGCATCTTTTTCTTGATGAGGCCATGGCCCACCGTGCTTATGAAGATACCGCTTTGCCCATCGGTTATCAGCAGACGCTCTCCCAGCCCTATATCGTTGCTCGAATGACAGAGCTGCTGGTTACCGGTCGAGTTCTTGGCAAGGTGTTGGAAATTGGCAGCGGCTCCGGTTACCAGAGCGCCGTACTCGCGGGAATCGTTGGGGAAGTCTACGCCCTGGAACGAATCAAGCCACTGCTGATGGCGGCGCGCAAACGCATGCGCCAGTTAAAGCTGAGGAATGTTCAGATGCGCCACGGAGATGGCTATGATGGCTGGGAGTCCCAGGCGCTGTTCGATGGCATTCTTGCTGCCGCTGCGCCGGAACAGGTGCCCCAGTCATTGCTGGCACAATTGGCGGTCGGTGGGCGCCTCGTGATGCCCGTGGGTGGTCGGGAGCAGACGTTGGTGGTGGTAGAGCGCACTGATTCCGGTTTTGAGCGCTACGATATCGAGCCCGTGCGTTTTGTGCCGTTGCTGCCAGGCCTGGGTAATGGGTGAGCATCAGGAAAGCGATCAGCCGGGGGGTTCTCTGATTCCCGGCGTTTTGCTCCGGGGAGTCCTTATGGGAGCGGCCGATATCGTACCAGGGGTGTCCGGCGGCACCATGGCTTTTATCACCGGCATCTACCAGCGTCTGATCAATGCCGTCACCGCCTTTGATTTGAGTCTGCTTCGAGTCCTCCATGCTCGCCGTTGGGCGGAGGCGCTGCAGCGCACCGACGCTGCGTTTCTGGCGACCCTTCTTCTGGGTATTGGGATCAGCGTGTTTTCCCTCGCGCGACTCATTTCTTCGCTTTTGGAGACACAGCCGCTGCTGCTATGGTCGTTTTTTTTTGGCTTGATCGCTTCGTCGGCTCTGGTGCTCGTGCGCCATGTAGCGAGATGGTCTCCCGGGACCCTCGGTGGATTAATAGCTGGCGCGGTTATTGCGGCCGGCATTGGTCTCTCGCCGGTTTTTGAGATGCCTGCTGCGCCCTGGAGTTTTTTTGTGGCCGGGTTTTTTGCTATCTGCGCGATGATCCTGCCCGGTATCTCCGGAAGTTTTATTCTGGTGCTTATGGGAATGTACCCCTTCGTACTCGAGGCGATTGAGTCCCTGGACCTACTGTCACTGGCGCTGTTTGCCGCGGGCGCGGGATCAGGGCTGCTGGTTTTTTCTCGCCTGTTAAGTTACCTCCTGCGCGAACACCACAGCCCCACCCTTGCCACACTCACCGGGTTTCTTTGCGGTTCGCTGCTCGTGGTTTGGCCCTGGAAAACCGATCCAGCGGATAGCGGCGCGATGTTGCCCTTGTCTCCTGCACAATACGGCGCCCAGTTCGGTGATAGCCAGTTTTGGCTTTGCCTCATGATGATGCTCCTGGGTTTTCTGGCGGTCTGGTTCCTTGAGAACCGCTGGGGTGGCCTGGAGCACTAGCTCGTGACCCGAATTGCGCAGGCGCTTGTACTTTTTACTCTAGCTGCGCAGCTGGTGTCCTGCGCCGATAAACCCCTGGCACCTATTGAAGATCGCAGTCGCGGCGGCACCGCAAGAGTGGAGCAGCGTTATACGGTGCTGCGGGGCGATACGCTGTTTTCCATCGCGTTTCGCTACGGGCTGGATTTTCGTCGCCTCGCTGCGGCCAACGCTATCGCGGCCCCCTTTACGATTTATCCCGGTCAGACCTTGCAGCTAGTCGAGACCGATCCGCCAAGAGCTGCAGCAAAAGTGGCGCCTGCTAAAGAGCCTGGCCAATCATCCGAGCCCGGGGCCCGGGCACCGGCTGCCGCGACACCAAGAACCACAACCGCGAGCGTGGCGGTAAGCAGTTCCACCCCCGCTGCAAAACGCACCGCCGCTACCGCGGCGCCCACGACTAAAACGGCGCAGCCCAGAGCCACCGTCGCAGGCACAAACATCAAAGTCGGGAACTGGCGTTGGCCGGTGCGGGGCAGGGTGGTACGCCGCTTTGAAAAGAACCTGCACAAGGGTTTGGATATCAGTGGCAATCGGGGAGACCCGGTACAGGCAACCGCCGGCGGTCAGGTTGTCTACGCGGGTAGTGGTATAGCCGGATATGGACTCATGTTGATCGTGCGCCACAACGACGAATACCTGAGCGCCTACGGCCATAACGATGCGCTGTTGGTGGGAGAGGGGGATGTGGTGCGTGCGGGACAGAAAATCGCCGAGCGCGGGAGCTCCGGTACAGATTCGGTGAAGCTGCATTTTGAGATTCGACGCCAGGGACGCCCCGTGGATCCCTTAAAGCTGCTGCCTTCCCGCTAGAGACGGCGCTTGTTTTGTGGCCGTTCGCTGAGCTATTCTGATCAGCCAGGAGTGAATTTGCCGGTTTCTTTCCGGTGAAGCACCGAGTCAAACAACAGGACGCTAACCCATGGGTAGAACCAAGGGGACTTCCGGAAGCGACGCAAAGGCAAACGCAGACCTAAAGAACGGTAGCGGTCGCGAAAGGAAAGTAAAGCGACACCAGTCTGAAGTTCCCGGGCTGGTAGGGGGTGCTTTGTCCGCGCTCACTGAGCCAGGACCCTCGGGCGGTGAGGATGAGGCTGACAAGCACCAGATTACCCTGGATCCCACCCAGTTGTATCTCAACGAAATTGGCTTTGTCCCACTGCTGACGGCGGACGAGGAGAAGCACTACGCCCGTCTCACCCAGAAGGGCGATGAAGCAGCGCGGAAGCGCATGATCGAAAGTAATCTGCGGCTGGTGGTAAAAATATCCCGTCGCTATCTCCATCGCGGTATGAGCCTTCTGGATCTTATTGAAGAGGGAAACCTGGGTTTAATGCGCGCCGTGGAAAAGTTTGATCCCGAGCGGGGTTTCCGGTTTTCCACCTATGCCACCTGGTGGATACGCCAGACCATTGAACGGGGCATCATGAATCAGGCGCGTACCATCCGTCTGCCTATTCATGTGGTCAAGGATCTCAATGGTTGTCTGCGAGCAGCTCGGGAACTGACCCAGCAGCTGGATCACGAGCCCACCACTGCGGAGATTGCATCCCGGACGCACAAGTCTGCGAAAGAGGTTTCCCGTCTTATGGGGCTCAATGAGCGGGTAAGTTCGGTGGACGCGCCCCTCGGGCCCGAGTCTGATTCTTCCGTGGTGGAAACCATCGCCGATGAGCACCTGTGTGACCCATCGGAACAGTTACAAAATGACGATGTACATGCCAGTGTTGCCGATTGGCTGAACGAGCTCACGGACAAGCAGCGGGAGGTGGTGATGCGCCGCTTCGGCCTGCTGGGGCACGACAGCAGCACTCTGGAAGAGGTGGGGCAGGAAATAGGCCTGACCCGGGAGCGGGTGAGGCAGATTCAGGTTGAGGCTTTGAGACGTCTGCGGCGGATACTCGAGCGCCAGGGCCTGTCGGCCGATGCGCTTCTGCAGCAGTAGGGAGTAGGGAGTAGGGTGTAAAGAGTTGGTAGTAGAGAGTAGCGAGTCGTCAGTCGCTAACAGCTAGCGCTCGAGAAGCGCCAGTTTTCCGGGCTTACCTGCCCACTCTTCAGCGTCCTCCGGCGCGGGCTTCATCTCAGTAATGCAGGGCCAGACTTCCGCCAGTTCGGCGTTCAGTTCCAGAAACACCTGCTGGTCCGCCGGCAATTCATCTTCGGAAAAAATCGCATCCACGGGGCACTCGGGCTCGCACAGTGCACAATCGATGCACTCATCGGGATGGATGACCAAAAAGTTGGGGCCCTCGTAAAAGCAGTCCACGGGACACACTTCCACACAGTCAGTGTGTTTACACTTGATGCAGTCTTCACCAACAACGAAGGTCATACCGTTATTTCCTTAACTTCAGTTCTGATCACTGCTCTGTCGGGCCCCGGAGCCCAACCTAGCGCTGAGGCGGAAGTGTATCGATTCACTCCCCTCATGAGAAGCACCCACGGGGTTGAAAAATTGAACCACGCTAAAAATTACTGGAATCAACCCGAGAGCTCCCGGAGATTATAAAGGATTGCCAGCGCTTCCCGTGGAGACAGGGCATCCGGGTCCGTGTCCCGGAGTAAAAGCAGGGCAGGATGGCTGGCGTTTTCCGCAAACAGGTCCCCCTGGGGGATGGGTTGGGCACTTTCGGCTGCCGCCCCCGAGGCAGCATGCTCCGCGGCTTTGTTTTCCAGCTCCTTAAGCTTGCCTGCAGCGGCATGCAGCACGCTCCCGGGAACGCCGGCGAGCTTTGCGACCTGTAAGCCGAAACTGCGGTTTGCCGGGCCTTCCTGAATGCGGTGCATAAACACCACGTGTTCCCGATGCTCTACGGCATCCAAATGCACATTGGCCACGGTAGGTAGCTGTTCTGCCAGCGCGGTAAGCTCGAAGTAGTGCGTTGCAAAAAGGGTGAATGCGCGAGTCTTCTCCGCCAGATGCAGCGCTGCCGCCCAGGCCAGGGATAGTCCATCAAAGGTGCTCGTTCCCCTGCCCACCTCGTCCATGAGCACAAGGCTACGTTCACTGGCGTTGTGAAGAATATTGGCAGTCTCGGTCATCTCCACCATAAACGTGGAGCGGCCGCTGGCAAGGTCATCGGCGGCGCCAATGCGAGTGAAAATACGATCAACCGTCGAAAGAATAACGGCCTTGGCGGGTACGAAGGATCCCACGTGGGCCAACAGCGCGATGATGGCGTTCTGCCGCATGTAGGTAGATTTACCACCCATGTTAGGGCCGGTGATCAGCAGCATCTTCCGGCTTTCATTGAGAAGCGTGTCGTTGGCGATAAAGGGTTCTTCGAGCACCTGCTCTACGACCAGGTGTCGGCCCTGATCGATATCCAGTTTCGGTGTGTCGCTGAACTCGGGACGGCACAAATCGAGACTTTGGCTGCGCTCGGCCAGGGTGGCGTAGACGTCGAGTTCGGCCATGGCTGCAGCGCTCCGACGCAAGCCCTCCAGGGACGCCTGTAGTACAACGAGGACCTCCGCATAGAGCTGTTTTTCCCGGGCGAGGGCGCGGCTTTTGCTCGACAGGGCCTTGTCTTCAAATTCCTTGAGCTCCGGCGTGATAAAGCGCTCGACATTTTTCAGCGTCTGGCGCCGTTGGTACTCGACGGGCACCTCATCGGACTGGGATCGGCTCAGTTCAATGTAATAACCGTGCACGCGGTTGTAGCCCACCTTCAGGGAGGCCAGCCCCGTGCGTTCCCGTTCCCGGGTTTCTATATCCACGAGAAAACCCGCGGCGTTTTCGCTGATGGAGCGCAGCTCATCCAGCTCGGCATCAAACCCGGTGGCAATGACGCCACCATCGCGAAGCACCACCGGGGGGTTATCGATAATCGCCCGCTCCAGAAGATCCACCAGCTCGGGAAAATCGCCCAGGGCGACACTTGTCTCCTGCAGTAACCGGGAATCGTCCACGGGAGTGGCATTGCGAAGGGCGGGCACGCTCTGCAGGGCAAAGAGCAAGCGGGTGAGGTCCCGGGGTCGTGCACTGCCCAGGGCCACGCGGGTAATGATGCGTTCCACATCGCCAATGGGGCGGAGCACATCCCGGAGACTTTCAAAGCGATAGTTGTCCCGAAGAGCCGCCACGGCGTCCTGACGTGCTCCAAGCGCGGTGACATCTGTTAGCGGACGATGGAGCCAGCGTCGCAGGCAGCGGCTTCCCATGGCGGTGCGGCAGCGATCCATCACCGACATGAGAGTGTGCGTGTCCCCACCGGCGAGGTTCCGGTCGATTTCCAGGTTGCGGCGGGTAGCCGCGTCCAGCACCACGCTGTCTTCGCGCATTTCTGCCGCGATGGCCGTGATGTGCGGCAGCTGGCTGCGCTGGGTGTCCCGCACATAGCTGATGAGGCAGCCCGCGGCAGCCAGTCCCAGACGCAGGTTTTCACAGCCAAAACCCCGAAGGTCATGGGTTTGGAACTGTTCCCGGAGATTCCGCTCAGCGGACTCCAGATCGAACTCCCAGGCGGGCTGGGAGCGGGCGCCGGGGCGTGTTGTCACCGCGGCCTGCTGCAGCTCTTCGTGATAGAGAAGCTCTGCCGGATCCAGTCGCTCAATCTCGCCGAGAAGCGCTTCTTCACCCTCAAGTTCCATGAGGCGAAAGCGTCCGCTACCCAGGTCAAGGTAAGCCAGGCCGTAGTTGTTCTGCTGGGCGATGAGGGCGACGATGAGCTGTTCGCGTTTTTCCTCCAGCAGCGCCTCGTCACTCAACGTGCCCGGCGTGACGACTCTCACGACCTTACGCTCTACGGGGCCTTTGCTGGTCGCCGGATCGCCAATCTGCTCAGCGATGGCGACGGATATGCCCGCTTTTACCAGTCGTGCAAGATAGGCCTCGGCTGCGTGGTAGGGAACGCCGGCCATGGGAATATCTTCGCCCGCTGATTTACCCCGCGCCGTGAGAGTAATGTCCAACAGCTCTGCAGCGCGCTGGGCGTCCTCGTAAAACAACTCGTAGAAATCCCCCATGCGATAAAACAGGAGTTCCTTGGGGTGGTCTCGTTTGATGCGCAGGAACTGCTGCATCATGGGGGTATGTTGGCTTTGGTCGCTGGGCAAGACGGTTTCTGAAGGTCCTTGGGGTAGATGCGCAGTGTAAGACATGGAGTGGTCCAGCGGCCAGAGATGGGGGCAGGAGGAGCTCCGTTATCCGGTTTTTTTAAGCCAGCCACGGTCTGTTCGCTACCCCGTGGGAGGTCTAGAATGGACGGGCAACTCAGAGGAACAGGCGTCCCGCCCATGGGCATAGAAATCGATAAAACCAGTTTTGACGCCCGGGACCGACGGGAGTTTTCCCGGCGGCTGGAATTACAGCTCCAGCAATTGGCTGCGGTTTTGGACAAGCCCGGTTTCGGCAAGGCGGTGGAGAGCATCGGCGCCGAACTTGAGCTGTACATCGTTGATGCACAGGGAAGACCCCTGTATCTCAATGATGCCCTCCAAGATGCTGCGGCGGACCCCCAGCTCACGGTGGAGCTCAACAAATACAACCTGGAGTACAACCTCAGTCCCCAGGTGCTGAGTAATGATGGACTCCTCGCCACCGAACAGGAAATCATCACCAAGCTTGGAGAGCTCACAGCGCTGGCGGCAGAGAGAGATTCGGCCGTTGTGCCCATCGGTATTCTGCCCACGCTTAGGCAAGAGGATCTTGGCGATCACTGTGTGACCGACCGGGAGCGCTATCGGGCGCTGGTGTCGCAGCTGATTGCCTGGCGGGGCAGCGACTTCCATATCAGTATCGATGGCGAAGACCCCTTGCAGTTGACCATGGCGGACATCACCCTGGAGGGTGCCAATACCTCGTTTCAGGTACATCAGCGTGTCACGCCGGATCACTTTGCGGCCACTTTTAATGCGATCCAGCTGGTAACGCCATTGGCCATCGCCATCAGCGCGAACAGCCCGAGCCTGTTTGGTCATCAGTTGTGGGATGAGACCCGTATCCCGTTGTTCAAGCAGTCCATCGACACCCGGGATATAGATCGCTACCGCTGGAGTGAGCCGCCGCGGGTCTGCTTCGGTCATGGCTGGGCGCGTAAAGGGGCGTTTGAGCTGTTTGAACAAACGGTACGCCTGTATCCGCCGTTGTTGCCCGCCTGTGATGAATCAGCGCTTGAGCATAGTGAGGGCCCACCCACCCTGGCAGAGCTTCGTTTGCACCAGAGCACGGTTTGGCTGTGGAATCGTGCGGTCTATGATGATGTGGACCAGGGGCACTTGCGTGTGGAGATGCGTTCTCTGCCTGCAGGCCCTACGCCGGTAGACATGGTGGCCAGTGCTGCCTTCATGCTCGGACTGGCTCGAGGCTTGAGAGATGACATGGATCGCTTGATGGCGGCGCTGCCCTTTTCCCTGGCGGAATACAATTTTTATCGCGCGGCGCAGCACGGTCTGGATTCCCGCATGGTGTGGCCCAGTGCCCAGCAGCACCGGCTCCAGGATGCGGCGGTGGCGGATATCATCGCTGCCATGCTCCCCGTGGCCGAGGACGGTCTTGCACAGCTGGGTGTTCCCCGAGCGTCCCGGGATCGTTACCTCAATGTGATTGACGCGCGTCTTGGTGTTCGGCGTAACGGAGCCCGCTGGCAGCGGGAGGCGACGCAGGCCCTGGTGGCCCGGGGACAGAGTAAACCTGAGGCCCTTAAAGACATGCTCTCGCTATATCGGGAATACAGCGCAGAGAATATGCCCGTGGCCCAATGGCCGATGCCCTCATGAAGACGCCGGCCGGGGTGACTGATTGATGCGCTTTCGATTTATCAAAGATCCCGATGCAAGCCTGGCAGGTAGCGATCCCAATGCGCTCCTTGAGAATCTCGACGGCCCCGCCTGCCTGCTCTTCACGGGAAAAGACCCGACGCGCACCCGGGCGGTGGTAACGCTGCTCCATGGAAACGAGCCATCGGGCCTTTTCGCACTTCATCGCTGGCTCCACGCGACGCAGCAACCGACGGTGAACCTGTTGTTCATTGTGGCATCTGTGCATGCAGCGCTGGCGGAGCCGCGATTCAGTCACCGCATGTTGCCCCGGGCGCGGGATTTAAACCGCTGCTTTCGTCCCCCCTTTGATGATGAGCAGGGGCGTCTGGCGCAGGAGATCCTCGAACTTCTCCGGGTCCATCGTCCCGAGGCGGTGGTGGATATGCACAATACCTCCGGTTCGGGACCTTCCTTCGGTGTGTGCACGCATCTTGATCGTCAGCATGATGCCCTGGTGTCGCTTTTTACGCGGCGACTGGTGGTGTCCAATCTGGATCTCGGGGCCCTGATGGACATCAGTGAAGCGAACTGTCCTACGGTAACCGTGGAGGTTGGTGGACGTCTGGACGATGAGGCCCACGCGCTGGCCTACGAGGGATTGCAGCGCTACGCCTTTGCCGAACGGGTCCTCGCCCATGACCACGAGACAGACTGGGGTATTGATATTTTTCGCGATCCCATTCGCCTCGAGCTTCGCGAGGGGGTGACCCTGGCCTACGACGAAGCGCCTCGGCCCGGACATGACATCACCTTGCGCCGTGATATAGAGCACCTCAATTTCGGTGAGGTGACCGCCGATATCCCCCTGGGGTGGGTGAAAGATGACCCACAGTCCCTGTTCCGGGCAACGGATGCTCATGGCCGCTGCGCGGTAGCGGCCCTGGTGCGCTGCGAGGAGGGTGCCCTGTATCCCTCCCAGAGTCTCAAGCTGTTCATGATTACCACGAACGCTGCTATCGCTGAGAGCGACTGCCTGTTTTACGCGGTAGCCACGGATGCCGTGGAGATGGAACCGGGTCAGACCCTGCTGGATATCCCTTAGCGGCCGCAAGCGTCTCAATGAGCGCTTGTCACCCGTCGTCAATAGCGACAGGTCGTGAAACCGTGGGTGTTTTTCATCACTTTTCAACGCATATGATGGTTGCATTCTTTGGTGTAACCACTGATTATATGTACAGTAGTTTTTCGGCAGGCCACAGCAGTTAACAAACAAGACTCGCAGCGAAATTAGGAGAGCAGCACATGAACGCAAACAAGGAAAAGGCACTCGAGGCGGCGTTGGGCCAGATCGATCGTCAGTTCGGCAAAGGTACGGTCATGCGCATGGGCGACAGTGACCGTGTGGCTATCCCGTCGATCTCTACGGGGTCCCTCGGCCTTGACGTCGCGCTGGGCATTGGTGGTCTTCCCAAGGGACGTATCTGCGAGATCTTTGGTCCCGAGTCCTCTGGTAAGACGACCCTGACACTGCAGGTAATTGCCGAGGCGCAGAAAGCGGGCGGCACCGCAGCCTTTATCGATGCGGAGCATGCGCTGGACCCGATTTATGCCGAAAAGCTCGGCGTGCAAATTGATGACTTGATTGTGTCCCAGCCCGACACCGGTGAGCAGGCCCTGGAAGTTGCAGAAATGCTGGTGAGATCCGGCGCTGTAGATGTGCTGGTGGTGGACTCTGTGGCCGCCCTGACTCCCCGGGCAGAAATCGAGGGCGACATGGGTGATTCCCACGTGGGATTGCAGGCACGACTGCTGAGTCAGGCCATGCGCAAGCTCACCGCGACTATTAAACAGACCAATTGCCTGGTGATATTTATCAACCAGATCCGCATGAAGATCGGCGTGATGTTTGGCTCTCCCGAGACGACCACGGGGGGTAACGCTCTCAAGTTCTACTCTTCTGTACGCCTCGACATTCGGCGCATCGGTGCGGTCAAGGAAGGTGACGAGGTGGTCGGTAACGAGACCCGCGTCAAGGTGGTAAAAAACAAGGTTGCACCACCCTTTAAACAGGCGGAGTTTCAGATTATGTATGGCCGCGGCATTTACCGCACAGCCGAGGTCATTGATTGGGGTGTGAAGCTGAACCTGATCGACAAGTCCGGTGCCTGGTACGCCTACAAGGGCGACAAGATCGGGCAGGGTAAAGCCAATGCGGCGAAGTTCCTCGAGGACAATCCCGCACTGGGCAGCGAGATCGAAGGATTGATCCGGTCCCAGTTGCTGGACCTTGACGCGAAGGAAGAGGACGATGCCGCGGTTGAGAGCGATGCAGGCACAGCGAGCGCTGACAGCAAGGGCGCCGACTGATCGTCTGAACGGCGGGCCCACGTGGTCTGCCCCATCAAAGTGAAAGGCGGCGGCTGATCTCAATGAGACGGCGCTGCCGATAAACCCCGCCGGTGTCTTCGATGCCGGCTTTAGCCTCCGGGTGCTGGAGTACCACTTCCCCTTACCACTGCTTCAGCACCCTTTTTTTGCGACCGACTAGCCAGTAATCTTGCCCTGCTATGGCGCGCTCACCCCAACCTCCCCAAAGTCCCCGCAACGCTGCAATGAATCTACTGGCGCGCAGGGAGCATTCTTTTAGCGAATTGCAGCGTAAGCTTGCCCGTCGATTCGACAGGGGCGAGCTGGATCTGGCCCTGCAAAAGCTGGCTGACGAAAACCTGCAAAGCGATGAGCGTTTTGCCCAGAGCTTTACCCGGGAACGCATGCTCCGTGGTGTCGGCCCTCTGCGTATTGAGTCGGAGCTCCGTCAGCGGGGGGTGCGTCGTTCGTTTATCGACCAGGCCATTGCGACGGTACCTGGTGAAGAGGGCCTTAGCTGGCGTGGCGTTGCCAAGGAGGCCCTGGAACGAAAATTTGGCGACCAGCGTCCCGCAGATCTGAAGGAGAAAGCGCGTCGCCTGCGCTTTCTCGGTTACCGCGGCTTTGGCGAGGAAACGGCGGGCCTGATCCCGGATATTCTTTAGCTTTTTGTTGCCGGTCCCTGCTCCGCCGGCAGAATGCGAACAGGCAGGGGCTCCGAGGCATCCAGGTGCACGTCGCGCTGAGGGAAGGAGATACTGATGCCTGCCGCGTTGAACTCCCGGTAGATGACTTGCCTCAGTTCTGTAGATACCCGCGGATAATCCCGCAGCGCAAAACAGCGAAGCCAAAGCACCAGTGCGTTATCCCCAAAGTCCTCGAAACTTACGTAAGGCTCCGGGTCATCAATGATGTCCGGGTGAGCAAGTGCCACTTCACGGAGCTTGGCCATGGCGGTATCAACGTCCGATCCATAGGCAACACCAATGGGGATCACCAGGCGAAGCTTGGAGTTGCTTAAGGACCAGTTGGTGACCACGCTGGTGATCAGCTCCTTGTTGGGAATCATCAGCTCCTTTCCCTCAAAGGTTTCGATGACCGTCGCCCGTGCGTTTATGCGCGTCACCACGCCATCGGCGCCCCCCGCATGAATGATGTCACCGACCCGGATGGGGCGCTCGAAGAGCACGATGAGCCCGGAAATAAAGTTGGCGACAATTTCCTGCAGACCAAATCCGATACCTACACCCAGGGCAGCAACCAGCCATTGGACCTTTTCCCATTGAAAGCCAAGCATGACCAGCGCCGTAGACAGGCCGACGCCAAGGACCAGGTACTGCATGAGCATGCCCGCCGCATAGCGACTGCCCGGCGTCACATGGGTCCACTCTGCCAGCACCACGTTCACCAGGGGCGGCAGATGGCGGGTGATCAGCGATGTCACCGCGATAATGATCAGCGCTAGAAGGAGCACAGACAGGGTGATAGCCCGAAGTTCTCCGTCGGGTAATGAGGTGTCCGTGGTCGTCCAAAGGGTGATGGAGTCAAAGATAGACAGGGCGGGGAGCGCCGGTGCCCATATCCACCATAGAAGCCCCCCCAGGGAGAGAATGCGCATTACGACCAGCAGTTTAGAGTAGGCGTCAGAGAGGGACGATACCGCCTCCATGTCGCTGCTTTCTGCCTCTTCGGCCTCATCGCTCTCGTCCTTCTCCGCCCTACTGCGGAGCTCTTCCCGTGCTTTGCGCTCCAACCCCGTCCGGAAAATAAGCAGCAATCGCTGTAGAACGTTGGTCACAAGCAGCGTACCGCTCACCGCGGTTACAGAACCGGTGAGCGCTCGCAAATAGAGGTGCGCAGCAAAGAGCTGACCGCTGAGATGCATAAAGACAATGGACGCGGAGATCAACGCGCCGATCTGCAGGCTATAGCGGAGGATGCGGTCGCTGTGGAATTCCCCGGATCGCAGCATGCGCACCAGCACGATGAGTATAAAGATCGCCGTTCCTAAACTGCCCGCTGCGGCGAGGGAGCCCCCGCTGTCCGTGGGAGAGGCGGCTCTGCCCAAAATGGTGACTGCCACGGAACAGGTGACGGCGATGACAAACCAGGGGAGGTCGCGCGTGGCGGCATCCACCCGGGTGTTGTTCCATTTGAGCAGGCGGCGACCCAGGCCCAGGCGGTCTGCCATGCGTCGGAGGCTGTCCAGCACAAAAAGAGTGGTGCCCGCGGACGCCAGTGCACGCCCCATGCCCATCATGACCGGGTCGCCGGAGGCAGCGATATAAAATCCGCGACCGGCAAGGAACAGCAAACTTGGAATCGCGAGGGCCGCCAGAAAAGTCAGCGCCAGGGTTTTGAAAATCAGGGAGGCGCTCTCATCCCTCGGTCTTCTTGGCTTACCCAGAATGTTGTCCAGGGTGTTTGTGATTCTGCGATGCTGCAGGGCGCTCAGGCACAGCACCAGCAGGAGCAGAAACAGCGGATCGCTGATGACTTTCTGCCATTGCTCTTTCAATTGGAGGAGGGGGCGGGCACTCACCAGTGTATGAAGCTGCTGGGGGACCCGTTTGGGGTCGGCATAGGCGTAGTTGCGCACCCACAAGAGGTTGGCGGTGAGCAGTGTCTCGTAATTACCGACAAGCGTAGCGAGCTCTTCGTTGGTCTGGTTAGCGTCAACGAGGAGACTCAGGAGTGTGTTTCCCGCCTGCATGTTTTCCTGCAGGAGCTCCCGCCGCTGAATATACAGGCGTTCCCCATTGCGTTTTTCCGCGGCCCCCCAGGACGTCATGTCTCCAAAGGTCGCGGCGAGAAAACCGCTGCGATCCCCCAGTTCCCGCAAATCCTGCTCTGTGTCGATGGCCTTGATGGATACGGCGGCGATCTGCTCGTTGCGATCTGAGTTGCGGCTGATTATTGCGCGCGGATCAGGGAGGCTGGCCAGTCGCGTAAGCATCACCTCGCCAAGCTTTGATTCCAGGCCGGCGACGTTCAGACGCCGCTCGGTGAGGTCCGCGTCCTGCTGAACCTCTTCAATGCCTTTTCGAGTGGCCGCAACGCGCTGACGCGTCTCCTCAATTTGTGCAGAGAGGGACTCGAAGCGGCTCACCAGATTGAGGTTTTCCTTCGCCATGGCCTGTAGTTCCGGCCGTGCTCCGCTGAGCTGTGACAAAAACCGACGCGCTTCCGTTGCGCGCTGGGTGGCAGCGCCCTGACGCTTTTGCGTGGCGGCTTCCATAAGCTGAGCGAGGAGGATGTCCGCCTCGGCAATGGCCGCATCCAGCCATGCGATGCGGGCTGTGCGAATGCTGTTGAGCGTTGGCCCGCTGCGCAGACGCAGCTCCAGCAGTGCTTGTTCTGTATCCAGTAAGCGCTGGTGGATTGACGCGGCCAGGTTAGCTATGCGATCAGCGAGGTCAGATTCACTGGTGGCACTTTCTAGCTGCGGTGGACCGTCAGCGCGGCGGCGGCTGATCTCTGCAATCCTGTCTCTTGCGGTAGCCTCGGCTTTTGCCGCATTGGACAGGGTATCCAGGGCCTCGGTGCGCTCCTGAGCCCAGGCATCCCGCTGACTTTGAAGAATGCTGATTTCCGTTTCTATATTCGCCAACGTGGGATTTTCACCCAGTCGTCGCTGAACGCTGGCCGGCGCATTCTGAATGTCGCGCATGCGATCTTTGTAGTCAGCAATAAGTCGGTCGC
Source organism: Congregibacter sp. (assembly GCF_965660375.1). Classification (GTDB taxonomy): domain Bacteria; phylum Pseudomonadota; class Gammaproteobacteria; order Pseudomonadales; family Halieaceae; genus Congregibacter. The sequence continues at coordinate 20,191 of NZ_CBFHZO010000105.1, read as the reverse complement.
TGCTTTTCAGCTTTTCCTCTAGCTCGCTGCGAGCCGCTTTGAGTTGCTCTAGTTTGGCGCGATCCTGCGCCGCCGCCTGCAGCTTTTCTGACAATGCCGCGCGCCGCTCATCACCGATGGCAAGATTCTCGCTGAGTGCCGTTTGAAGAGCCTCCAGGGTTTCCGGTGCCTGCACGACGTCCTGCGCATGAAGCTGCGTCCCGAAAAGTCCCGTGAAAAGTAAGCAGGCAAAGAGGAAGAAATAGCGTGAATACGCCGGGCCCGGCGGAGCGACGTGCGTTGGCTGAGTCCAGATCATGGTGTATCCGTCAGGGATTAAGGAGTGCGTTCCGTAGACGCTGAGCCCATTGCTGCAGGGCTTGGGTATTGGCTGGTCCCGTCCGCAGGAGCTGCTTGTGGAGATCACTGGCACTTTCAAGGGTCGGGTCGGCGTAGGCCCACAGCGCGCCCTTGCTCACCAGTGCCGGGGGCTGTTCCCGGATGGGGGCAGCGATAATGTTGTCAAGGGCAGCGACGAGCGTATTGTCCAATGCACTGGCAGGGTAGCCCAGCGCAGCGTAAGCATCCTGAATCAGACCCCGCTGGTCGTGAAAAAGCGAAGCCAGGGTGTCTACAGGAAGGGCTGTAATAGCTGCTACCAGTTTGTCGTAGCGGCGGTACCCTGCTCTGTCCACAGTGTAGTCCGAGCCTTTCTGCGTTGTTTTGAACGCCCCTGCAGGGCGCGCCAGATTTGTGGTGCGCGTAGGCACCAGCCCCCGGGCCAACTGATCCAGGCTGCTTACACCACGATCCAGTAGATACGGTGCACTGTAGGCAGAGCCCAGAGGGGTGGGCGGTGACAGGCCTGCGGCAAGAATCTCCTCGCGCAGCTGCGCATCCAGTTCTTCGGGTGTTGGTGGGGGCGGCGGCGCCTCCTCGGTTTCGGCAACCGCTTCTTCCTCTTCTTCTTCTTCCTCAGGCTCCATGCTCACCATTTCTTCGGGCTCTGGAATATCGGGCGCAGCGAGAATGCTTTCTTTCGGTGTGGGCTGGGGCACTGTCACCTCGCTCACCGTCGCCGGCTCGTTGCTCGCCTGTGTCGCCGGGGGATTTTCGTCACTGTCGCCAGGCATCAGCAGGTAAGCCCCGCCGGCGAGAATGATGACCGCTACTGCGGTTACCAGTGTCTGGGTGCTGTGGCGGCCTGATTCCTCGCTGTTACTGATACGGTCATCTCGGTCGGCTTGCATGCTGGCTCCCTTGTATCAATTTTGCGTGAGTGTAGGCCTAGGACATTTTAAGCGACAGAAATCCCCGCGTCGTGGGTCACACTAAACAATCGCCTTGTTCATTGAGGCAACAACGGCGGGCAATGGTTCAAAAGGGGATGCAAGCGTTTCTGCTAGATCCGTCGTGGTTCCTGATCGGGCTTGGCATAGGCCATGCGCTGCACAAGGGTACTGCGGTAGTAGCTGTCCAGTCCCGCGATGGCAACGGTATCGGCGCTGGCCGGATCCAGTGCGCCTGCATCGTTGATTGCGTCGCCGGGAATGTCCAGGGTCGCGATCTCCCCTATGACCATGTGCGTGCCGTTGATTGCCAGGGGGATTTCTTCCCGGAGTTCCATACCCATGCGTACAACGGCCTGGGACACAAAGGGCGCTGAAAAACCTTCTAGCCAGAGCTCCTCAAGCCCCGTTGCAGCAAACTCTGAAACCTCGCCCGGGTAGCGCGCGGCGGTCTGATGGGCGGCGTCGATGATAGCACCGTGCACATGATTGACGGTGTAAGTGCCTGTTTCGCGGATGTTATCCAGCGTGTGGCGCTCCGTATTGTCCGGTCGGAAAATCAGCGCCAGCAGGGGAGGATTTGAGCCGATGTGCACCAGCGAACTCATGATCGCCAGGTTGCTCTCGCCCCGCGCATTTACCGTGCCCACGAGGTTGGCCGGCTTGTAGCCGGTAATGGAGTTAATCAGTGCCGCCCTGCGCCGGCGCTCCAGATCCTTGATGTCACTGCTTTTGAGGTGCATGTCTGCTCTCATCAAATTGGTCGCCATACAGTCGGCGGTAGCGCCAGCGGGCCCACAGGGTGTAGACAAGATCTACCGCGTGTCGCACTCCAGGCCAGCGCAGGATACTCAGCATCCGGCCGTGACGCGTTCCCTCCCAAGCTGCGACGTTGGCATCAGCGCTTTGTAGCCATACCCCGTCAGCGCGGCGCAGATGAAGCACGCGCAACAACTGGTCCTTGTCGGGTACGACTTCCTCTCCTGGCCCAGAGGCTTCCCGCGAATTTTGGAGAAGGATCTGGCCGTCACCGAGCTCGTGAATATCCACAATCTGCAGGCTATCCCCCCGCGTCTTGCGCAGTTGGGCTATCTCGCTCGCACACAGCGGACACTGCCCATCGTAGAACAGGGTATCTTTGCTTTGGTCTACATCCATGGGTTTGCTCTGGAAAAATTCACAGTAAAGGAGTTGAAGGTGAAGAAGAGGGAGCAGAGGGAGCCGAAGGATTGGCGTGTGCTGTGGGTCTCGGGGAGTCACCGACCGAGAACATAGCGTCAGGCTGTGGACCCACCACCTCCGGCGGAGCAGTCGTCGTTGGGACCACAACTGGAAAGTCCCAGCCAACTCCAGAGATAACAGCGGCCAAAAATACTATTCCAGAGCAGCGCGAAGGCTATGAGCACAGCGCCTCCCTGGGCAAAGCCGAATCGCTCCGAGCTGAAAATCCAGCCAACAACGGCTACTGCCAGCATGAAGCGTACTACTCTCTCTACCGTCCCTATATTTCGGTTAATCATGTCTAACACATGTCTTTCAGGTTCAACTTGTAAGGATATACGGGCAAGCTGGGTAGCCGGATGGCTTATATCTCACTAATTTAGTTGGTTTTTACTCAACGAGGGTAGCTGGACTCCAGCCGGTTGAGGGTCTCCTCAAACTCTGTGCAAATCTCAGCCAGAATGTCAGCCACGGGCCTGACTTCATCAATACGCCCACAGACCTGACCGGTGAGGGGGATCGCTGATTCCATGTCGCCGCCAAAATACAGGTCCTTGGGCTTGCCAAACTCAGCCATGGCGTTCACTTCCGGTTGTTTTTCCAGGGCGCTGGTGCGCTCCGTTCTCAGCGCCCGCAGACCCGGTGACTGGAAACGATTGAGAAACACGGTGTCGGTCTCTTTTGCGGTGACGATGGCCTGCTTCCAGTTCTCATGCACGGGGGACTCCAGTGCGGAGACCATGCGCGTACCCAACTGCACCCCTTCGGCACCCAGGGCGAAGGCAGCGGCCATGGAGCCTCCGTCCACAAACCCGCCGGCGGCGATGATGGGCACGTCGACCCTGGACCGAACGAGCGGCAGGAGCACCATGCTTGCAACGTCCTGGGGGTTTTTGAATCCACCGCCCTCGCCACCTTCGACGATAAGACCGTCAACGCCGTACTCCACGGCTTTTACCGCGGCCTTGAGATTGGGGACAACATGGAAAACCGTGAGGCCTGCAGACTTGAGTAGCTCCGTGTAGCGCTCGGGCGAGCCTGCGGAGGTGGTCACAAAGCGCACCCCCTGATCGATAATAAATTGTGCAATATCCGGATCCCGGACAAAGGCCTGGGCGATGTTGACCCCAAAGGGCTGATCCGTGAGCTCGCGCATGCGGAGGATTTCCTCGCGAATGACGTCAAGTTCGCCCGAAGAGGTTTCAATGATTCCCAGTCCCCCCGCGTTGCACACAGCGGATGCCAGCTGCGAGCGGGCAATCCAGCCCATGGGTGCCTGTACGATAGGGAGCTTTGCGCCGGTCATTTGCGTGACGCGATTATCAAATTTCATAGCATGCTGTCCTTATGCAATCAGTTGTCGATGTCTGCCAGAACCCGCGCCTGCGCGGCCGCAACACGGGCCACGGGTACGCGGTAGGGGCTGCAGCTGACATAGTCCAGACCCAGGTCGTGACAGAAGCGAATGGAGCGGGGGTCGCCCCCGTGTTCTCCGCAGATACCGTATTTAATGCCTTTTTTCGCCTGCCGTGACTCCTGCACCGCCATGCGCATGAGTCGTCCCACGGCACGCTGATCCAGAGAAACAAAGGGATCGTCTTCAATGATCTTGGCATCCAGATATTGAGGGATAAAACGACCCGCATCGTCCCGGGAGAATCCGTAGGTCATCTGGGTGAGATCATTGGTACCAAAACTCATGAACTCCACAGCGGAGGCGAGGCGATCGGCGCCCAGGCACGCCCGGGGCGTTTCCATCATGGTGCCGATCTTGTAGCGCAGAGATACGGACTTCTCTTTGGTGACCTTGGCAATGCCCCGGTCGATGACCTCACTGATCAGCCGGATCTCCCGTACATTGACCACCAGCGGGATCATGATTTCGGGGAAGGGATTCAGTCCCTCTTCGCGGGCCTGAAGCGCCGCACCGATGATGGCGCGGACCTGCATACGGGTGATCTCCGGATAGACCACGGAAAGACGGCAGCCGCGAAAGCCCAGCATGGGGTTTACCTCCGCAAGATCGTTCCGCGCCTGGTGTATCTCCGCAGGGTCCTTGCCCAGCCGTTCCGCCAGGGCCTCCGCGTCCGCTTCATCGTGGGGCAGAAACTCATGAAGCGGTGGATCAAGCAGGCGGATAGTGACCGGGAGTCCATCCATCACTCGATAGAGCTCCAGCATATCCGCGTGCTGAAATTCCTGTAGCTTTGTGAGGTGGCGTTTACGCTCCTTGCGATCCGCAGACAGAATCATGGCGCGCATGTGATCGATGCGATCGCTGGCAAAGAACATGTGCTCCGTGCGGCAAAGACCAATACCCTCGGCACCAAGCTCTCGGGCTTTGGCAGCATCTTCGGGCGTTTCTGCATTGGCCCGCACCTTCAGGCGCCGATGCTTGTCCGCCCAGGAGAGCAGCGTTTGAAAGTCATCGGAGGTGCTGGCTTCGACTTTCGGGATATCCCCGATCATCACATCGCCGGTGGCGCCATCGAGGGTGACCGTATCGCCGCGTTTGATGATCGTGCCGTCGGATGCGGTAGCGGTGCCTTCCTGCACAGATACCCGCAGTTCACCGCAGCCGGTAATCGCGCAGACGCCCATACCTCGGGCCACTACCGCAGCGTGGGAGGTCATGCCGCCGAGCTCCGTGAGGATTCCTTCGGCGACGCGCATACCGTGTATATCTTCGGGGGTGGTTTCCCGTCGTATGAGTATGACTTTCTTGCCGTCAGCTTCGACGCTCACGGCTTCATCGGCAGAGAACACCGCGACCCCCGTCGCGCCGCCGGGGCTGGCGGGGAGGCCGCTGGCGACCACTGTTCGCTCTGCATCGGGGTCTACCATGGGGTGGAGGAAGGACTGCACGTGCTCCGGGGATACCCGCAGTAAGGCCTCCTTCTCGTTGATCATGCCTTCGCGGACCATGTCCACTGCGATTCTTACCGAGGCCCGCCCGGTACGTTTGCCGCTTCGGGTCTGCAAAAGATAAAAGCGTCCTTCCTGGACCGTAAACTCGATGTCCTGCATATCGCGGTAGTGGGATTCCAGCATGGCCTGGGAATCGAGCAGTTCCTTGTAGGCCTCGGGCATGCGCTCCTCCATGGCATCTACGGAGAGAGGCGTGCGTATGCCGGCAACAACGTCTTCACCGGCGGCGTTGAACAGTACCTCGCCAAAGAACTGACGCTCACCGGTCGACGGGTTGCGGGTGAAGGCAACGCCCGAGCCCGAATCATCACCGAAATTACCAAACACCATGGACTGCACGGTGACTGCGGTGCCCAGGGAATCGGGAATATTGTTCATTTCCCGATACACGTTGGCCCGGGGGGTGTGCCAGGACTGGAACACCGCTTCCACCGCCAGGCGCAATTGTTCGAAGGGGTCCTCGGGAAATTTGACCATGGTTTTAAAGGTGCGGATGACCGACTGCCAGTCTTCGGCTTCCATGGCGACGTCGGTCTGGTAGGCCTTGTCGTTTTTGTAGTCCTCGATGACCTGTTCCATGGCGTGGGTGTCGGCTCCAAGGACCACGTCGGCAAACATCTGTATAAAACGTCGATAGCAGTCGTACGCGAACCGCGGGTTACCGGTCTTACGCGACAGTCCCTCGGCAATCTCATCGTTAATGCCAAGATTGAGAATGGTGTTCATCATGCCGGGCATGGAAATGGGCGCTCCGGAACGCACGGAAAACAGCAGGGGGTTTTCAGGATCACCGAAACGCGTGCCCATCTGTTTTTCCACCAGATCCAGAGCCACGCGATATTCCTGCTCCAGGAGCGTCGGCAGCTTGTTGCCATTCTCAAAGTACTCGCGGCAGGTGGGCGTAGTGATCACAAAGCCAAAGGGGACGGGCAGTTTCAATGCGGTCATTTCACACAGGTTGGCACCCTTGCCGCCGAGGAGGTCCCGGTCGTCTTTACTGCCCTCAGAAAACAAATAAACTCGCTTGGCCATCGACTGTATTTTCCTTCGTTCGTTTACCTCGGGGTCGCTATCTTACCCGACCTTGCTTTAGGGCTCGCTGTCAACCGCCAGAAATGTGAATGATCCGCGCTCAGGGCGTTGACCCTATGCGTTACTCGTACGAGAATTGACATTGTCAACATAACTCATAAAAGGTGACTCCCATGCCCGCTATAAAATCTCTCAAAGCAATTCCTGCCGCACTTGCAGCCACAGGTTTTGCCGCATCCGTGTCATTGCCCGCAATGGGGCAGGGTGCTGGAATGCTCGAGGAAGTGATCGTGACTGCTGCCAAGCGACAGCAGACACTGCAAGAGATTCCCATCGCTGTGTCGGTTGTGACCGCCGAGGCCATTGAGCAGTCCCAGGTACTGGACGTGAAGGATCTCCAGACGCTGGTACCCAGTCTCCGGGTAACCCAGTTGCAGGGTAGTGCCCAGACTAACTTCATCATTCGCGGCTTTGGTAATGGCGCCAACAACCCCGGCATCGAGCCGTCGGTCGGTGTATTCATCGATGGTGTGTATCGCTCCCGCGTGGGTAGTGCGCTAAACGATCTGCCGAAACTCGAGCGAGTCGAGGTGCTCCGCGGCCCCCAGAGCACACTGTTTGGTAAGAACGCCTCGGCAGGTGTAATTAATGTGGTTACGGCCAAGCCTGACCTTGCCGGACACAGCGGCGAAGTGGGCGTCACTCTGGGCAACTACAACCAAAAAATCGTCAAAGGCTATTTGACCGGTCCCCTCTCCGATAACGTCGCTTTCAGCGTATCGGGCGGCATGAACCAGCGTGATGGTTACTATGACAACCTTGAGCTCGACACCCAGCAGAACGAAATTAATCGCTGGAACATGCGCGGCCAGTTGCTGTGGAACCCGACGGACCGTATGGAAGTGCGCTTGATTGCTGATGCCGACGGCCTCGATGAGGTGTGCTGTGGCGTTGCAAACTTGGTAAACGGACCCACCGGCGCGCTGGTGCAGGCATTGGGCGGCAACCTTGTACCCGAAGAGCCCTTCGCCTACGAGGGTTTTTATGACTTTGATCCGCAGAACCGCATCGACACCCAGGGCGTGTCCATGCAGATCGACTATGACTTTGACAGCTTCACACTGACCTCGATCACTGCCATGCGTAAGCTTGAGCAGTTTGATTTGGGTGATGTGGATTACACCAGTGCTCGTCTGGTGACCCCGGATGCTGCTAACCAACGCGATCTTGAGATTGACACCTTCACACAAGAGCTTCGCCTGACTTCAGCAACCGACGGTCCGCTGCAGTGGATGGTGGGCGCGTTTTACTTTACCGAGGAGCTTGAATCCGAAGGCTCCTTTGGTTACGGCGACCAGTTCCGCGCCTATGCTGACGGTCTTACCGGCGGCGGCGTCTCTGGGGTAGAGGCGGCGCTTGGGCCGATTCTGGGTATACCTGCAGGCACTTTCTTTGCTGAGGGCGCAGGATACCCAAGTGAAACGAGCAGGCTTGATGATGACACCCTGTCGCTATTCGCGCAGGTTGATTTCGACATCACAGATGCCATGACGCTGACCGCGGGTGTTAACTACACAGAATCGGACAAGGAGGCAGCAGTCAGGCTCGAATCGACAGATGTGTTCTCTCAACTGCCCCTCGCGGCTTTTGGTTTGGAGGCACTTACACCGCTACAGTTTTTGCCGCCTTTCCTTAACTTCGGAAATCTACCGGGGGTTGATAACAGCGTCGAGGATGGCAAAACTAACGATAGCGATACAACCTATACGCTGCGCCTTGCTTATGACCTTACGGAGAACATCAACGTCTACGGTGGTGTGAGTACAGGTTTCAAGGCGTCTTCTTGGAACCTCTCGCGAGATTCGCGTCCTTTCCCGGAGGATATTCCTGCGTTGGCTGCAGCGGGTCTTCTGGTGCCGAATCTCTCAGAGGGAACTCGCTACGCGGGTCCCGAGGAGTCGACAGTTTACGAGATAGGATTGAAGGGTGAGTTCGACACGGTGAGTGTGAATGTCGCGATCTTTGATCAAACTATCGAAGGCTTCCAATCAAACATCTTCACTGGAACGGGTTTCGTGTTGGGTAATGCCGGTAAGCAGTCCACGGATGGGGTGGAGCTTGATCTGAACTGGGCACCCACCGATGGTCTGCGCCTTGCCTTTGCGGCAACCTGGTTGGATCCTCTTTATGACGAATTTGTTGGCGCGCTGGGTGAAAATGGTCCTACGGATCTTTCGGGTCAGCAACCTTCAGGGATACCTGAGCTGTCCACAAACACCTCAGCGACCTACAATTTCAACATCGGAGACGCCATGTCCTATGCGCGCATAGAGCATGTCTACGAAGAGGAAGTTCAGGTCGTGGATAATATTCCTGCATCCATCGCCTCCCGTGAGGTCAATATGTTTAACGCGAGCTTTGGAATGACCTTCAGCAACGGCGTTGAGCTGAACTTCTGGGGCCGTAATCTGAATGGGGATGAGTATCTGTTGTCAGCTTTTGCCTCGGTAGCACAGGCCGGCAGCTTCAGCAGCTACCCCAACCAGCCACGGACCTACGGCGCGACGCTCAAGTACAGCTTTGAGTAAGCGATAGCCTCAAGTAGCCTTGCGGGGCCAAGGAAAAAGGGCGATCAAATGATCGCCCTTTTTTTATGCCCGTGTGTGGTCCCATTGCTTACTCCGGGGGAACACAGCTCCCGAAAGTAAATCGGACTGATGCACCGCTATTTCCTGGGGTCCATGATGGCCGCCTTGGCTTTCTCCATATCCACGGCTTCCGTCGCTTTTTCAGTATCTGCGGCATCCATGAGTTTGTTCATGTTCTGTGCCTGTGCGGCAGAAATTGAGAGCAGCGTTGCGGCAGCGATTGAGGTCAATAAAGTTTTCACAGCATATTCCTGATTTGAATTTCTCGATGTAAAAATGATGGCGGGTAACGGTGCAACAGATAATCGGTGCTATCTGCGCAAACCTCTGCCAGGGCGAAGCGCTTATGCGCTCGTCTGACATAACGAACATAGCGCCAATCTTTGCTACTTGTGTGACTATTGTTCTTCCCGATAGTCCCGGACGATCGCCCCGCGAGAAATTACGGCGCGTATGCTTCGGCTGTGGCGAATGTCTTCCAACGGGTTTTGCTGGAGCAATAACAGGTCCGCCCGATATCCTTCAGCGACTTTCCCCAATGTCGCCTCCAGACCAAAAAACTGTGCGGGAACCAGGGTGGCTGCTGCCAGAGCGGTTTGTGTGTCCAGGCCCGCTTTGACCAAGATCTCAAGTTCACGATGGAGGCTGTAGCCCGGCACTGCCCAGCCAATCGGTGTATCAGTGCCCGCTCCGATGGTGACATCGCTGGCAACAAGACGGGGAAGCATTTGCAGCGTCCACTCGCCCTGTTTTCTGTAGCTCTCCGGGTCCATGTAATCCGCCGCCTTGATCCAGTCAACGCGAACAGAAGCCGGAAGTGTGCTGAGAACATCCGTCCAGCCAGCGTCGTTGAAGGGTGGGTGCTGGGTCATGGCATTGAGCCGAGCTGTGGGAACCTGAATGGTGTTGCGAAGGCTCGCCAGTACCCGATCGCAGCGATCCGCATCTTCATTGGCAATGGCGCGGTTGCGCTGGACGGTATGAATGCTTCTTCTGAGACTCATACCATCGCTATCGTTTTCACGACCGCCGGCGAGCATCTCCCGTCGTTCCTCAAGCAGCGCCTCAGCATCGGCCGCGCAGTCCATCTCTACATTTCGCAGGTGCTCCAGGGACTGTACCCGGGGGGCTGCGTTGGAGGCGAGCATGGAAAGGGGCACGTGGGCAGCGATCGGTAGACCGAGCTTGTCTGCCTCCCGAACAAAGGCATCGAACACATCGGGGGTGACCATTTCGTAGATCTTGATGAAATGCACACCGGCCTTGTGAAGCTGTTGCACCCGAAGGCGCGCTTCTTCTGTGGTCACGACACTCTGTCCAATACCCGAATCCTGATCTCCGCCGTAGACTAGGGGAGCGCCATCGAGGAGGGGCCCAGCAAAGAACACCCGGGGCGCTTTGGCGGGGGGCGTGTAGTGGGCGTCCAGAACAGGCAGCAGGCGTTCCAGCTTGCCGCCGGTGTCGCGCACGCTGGTAATCCCATAGTCCAGAAATAGCTTGGACATGACTCCGGTGAAGCGGTCGTCATAGCTCAGATGCACGTGCATGTCCCAAAGCCCCGGGCTTAAAAAACTCCCTGTGCCGTCGATGAGCGTGGCCGAAGAGGGCGCCGCCAGACCTTGTCCCATGGACGCAATACGCCCGTCAACGATGAGCACATCCTGCGTTGCCATGACGCCACTGTGTGCATCCAGCGGGGTGACGTTCCTGATGATTACAGGCTTGGGCGCCTGTGCGAAGGTCATTGTCGCGATGATCATAGTGGTAACAAACACAGCGACAGACCACCATCGCTTCAAGGACCGACAACTCGAACTCCCTGGGGTCGGCGCGCTATAGTGCATGGCATGTTCCTTGTTTCAGAGTCACGAACTATGCCGCGCCCAAGCTTCCAAGTACACAAGGATGTCCCGGGGACTCGCTGGCCTGCGGGCGTTTTTATTTTGTTGATGGCAGTCTTGTTGAATGCCTTTGCATCCGCGGAGGAAAAACCTGATCGACATAATGTGCTGGTGATTTACGTGGATGATCTTGGGTATGGCGATACTGGTGTCTATGGTCACAGCGTCGTCAAAACACCGCATATCGATAGACTGGCCGCAGAGGGAATTCGATTTACCCAGTTCTATGCGCCTTCTGCGTTGTGCTCACCCTCCCGCGCCGGACTGCTCACAGGACGCACGCCCTACCGCACGGGGGTGGAAAGCTGGATTCCCGATGATGCGGCGGTTGCTCTCGGTCGCAACGAAACGACTTTGGCGGATCTTGCGAAAAGACAGGGCTATCGCACGGCCGTCATCGGCAAGTGGCATCTCAATGGGGGGTTGCACATGCAGGACGTGCCCCAGCCCCGGGATTTCGGGTTCGATTATCAGTACGGCCTGGCGGCCTGGGTTAAAAATGCGGCGGTAGCTGATTCCGGGGAGGTGCCCCGGCGTGGCCCCATGTTTCCCGACAATATGTTTCGCAATAACCAGCCCCTGGGACCCACAGAAAAATACAGCGCAGAGCTGGTTAGTGACGAGGCCATTGAGTGGTTAAAGGCGTCAATGGATCCGTTTTTTCTGCTGCTGACCTACAGTGAGGTTCATACCCCCATCGCGTCGCCCCCGGAATATCTCGATCAATACCGGGAGTATCTGACTGACGAGGCAAAGAACAATCCTTTGCTCTATTACTTTGACTGGCGTAACCGGCCCTGGCGGGGCCGCGGCGGGTACTACGCCAACATCAGCTTTATGGACGCGCAGCTAGGGCGGGTGATTGAGCATCTGCGGGGGCGGGGGCTCCTGGATAATACCCTGGTTATTTTCAGCAGTGACAACGGCCCGGTGACCGATGCGGCGCTCACGCCATGGGAACTGGGCATGGCCGGCGAGACCGGTGGCCTGCGCGGCAAGAAGCGCTATTTGTTTGAGGGCGGTATCCGGGTGCCCGGCGTCATTCGCTATCCCGCTCGAATCAAGGCTGGCCGTGTAGAGCCGCGGCCGGTGACGGCCCTTGATGTGTTCCCCACGCTCGCCCGTTGGCTGGATGTAGACGTTGACCCGGATGTACCCCTGGACGGGAATGCGCTATGGCCTTTGATCGATGGCGACAGCTTTGTGCGGGACAAACCGTTGTATTGGTCCATCCCCACGCCGGATGGCATGGAATACGCTGTACGCGAGGGTGACTGGAAGATGATTCTGGATGGTGACGGTGTGCCCCGCCACCTCTTCAATCTCTCTAATGACTGGTATGAGGTGAACAATCTTGTAGACACCGAGACTGCTGTGAAGGAGCGACTTCTCCGCGCCTTTCGGTCTTTCAATCTGTCAGTGGCGAATGATCCTTTAGCGGCGGCGAGAACGACTTCGCCACGCTAAAGGGTGTCCCATCTATTGACGCCTTATCGCTACCAGGCGATGCCGTAATCATCACCGTAGTCGCTGGCTCCGGCCTGGAAGGTTCCCTGTTCAGGATCGATGAGAATCGCTGTGATGGGGCTATAGGTTTTGTCGACAACACCGACGTCATAGCCCATCGCCTGTAGTCGGTCCCGAGTATAGGGCGGCAACTGTCTAGTGACATCCAAACGTCCCGGCTCACTCACATGAGCGCCAAAGGAACTTTGCATCTGATAGCTGGTGACATTGTGTGCCTCTGCCGCTTGCTGGACGTTCATGCCAAACTCCACCACGTTTAAAAAGAACTGCAGCAGGTTCTGGTCCTGAGTGTCACCGCCCTGAACCGAAAACGCCATGATTGGCTCGCCGTCTTTGAGCGCCATGCTGGGCGTCAAGGTGGCGCGGGGACGCTTGCCGGGGGCCACAACGTTGAAGGGGTTGATGCGCTCGTCCAAAACAAAGCTCTGCATACGCTGGCTGAGGCCAACGCCGCTATCGCCCGCAATAAACGCGGGAATCCATCCGCCGGACGGGGTAACAGAAACCACCCAACCATCAGCATCGGCTGCCTGTATTGAGGTGGTGCCGGCGATAAAGCCCTCGTCATGATCGAGTGCTGCCTGCTGAAAACCATCGGAACCGTCCGCATTCGCGGCGGGGGGGATTGGTGACCATTCCTCCAGAAGCTTTTTGAAGGGATTCTTGTCGCCCTGGAATGGGTAGGGGTCGCCGGGCCGCGCACCGGTGTCATTCATCTCCGGGTTGATCAATGCCCGACGCTGCGTAGCGTAGTCTTTGCTAAGCAGGCCTTCGATGGGTTCTGCAGGGGGGAAGTACGGGTCGCCGTAGTAGAAGTCCCGATCGGCGAAGGCGAGGTTCATGGTTTGATAGAGGGTGTGGATATAGTTTGCACTGTTGTAGCCCATGCCCTTGAGGTCCATGGGCTCCAGAATGTTCAGCGCCTGGAGCATCGCAGGCCCCTGCACCCAGGTCGTAAGCTTATAAACGTCGATGCCCTTGTAGTTGGTGCTCACGGGCTCTTCGATGTGCACTTCCCAATTGGCAAGGTCTTCTTCGGTAAACAAACCACCGTGCTCCCGCGTCGCGCTCACGATCTCTTTCGCGATATCACCGCGATAAAAACGCTCATAAGCCGCGTAGATGGCCTCTTTGCGGGATTTGCCGGCGGCCAGGGCTTCGGCTTCCCTATCCACGAGTTTCTGCAGGGTCGCCAGCAGATCAAGCTGCTTGAAAATCTCTCCGCCTTGGGGGGCGGCGCGCTGCTCCGGGTTGCTCTCGTCGAGATGGGGCAGGAATATGCGCTTGGAGTCCGGCCACTGGGCAATGATGTCCCGGCGGCGCTCAATGTTGTCAGCCTGCACGCCCTCGATGGGGTAGCCCTCGGCCATTTGCATGGAGGGCGCCAGCACCTCTGCCAGGCTTAGGCGGCCGTACTCGGCAAGCATGACCATGAGGCCGCCGGGTGTGCCGGGAGTTACCGCGGCCATGGGGCCGTACTCCGGGGGGTATACCATCCCTTTTTCCCGGAAAAACTCCGGTGTCGCGCCAGTGGGAGCCACGCCCAGGGCGTTGATGCCAATGACCTTGCCGGTGTTCGGGTTGTGAATCAGCGCCTGGGTCTCACCACCCCAGCCCAGGGTGTCCCACATGGTAGATGTCGCGCCCAGCATCGCGCAGGCCGCATCCACGGCGTTGCCGCCCCGGGCAAACATCATGGCGCCGGCGCTTGCGGCCAGAGGTTTTCCCGTGACGGCGGCCCAGTGACGGCCGTGGAGAACGGGTTTTGCGGTGCTTTGGGCCTGGGTCGGCGCTGTTGCGGCGACGCTAAGCCCCGTTGCAATGGCCACCGACGCCAGTGTCGGCAATGCCGTTAACAGTGGTTGGAACAGCTTAACAATCATTGTTGTCTCCGAGGTTAAAAGAAGAGAGGCCTCTAAATCTTGAGACTACAGTAAACCATACGCAAGCAACGTCATGTGAATGCCTCTTGCCCGAGTGTCGCAGGGTTCTTAGTATCGTCGCGATGAACCAGGACCCGACTCCCGCGATGCGCAAGATTATTCATGTGGACATGGATGCCTTCTATGCGAGTGTCGAGCAGCGAGACGACCCTGCTTTACGGGGTAAACCTCTGGCTGTTGGGGGGTCGGCAAAACGCGGTGTGGTGGCTGCAGCGAGCTATGAGGCAAGGAACTTCGGAGTAAAGTCTGCAATGCCGGGCGTGACGGCACGGCGTCGCTGCCCGGAGCTGCTGTTTGTGAAACCGCGTTTTGAGGTATACCGGGCGGTGTCGCGACAACTCCATGCCATCTTTGCGCGCTACACGGACCTCATTGAGCCCTTGTCCCTGGACGAAGCCTATCTTGATGTCACCGCCGATATAGCTGGCGTCGGGAGTGCCACGGCGATTGCCGAGGCCATCCGTCGTGATATCCGCAAAGAGCTCAGGCTCACCGCCAGTGCCGGAGTCAGCTACAACAAGTTTATTGCCAAGGTGGCATCGGATCAGAACAAACCGGATGGGGTTTTTGTGGTGCGCCCGGGGGATGGGGCCGATTTTGTGGCGACCTTGCCGGCTCGTCGTTTTTACGGTGTGGGGCCAAAAACCGCGGAGCGTATGTCGGCGCTGGGCATTGAGACCGGTGCGGATATTCGCGGCCAGCCTCTTGAATTTCTGGAACGACATTTTGGCAAGTCGGCGCATTATCTGTATCACGCCAGCCGAGGCCAGGACGATCGCGCTGTGAAGTCTGACCGTGAGCGAAAATCCATCGGCGGCGAGCGCACTTACACAGAGGACTTGCAGGCCGATCAAGCGCTTCGTGACGCTCTGGAGCACATCATCGATATCGTGTGGGAGCGTATAGATCGAAATAACGCCCGGGGACGCACGGTGACGCTGAAGGTGAAGTACGCAGACTTTCAGCAGATCACTCGCGCCCGCTCGGTGAGTCCCCCTGTGGACACGCGGGAAGACTTTGAGCAGCTGTCCCGTGCCCTGCTCGAAGCGCTGTTGCCCGTAGCAAAGGGTGTGCGGTTACTGGGGCTGACCCTTTCATCCCTGGAACCGGCGCAGGAGCGAGAAACGGTCGGGGAATCGGGCGTTGCTGAATCAGGGCCCGTGCAGGAGTCGCTGGCG
This sequence comes from Congregibacter sp., assembly GCF_965660375.1. Lineage (GTDB taxonomy): Bacteria > Pseudomonadota > Gammaproteobacteria > Pseudomonadales > Halieaceae > Congregibacter. The sequence goes on along the minus strand of NZ_CBFHZO010000105.1, from coordinate 4,545 downwards.
TTTTGACGGTTGTTGCCCCGATAGTTGGGAGCCTGTTTTATACTCTGCCGCGTAGCTCGGCACAATAATTGCTGCCTATTGGCTGGACGCAAGATAGCCGGCCAGCGAGCTTGAATGGCTTCTCTCGCTTAATTGGGTGACGCTCGCTTCGCCACTAAAGCCCGCTGGCCTTTTGCTGTTCACGTTGCAGGGCGGCCAGACTTTTTTATTGCTCCAGCTCGATTCCAAGGATGAATAGATGAAGTACCCAGGAAGATCCATTGTTTTCAGTGCTTTGCTTTTGGCGATGGGGGCGGCGCAGTCGCTGGCCGATGAGGAGATGCCCGAGATGCCGGAGATTCCGGCGGCTCTTGCTACTGTCATCGATGGCCTTGCGGAGGAAAAGCGCGAGTACCTCATGGAGGAGGGGAAAGGCTTCGCGGGCACCTGGGAAAAGTTGTTTGTGCGTCTGCGGGGTAAATCCCTCGAAGAGGTGGAGGCCTTTGTGGACGCCATGCAGTACCTCGAGGATGCCAGCAAATTTAATCCTGAGACTGACATGGCGTCGATCCCTCTCAATACTGAAGCCGAAGACTTTAATTCCTGGAAGCTTATGAACCCCCGGGCGCTGGCAACCCAGCGTGAGCCCGGTCCCATCCATCTCAGCTATTACGCCCGTGGCGGACGAGGTGGAGTACAAACCTTTGCCGGTGCCCCGGTGGCGATCTATCCGGAGGACCTGATAGCCGGCGATGTGGAGGTGGCGATTGTAGGGGCACCCCTGGATATGGGGACTTACTATCGCGGGCAGCGCTTTGGTCCTCAGGCCATGCGCACAGGTTATTACCAGGCCGGCAATGATATGGCGACTATGGTGAATCCCAGCAAAGTCCTCAGCATCGTGGATTACGGCGACATAGCCATCGACAATATGAGCACCGAAATCAGTGTGCATCACGTTCGGGAGCGCGTTGCCGAGATCGCTAAGACCGGTGCGGTCCCGTTTATTGTGGGCGGTGATCACTCCCTGGAGTATCCGGATATCGCAGGGCTTGCCGATGTGCACGGCAAGGGCAGTTTTGGCGTGGTGCACTTTGACTCCCATTTTGACGCGGGCAAGGGGCAGGCGCACTACATCACCCATGGCCAGCCGGTTTATCGCGCAATAAAGGAAGGGCACGTCAAGGCGGAGAATTTTATTCAGGTGGGTTTGCGCGGTCCCTGGCCCGGCGCCTGGGGTTTTGAATGGATGCGCAATAACGGCATGCGTTACCACCCCATGGCAGAGGTCGAGAAGAAAGGCTGGAAGCAGGTCATGGAGGATGCGGTCCGCGAGGCGCGGGAGGGCACCGAAAAGCTGTTTATCTCCTTTGATGTCGATGTGCTGGATCCTGCCTTTGTACCCGGTACCGGAACCCCGGTGCCCGGTGGCTTGACCATGCGTGAAGCCATTCCCATTGTGCGCGCGCTATGCACTGAGAGTGAAATGATTGGTTTTGAAATCGTAGAGCTCGATCCGCTCTTGGATAACACTTACCGCTCCGCGCTCAACGCGAACTACATTATGCATGCCTGCCTCACAGGCATAGCCATGCGCAAAACCGGTATTACCGATGGCTCCTACCTGTCGGAGCTTTCCACGGAAGACCAGCAGCCCGGGGCGGGAGAAGAGGCGCTGGAAGCGGGTGATGCGGAAGAGATTGATCCTGACTATGGCCGCCCACAACCCTAAGTGAGCAAGCTTGTCACTTATGGTTGACCCTCGTTCTCGTGGAGGCTGGCTCAGGGACCCGCTGTTCGCATTCTTTGCCATCGGTGCGCTTTTTTTTGTTGTCTACGCACTATTGAGCCGCGACTCGACGACGCCCATTACTCTGAGTCAGAGCTCTAAAGCCCTGCTTATTTCGGAATGGGAAATGCTGACCGGTAAGTCAGCGCAGGGCGATGATATCGACGCCATTTTGAACGACTACTACCAGCGGGAACTTCTCTATCGGGAGGGGCTTGCGGCTGAGCTCCATCTCAGCGATGCCAGCGTTCGCGAGCTGATTATTGAACTCATGCAGCAGCGCGTTACCGGTGAGATTGTCGAGCCGACGCCTAAAGATCTGGTTAACTTCTACACAGACAACATGCAGCGTTATTACACCGAGGCCAGCATCAGCTTTTCGCAGCAGGTGTTTTTGTCAGAGCCTGAAAACCCGGAACAATTTCGCGAACAGCTGAATCAGGACGGTGCAAAGCCCGGGGCCGTGCCCTGGCAGGGCACAGACTTTCCTGACTATGGCGTTAGTATGATTCGTGGTCTCTTCGGACAGCCGCTATTGGAGGTGCTTCAGGGGCTTGCGTCTGGAGAATGGTGGGGCCCCTATGAGTCCCGTCAGGGTTGGCATTATTTTCGTGTCACAGATCGCAGCGCGCCGCAGCTCCTGCCCTTTGAGCGCGTTCGAGACCAGGTGCTTGCCGATTATCAGGCCGCTGCGGTAGCGCAGGCGGTCGCCGATTTTACGGATGCACGGCGATTCCAATACCCCTTTGTGGTCGCTCCCTGAATAGCTAACTATCGCACCGTAATAGTGCGATTTGGTCATTCCCTGCCAAAAACTGGTGCGCAAGCGCTGTGGTTTGGAGCGCAAGGCCCAGAGCGCGGTCGGCTTACCATGGCTCGGGTTTTGCAGCGGTCATCGGATAACTTACTGATTGCCCGGAGTCATCGTTTATGCCCCTGCCGCTTCAAAAAAGTCTGACCTTTATTCTGCTTTTATGTCTGTGTTCTGCGGGGGCTCGCAGTCAGGCGCCGGAGCCTATTCGCGTGGGTGTGCTCCATTCTTTGTCCGGCACGATGGCGATCAGTGAAACCACTCTCAAAGATACGGTGTTGATGCTCATTGCGCAGCAGAATGCCCGCGGCGGCCTGCTGGGTCGACCGCTCGAGGCAGTGGTAGTAGATCCGGCGTCTGACTGGCCGCTCTTTGCGGAGAAAGCGCGGGAACTGCTGGTGCGTGAACAGGTTGACGTTGTTTTTGGCTGTTGGACCTCGGTTTCACGTAAATCCGTGCTCCCGGTTTTTGAGGAGCTCAACGGGTTGCTTTTTTATCCTGTGCAATATGAGGGTGAGGAGTCTTCGCGAAACGTGTTCTACACCGGCGCCGCACCGAACCAGCAGGCGATACCGGCGGTGGACTACCTCATGTCACAGGGTGTGGAGCGCTGGGTGCTCGCCGGCACCGACTATGTCTATCCCCGTACCACCAATAAAATTCTTGAGGCTTATCTCGCCCAAAAAGGTGTCGCGTCTGAGGATATCCTCGTGAACTATACGCCCTTCGGACATTCTGACTGGCAGAGCATTGTTGCGGAGATTAAACGCTTTGGCAGCACCGGCGCCAAGACGGCCGTGGTATCGACGGTTAATGGCGATGCCAACGTGCCTTTCTATAAGGAGCTCGCCAATCAGGGGGTGAGTGCGACGGACATCCCCGTCATCGCGTTCTCTGTGGGTGAAGAAGAGCTCTCAGGCATCGACACGGGTCCCCTGGTGGGTCACCTCGCCGCTTGGAATTACTTTATGAGCGTGGAGGAGGATGCCAATTTCGACTTTATCGATGAATGGCTGGCGTTCATCGGCGATGACAATCGTGTGACCAATGATCCCATGGAGGCTCACTACATCGGCTTTAATATGTGGGCCAAGGCGGTAGAGGCAGCAGGAAGCACAGATCCGGATGCGGTGCAGGACGCGATTATCGGCGTTAGCGTACCTAACCTCTCCGGTGGCATGGCGACCATGCAGGCGAATCATCATATTAGTAAGCCGGTACTCATCGGCGAGATCCTCGACGACGGACAGTTTCAGGTGGTTTGGCAGACACCAGAAACCGTGGCCGGCGATGCCTGGTCCGATTATCTGCCCGGATCACAGGATCTCATTGCGGACTGGAGTGCGCCCCTGCGCTGCGGTAACTACCAGCAGGACGAGGAGCGCTGTCTGTCGCAGGACACTGAGTAGGCGGCCGGCGGTCCCTCCGCTACGCCCCCGGCCTGATGCCATGCATTTGCTGCGCGCTCGCTTTTCGCCCCTGCGAAACCTGATGCTATGTTGATACTGCGCGCTTTGTTTCTGTGCTTGCTGTTTAGCGGTGCCGCTCAGGCTGACACCCTGCGCGACTGGGTAAATGACTTGGGCCAGGCCGACGCCGCCCAGAAACGTGAGCTACTCGCAAAGATCGCAGCCAGCGGTGACGAAAAAACCGATGCGGTATTTGATGCGGTCTCCCGGGGGGCCTTGTACCGCGATCGAAGGAATAATGCGGTAGTGCTTGCCGAGCGGGACGGCTCCAGCTATCAACTGAGCGATGTGCTTACGGGAGAAGCCCTGGGTACGGCCGGTCGTCGCGATGTGCGTCGCGTTGCCATTGACAACCATTTGCGGGCGGAGCTGCAAAGTCTCCAGGCCATGGCGAAGCTGTCTTCGAAGGACGTGGAGCAGCGTGCAGAGGCTATCGCCCTTATTCTTGCAGCCCCTACGGACGCGGCGCTGAAAGCGCTGGCTGCGCGGGAGTCGCT
>NZ_CBFHZO010000104.1:0-32904 GCF_965660375.1 Congregibacter sp. | reverse complement strand
CGTATCGGTACTGAAACCCACACCCACCTCATAGCTATGCCTGGGCGCGGTCGTCAGCGCAACGTTGATGGGGACCCCGGGAAAGCTGCGCTTAGGGAGATCGGGCAGCACCGTGACGCTGCCAAAGTATCCCAGGCGCAGCAGGCGCTGGCGAAGCTCCAGGAGCAACCGCTGCTCATAGGGGGCACCTGACTCGAAGGGAAGCAGACGTTCCAGCAGGCCCCGGTCTATTACCATCTCGTCCAGATTAACCGAGCCAAAGCGATAACGGGCTCCGGAGTCAAAGATTAGCGACAGCGTCGCCTGATGCCGGGCCACATCCAGGTCAACCCGGTTCTGTGTAAAAGCGGCATCAAAATAGCCTCGCCGGCGCGCCACCTGCAGCAAATCCCGCTTCAGGGTTTCGTAGCGCCCGTGATGCAGGGGATCCCCTACCTCCGGCGCTCGGGAATCGACAACGCCGGACAGCCTCCCGTCGCCGGCGCCCTCGCCGAGAAGGCGCACTGAAACCGCCGTGTAACGCAGGGGCTCGCCCGGGACAAGGTTTAGCGTCGCTCTCCAGGGATCACCACTGCGATCCACCTGCAGGTCTATCTGATGCTCGTAATACCCCAGCGCCTCCAGAGCCCTGGCCGCCAATAGCGGTGCGGTGCTCAAAAAGCGCTCGACGGCGCCTTCCTCACCGGGGGGTTCCCCCAGATAGGCACGAACGTTTTCCCTGACTTCCTTGGCAGCCCCCTCGATGCGGTAACGCAGGCCTTCGGCAGAAGCCGTGGTAGAGAACACAAGCGAAACAAGCACAAGCAGTAGCGTGCTCCGCAGTATTGAGGTCATGGGCAAGACTCACCCGGGCCTTGCGCTGCCCCAGACGTTGAAACCGGCAAAACGTGGCGTGCTGGGCAGATACATACTTTCCTGGTCTTCGCTGTGGAATCCGCCCTCGGCCAGCAGCGCGGGGATATCTCTGTTGAGATGGCAGCCGCCCGCTATAGCGCCCCAGGGACGATCCAAACGATTTTGCCAGCGCCGGACGGACTCATCCGGGGCGCGCCCGTGTTCCGCAAAATGAAGAACGCCGCCAGGACGAAGGACGCGGGCTATGCCCCGCAGGGCGGTCACGGGATCAGGGATGGTGCACAGACTGTAGGTCATGACCACCGTATCAACGCTATTGTCTTCCAACGGGATTTCCTCGCCGGGAAGACCGATAAATTCAATGGGAAAACCAATGTTCTCGGCCCTCGCCCGCGCCAGCTCCCAGGATGCTTCGGAGGGATCCAGACCGATGAGCCGTTCCACCTGACCCTTGTTGTAGTAAGGAAGATTGAGCCCCGTTCCAATGCCTATCTCTAGCACGGTGCCCTCTGCCCGGGGAACAATCTTCTCCCGTTGCCTCCTAATGGGTTTGCTGCCACAGGCACAGTTTATAAAGTGCGGCAGCAGATGACGTTCGTAAAAACCCATAAATTGCGTTCCTGTTATCTCATGCCTTATTGCAGAGGGCATTATAAGCGGCCTGTGCCTCCAGATGGGCAACAAAAGCGGAAGCCAGAACGCTCCCCAGGGAAGCCTCGACAGCGGCTCGTGCATGTAGCAGGATTCGCCTTCTGTTCAGAAGGCTCAGCCCCACTATGAATCTACACATCATCACAACCGGCGGCACCATCGATAAAATCTACTTCGATGCTAAAAGCGACTATCAGGTTGGGGAGCCCGTGATCGGCGAACTACTGGATAGTATGGGCGCACAATTCCCCTACACAGTGGAGTCGGCCCTGCGCAAGGACAGCCTGGAGCTCACTGAGAATGACCGAGATGCCATCCGGAAAAGCACGGAGCGTTGCCCGGAGCAGCAGGTACTGATCACCCACGGCACCGACGGCATGGTCCGCACGGGTCAGGCGCTCAAGGGAATTGCGGGGAAAACCATTGTTCTCACCGGCGCTTTGCAGCCGGCCGCATTCAAAGGCTCCGATGCGATCTTTAATATAGGCTGCGCCATCGGAGCGCTGCAGGCAGCAGCCCCCGGCGTTTATATCGCCATGAACGGTCAGCTTTTCGAAATCGATAACGTGCAGAAAAACCTTGAAGCGAATCGCTTCGAAACCATCAGCTGAGAGGCGAGCTCAGTCCTTCAAGACTCGATCCTGCGAAAGCGGATCTAGCAGCCGGAAGCGGTTCAGACCGTCTTCATGAGACACCTGCGCCAGCTGATCGACGTAACTGCCTGACACCAGGGCCTGCAGAACATTTGAATCATCACTCACCGCAGCGCAGCGACGCCCATCGGCGAGCTTTCCCAGGGCAATGGCCCGCGTTGGCCCCTCTTTGGCGTAGGTCACCGTGTGCGCTTCCAGAAGAAACCCTCCCTCTGCCTCGTCCACAAGCTCCACGAGGGGTAGCGCGTCAATGGCCGCCTGAAGCATCTCATCGTCACCCGGCTCCCAGGGGCTGTCGCCCGGCTCACGCGCATAAACACCCACAGCGTGCTTCGTGAGATACCCCCCATTTGCCCACACGAGACCGGCCCCGCCGGGGGTCTCCCTGAGACGATCCACCATGGACGCTATACCGTGAAGACTGTAGTTGTTACCCGGCCCACCAAAGAGACTCAAACCCCCGGTCACGGTAACCCCCCGGGGGTCGTCGGGAGCGAGCCCCAACGCGTCACAGCCAGCCTGCACCGCGGAAGGAAAGCAGCTGTAAAGATCAAAATGCGTGAGGTCCTCGACATCCAATCCACTTTGGGAGAGAGCCCCATGGCAGGCCGCCTTCAGAGCAGGCGACTCGCTGAGTTTCATCCGCTGCCCCAGATACCAGCTATCGTGAGCTGCGGCAGCGCCGCGCAGATAAATCCATCGTTCAGGATCGATGTTGAGTTCCCGGGCCTTGCCCACGGTAGTCAGCACCACTGCCGCCGCCTGGTCCACGGCCAGAACAGCATTCATCACTTTGGTATAGGGATGACTGATCATGCGATTGCCGCCGTCGGTAGACAGCACTTCCTGTGGAGAGAGACCCTCATTCTTCCAGGCGTAGGGATTGTCTGCAGCAACACGGCTCATGCCTGACACCAGCTTGCCGAGGAGCGCCTGGTGTTCTTCACTGGAGAGACCCCGGGCATGGGCCTGGGCAGATTCAAACAGGGGATAGGCATTGATAGGCTCATAGAGCCCGTGAGCCTGCTCGGTCGCAGCGGTCATCACCGGGGTTTCACCCACCTGCATCGCTGTGTCTTCCTGTCCGGTTGCCCAGTCGGGGAAGCCCTCGCCTCCGCGCACGGCGCCCAGGAACGTCGCCAATAGCTCCACACCGCAAAGCAGGACCACATCGCCGTCGCCCCGGGTCAAACGCCTCGCAAATTCATTGAGCAGCTGCTGGGGAAGATTACCCCCCACATCGGATGTGAACTGCGCGGCGCTGATGCCGAGACGCTCGGCCAGTGCTGCTCCCGGATTCACCGGCATGGCCTCCACAAAGCCGGGCACCTGATTCATCAAAAAGGGTACGTGCACGATACGGTCGATGGCGGCCAGAGCCTGCTCTGACCCGGTGTCGGAAAGGGCTTTGGTCGCCACAGCTTGCAGTGCATCCACCGGTGTGCGGCTGACGTCGCGCTCCCGCCAGACCTCCTGGCCAACGCCAATAATGATCGGTTGTAAGTCGCTGTTCATGATGTTTTTTCCAGAATAGGGGCGGCCGTTTTATATCACAGCCCGGGACTCCGCGCAGTGTGGCTCCAGGGCCGGGGACCGACGTAAACTTGCTCCATGAAAAGCAGAACGCGACCCGTCTTCGCAGACCAAACCCCGCTTACCACAAGAGCGGCCACTCCCTCACTGCTAGTGGCGCTCTGCCTCCTGGGCAACACCCTACTGTGGAGTCCTGGCGTAAGGGCCTGGGGAGCCATGGGTCATGAGCTTGCCGCCCTACTCGCGACGCCTTACCTGAGCGCTAACACCCGATCCCAAGTCGAGCAGCTCCTCGGTGAAGAGACCCTGGCCTCCGCCGCGACCTGGGCTGACCGCATGCGCAGCAGTCCAAAGCGGTTCTGGCAGGAGGAGGCCGGTCCCTATCACTACGTGACCGTGCCGGATGGTCAACGCTATATACAGGTAGGCGCGCCACCCCAGGGCGATGGCTACACGGCATTACATCAGTTCCGGGAGGACTTAAGAGACGGGGCAACCCCCCTTGAGCGCAAACGCCTGGCACTGCGCTTCGCCATACATATCGTTCAGGACCTGCAGCAACCCATGCATGTAGGTAACGGACGGGATCGCGGGGGCAATCAGATCACGGTGCAGTTCAATGGCGACACGTCTAATCTGCACCGCGTGTGGGATCGGCAGCTTTTTGAAAGCACCGGCCGCAGCCAACAAGCCTGGCTCCGCTATTACCAGCAAAGTGACCTGCTTCGGGAGCCCGCGGCAGCGGACGGAGATCCCCTGCTGTGGATCCGCGAGAGCGCCGCCTTACGGGAAACGCTCTATCCCGTCCCGGCTACCATCGATAAGCCTTACATCCGTGAGCAGCTGCCCCGGGCAGAACAGCGACTGGCGCTGTCCGCAGTGCGCACCGCAGCGTGGCTTAACGCCACCTTTGATGGAGCTCCTGATAACAGCATCAATGGAGGCAGCGCCGGAAGCACACCCGCTGCCGGTAATGAGGAAAAGCCGCCCGAATCAAAGGGTGGCTGGCGTCGCTGGTTGGAGAGCCTATTCCGCTGAGCCCCTGTTAAGGTTCAGGCGCCGAAGAGCTCCTGCAGAAAATTGCTGATTGCCACGGTGGAACGGGCATCTGCCAGAGGGTGATACACCGTGCCCATGTCCGGATTGTTCGCCTGAGGATTCGTGAAAGCGTGAAGTGTGCCTCCGTAGGCGTGCACCTGCCAGTCTGCGCCGACGTCACTCAGCTCCTTCGCCAGTGCCAGCATGCTCTCAGGGTCGGCCATGGGGTCATCGTAGCCGTGAAGACAAAGCACCTTGGCGGAAATCTTCATACCGTGGGTGTTTCCGGGCGGCATGAACAGACCGTGAATGGATATTACGCCTGCGACGTCAGTCCCCATACGCGCCAGGTCCAGGGCACACAGGCCACCAAAGCAGTACCCCATGGAGGCACAGCGGGACGCATCCACTGGCTCCAGGGATCGAACCAAGGCAAGGGATGCCTCCATACGCGCCTGGAGCTCCCCCCGATCCTCGAGAAGAGGCGTCATCAGCGCAGTGTTTTCTTCAGGCGACGAGCCTCGGACACCTTTGCCATACATGTCGATGGCAACCCCTGCGTATCCCTGGCCCGCAAGCCACCGGGCCTTGTCTTCCTCAAACTCGCTTCGTCCACCCCAGGCATGCCCCACCATCACACCGGGACGGGGCCCGCTGTGATCATCATCCCAGGCGAGAAAGGCCTCGTGGGTTCTGTCCCCCACCGTGTAGTCGATATATTTTTCCTGAATGGCCATGCCGATTCCTCCTATGGATCAATCAAAGTGTGCGCCGGGCGTCGTTATCCACCCTCTTGGTAACCCGCAGCATGGGCCTGCCGTCGTGCTTCGCAAGACCATGCAACTCAATACCGCTGTCATCGTGATAAAGATCCAGCAGGTAGTCGAGGACGTCTTCGCTGATCCGCTGCCCGGGAACAAGCACAGGAATACCCGGCGGATAAGGCACCAGTTGATCAGCACTGACACGACCTATCAGTGAGCGATTGATGCCGTGACTGTCATCACTCAGGGGCAGGTCCTCGCAGGCACCAAAGTACGCGTCCCGGGGATTTTGCTGCATGATGCCAATGGCGGGAAGTACGCTGGGAGGCGATAACTTCACGGGTTTTTCTGGTAGGTCCCGGGCAAGGCTGCGCAGCGCATTCAGGAGTCGTAGAACCTTGCCTTGCGTTGTGCCCAGGGTAACCAGCACTGACAGCGTGTTGTGGGTAATTTTCTCCACCTGGATGGAGTGTTTCTCATAAAGCGCTTTTTGCAGCTCCCGGGCACTGCATCCCCCTCGGCTCACATCGATGGTGAGCTTGGTGGGATCGAGGCGCACACCATCATCGCTCAACTCCCCGGGCAGCATGTCCGCAAGGCCCAGGACCCGGAATCGACCGCTGTCCGCAATGCCTTCCCGCAGCTCCTGTGCATAGCCGATGCAGCGATCCAGGCGTGAAAAGCCCTCCATACTCATCTGTTTTCTGGCCACGTCCAGACTGGCGATGAGGCCGTACTGGGGACTGGTCGAGGTATGCATATTCAGGTGTTCCCGAAAGCGCGCCTCATTGAAGTGAGGATCAGCCACATGAATCATGCTTGCCTGGGAAAACGCCGACAACATCTTGTGCGTACTTTGGGTGACGTAATCGGCACCGCTTTCCAGGGCACAGGGTCGCAACCGGGGATGAAAATAGCCGTGGGCATACCAGGCCTCATCCACCAGTACCTTTAAGCCCGCTGCATGGGCGCGGCGAATGATGGGCTCCAGGTCATAGTAAAAACCGTCGTAGCTGCAGGACGTCAGCACCAGCAGACCCGCGTCGGGGTGGGCATCAATTGCCGATTCAATACTTGCTTTACTCACAGGTCCATAGAGACCGTAGGCTTCATTAACACTCGCAGGGAGATACACGGGGTCGACACCGGACATGATGGCTGCGTGATGCACAGACTTGTGGCAGGCCTGGTCCACTAGCATCTTGCCGCTATTGCCCAGCACGTGCTGCACGATCACTTTGTTGGCCATGGACGTGCCATTGGTTACAAAAAACGTGTGTTTTGCCCCAAAGGCATCTGCCGCAAGATCCTGGGCCGCATGAATCACGTGGGACGGCTCCAAAAGCGAATCCAACTCCTGTACCGACACAGACAGATCTGCGTTAAACACGTGCTCGCCCATCATGCGATAAAAATCCGCCACCCAGGGGCTCTCGCGCAAACCGTCTCCACTGGAGTGCCCCGGCGTGTGCCAGGCATCCCGGGCCCCTTCCACGTACTCCCGCAGCGTATCGGCAAAGGGCGTGCTGGCCCGTTTCCCAATAGCTCGGCGTACGCGTCGCAGGAGAATTTCGGCGCGGCTATCGTCGCGATCTACCAGTTCACAGCGATCATCCGCGGGCCTCTCTCCGGGCGAGACGGCAACAAAGATGTCCAGCTCACTGCGCAGACAACGCAACTTTGCGATGATGCTCGAAACGTCAGGCAGACTCGCCGCGTCCAGAACCACGCACTGAAGCGTTCCATCCCGCTCCGCCTGCTCCAGAAGCTCCTCACGACCGGCAAGACCCTGCAGCTGCAACAAAAAGCGCTGGGAGTCCTCGTTATCGCGGGCTTCGAGCTCACAGAGCCGCGAACACAGCGCTTCCCGCCACTGCGGGTCTGCGCTGAGGATCAGTGCGCGGCATTCGGGTAGGGGATAATCACCCACCGTCAGTGCGTTTCCCGACGATGCCGGGGCTCTCCTGGACATAGGCCGTGGAGTCAATGCGGCGCATCTCCTCCTCAATCCAACTTTCTACTTGTCTCATCAGGGTTTCAGGATCACCGCCCGAAGCGTTGATCGGTGTACCAATGGATACATCAATTTTTCCCGGAACAAAGGAGAAGGATCGGCGCGGCCAGCATTGACCGGAACTCACGGCAATGGGTATGAGCCAGGCATCGGTCGCCACCGCCAAACGGCTGGCACCGTTTTTATAGTTCCCCTGCCCTCCCCGTTCGCTGCGGGTGCCTTCGGGAAACATGATGATCCAGCGCCCCTTGTCCATGAGCCTGACGCCAAACTGCGCTACCTTGTTCCAGGCTTCCGAACGTTTGCTGCGATCGATGGGCACCATTTCCAGACGTGCCATACACCAACCGAAAATAGGAATCCGAAGGAGCTCTTTCTTAAAAACGTAAGCCAGGTTGTGGGGCATCATGCTGGGAAAGAAAAAAGTCTCCCAGGTCGACTGGTGCTTTGATACCAAAATAACGCGGCGCATATCCTCAGGGCCGGGCAGGTTTTCCGCCCCGCGGAGCTCGTAGTCCACCCCGCCGATCCAGCGGGCCGCGGCGATCACCCCGCGCAGCCAGGGCCTGGCAAAGTAGCCCCACAAATTACCTGAAGAGAGGAACAGGGAAGCAATCACCAGACCCAGACCGATAGGGATAATGCTTACAACCATCCAGGCGAACACCAGAGACGAGCGGATAGCGTTCATGCGGCCTGCTCGGCACTGGAGGGCAGGACCGCGTCGAGAAACTCAGCAATGTTGTGGTAGGCCTCTTCGGCCTCTTCAAGCTCCGGAGTGAACATCTGCCACACATGGACCATGTCAGGCCAGGTCTGCAGCACCACCGGCGACTCCGCTGCCTGGGCCTTCGCCACATAACGCCGCGCGTCATCCAGGAGCATCTCTGAATCACTGGCCTGCACAAGAATCGGGGGTAGATCTGCCAGGGAACCCCGCAGGGGCGATATACGCGGATCGGCGGGCAGCATCCGCGAGGTGGCCCAGGTGTACCAGAGAAGGAAGATACCCGGGACCTTTGCCAGAAAACCAAAGGCCGGGCCGAGCATGGCATCGCTGGCAATGTTATGGCGCAGACTGGGAGCGTCGAGGACAGCGTCCGTCGCCGGCGACAGGGCGATGCCGGCATCCGCCTGGCGCAAACCCTGATCCCGCACCCAGGACAGCAGGGAAAGCGTGAGATTACCGCCGGCTGAGTCCCCCGCCACCACCAGGGTCTGCGCCGGTGAACGACCATCAGGCCCATTCTCCAGAATCCATCGGTACGCCCGCCGACAATCTTCGATGCCATCGATGCGCTTGTGTTCAGGCATCAGTCGGTAGTCCAGGACAAAGACCGCAGCACCGGTCAAACGGGCAAGCCGATCGGTGATAGGCCTGTGGCTCAGAGGGCTTCCCGCAATGAAGGCACCACCATGGAGGTAAAGAATCCGCCGCCCGGTGTCATGCTTGGGCGCCAGCACCCATTCGCCGCGCAGGTCCGGTGTCGACAGCGCCAGGAATTCACTCTCATAGCTACGCTGGGCGCCCATTTTGTCCATAAAGCCACGGACGGCCTGAACACGCTGGCGGCCACGACCGTGGGCTCCCTCGCCGAACTCACGCAAAGACGCGAGTACTCCCTGCATGGCTTCACTGGGCGCTCTCGGGCTGTGATCGGGCACGGGCTGATCGAGGTACGACAGGTTTTCCCCCCTCAGCACCAGATAGGAAAACATGACGAAAGCCACGACTGTAAAAGCAAGCCAAAACATAGGTCCAACTCCCGACGATCAGTAAAGCGATTTATTATCCCAGATACCGGTAGTCCTGAACCACCAAATCGGACGCTATAATGCGCATTGTTCGACTATCTGTCTTTTAACGATCTGTCTGTCAACGACGGACGCTCAGGGATCCCGGTTCGCAAAAAGCGTAGCAATGACAAAAAAAGACGAACACAACAAGCCCAAGCTCGGCGTGAAGTCGAAAGCGGCTATCCGTCGTGAGCTGGAGCAGGCCACAGCGAAGTTTCTGAAGGTCGGCGGACAGGTCGATAATGTCCCCCGCGGCGCCAGCGCCTGGGAGCCCGGAACGCAGCCTGCGCCCTCCCGGCCACTCTTTACCGAACCTCCCAGTGAACGCACACCGGTTCCCGAAGTGGTGGCAACGATCGAGGCACGCAGGGAATCGCTCAAGGGCGCCAGAAAGCCCGCCACAAAATCCGGACGCCGACGATCCCGAAAGCAGGTCATCTACGACGATTTTGGCGAGCCCCTGAGGCATGTCTGGGTGGAGGATTAGGCAAGCAGAGCACGGACGGGCCATGGACAAAAGGTGAACTGGCAGGCATGGACCTGCGTAAGCACAGCAACAGATTTCAGAGTTTTCAGATCCAATGATCAGTCTTAAAGAAACCATCCGGGTCCATCGCCCCGTTGCGGAGTGCTTCGATTACACCGCCGACTTTCGTACCACACCGGAATGGGATGCCACAGCCTTCAAAGCCCGCAAAATCAGCGACGGCCCCGTGGGAACGGGAACCCAGTTTGAGGTGCGCTGCCGTCTGCCCCTCGGGTCCATCGAGCTTCTGTACACCATCACAGAGTTTGAAGCGCCGAACATGGTCACCCTCCAGGCAGAGAGCTGGTTGTTCTCCGCAGTGGACACCATCTATTTTACCCAGGATGGTGACCAGACCCGCATCGATTACCACGCAGATTTCAGCTACAAAATGCCCTTTGCCGCCCTTGAGGGTGTCCTGAAATCAGGGATGCAGCGCATGGGTAAGATTGCCCTGCGGGGTCTTAAGCGCGCCCTGGACGACAGCAACGCGCCACCGGAAATCTCTCCGGGAAGCGCCAAAGCCGACCGCCTCCTGTGGCCCGGTCTCGCCATGTTCAGCAAGTGGGGCTATCGCCGGGGGAAAAAGCGTTGGGATCCTATGAGCGCCTCCCTGAAAGGGCAAAGGATCATCGTCACCGGAGCCACCTCCGGGCTGGGTCTCGCCACGGCTCGGGATCTTGCTGAGCGAGGCGCCGAACTCATTCTTGTGATGCGTAATCGCGAGCGCGGCGAAGCGGTAGTTAAAGACCTGAAAGCAGAGACCGGCAATATGGCGATACGCCAGGAACTTGCCGATCTCTCAATCATGGGGGAAGTGGATGCCCTCACTGAGCGGCTGCTGAAAGCTGGCGAGCCTATCAACGTCCTGGTCAACAACGCTGGCGCACTATTCAATGAGTGGGGCACCACGTCCGAGGGCCTGGAACAAAGTTTCGCCCTTCTGCTGCTCAGTCCCTGGCGCCTCACCCGGGCCCTCAAACCTCTGCTGGAGGCAGCGGAAGACGCCCGGGTTATCAACGTAGTTTCCGGTGGCATGTATTCCCAGCAACTGCGCGTGGATCGCCTGCAGGCGATTCCAAAAAACTACGCCGGCGCCACAGCCTATGCGCGCTGCAAACGGGCGCTCACCGTGGTCACGGAAGAGTGGGCGGAGAGCTGGGCCGATGACGGTATCGTTGTTAACGCCATGCACCCCGGCTGGGCGGACACACCGGGCGTTGAGTCATCCCTCCCCGCCTTTCATACACTCACCCGCTTTATCCTGCGCACCCCGGAAGAGGGAGCAGACACCATTATCTGGCTCGCCGCCGCCTCAGAAGCGGCCAAGGTGAGCGGAAAGCTGTTCCTGGATCGGGAACCCCGCACGACGCATCTTCTGGCGCGTACCCGGGAAGACGCGTCTGAGCGAGAGAAGCTCATGGCATTTCTGGAAGAGTTTGAAATTGAAGACAGCATGGCTGCCTGAACAGACAGACGCCGACCCTCAGCTATCCAAAAGCAATGAGGGCCAACGTGCCGTAGCCAACGAGCAGGGCCACGGCGATGAGACCGGCGGTTTTCCAGTTCATTTATGCCGCCGCAGCCGGACTATCCAGAAGCAGCTCTGCAAGCGCTGCACGGTGCCAGGCAGCGTCACCCCACAAAAGCTGACTGTGCTTCTGCCGCTTGAAGTAAAGGTGCACGTAACATTCCCAGGTGAAGCCGATACCGCCGTGCATCTGCACGGTTCTTCCCGACGCATAGGCTGCAGTATCACTCGCGGACGACTTTGCCATGTGCGCCAGCTCCCGGGCGCGCTCGGGTTCATGATCGATTGCGCAGGCTGCGCTGTACAGCAGTGACTTGCTTTCATCGATGGCGATCATCACGTTTACCAGATCGTGTTTGACGGCCTGGAAAAAGCCCAGGGATCGGTCGAATTGCTTGCGCTGCTGCGCGTACTCCACCGTCGTTTGCAGCAACCACTCCGCGGCACCGACCATATCCGCGCTCGCCAACATCCAAAGGATCGGTAGCGCAGCCTCCCAGGCCGCAGCGCCATCAGTCTCGATGCGGGCGGCAGTCACGCCGTCAAAGCAGACCCTCGCCTGATCCCGGGTCAGGTCGATGATGGCATCCCGTTGCACCTCCACACCATCGCCTGCAAGTTTCACCCAAAAGAGCGCGGGTGAATCATCGTCCTCAGCCACAACCAGAACGCTGTCGCACTTACCGGCGTCCTGCACAAAATACGCTGTGCCCCTGAGTTTGCCATCCACTACCTTCACCGCACCGGGAACCGTGCCGCCGGAAGCGTCCATAACCGCAATCGTTGCTGCGCAGCCTCCGGCAATTTCTGCCAGTGCTGCCTCTCCTGCCTGGCCACAACGGCTCAGCACAGCAGTGACCTGCAGGGTTGTTAACAGGGGCGAGGGAAACGCCGCGCGGCCGTTTTCCTCAAGAAGCGCCGCCACGGCAACCCAGGGCATGCCCACGCCACCGGCGCTCTCAGGCACCGCCAGGGATGTCCACCCTAGCGCCACCATTTCATCCCACAGCTCCTTCCGCCATTTCACCTCCGGCGCACGCTCGGGCACATAGGCATCAGCGACCAGGGCATGCAGTTGGTCAACGGGAAGCTTTTCCGCAAAAAAACGGCGAGCACCGTCTTTAAGCATTCCCGCCTCTTCCTCAAATCCATAATTTTTTGGTTGCGCCACAAAAATCTCCTTCAGTAGCCGGCAAGTCTATTTGGACTTGGCGAGTCCCAGGACTCGCTCGCCCAGAATATTGCGCTGAATTTCACTGGTGCCCGCGGCAATGGTCATGCCGTAGGAGTTCATGTAAGCCAGGGGCCATTGCCCCCTCGCAGGTGCGTTCTCATCTGCCAGATACAGACTTGCCGCCGGACCTTCCACTTCCAAAGCCAGTGCCGCGGTGTCCTGGGCAATCTCCGACGCGAGAAGTTTGTTTTGCAAGGGCAGCCGCATGGGATGGTCAATGAGTGCCGGCACCCGGGACCGCCGCTGGTGTTCCTTGAGCGCCTCCTCACGGATAAGCTGTCGCATCATACGATCTCGCAGCAGGGGATCAGCAGATGCCTGCTGCGCACCCCGGGTTGTTTTGCTCGCCAGGTCCATGACGTTGCGTGAACTGATGGACAGGGAACTCTCGCTCTTGAGACCACCGGCGCGGGGCGTTACCAGTTCACCGGCACCCCGTTCGTGGAGCAGGGTTGTCATCGCTACCTGCCAGCCCTTGCCAAGCTCATCCAGGCGGAAACTGTCATCCACCTCGAGATTTTCAAAGAGCACCTCGTTGAAGCCGGTCTCACCGGTCATCTTGATCAGCGGTTTTACGGTGACCCCCTTACCAAGGGCAGAGGCGATAGGCACCACAAAGTAGGACAGGCCTTCGTATTTGTGACCTTTGTCGGTACGCAAAAGAATGATCATCCACTCGGCAAAATGGGCCAGGCTGGTCCAGACCTTGTGGCCGTTGATAATCCACTTGTCGCCCTTGGGTTCTGCAAAGGTTTGCACATTGGCCAGGTCGGAGCCGGCACCGGGCTCGCTAAACCCCTGACACCAGATATCTTCACCGGAAAACAAACGCGGCAGCAGCTGCTCCTTGAGCTCATCCTTGGCATGGTGAAACACCGTGGGTGCTGCCATACCCAGGCCGATAACGTTGGGATAGTAAGGCGTGCGTGCCGCCACCAGCTCCTCATTGGCAACGCGCTGGCAGTCATTGCGACCACCCCCGCCCACTTCCACGGGATAATCACAACCGACCAGACCCGCATCATAAGCCGCCTTCTGCCAGCTCTGGAGATAGGCCATTTGTTCGGGGGTCATGATCTCCAGGGGCGACAGCGGCAGACGTACCGTTGGTTCCCCCGGATGATTATCAGCGATCCACTCTTTACAGTAGCGACGAAATTCCGCCTGCTCCGCCGTGTCCTTACGTTCACTGTCTGACATCTATTGTTCCTTCTCCTGATACGAGCTGCAGGGTTTATGCTGCGTCAAATAGTCTACTTGCGGTAGTTCAGTGCGGGCGCCCTATCTCCCAGGAGAGCCTCGTAATCAAAATCATCACCGCGACGCCGGGCGAATTCCGCTTTAGCGGCTTCGCGCAGCGCCTCGTCGGTGTAAATTTTCACTGCGGCACTGCTTAGGGCACGGGCCGCGAGATCGGCACCTTTAAACCCAATGGAGGAACCCGCAGCGGCAACCGCCTGCCAGCTGTGTCCTGCAGTACCCGGCACGTAGGTCGCCGTACTCATACCAACGGTGGGCACCGCAATGGAGACATCGCCCACGTCGGTAGAACCATAACTCAGTGACAGGCTGTAGGGCTGTATCTCCTCCTGGGAACCCAGTTCCCGCGCCGGATCATCAAAGCTCTTGTAGATTTCTTTCGCAAAGCGGGCTTCCTCGGCGTCGTACTCAATGCCACCGATCTCGCGCATAGTGGCGTCCATCATTTTATGCAGCGTTTCATTAACCAGCACCGGGTAGTTGCCGTGAATGATCTCCACTTCAAGCTCCGTGCCGGTGCCTTCCGCAGCGCCTCGCGCGGCAGCTTCCATACGCTCCCACAAGGAACGCACGGTTTTGGCCTCGGGATGGCGCAGGTAATAGAAGACTTCGGCATAGTCGGGAACGACATTGGGCGCGTTGCCCCCCGAGGTAATTACATAGTGGATGCGTGTTTGCTGAGGAACGTGCTCGCGCATCATATTGACCATGTAATTCATGGCCTCCACGGCATCGAGCGCTGAGCGACCGCGCTCCGGAGCACCTGCAGCGTGGGCAGATACCCCCCGAAAGCGGAATTTCGCAGAGCGGTTGGCGAGCGTCGTTGCCGCCGCTGCGGAGTTCTTGTCCGAGGGATGCCAGTGCATGGCAAAGTCCACATCATCAAATAGGCCGGCGCGAACCATGTACACCTTGCCACTGCCTCCCTCCTCGGCAGGCGTCCCGTAGAAGCGGATCGTACCGGGAGTGCCGGTGCTGTCCAGCCACTCCTTCACGGCGATGGCCGCCGCTGCAGAACCCGCGCCGAAGAGGTTATGGCCGCAGGCATGTCCTGCCGACTTTGCTTCGAGAAGGCTTCGCGTAGGCACTGAATCCTGGGTAATGCCCGGTAATGCATCAAATTCACCAAGAATCGCGAGCACCGGTCCACCGTTGCCATAGCTGGCCACAAAGGCTGTGGGAATATCTGCAACGCCGCTTTCAATAGAGAAGCCTTCAGCGGCCAGCTGTTCCTGGAGGAGCGCGCTGCTGCGGGTTTCCTGGTAGCCCACTTCGGCAAATTCCCAGAGAGAGCGTGCGGTTTGCGCCGTTTGCTCGTAGTTGGCATTGAGCCAGTCAAGGTGCGCTGACTCCTGAGCGACCGCAGCAACACTCGCTGTGCCGAGTAGTGTGGCAAGGACTATTTTTCGCATTGATATTTCCCCTGTTAGTATTTTCTCAATGTGTTGGCGCTGTCGTTGGCGCTGTCGTTGGCGCTTTAGTTGACCATGGCTTTTCTGGCTGTCGTAACCAATGATCATAGCCCCTGTGCATAGCTGCGATGGAGCTCACTCATGATCAGTGCGATACCCCCTTCAATTGTTTCACGATCTCCAGCATAGGAAACTCGCAAACATTCCCGGCTGTGAGGCCAGTCATCACCCGTAGCGATGAAAAACTCATTGCCCGGCAGGACGATAACGCCCCGTGCTTTTAGGCGCTCGTAGAGAGTAGAGCTGTCGATGGGCAATCCCTCACACCACAACCACAGGAAAAAGGCGCCTTCAGGCCTGTGGATCCACACAGGCAAATCGCCCCGCCCCGCCTCTACCGCTGCTACGGCAAGCTGCTGCCGCTCCCTATAATAAGGTTGTATTTCCTGGCGGCACAGTGCCATGAGTGACCCGTCATCGAGCATACCGCGAAGGAGTTGCGGGCCCAGGGTGCCACAGGCGAGACTGACCACGGTATTGGCCCGGGCAAAAGCCTGCGCGATATCCGGATGAGCGATAACGATGCCACTGCGCACTCCCGGCAGTCCCAGTTTGGACAGACTGAGCATCAGAATGTCATGCTCAGTCCAGGAGGCGCTTGCCGAGGGTTCTATAAGCCCCGGAAAAGGATGACCATAAGCGCCGTCAATGATGAGTGGGATGTCCTGTGCCCGCGCACGTTCGTCGAGGAGTGCGACTTCCTCGTCAGAAATCACGTTTCCCGTGGGGTTACTTGGACGGGAGACGCAGAGCGCTGCGGTTGATGGAGACAAGGTCAGGGCATCACTATCCACGTGATACTTGAACTGACCGCCTGCGAGACGCTCGATACGAGGTCTGGTTGCGGTAAAAAAATTGTCGCTGAGCCCGATGTCGCGATAGCCCACATATTCGGGACACAGCGGCAGATGTATCTGGCGCTCGACACCATCGGATGCCCGCCCCGCAAACAGGTTATAAAGCACGAAAAACGCGGACTGACTGCCATTGGCGAGGGCAATATTCTCAGGCCCCACAGCCCAGCCGTATTCGCGCCTCAAAAACCGGGCCAGCTCTGCTCGGAACACCCGGTCCCCCTGGGGCTCCTGATAAACACCCAACAACTCATGACGTCGATCTCTATCTGCCGCAAGCGCTGACAATCGCGCCGCAAAGGCAGCTTCTACTGACTCGATGCGACCGGGGTTGCCGCCGCCCATAAACAGTAGTGAAGGATCATCGCTCAGGGCGGCACCGAGGTCATCCATGAGACCGCTGATACCGCTGTTGGCAGCAAATTTTTCACCGAAGCTGGAAAACTGCATGGCGCGAGTGTACCTGGGACCTAGTAATGCGGTGGCTTTTCGACGACGCTATCTCCGGCCGTCTGGCTGTCATTCTCGCGCAGGGCCCGCAATTGCTCGCCGAGCAATGCCACCTGTCGCTGGAGCAGCAGAATGTCCTGCTGCTGGGTCGCAAGGGCATCGTTGAGACGCTGAACACTGTCGTTCTGAAACGCCAGCTCCGCCTGGAGTTTACCAATATCAGCAGTGGTCTGATCTTCGTTCACGGGGTTCACCAAATGACAAAGCGCTGTACCCTACACTGCCCCCCAAGGCAGGAGCAACGTCCATGAGTCGAGGCGCGCAAGGTAAATCCCGCACGGTGTACAGCACGGACAAGGGCCGTCTCTGTCCGGACTGTGGCGTGGTCAAAGCTGACTGCCGCTGCAGGCTTCTGAAAGCCGCGGCCCCCTCGGGTGACGGCGTGGTGCGCCTCAAGCGAGAGACCAAGGGTCGGGGCGGTAAAGCCGTGACCCTGGTGACGGGTCTCCCCGATGACGCCCCGACTTTGAAAAAGCGGGCCAAGGCTCTCAAGCAGCGCTGTGGCGTCGGTGGTGCTATCAAAGATGGGGTCATTGAGATTCAGGGAGACCAGCGCGAGACCATCAAAAACATGCTCGAAGCCGAGGGATTAACGGTAAAACTCGCGGGGGGCTAGCGCCGAAGCTGTTTATTGGTTAAATTTTGATCAATTTATCCCCAAACCCACGGCTGCGCGCCCCTTTTTTGGCGCCACATCGGCAAAAAAAGCCCCAGTTAGCATCGAAATACAAAAATAAGATAAATAAAATGCTCTAAACCACTAATTTATATTGGATATTTAAAATCGGTATGGTAAAAATAGACCGTGGCGGAGATGGTACCGCCTAAATACCGGTTACTCCGGATGCTTCGGGTTTACAGGAGCGTCCATCGCGTTGGGACGGGATTGGGAGCAATCGGTAATAGCATGCAAACCGGTGATGAGATGCCAAATAGCATTCATGCCATGTTCCTGCGAGGAGCTTGCTATCTATGTACATCACAGCTGAACACCTGCGCGAGCAGGTTATAAAACCCACTCTGGAATATCTCGGAGAATGGTCCCCCGATGCGGAACGGGAGTTGCTGGCAGCAGCGCTTCGCAAGACCGAAAGGGGCATGCTTTCCAGACGGGAGCCCGGCCTGGGATTGTTTCAGATCACCTCGAACCAGCATCGGGATCTGTGGGATCGCTATCTGGCGTTCCGTCCTGACATCGCAAGCCGCGTCCGCGGACTGGCGAGTCAGCGGGCTTTTCTGAGCAATCCCGACAGCGAACTGCAAACCAATCTAAGCTACTGCACGGCCATTGCCTGGCTTCTTTATCAGCAAGCGCAGGTCCATAGCGATTGGCAGAACACAGGCACTCTAAGTGCTGTTGCCGGTTCAGCGGTCGCCGCTCACGCCTGAACGAAGCTCCCCCTCCCATCGGCGCAGATCTCCGGGAGTGTCGATATCGTAGAGGGTGCTTAGCTCACAGGTCGATAAGCCCTCCGCGGTGAGTCTCGCGCGCGTTGCCGCAAGCACCGAGTCATCGCCCCAGGGCACACCGGCCAACATTCCTCCGGCGACACGCCGACACCCGATCAACACAAAGCCACCGTCCTCCGCAGGTCCCAACACCACGTCCGAATGCCTCAGGGCGTTAAACGCGGTCTCGAGATACCCCGCGGTCAGCACAGGGCAGTCACTACCTACCAGGACCACCGCGTCGGCGCGCTGGAGGCCCTTGCAAAGCGCTGTACCCATGCGCTCCCCGAGGTCACTGCCCTGCTGCAGAAAAGGCCCGGTCATACCCAGATCCAGAGCCTTGGAAAGCGTTGCATGCTCCCCGGCCCTATCAAGCCACAACTCAGTCACGCCGAGCTTGGACTGCGTGAGTGTTGCAGCGGTGCGTAACAGCAACTTTTCGTGAACGGCACAGGACTCTGTGGCGCTCAGCTCAGCCTGCAGCCGGGTCTTTACCCGACCCGGTTCCGGGTAGCGGGCAAACTGCTGGAGAAGACATCGCGACACCCTCATCTCACTGGCCGCCCCTGGAGATCGTCACAGCGTGTTTCCCGTAGTAATGCCGCCAGAGACGTCGTGGTGACACGCCGACAAAATAAGCCAGACGCAGCGCCCACATGCGAAAAATCGTGCGCCAAAGTCCTTTTTCATCCCAGCGTCGACCGCTGGAATGCACCTCGAGGGGCAGCATGCCCCCCCGGGCGTGACGACGGAGACGCTTGCAGATCTCCACATCCTCCATAAGCGGCACTGCAGAAAATCCCCCCAGCGTTTCAAAGAGCTCCCGTTCCACCAACAAAAGCTGATCGCCCGTTGCGATGCCCGTGACCGCTGAGCGGTGGTTCATAAAAGTGCTCACCATTGCCAACCCCCATGAGCGGCCCTGCAAGGCAATACGACAAAAACCCCAGCGAACATCGCCGGTAAGAGCGGCCCGCAGCTCCCCCGCATCAAAGCGGGGGTGAGTATCTGCATGAAGAAACGCCAGCCAGGTGTTTTTTGCACAGGCGGCCCCCAGGTTCATCTGCCGCGCGCGGCCCGCCTCGCCAAGGAGCACCAGATCGGCACCGCGCAGGGCGCGGGAAACGCTGCCATCTGCGCTGCCACCATCAACAACGACAAGTTCCGCATCGGTAAACTCACGGCGCAGAGTCGCCAGTAACGCGGGCAGCCGTGGGCCCTCGTTCACCACGGGAATCACAAAACTCAATGATGGTGAGGGTTCAGTCATTTGGCGCCGGGTTGGCGACGCCCATCAACTGCGCTTTCTCACCCAGGCGATAGTCGAAGACCACGCTGTAGGCCAGCACGGCTTTTACATAGTTGCGGGTCTCACGATAGGGGATGGTCTCTATCCACGCATCCAGCGGCAGATCCTCGCGCAACCAGTTTTTCACGCGGTTCGGGCCGGCGTTATAGGCCGCGAGTGCCACCGCACGATTACCATCAAAACGCTCCAGCAGTTGATGGTAATAGGCACTGCCCAGCGTAATATTGTATTCGATGTTGTCCAGCGCCTTGGTGCTTACGGGAACGCCTACCTTGCGCGCGACGGAGCGCCCTGTCGCAGGCATCAACTGCATGAGACCACGAGCGCCCACCGGGGATCGCGCCGTCGGAGAAAAGGCGCTCTCCCGCCGAGCAATAGCCATGAGTTCACTCACTGGCAAGGACTGCGCGGCGGCACGCTGATAAAAGTCATCCACAAAGGCCAGCGGGAAGCGCAAATCGAGGGCGTTCCAATGGTGTCCCGCGTTCGCAGCATCAATACCCAGCCGGTGCCAGCCCTGCTCCTTTGCGATGTGAGCCAGGGCAAGTTGCTGATTCTCATCAAGACGCCGCAGCGTGTAGGTCCACTCCGATTCCGCAAGCCGGTTCTCGCCAAGGACATTAAGCTCGTGAACCCGCCACAGGGAATCCCTAGTCCACGCTGGCAAATCCGCAGCAGGCTCCGTGCTGACTGAACCTCCTCCCTCCTGATAACTGTAGGGCAGGCCCAGCTTGTCAGCGCTCAGAAAACCGTAGTAGCTGCGCTCCTTTGCCACGGCCGTATACAGCATTTCTGCGTCAGTCTCGCGGCCCCGGGCTTCCAAAGACCGCGCATACCAGTAACGCCAGGTGCCCTCCTCCTGCGCTTCCTTGCTGAGGGAGAGAAAGTGTTGCGCAATGGCAGGCCAATCCTGCTCTGCAATCGCCCAACGAAGGCGCAATGTCGTGAGTTTGTCGTCAGCCCACCGGGAAAGACGCTCGTCCGCCCAAGCCCTGACGGCCTCATCTCTCTCGAGGAGTCCCCGAAAAGCGATAGCCGACACCAGCCGTTTGCGCTGCTGATCGTTGAGAAGCTCATCATTCAAAGCCTCGAGCTGTTTCAATGCCCGAGCCGGGTCGTAGCGCGAAAAACGCTCCAGTCCGAGGGTAAGCACATCCGCTTTCCAGGGAGCTCCAAGATCCGATGCCAGATCAACGCTACGCTGGGGCTGGCTATAGCTGCGTCTCAAAATAGACAGGGCGGGCTGTAAATCTTCGCTACCCAGGGACGCGATGTACCGCAGCAAGCCTCCTTCCCGAGCGGCGAAGGCAAGCTTGGCCCGCTGCCAGACAAGGGCGTCGTTGAGCCCCCCCGATGCCTGCCAGAGTTTGAAGAGGGGGTCGCAGGCATCATCGACGGAGCTGGGAGATACCCACAAACGACTGGCCAGCGCCCAGGCCTCCTCCTCGGAATCTCTCGCCCGCTTCGCCCGCCCGTAGTAACAGCGTAGATTTTCACTGCGGGGTTCGCGAGTCGCCGCATCAAGATAATCTCCCCAGCGACGACGTTTTCCCGCGGCGCTCAGATAACTCCCCAGGTAACGTACGCCGAGGGGGCTGTGCCTTTGCGCCGTCACAAATTCCCGAGCTTTGCTTCCGGGAGTTACGGTGAGCCGCCGCAGGAGACGATCGTAATCCAAGTAAGGACTCAGAGGATATCCATCCAAATTCTTTCGTTCGCGATCGAAGGCCGACCAGTCCCCCGACTTGATCATTTCCTGCGCGCGAAGAAATCGCTCTCGGCCCGCCACAAGCGATGCCTCATCAGCGATACCCGGAAAGGCAGCATTGTCAACGGCCGCTTCCGCGGGAGCCAGGACCGACAGTGTTAGAAGAAGCAGTACTGGCGGTAAAACTCCCATCAGGGGAATTTTGCAGGCTGATGGCGGTAAACTTGAGCCACACACGGACAAATAGCGGTGAACGACGGTGAACAGTTTGGAGACGCTTGCGGGGCAAGACCTGCGCCCAACAGCAAGAGACCCATGGCGGCTGCAACGCGTGATGATGGTAATCATGCTCCTGTTGATCTGCGTTTGTCTGAGTGATTCGGCAGCGGCTCAGCGCAGGACCGATACTATCACTCTCTACAACGGTGACCGAATTACCGGCGAAATAAAATCAATGCTGGGGGGCCGCCTCAGTTTTAAAACAGACGCCATGGGCACTCTGGACATTGAGTGGCAGGAAGTGGCCAGCATTGAATCAAACTTTAACTACGAATTGCGTCTGGATAACGGACAGCGCTTCTATGGCAGCGTAAAACCGGGAGCGATGCAGGGGACGGTAACCCTTGAGGATGTTTTTGGCTCAAAAAACTTTGGCTGGCAGGAAGTCGTCGAGATCCGCCCGGTGGAGGAGAGCTTTGTCGATCGCATTGATATCTATGTGGCCGCGAATTACGCCTTCACCAAGGCCAGCGGCGTGGCTCAGACGGAGTTTCGTACAGACATCTCCTACGAAGATGAAGAAACGCTCAATGCCCTTACCAGTCGCGTCACCGTCTCTGACACGGACGAGGAATCTACCGCCAGTTCACGCATCAGTCTGTCGCGTAAGGTATGGACCGATCGCGCCGCAAACTATCGACTGGTTTTCGGCGGCTTTGAATCCAACGACGAACTGGGCCTGGACTATCGTGTTGCTTTAGGAGCGGGCCTCGGGCGCTACTTTGTGGAGAGTCCCCGGAGCGAACTCATCGGCAGCGTGTCCGTACAGGGACTGGAAGAGCGGAGTATTGGCGGTGACACCCAGGAAAGTCTTGAAGGCGTTCTCACCCTGGGCTACTCGCGATGGCGCTTTGACAGCCCTGAGTTAAAACTCAAACTTGATGCCTCGCTGTACCCATCATTAACCGAAAACGGTCGTATACGAGCGGACACCAGCGCTACGCTGCGCTGGGAAATGATCAGCGACCTCTTCTGGGACTTCAGCGCCTGGGGAAGTTATGACAACTCCACAGTGGAAATTGACGCCGCCGGCGAATTCGACTGGGGGGTCACCACGGGCGTGGGATGGAGTTTTTAGTCAGCGAATACGTCCGCCAACAGAAATACTGGTGCGCATGCGCGGCTGTCCCCACCCTCCGTAACCCCCGTAATAGCCTCCCCCGTATCCGGTAGACACTCCGACACTGCCATAGACGTGAGGATCATCGCAGCCGCTGAGCGACATTACCGTGCCCGCGATAACAGCCAATCCGAGGCAGCGAAGGATTCGCCGACCATTTCCCGAGACCTGTTTTAAGCTAAACATTTTAAATGTCCTCTATCAGGGACTGATCGTCGCCCCAGGTTTGCAGGGCAATGGGAGCGCCGGACGGACCGGCGATAACGGCCACATGGCCGCCCGCCGGACGGGCCACCGTCGACACCAGCACTTCTCCCCCCAGGGTCGGCACCGCGGCCAGTAACGCCTCCAGTCGCGCAAGAGTCTCTACCCGGAGATAGGGCATCCACAAAGAAGGCATATCGGACTGAGGCAGGCTGCGAATACCTCCGCGCGTCACGTCACCGCTGCGTAGCAGGCGATAATCAATCGCATCAGCCTCGCCATCGCCCGCACTGGCATCAAGGTCCCCCAGCTGTGCATAAAAACGCGCAGCATCCGGAACATCCGAGGTCCACAGTTCGTGCCACAGGAATGCCCCTTCCGGCGGCAGGACTTCGTCATCAAGAGGGTCCCCCGTGACGGTGGTCAGCGTCGCAAAATGTGCGCCCTGGGCATCGGCAAACACGGCGATAGTGCCCCGATCCCCGATGGATAAGGGTTCGCGCAGGACCTGGCCGCCCGCTTCCCTGACAATCGTGACCGCCTCACTGGCATCAGGCACAGACAGCACCGACATCCACTGGGAAATATCACGCTGCGCGGGAAGACCCGACTGATCCACCATGCCCCCAATGGGCTTGCCCTCGATACTAATGACCCAGTAGCTGGCACCGAGCAGCTCCAGCGAACGGAACTCCCAGCCAAACAGCGTGCCATAGAACGTCTCGGTCCCTGCAGGGTCATCCGAGATCAAATCGTGCCAGATAAACTTGCCCGCCCGCCGCTCACCATCCGTCTCGCTGGCAACCGGAGGCAGGTTGTATTGAATCGATGAACAGGCGGTAAGCACGAGTCCCGCGACAAAAGCAAAGGGTCGATGCACAGAAAATCTCTCTCCAAACGGTTGGACAACAGTATAACTTGGACGGCAGCGTAATGGCGGCGGCCACGCGCATTCGGTAACCTTGTCGCTCTTAGCAACTTTCAACCCTCATTGTCCTCAGAGCTTACCTATGCATCTAGCCCGTTTTCCCCGTCTGCATTTCGCCCACCTGCCCACTCCCCTGGAGCCATTGCCGAATCTCAGCAGGGCACTGGGCGGACCCAACATCTGGATAAAGCGCGACGACTGCACCGGTCTCGCCGGTGGCGGCAATAAAACCCGCAAGCTTGAATTCCTCATGGCCGACGCACAGCAGCAGGGTGCAGACACCATCATTACCCAGGGCGCAACGCAGTCAAACCATGCGCGGCAAACCGCAGCGATCGCGGCGAAGATGGGCATGGAATGCGCGATCATCCTTGAGGACAGAACCGGCAGCACCGTCGACGACTACAACTTCAACGGCAATGTACTGCTCGATGAACTCTTCGAAGCCTCGATCAGCCGGGTTGCCGGCGGCACCGATATGAACGGGGCCATGGAAGAACTCGCTGACAGGCTCAGGAGTGATGGCAAAAAGCCCTACATCGTCCCCGGCGGCGGCTCCAACCCTATCGGCGCTTTAGGCTATGTTCACTGCGCCATGGAATTGCTCTACCAGGCGGACGTTCAGGGTCTGTCCATGGACCTGGTGGTTCACGGGACAGGCAGTGCCGGCACCCAGGCGGGACTTGTCGCCGGTTTTGCCGGCAGCAACAGCCAGGTCCCGGTGCTGGGGATCGGGGTCCGGGCACCCAGGGCAAAACAGGAAGAAAACGTCTTTAAACTGGCCCAGAGCACCGCAGAGTTGCTGGGGATACCCGGTGCCGTTCAGCGGGAGCATGTGCAGGCCAACTGCGATTATGTCGGTGAGGGCTATGGCATACCCACCGCCGGCACCATTGAGGCTATCGAAATCTTTGCCCGCAGCGAGAGCATTCTTCTGGATCCGGTGTATTCCGGAAAAGGCGCCGCAGGCCTCATTGATCTCATTCGTAAAGGGCACTTCGAGAAAGATCAGAACATCGTGTTTATCCACACCGGCGGCGCCCAGGCACTCTTTGCCTATCGCGACGCTTTTGCATACGGCGATAACTAGCGAATATGAGCCGCAGCAAAGCCGTAGGTGTTCTGGGGGGCATGGGACCCGCCGCGACCGTCGACCTGATGCAGAGAGTCATCGCGGCCACCCCCGCTTCGGACGACTGCGACCACATTCGCATGCTGGTCGACAACAATCCCAAGGTACCCTCGCGCATCAAGGCGCTCATTGAGAAAACCGGCCCGAGCCCCGTACCCGTCCTGACGGCCATGGCACAGCAGCTGGTCGCCCAGGGCGCGGATTTCCTGGCCATGCCCTGTAACACCGCGCATCATTTCTACGCTGAGCTAGCGAGCGCGGTGGACGTACCTTTCCTGAACATCACAGAACTCGTCGCTAAACGCATCGCGATTTCACAGCCGGCTGCGAGGCGCGTCGGACTTCTTGCTTCTTCAGCGCTGTCACAGATTCGTTTGTACGAACCGAGCTTTGATACGAGGAATATTGAGGCGGTTTACCCCGAGGCATCGCAACAGACCGAGCTTATGGCGCTGATTCAGGCCATAAAAGCCAATGGCGGTGAGCGATGCGGCTATGCCGCGTTGCAAAACAGCGCCGAGGCACTGGAAGCTGCTGGCGTGGATTGCCTGCTCATCGCCTGCACGGAGCTTTCTGTGGTGTCCGAGCAGCTGCGAAGCGCCCTACCCTTTTACGACGCCGCGGACATCCTGGCGCAGGAAATCGTCACCTACGCCGCAACAGATTAAGCGCTAGCGTGCCGAGTCAATGGCGTCACGGATGGCATCCGCTGTCATTGCGGCGCGAAAGGCAATCATGCGCTCTCCCAGCGCCACAGCGTCCTGCAGCGGTGTAATGGGTACGCCGTTGATGGACGCAAGTCCCGCCGATACCCGCTCATCGAAGCGCACCTGCGCAGGATCAGTGGCCATCATCATGGCTGTCACCCAGATGTCATCGTGGTGCCCGTCTTTTTGCGTCTCATCGATACCCAGCACATCACGGGTGTAGTTCTCCGTTGCTTCCCAACCCGGGTTGTAAAAGGCTTCGATAAAATGGAAACGCGTCGGCGTTTTCTCGAAACGTTCGTTCAGTGCCGCCGCCACGTTCTTCATACCTTCCTGATTTCCGCCACTGTCGCCGATCATCACGATATCGGTAAAACCTGACTGTTTGAGGCTGGTCGCTATATCGGTGAGTAATGCTTCGTAGGTGTCCGCGCTAAGGCTGATGGTGCCAGCGAAGCGCATGGAGCCTGTGGGAGGATCGATCCTGCCCTCGGGAACAAACTTGACAATGGGGGCACAGAGCGCGTTTTTGAGGCGACTTGCGATCGCCGGGCAGCTGCCCTCGAGGATCACATTGTGTTTGCCCGTCGCAAGAAAAGGACCGTTTTCCTCAATACCACCCGTGGGAATGATGACCGTGGTATGCCCCGACGCAACAAGATCGCGGACTTCCATCCAGGTCAGTTCCTCAAGCCAATAGGACTCTCGAGCCTCGATGGGTCTCTTGCCCCCAAGCTTGGCCGCGAGGAGTTTATCGGCCTCGGCCTGACTCTTTACCTCTGCCTGTGCCTGCAGCGTCAGGGCGATAACCGCCAAACACCCGGCAAGGGCGTGAATAAGCATTTTCTGCAGCATCTAAAACTCCCCATTATTGTCCAACACCTGAGTGACGGTGCATCCACGTCACCTCGCAGTGGCTGAATGCTACCGGAAAACAGCAGCTTTCGGCGGCGGCAAACGTCTCGGGTGTTACAGAATTGTGGTGCCTGAGGCCCGGCACTTGACAGAAACGCGGCATTATCCGGTAATGCCGCGGCAGCGCAGGCACGCTGGCCCCGGAGGCGCACTGCATATATCGCTGCCAGGCATGCCTCCATAACTTAGCGATGTCTGACGGGCTTCTCCATTGAAGTGACCACCATTGCTGTGAAAATGCTATGAGATTTTTATGAGTTTGCTCCGCGCTTTTGTCTTTATTTCTCTGGTCGCGCTCCTGGTCGTACTCGTTGTTGTGTTTAAACCCGTCAACCGGGACAGCGATGCGGGTCCATTGGCAGCCAGCGATGCAACCGAGGCCGAGCTCATCGAGCGAGGTGCCTACCTCGCGCTGGCGGGAAACTGTGCGAGCTGTCATACCGCCGCCGGCGGAGAATATATGGCGGGAGGCCTGCCTTTCGACACGCCCTTTGGCACGATCTACTCGACAAACATCACGCCTGACACAGCCACGGGCATCGGGGACTGGAGCGACCGGGACCTGCTGAACTCCATGCGCCACGGCCTGCGCGCCAACGGTGAGCATCTGTATCCGGTGTTTCCCTATACCGCATTCACCCAGGTGAGTAATGACGATGCCGCGGCCCTCTATGCCTACCTCCAGAGCATCCCGGCCGTGGAGCAGAAAAACGCTGACAACGACGTCTCCTTTCCCTTTAACCAGCGTCCGCTCATGGCTATCTGGAAGTTGCTTTTCTTCACGCCGGGCGCTTTTGAGGTAGACGACGAAAAGAGCAATGAATGGAACCGCGGTGCCTACCTCGTGGAAGCACTTGCCCACTGCAGCGCCTGTCACACGCCCCGCAATCTACTGGGAGCAGAGATAGCGACGGCGCATATGGCCGGCGGCGAATACTCGGACCGTGTGATGCCGGGGGTCTACAAACCCTGGTCAGCCCCTAATCTCACCGCATCGTCCCGAGGTCTGGGGGCCTGGTCCAAGGAAGATCTGAGGGCTTACCTCCAGACGGCGCGCAACGGTTTCCTCGAATCCTTTGGCCCCATGAACGAAGTAATCTTGCACAGTACGCGGCACCTTACAGCAAAAGATGTCGATGCCATGGCGGTCTACCTCAAGTCACTCCCCGCGGTAGAGCCACCTCCCGTCAGCGAGCCGGACACCGTGGTTATGGGGCGTGGTCGCACGATTTATAACCTCCATTGCGGCACCTGCCACCTACCCACCGGTGAGGGTGATCCAGAAATGGCGCCCCGGCTGAACCGCGGCAGCCTCGTGGTGCAGGCGGAGAACCCCGCATCCATGATCAATGCCATTCTTTACAGCCCGGAGGCACCGCGAGCCGATTTACCGGAAAAATGGCGTGAGCCCATGGAGGAGTTTCAATACATTCTCGATGATGAAGAACTAGCGGCCGTGGCGACCTTTATCCGTCACTCCTGGGAGAATCGCGCCGGCCCCGTCGCGCCAGAGCAGGTCGCAAGGCAGCGATGGGAATGAGCGTGAAGCCGGCTTTCGACCCAGAATGTTATAGTGGGGAACCGACCATACGAGGGTCAGCACTTGATTAATACCGGTCAAAGCCGTTCTTCCTTGAAGGCACTGGTCGCGACGGCAGTGGCAGCCTGTCTATTTCTTACTGCCTGCGGCGAGACGCCAAAGCCGACGGTCGCCGGTGCCTCGGAGTTGCGTGTGCGACTGCTCACCAGCGACCAGTACAGCAACAGCATCGCGCATATATTCGGCAGCGATATCAGTGAAAGCGTTATCCCACCGCTACCGCCGCTGCCGCGCAAGGATGGCCTTCTCGCGTCTGGCGCCGCTTTTGTGGGTTTGACCTCGGACCAGGTATCGCAGATCCAGCAGGCCGCTGCCACGATCGCAGCGCAGGTGGTGGACAGGAATCACCGCCCTTACCTCGTACCCTGTGAACCCGTATCCTCAAACGGGGCCGATGACAGCTGTGCCACGGCATTCATCCGGGATACCGGTCGCATGCTATTCCGACGGCCCCTGGAGAGCCGGCGTCTCTCGGACCTGGTGGCCGTAGCCCACGGGGCCGCAGAAAAAACGGGAAGTTTTTACGAAGGCCTGGCGTTGGCACTGGAGACTCTCCTTATCAGCCCCGAGTTTTTATTCGTCATGGATAGAGCCGAACCGGATCCCAATCGCCCGGAATCCCTGCGACTGGACGCCTACGCCCTGGCGTCCCGCTTAAGCTTCTTTCTATGGAACGCCACTCCCGACAGCGCCTTGCTCGATGCGGCGGCCAGCGGTGAATTGCACAGCCAGGCAGGTCGCGCAGCAGCGGTCAATCGCCTTATGAGCAGCCCCCGCCTCGAAGTAGGTATGCGGGCATTCTTTGACGACATGCTGGCCTTTGACGACTTTGACAGTCTGGCCAAGGATCCCATCGTCTATCCCAAGGTGACGGCCAGAGCCCTTGCCGATGCCCGGGAGCAGACGCTGCGAACCATCATCGATCATCTCCTTCGCGAGGACGCCGATTACCGGGATCTGTTCACCACGCGAAAAACCCACATGTCCATGTCCCTGGCAGCGCTCTACGGCATCCCCACACAGCAGGGCTGGAGCCGCTATGAGTTTGACGAAGAGAGTCACCGCAGCGGGTTACTGACCCACGTCAGCTTTCTTGCGGCGAACTCCCACGCGGTGCGCAGCTCCCCCACACTACGCGGCAAGGCCATGCGTGAATTGCTGCTGTGCCAACACGTGCCGGACCCACCACCCAATGTGGACTTTTCCAAGCTTGAAGACGCCGGTGATGTGGCCACAGCGCGGGATCGCTTGAAGGTGCACAACACCAACCCGTCTTGCGCGGGTTGTCATCTGATTACCGATCCCATGGGACTTGCTCTGGAAAACTTTGACGGCGCCGGTGGTTACCGGGAGACAGAAAATGGTGCCCCCCTGGATATCAGCGGCGAACTTGATGGCGTGTTCTTTGACGATATCGAGGGTCTGGGCACGGCGATGCGCAATCACCCCAAGCTATCTGCCTGCCTGGTGAATCGCCTGTATGCCTATGGTACAGGCGGCCCCGTGTCCTTGCGTTATGACCGGGATATTCTCAAGCGCTTTGAAGAACGTTTTGTCTCCAACGAGCACCGCGTACCTGCGCTGCTGAAAGACCTCAGTATGAGCGAGGCGTTTTCGTCCATTCGATCGCCAAAGCTCATCGCAAGCGAGCTTGCGGAAACTGACACAGCGCCAGTGAACCGGCTCCTCGCGGGGCGTCAGGACTTTACAAATCTACGAGACCAGGAGGAGGCAAATCGATGAGTGGAATGAATCGCCGCCGGTTTCTCCGCGGTACCCTGCAGGGTGCTGCCGTCAGCGTTGCCCTACCCTTTTTAGACGCTTTTCTGGATGGCAATGGAAAAGCCCTCGCATCCGGAGAATCCCTGCCCACAAGGTTTGGCACCTGGTCCTGGGGGCTGGGCATGAACCGCGATGTGTTTGTTCCCAGGAAAACCGGTGCCAACTTTGACCTGCCGCCGGAGATCAAATCCCTGGCGCCGGTGCAAAAGCACATCAACCTCTTCACAAATTTTGATGTCTTCAAGGATGACGCACCGAATCTCTGTCATCACTCAGGCTGGGTGGTACTGCGCTCCGGAACCGCGCCCACATCGCGTCCCAATCGCCCTGGCGAAACCATCGATGTATCCATCGCACGGAAGCTTGGCAACGAAACGCGCTTTCGCAGCCTCAGCGCCACCGCCACCGGCGATGTGCGGGACAGTTTCAGCTACGAAGCGGGCAATTCGGTAAACGCTCCTGAGTGGTCGCCCCTGCGGTTCTACCAACGTTTATTCGGCTCGGACTTTCAGAACCCCAACGCAGAGACCTTTACACCGGATCCGCGAGTGATGATTCGTAAAAGCGCGCTGTCCTCGGTGCAGGAAGATGCGAAAAAACTGAATAAATCCCTCGGCGCGGAGGACCGCGCACGCCTGGATCAGTACTTCACCGGGATTCGGGACCTGGAGCGTCGTTTTGACCTGCAGCTCACCAAGCCCGAGCCCCGCGAGGCCTGCGAGATCATTGATCCTCCTGCAGACATGCCCAGCGGTCTGGATGCGGACCTGGTGTCCCGGCGCCATCGCATCATGACAGACCTCATGCTCATGGCCGTGGCCTGTGACCAGACGCGGGTTTTCAACATGTTCTACGCGTCAGCGTTTTCAGCTACCACCAAACCCGGCTACGACAAGCCTCATCACACGGCGACGCACGAGGAGGCGGTGGACGAAAACCTTCGATACCAACCCAATGTGTCCTGGTATACCCGTCGCGCCATGGAGGAATGGGCCTATTACGTGCAGGCGCTGGCCGATTTTCGTGAAGGCGACGGATCTCTTCTGGACAACTCTCTGATTTACGCCACCACGGACCAGTCCTTTGCGAAAATGCACGCTATCGATGGCATCCCCATGTTCACCGCAGGCAACGCCGGCGGCAGAATCAAGACCGGTCTGCATATCGATGGCGGCGGAAGCCCCGGCTGCCGCCTTGGCTACACGGCGCAACGGCTCATGGGCCTGGATATTGCGAGCTGGGGAACAAAAAGCAACACGACCTCACAGGCCATCAGTGAAATACTTGTTTAGGACGCTCGTCACCCTGACCCTGCTGCTGGCAGCCACTCCTGACCTGAGGGCGGCAGAGCAGGACGGCGTGGGGCAAAGCGAGTCAATGCTCCGCGAGGCCTACCGTGACATACCCATGCCTTCGCGATTTCACGTTGAGCACACGGAGCTGGAAGGTCCCGTGTTCGCTAACGAGCAGGGGAAAACCCTCTATACCTGGCCTCAACTCAAGTTACGCAATGGCTACAGTGGTGAAGCGGCGGGTCAGATAGCCTGCTACGACGAAGTGGTCACCGTCAGCGCAGGCTTGATGAGCCCCTACCCAGCGGGCCTGAAGCTGCCGGAACTGGACTCCCGGCCCAGCTGCACTGATCTATGGCCACCGGTATTGGCTGCCAACGACGCAGAGCCCGTCGGCGACTGGAGTCTGCTCCTGAGGAAGGACGGTGCGAGGCAATGGGCCTATCGGGAGCAGGCGCTATACACCTCAGTGCGCGACAAAGAAGCGGGAGATACCTACGGTGGCTATCGTCGGAAACGCCGCGCGGACGGCGGCGGCGACGGTGACTCGCCTGCCGGTCGCGTTCCTGCGGGTCCCCCTCCGCTTTTACCCCCGGGCTTTGCGGTAAAGACCACCAGCATTGGCCGTATGCTGACGACCCATCAGAACTACGCGGTGTATGCCTTTGCAGGGGACAGCGCAGAAAAGGCGGCCTGTGTGGGCGAATGCACACGTGAGCGACAGCCGATTCTCGCACCGGCTCTGGCCAAGGCCTTTGGAGAATGGTCGGTACTTGAACGCGCCCCCGGGGTGCGTCAGTGGGTCTATCGCGGGGCACCGCTGTACACCTACACCCTGGATCCCGAACCCTGGAGTCAGGTGGGCAGCGATGCCGAGGGCTGGCGCAATGTCTTCACGCAGCGTGTGCCACAACTCCCTGCAAGCTTCACCCGCCAGCGCACACTCGCCGGCATCGTGCTCGCCACGGCCGAGGGTCAAACCATTTATACCTACCAGTGCGGCGACGATTCCGTGGATCAACTGGCCTGCGATCACCCCGACGACACGCAGGTTTATCGTTTGGCCATTTGCGGCGGCGGTGACTCCGCGCGCTGCCGGGAGCACTGGCCCTATGTGCTTGCGGGAGCGGAGGAGTCGAGCGTCAGCCGGGCCTGGCGCATTGTCGAGATAAACCCCAACACCGGTCGTTTTGCAGATGACGAGGATCCAGAGACTCTCCGGGTCTGGGCTTACCGGGAGCGTCCCGTGTACACCTACGAAGGAGATAAGAAACCCGGAGATGTGCATGGCGGAGGAACCGGAGAATGGCGCGGCAAACGCAACGGTCTGCGCGCGCACTGGCTCCGGGATGATTATATGAAAGGTATTCAGTAATGACGGACACGCTTGCTGCACAGAGTCGCTCCCGGATGCACGCCCTGCTCTCAGCATGGCGTCGACAGCTTACGCGTAAGCCCCTTGTCGCCTGCGCATGCGCCACCGCGATGATGTCATTCGCGCCCGGAGCGCAGTCTCAACTGACCGAGAGTCCGCTGCAAAACGGCAAGATCGGCTACGCGATGACGGACCTGTTCTGGTCGGTCTATCAAACCCCCAATGCCAAAGAGGAATGCCCCCGGGGCTTTAACGATGGTCCCCGGGAGCAGTTTGAGCAGCTGTTCCCCGAGCACCGCGAAATGACCGTCGAAGCGACCCGCCTGCAACAGGAAGCACAAACCTGGCTGCCCGACACGGAGTCTGACGGATTCGAATTCAAGGCCGTCGAAGGACCCTACTCCTGGGGACT
>NZ_CBFHZO010000103.1:0-1787 GCF_965660375.1 Congregibacter sp. | reverse complement strand
TCGATGCGAGCGTAATGACGATCATTGATGATGCCGGTGATGTCATCACCTGCAACGTAATCCGGTGCCTGCTCGCTGATAAAGGTCCTGGACAACGATACGAAGTTTTCCAGATCAGCGCGGGGCACCAACGCGTAATCGGGTGAGACACACATCTGTCCGTTCTTAACCATCTTGATACGCAGGCAATCAGCCACGTTAGCGGCGGTGACGCCGCCGGGTGTAAACAGCGTGGGTGACTTACCGCCGAGCTCAAGAGTCAGCGGTGTGAGATTGGGCGCCGCGGCGGCGGCAACCTGCCGCGCAACCCCGGGATTACCTGTGTATAGAAGGTGGTCGAAGGGCAGACCGGGAAAGGCCTTCGCCACATCCAGATCGCCGAGGACAACGGCCACATGATCCTTATCGAAGGTCGCGTTGATCATTTCGAGCAACAACTCGGAGCAGGCGGCCGACATTTCGGAGGGTTTGATCATGACGCGGTTGCCAGCGGCGAGCATGTCGCAGAGCGGACCTACCGTTAAGTCGAAGGGAAAGTTCCAGGGACTCATGTTCCCGATCACGCCCTTGGGCTGACGGAGCACATAGGCCGCACTCTCTCCATGCATCGCCGGATCCGTGTCTCGTAAGGAAGGCTCCATCCACTCCTCGAGATGCGCTTTGTTGTACTCGGCACGACCCAACATACCGAATACCTCAATGAAATCGCCCTGCATGGCGGGGTGAGTGCCAAAGTCTGTGTTTAGCGCGTCAAGAATCTTCGGTCGATACTCCAGCATCATTGCCATGACGGCATCCAGCCATGCCGTGCGCTCTTCAAGGGTCGGCATCGGATTTTTCAGGAACGCGGATTTTTGTTGATCGAGGATGGCATTTAAAGTTTTTATTGGTGTTTGCACAGTAGCTTCTCCTACATAATGAATGCTTGATCATACAGAACCTGATTCTCGACGCCTCTGATTGTCAAAGCTCATTGGAGCAAACCCGCAGCCCGCAGCCGGGGCCAATCGATAGCAGGGCAGCGATCCATCACCACTTTTACGCCCTGCGCCTCTGCCCGCTGCGCCGCTTCAGCATCAACAACGCCGAGCTGCGTCCACAAAGTCCTGGGGCCACACGCCAAAACTTCGTCCACGATCTGCGGGAGAAAGCTTGCATTGCGAAACACATCAACCATGTCGACCACCAGCGGAATATCCGCGAGAGATGCGTAGACTTGCCGTCCCAGTAATTCAGAACCCGCAAGGCCGGGATTGACGGGATACACCTCATAACCTTTCGCCAGTAGAAACCCCATCACCTCATGACTGGGCCGTTCGGGTTTGGGGCTCGCACCTAGCAGGGCAATGGTCTTTACGGAGCCAAGGACACTGGCAATCTCTGTATCAGTGCTTAAGGGCATGGGGTCAGGCGTCTCCCCAGACCGGAGGGCGTTTTTCGAAGAAGGCCGCTTTGCCCTCTTCCGCATCCTCCGAGGTCATGGCCCGCACCATGGCCTCATTGGCATAGGCAAAAGCATCCTCGATGGGCATATCCACCTGGGTATAAAAGTCGGCCTTACCGTGGCGAATACCCTGGGCCGATTTAGCGGCGATACGCTCGGCCAATGCCGTGGTCCGCTCCACCAACTGCTCAGTCGGCACACACTCATTAATGAGACCAAAGCGCACGGCGTCTTCAGCACTGAAGGCATCGCCGGTAAGTGCCATGGCCATGGCGTGTTTACGGTGAACGTTGCGGCCAATGCCCACCAGCGGCGTGGTACAGAAGCCGCCCATATTGACGCC
>NZ_CBFHZO010000102.1:0-2059 GCF_965660375.1 Congregibacter sp. | reverse complement strand
GGCGCAGGTGTAGCAAGCACACTTCTCGTCCAACGGCGCTGTGCTGTGACGGTGTTTTGCGTTGCGGATCTTGATGGTGCCCGTGGACGTAAACAGGTGGCCGTTGCGGGCATTGCGCGTGGGCATGACACAATCAAACATGTCGATGCCGCGCCTGACTCCTTCCAGAAGATCTGCCGGCGTACCCACCCCCATAAGATACCTCGGATGATCCTCGGGCATGAGCGGCTGAAGGCTTTCGAGCACCGCCAGCATTTCGTCCTTGGGTTCCCCGACAGAGAGACCACCAATGGCATAGCCGTCGAAACCAATCTCCACCAACCCCTCCAGAGAGCGAGCCCGCAAATCACCGTACATGCCCCCCTGCACAATGCCAAAGACCGCCGCATCGCTATCACCGTGGGCCACGCGACTGCGCTTTGCCCAGCGCAGCGATAGCTCCATGGAAGTCTCGGCTTCCTCGCGGGTCGCCGGATAGGGGGTGCACTCGTCAAAGATCATCACGATATCGCTGCCCAGAGCCCGCTGTATCGCCATGGACTTTTCGGGATCAAGGAACACCTTGTCACCATCCACAGGAGAGCGGAAAGACACCCCCTCCTCGCTGATTTTGCGCATTTCTCCAAGGCTGAACACCTGAAATCCACCGGAGTCCGTGAGTATGGGCCCTTGCCACTGCATAAAATCATGGAGGTCGCCGTGGGCACCAATCACCTCGGTGCCCGGGCGAAGCCACAGGTGAAAGGTGTTGCCCAGGATAATTTGCGCACCCAGCGCTTCCACATCCCGGGGGAGCATGCCTTTGACGGTGCCGTAGGTGCCCACGGGCATAAAGGCCGGTGTCTCCACAACGCCGCGATCAAAATACAGGCGGGAGCGTCGGGCCGCGCCATCGCTGGAAACACGCTCGAACTTCACTCTGGGCGCACCCCCGGCTGGGGCGTAAGAAACATGGCATCACCGTAGCTGAAGAATCGGTAGCGCTCCTTCACCGCCTCGTTATACGCGCCAAGAATAAGGTCTTTACCGGAAAACGCGCTCACCAGCATGAGTAGTGTGGATTCAGGCAAATGAAAGTTTGTGATCATGGCATCCACGCATTGAAAGCGGTAACCCGGATAGATAAACAGCTGCGTATCACCGACATAGGGCCGAAGCTGGCCGGACGCGGCTGCCGTCTCCAGGCTGCGCACCGCCGTCGTGCCCACGGCCACCACACGGCCGCCTCGCGCACGGGTTGCCGCAATGGCGTCGCAAACCGTCTGATCCACTTCAAGATACTCGGCGTGCATTTCGTGGTCGCGGATATCATCGCTGCGCACAGGCTGAAAGGTCCCTGCGCCCACATGAAGGGTGACCTCGGCTCGCTCAACGCCCATGGCATCGAGCTGGTCCAGCAGCGCGGTATCAAAGTGCAAACCCGCCGTGGGCGCCGCGACCGCACCATCACGCTGGGCGTAGACCGTTTGGTAACGCTCTTTATCTTCGGCGGCATCGGCGCGATCAATGTAAGGCGGCAGTGGCATGTGTCCGATGCGCGCCAGCAAGGGCCCCAGGCTTTCGGCGCTGGTGATTTTGAACAACTCGCCTTCACGACCCTGGACCGTGAGCAGCGCGTCCGTCGCGGGACTATCGGCCTCGGCAGCGAGAGCTATGGTCATACCGGCCCGGGGTGTCTTGCTTGCTCGGATGTGCGCCAGGGCGCTGCAATCGTCCGTAAGGCGCTCGATCAGTATTTCGACGCGCCCTCCCGTTTCCTTTACCCCGAACAGGCGGGCCGGAAGGACGCGAGTGTTGTTAAAGACCAGCAGGTCGCCAGCATTCAGCTGCCCGGGAAGATCGGCGAACTTTGCGTGTTGGATAGACCCAATAAGGCCGTCCACGCACAGTAAACGACTCGCCGAGCGCTCCGCGAGGGGCGTCTGGGCAATCAGTTCCTCGGGGAGCTCGTAGCTAAAGTCGGTGCGCTGCATAGTCAGGAATGCGTGGAGACGCGCGGGAAAACCCCGCGCGATTAGTCAGCTGTCGTCGTTTATTCTTTGGCTTCGCCGTCTTCTTC
>NZ_CBFHZO010000101.1:0-47555 GCF_965660375.1 Congregibacter sp. | reverse complement strand
AGCGTCGCAAAATCTCCAAACAGATCTGCCACCGTTGCTTCGTCCGAGGCGAGACGCTCCAGGGTTTTTTCCTGGGGCTGTCGCGAGCCCTCACCATCGACGATAAGCGCAAAGTCGATCTGGTGACTGTCGAGCATCATGCCCGCCACCTGCATGGCGTTCATAAAGCCGAGGCAGGCGTTGGCCATATCGAAGTTAAGACAGGACGAGGGCAGGTCGAGAAGATGGTGGACGGTGACGGCCGACGACGGCTCCAGCCGGTCCCGACTCACAGAGGTGTCGATGAGTAGCCCGACCTGCTCGGGCTTGATACCGGCGGCAGCCATGGCCTTGCGTCCCGCCTCAGCGGCAGCTTCAGTGAAAGTATGGCCTTTGGGCCACCAGCGTCGCTCTGAAATACCCGCGAGGCTTTCGAGAAGTCCCGGTTGTGTGCCCAGCCGCTCGTAGGTATGCATGATGCGTTCATCGAGGGACGCCGAGGTAATCACCTCCGGCGCGTGGTGTGCAGTGACCGACACGATTGCTGTGTCATCGAGCGTAAATTTGGCGTTTCCGGACATTGGGAATCTCAAGATAGGTAGCAGATCATGATCGCAGTCCGGACAGGCAACAGCAAGTGAAGGTAATACGTGGACCCGGGATTCGCGATCATGGGAACCCCCCCCCGAAAGCGCTGATCAAGAGCGCCTGTTGACGACTCTGGTGGACCTTAGTATCCGGGCGTATCCCGGCCCTCGTCTCCCGCTTGCTCATCCTCATCTTCACTGTCCGAGACAGAGGGCAGCTCCTCGGCTGGCGCCAAATCGCCCTCAACATCCTCCGGTGCCCGGGGATCCATATCAAAACTCGTGGGTGCCATGTCGGATGCAGCCGCCGAGAAGGGCACCACATCGTCCACTTTGGCTTTGCGCCCGCGCTGCGCCAGTACAATTAATGCTGCGAAAATGCTGAGACCCGAACACCCCCAAAAGAGCCAGCTGGGCTCACCCATGGTCATGAGCTGCCCCAGAGCCAGGGGCGCGAGCACGGCTCCCAGGGCATTGAGGAGTAAAACCGAGGTCCCCACTTCCACGAACTCATGGCGCAGGGAATTGTCCGCCGCGGTAGCCAGCGCCATGGAGTAGATGGGCATGGTGGTGGCGCCAAAGAAAAAGATCGCGGCTAGCAGCAGCGGTGTTGAGGGCGCCATCGCCACGCTCGCGCTGGTGCCTGCGGCAAGAACCACCAGCAGCAGCATGGTGTCCTGGCGCCCAACGCGATCAGAGAGCCAGCCGAAAGGGTACTGAAACAGTGCCCCGCCGAGAATCGCTGCCGACATAAACAGGGTTACATCCGCTAGGTTTTCGAGACTTCGCCGGGCGAAGACCGCGCCCAGGGTCCAGAAAGCGCCGGTTACCGCGCCGGAGAGCAGTGCTCCCGTCACGGCCAGAGGCGAACGGGACAGCAGCAGGCGTATGCGGGTGCGCGTGGACTCAATAGGTGCGGGAGCCAGTTTTCGCGTCATGCCAACGGGAATCGTAGACAGCGCGACGATCGCAGCCAGCACCATAAACGGCGTGGCGCTGGCGACCGGCGAGGCATTGACCAGTTGCTGCCCCAGGGCCATGGAAACCAATACCAGGAAGGTGTACACCGACAGCACCTGACCGCGATTGTCTTCCGTCGCCTGATCGTTGAGCCAGCTCTCGATCACGCTGTACAGGCCGCAGATAAAAAAGCCTATACCAAAGCGCAGCGCTGCCCACGTTACCCAGGACTCGTTGAGTCCGAGCACGAGGAGCACGCTGGTCATGGCGCTGGCCAGCACCGCAAAACTTCTGATGTGTCCGGCGCGGGCAATGAGTCTCGGCACCAGCAGACACCCGGCAATAAACCCCAAAAAGTAGGCCGAGCCCCCCAGAGCAATCTGAAGATCACTGTGCCCAAGGATCGCTGCACGCAAAGGCAGCAAAGTGAGCTGCATGCCGTGGCCGATCAACAATAAAGCGACTGACAGCAGGAGCGATGTCAAAGTAAGTAGTGCCGCCATGGTCTAGTCTTGTCTCAGCCGCGGAGTGTTAGCGCAATGGTAGGGTGTTTTGATCGTCCGGGGTTGTACAGAGTGTTGTACAGAGTCGAGCAGGCGTCAGTCGTCGTCAACCAGGCGTGCGACGGAGTCAAGAAATTCCCGTTCTTCGCGCGTTAGAAATCCATGCTCTGAGGGAAAGCGTTGGATTCGAGAGGGATCCCGCCGGCGCTCCTCGGACCGCCGTTCGAAGCATCGTCTCTCCTTGGATCGTCGGTACACTTCGCGTCGGTCCGCTCGTCGGCGCTCGATTCCTGTGTACAGAGCCTGGCCGCTGGCGTCGCGATTTTCCCGCTGCCGCCGATCGTCTCCTCTACGTTCGGTTCTGCGCCGTTCGTTGCTCCTGCGATCTTCAGAGGAGTTCCGGTTGAGCTGATTTCGTTGTTGCAGATAGTCAAGCATATATATTGTCCCAGGCCGCATGCGCCGGCAGCTGAGACGCTCCGTAGGCCAGTCAAAGCTCTTTTGCAAATGCTTGCAAGAGGTTTTAACGATTACTTAAAGTGAAATATAGCTTTTATCAGAGCTTTTTCCATGCGAATTAATTACTACTCGGATGAAGCAGCCAAGTCAATGAGGGGGGGCGTGGCGGTGATGTCTGCCGCTATACCAGAAGTCGGGTGTCGGCCAAAGGGTCGGGACTGTCAAGCTGGCGCCTAAAATCTTCGGCCAGTTCTCGACTGCGTTCAAGACAGGTACGCCAGTAGCGTATACGTCCTTCCGGTGGCATACGAGTAAAGTCGCTGCGATCCGGAATTTTACCGTTCGGGAGGGAGGCGATGAAGTCGTCGCTGGGGCATAGGAGGATCACGTTCTCTGCGCTGGGAGTCCGTTGCCGCCGCCAGGGTAGGAACTTGTCAAACCAGCCTATGGTGAGATCCTTGCGAAAATGGGGGTAGAGGATCAGCGGTTGCGCCTCGAAATCCGCAAGATCAAAGTGG
Source organism: Congregibacter sp. (assembly GCF_965660375.1). GTDB lineage: Bacteria > Pseudomonadota > Gammaproteobacteria > Pseudomonadales > Halieaceae > Congregibacter. Next base: position 44,549 of record NZ_CBFHZO010000101.1, on the reverse strand, counting down.
TAATCGATGATGCCACCGTCCCAATAGTGCCCCGATGGGGCGTTGGGGATGTCCCGCTCGCCGGCCAGTAAAAAGGGAATGGAGCCGCTGGCGTGGAGCGCCTGAGTTACGGTGTCGGGTCGCAGGCGAGCTGACGTGACGCCAAAATCGTTCAGGTTTAAGGGGGGCGCATTCAAGCTTGTGAACAGGATGCGCTGGAAGTGCAGCGCGAGCAGTCCCCGATGGATCGCGTTGCCCATGGCCGCGCTGCCCATGCCCAGACCCAGTGCCGCAGGATGTCGAGCCGAGTTCAGCCCCCTTCCCCGGGCGGTCACGATATAGCTGTGGAGCAGGCGGTGATCGATGACGGCATCGGCGCCGGAATCACCAAAAATGTGCTCCAGCATGGACAGGCTCGCAGCGCTGATTTCCTGTGTATCCGGTCGTTTACTGTAATCCCAGTTGACGTAAATGTCCTCAAAACGGTCCAGAGCATCCACGGGAGCAGCCTGCGCCAGGCATGCATGGCGCCAGGAGCCGATGGAGGATCCCACGGCCTGCAGCGGAGCCTCTCGGTTCTCCATCAGGAAATCTCCGAACAGCACACGATCAAGGGCCGCGAGGATGAGCCATTTAGGCCCGCCGGAGGCACCGAGGAGCAGGGTGATTTCTCTACCGGACCAGCCGTGCCTGGCGATGCGCCTTGCCGCCTCACGTCCCAGATAAATGCCAAGGGGGCGATCGCTCACGGCTGTACCTCATGGGTTTTCCTACGCACCGCACCGGGGGTGATGCCGGTCCAGCGCCGATAGGCACGGCGGAAATTGGAGGGGTCATTAAAGCCCAGTTGGTAGGCAATGCTGGCGATGGATAGTCGGTTCTCCCGCAGATGGCAGCTGGCGTGCTCCGCGCGCACTTCGTCGAGCAGCTCCTGAAAATTCACACCCTCTTCCGTAAGTCGGCGACGGTAGGTGCGGGCGCTCATGTTCAGCATGGTGGCAACCTGCGGCATCCTGGGGTATTGCCCCTCCAGTTTGCGCAGCAGGCTTCGGGTCTGCTCGCCGATGGCGGCGCTGTCGCTGAGATCAGCCAGCAGCCGCGCGCATTCTGCTTCGTAAAGCTGGCGAAGGGCTGGGTTGGAGCTGGGCAGGGGTGTGTCCAGGAGTTTCAGGGGGAAACTCCAGACCGCTGTCTCGCAGTCAAAGTGCACGTCGTCGCCCAACATCTCGGTATACACCGCTGCGTGAGCCGGGGCGGAATAAGGGAATTCAAAGCGCAGGGGAAACTGCTCATCTCCCAAGAGGCCTGTAAGGGTGTTGCGGATGGCGGCGGTGATGCACTCCAGGCCAAAAGTGATGGGCAAGTAGGCCTCGGCGTTCGGCGCCAGAATGGTCAGATGTTCAGGCGTCCGCCGAAACTCGAGGGTCAGTTCCGGGGCAAGTACCTGATAATAGCTCTCGAACAGGTGAATCACTTCTTCGAGATTTCGGCAGGTCATAAAGGCCTGCCCTAGCACTGCATGGGCACTCAGATTGAGCCGCCGTCCCAGGCGAAGCCCAAGGCTGGGGTCCCGGGTCAGGCTCAGCGTGTTTTCCACAAGAACGCGGAAGTCCTCATCGCTGACCCGTGCCCCGATCGTGCTTAAATCCGTGCCCGCCAGAGCGCTGCCTTGTAAGAGGTCGTCTCGCGCCACGCCGGCTTCGACGGCGAGATCGATGAGAATAAGTACGTAGGGTGCGGGTGTGCTGCTACTCATACGATGATTTGGCCACAAATGACCCTATTTTGACAAGAAGCTACCTTGTTAGGCCGAAGGTTCTGGCACATATTTACTACTCAGTATCTACCCAAGCCAGAGAGTCAATCACATGAATGTAAAGTGGGAAGAGCAGGCACCGCGTAAGATCCAGCAATTTGCTGGCGCTGATTACCCTAGGGAAAATCCTGATCTTGAGGATTTGCTGACGAACGAGCAGGTCGATCATATTGCGGAGATTTTTCAGACACCGCTCACCGGCTCCTACAACTGGGATTACACGGTGCAGGATGACCGCATCAAGAAGCTCTACGACCTGGGGAAGCAGCTCAACTGGGATCCGGAGATGGACATCGACTGGGATCGCCCCTGGCCTGAGGAGGTGCGCTCTCCCGAGCTTATGAACCTCCACGACTATGAGCCTTACCTGGCCATGGATGAAAAAACCAAGGACGAGTTCTGGCTGCACATGAATGCCTGGAGCCTGTCGCAGTTTTTGCACGGCGAGCAGGGTGCGCTGTTGGTGGCATCCCAGTTATGTTCCTGTGCCCCGACGCTTAGCGCAAAATTGTATGCGGGCTCTCAGACCTTTGACGAGGCACGGCACGTTGAGGTGTTTAACAAATACCTGCAGAAGCGCATTGGCGTTATGTATCCCATCAACACGCACCTCAAGAGCATCATTGACAAGATTCTCGTGGACCCGCGCTGGGACCTCAAGTTTATTGGCATGCAGATTGTGATTGAGGGACTGGCGCTGTCGGCCTTCAACACCACACGAGAGACAACGCCCGATCCGGTACTCAAGGATGTGGTGTATCTGGTGACCCGCGATGAGGCCCGTCATGTGACCTTTGGTGTCAATTATCTTGAAGAACACGTGAAGACGCTCACTCAGGAAGAGATCGAAGAGCGGGCCCAGTTTGCCTACGAAGCCTGCGTGATCAGTCGCGAACGTCTGGTAGCGACGGATGTATTCCGTCACTTCGGCTGGGATGTGGAGGAGGCACGGAAAAAGGTGCTGGATGGTTTTGTAATGTCGACTTTCCGCAATTTGCTGTTTCAGCGTGTGATTCCCAATCTCAGCCGTATCGGCCTGCTCACGGATAAGATCCGCCCCAGGTTCGAAGAGCTGGGTATTCTGGAGTTTGAGAATCTCGCCACCGATGGCGACATTAACTGGAGCGCTTTGGAGCGTCCGCTGGACACCGAAGAAGCCCAGTCCCACGAGCAGAGCATGCTGGCGGCCTTTCATGAAAAATTTGAAGAGCAGGCTAACGCCGAACAGCCGGCGCAGCAGGTAGCCGAGGCCGGGGATAATCCCCAGGCCGGTGGTTGTTGCTAAGCGCAGACAGTGCGACCTGAAGCCGGCGAAAGCCGGCTTTTTATTTTGCGGTGGCAGCGTATATTGTCGTGGGCTGCGTGGTGATGCGCGGTAACGATCAACAATAAACAGGATTAGGAAAATGAGTCTCAGCAAAAAAGTGTTTGCGGCGTGTATCGCCCTTGTTATCAGTGCCTCTAGCCTCGCGTGGGACCCAAGAGAGGTGGGTAAGCTCACCAAGGGCGCGGAGGAAACTAAGGCGCAACTGCTCTCCGATGATCCCAGTATGCAGGCTTTCTTTGACTCGGCGGCTGCCTATGTGGTCATTCCGACGGTGGGCAAAGCCGGTTTTGGCATTGGCGGTGCCCGGGGTAAGGGGCTGCTCTTCGAAGGTGGAGAGCCCACGGCGATTGTTACCCTGACGCAGCTGACTATTGGTTTTCAGTGGGGTGGGCAGGCTTACAGCGAGTTCCTGTTTTTCGAGAACGCGGCGGCTCTTGAGCACTTTAAAGCCGGCAATTACGAGTTGGGTGCCCAGGCTTCGGCCGTTGCGGTGACCGTGGGCGCTTCTGCGGATGCGAATTATTCCAACGGTGTCGCTATTTTTACCCGCGCCAAGGGTGGACTGATGTATGAGGCCTCGGTGGGTGGCCAAAAGTTCTCCGTTGATCTTCCGGACTGATGCCAGAGACTGTGGCCGGTAAGACAGCCAGACACAAAAAAGGCCGACTGTTTAGTCGGCCTTTTTTGTTGTTCTTTGCTTAACTGCCCAACATTTACCTACCCAAACACTGCGTTGACGCCTTTGCTTGAGCTACGCAATGTCAGAACGCAGTTTCAGGCAGCCAGTGCCTTGACCTGTGCGTTCAGGCGGCTCTTGTGTCGCGCCGCTTTGTTTTTGTGGATGATGCCTTTGTCGGCCATACGATCTATGACCGGCACAGCTTTGGAGTACGCTGCACGGGCGTGCTCGGCATCACCGGTTTTTACCGCAGCCAAAACGTTTTTGATGTTGGTGCGAACCAGTGAACGAAGGCTGGCGTTGTGGGCGCGACGCTTTTCAGACTGACGGGCGCGCTTGCGTGCTTGGACGGAGTTAGCCACTGAGGACTCCTCTAAATAATCAAACTGATGAATGGAAATTTTTGGAGGGCGGATTCTGCCGACTGGCGAGTCTTCTGTCAATAGCCTGTCCTCTCGACATAAAATACTGTCCGTGGAAAAAGATGACATCAAAAGAGGATGAAAAGCATGCAAGACCAGCAGGTGCTGAACAGCGCAGCCGAGGAAGATGCCCGGCGTCATCTGGGTCTGGAAGGCTCTCCAAACTTTCGTGACGCCGGTGGCTATTACTGCAGCGATGGGATAATGGCCTGGGGGAGGGTTTTTCGCTCCGGGCATCTTGCTTATCTGACGGATAGCGATCGCGAGCGTATCGCTGCCCTGAATCTGGATATGGTCGTGGATCTTCGTCGCGCCGACGAGCGTGAGTTGGAGCCTTCCTGGCTCCCCGAGAGTGTGGCTATGGTCGGCGCTGATATCACGCCCGGAAGCCAGGGCAGCGCCATTTATGCGGACTCCACGCAGCTCGGCGGCGCCCAGGCAATGTTTGACTTCATGTGTGAGATCAACCGCGAGTTCGTGGTCTCGCAGACCGATACTTATAAAGAGGTGTTTGCGAGGCTTCTCGCGGGGAACGCGGAGCGCGTGCTTTTTCACTGTTCTGCCGGTAAGGACCGCACGGGATTCGCCGTCGCAGTGCTGCAGATGGCGCTGGGCGTGGCGCCACAGGACATCGAAGGGGATTATCTGCTATCACGGCTCTACTACCTGCCCGAGGAGCAAACGCCGAGGGTACGTAAAAAATACCCTGTGGCGCATCTGAGCGATACGGATTTACGCCCCATGATGGAGGCGCAGCTGGAGTATCTACACAGCGCCCTGCAGGCAATGAGCCAAGTCTATGGCGACAGCGAGACCTATTTAAGAGAGGGTCTGGGTCTGGCGGATCAGGAGCGTCGGGAGCTGCGCCGACGTTTTGTTATCGGCCACTGATCGTTTGCGGTGGTGGGCTTAAAATGCCGCCCAGACCATCACCAGGCCCACAAAGGCGACCAGCAGGCTTTGCCCCGCCTTTTCCAGACGGAAGAGGCCGTAAACGTAGGCCAGAGGCGGGAGAAGGACGGCGAAGATGCCCCAGGCGTAGTCATCCTTCCACGCGGCGATGAGCATTAAGATCCAGCTCACCAGCAAGGTGGCCAGACCAAAGGTCATGAGTGTTGCGCTTGTTGCTTCCATGGTTTTTCACCCCAGTTCAAAATCGCGCGCAAGAGTAGCAGAAGCACCCGCGTTCGTCAGCGTTTGCGCGCATTCGCTGGATGACGGCCAGAGGCTTTTTGGTTAAGGTGAGGCGCCTTTTTTCGGGAGCTTACCGTGTCAGATCCATTTGCGGCTATCAGACCCTACAACGACGGGGAAGTTCGGCCAGCGATAGACCGTTTACTGGGATCTGAAGATTTTCTCAAGGCGATGCTGCGCCTGCGCTTTGGGAGTTGGATATTGTCATTCGCGCCCCTTCTGAGGCCCTTTGCGCGTTTTTACCTTCGCCGCCAGTTTGCCGATGTCGATGGCGTTCATGAGCTGCAGATGCGCGTGAAAGTTTACGTTGAACGCATGATCGAAGATACGACAGCAGGACTGACCGTGTCCGGCCTTGAGCATCTGGACCCCGAACGCGCGCATTTGTTTATCAGCAACCACCGCGACATCGCCATGGATCCGGCTCTAACCAACTATGCGCTCCATCGCGCGGGACATCAGACCCTGCGTATTGCTATCGGCGACAATCTCCTCAAGGAGCAATGGGTTGCCGATCTCATGCGCTTGAACAAAAGTTTTATTGTGCAGCGATCGGTGAGTGGTCCCCGGGAGCTGCTGGCGAACTCGAAGCTTCTTGCCCGGTACATCCGCAGCTCGGTGCAGGAAGACAACGTTCCCATTTGGATAGCCCAGCGTGAGGGTCGTGCCAAGGATGGTCGAGACCGCACGGAGGCCGCCATCATCAAAATGCTGTCCCTGAGCCGGGACAAGCAAAAGGAAAGCTTTGGCGACCACGTTGCGTCTCTGCGGATTGTGCCCGTAGCGATTAGCTATGAGCTGGATCCCTGCGACGCAATGAAGGCCCGGGAGCTGAGTCAGCGTCAGAGTGCCGGCGACTATCAAAAGTCAGAACAGGAGGATGTGGCGTCCATCGGGCAGGGCATCGCCGGTAACAAGGGGCGCGTGCATGTGCATTTCGGCACGCCCCTGGGGAGTGACTTTGAATCCCCCGCTGAGGTGGCCACCGCTATAGACGCCCAGATTATCCAGGGCTACCGGCTGCGTCCCGTGAATCTCTGGGCCTATCAGGCGCTGGAGGGCGCTGCCGATCCCGGGCTTGAGATTGCCGAAGGCAGTTGCAGCAAAAAGATCTTTGATGAACGCGTTGAGGCCATGAGTGAGGACGAACGGCCCTTCGCGCTGGCCAGCTATGCCAATGCCCTGCGCAGCCTGTTGGAGCTGAACAAGCCCTCGTGAGCGCTCTCTCGCCCTCGGATAAGGATGCGATCCGCCAGGCCTATACCGCTATTACCGACGCCCGGGGGCTGACGCCCCGCTGGGGGCAGCGGCAGATGATTGCGGAGGTCGCTAATACCCTGGCGCGTCTAATACCCTCGCTAGAGGCGGCCGATGGAGGGTCGCCCATCGCGGTTATTGAGGCAGGCACGGGCACGGGTAAAACCATCGCCTATGTCATTCCCGCGCTGGTGATGGCCCGGGCTCTGAATAAACGGCTGGTGATCGCCACGGCTACCGTTGCCCTTCAGGAGCAGCTGGTCCACAAAGACCTTCCCGATATCAAGAAAGGCAGCGGGCTGGATTTTAGTTTTCAGTTGGCCAAGGGCCGGCGGCGCTACCTCTGCCTGAGTCAGCTAGACCGTCTCATGGCCCGGGAGTCTGGGGGCGGGCAGACCATGGGTTTGTATCCCGATGAGGTGTCTCCCGCCCTTGCCCGGGATGCCCTGGAGAGCTACGGTCTGATGCTGGATGCTCTGGCCCGTGGTGACTGGGATGGCGACCGGGATAACTGGTCAGCGCCCATCAACGATGCGGACTGGTTTCCGGTGACTGCCGATCAGGGGCAGTGCAGCGGGCGACGCTGCCCCAATATTCGTAACTGCAGTTTTTACCGGGCGCGGGACGGTCTTCAGGAAGCCGACGTGGTGGTGACCAATCATGATCTTGTGCTGTCGGATCTGGCATTGGGAGGCGGCGCCATACTCACCCCGCCGGAAGACACTATTTACATTTTTGACGAGGGCCACCATCTCCCCGATAAAGCGCTGAATCACTTCGCTTCCTTTTGCCGGCTGCCATCGACGGTCTCGTGGCTCGGCGACAGCCGCAAGGCGCTGGCTAAAGGTGCGCCTCTGCTGTCTACGCTCCCGGGCTTGAACGCGGTGCTGGAGCCTCTGCCGGCACTCTTTGATGATCTGCAGCTGCGGGTGCAGCAGATTGCCGAGAAGGCCGCCGTTATCATGGCCGGTGCTGGGGATTTTGAGGAACAGCTTCGTTTTGAAGGAGGCGTCGTACCCGACGATCTTCAGCAGGCAATGGCATCACTGGCAAGTCAGTGGGCACGGCTCAACGGTCGCCTCATTACCCTAGAGGCCGGTATCGACGACGCTCTGGAAGACGAATCCTTCGCCTCGGTACGCGATGAGCTGGAGGCCTGGCAGATGGCCGCCGGTGGCATGCTGGTTCGGGCCGAAGGGGTGTTATCACTGTTTAAGGACTTTGCTGCCGACGCTGCGGAGGAGTCGCCGCCGCGAGCGCGCTGGCTGAAACGCCGCGCCGATGACGAGGAGCTGGCTATTGATCTTCACTGCAGTCATATCCTGGCGGCGGATATTCTCCGGGAGCAGCTTTGGGAGCGTGCGGCGGGCGTGATACTGACCTCCGCTACCATGACGGCGCTGGGGAGTTTTGATCGCTTTCGGGCTCGCTCGGGCGTACCTGATGACGGCCGTTACAAAATCGTAGCGAGCCCCTTTGACTATAGCAAGGCTACGCTCCATATCCCCGCCATGCGCAGTGAGCCCGGTGATGCGGCGGCGCACACCCAGGAACTTATCGAGCTGTTACCGGACCTGCTGGATGCCCGGGAGGGCAGTTTGGTGTTGTTCTCGTCCCGCCGGCAAATGAACGATGTGTTCGATGGGGTCCCCGGAGAATGGCGAAGCCGAATTCTTCGGCAGGATGATTACAGCAAGCAGGAAATTCTCCGGCGTCATCGCGAGACCATCGATGATGCAAGGGGAGCGGCGATATTCGGGCTCGCAAGCTTTGCCGAGGGCGTGGATCTGCCCGGTGGCTATTGCCAGCATGTTGTTATTGCCAAACTACCCTTTGCGGTACCCGATAATCCCGTCGACGCGGCGCTGGCTGAATGGCTGGAAGCGCAGGGGCGCAATGCCTTTATGGAAATCAGCGTGCCGGATGCGGCGCTTAAGCTGGTGCAGGCAAGCGGTCGCCTACTGCGCACAGAGACTGATGCCGGGCGGGTGACGCTCATGGACCGCAGGGTGATCACCCGTCGCTACGGACGAGCGATCCTTGATTCCCTACCGCCGTTCCAGCGCTGTATCGGCTGACTCTTGCCTGGCATTGCGGGCACGGTTGCGGCCGTCAGCTTTTGCCTCGTATAGCGCCTTGTCTGCCAGACCTATAAGTCGGTGTGGATCCTCTCGCTCGTTATCACCCATGGTGGCGCAGCCCACACTGATAGTGACGTACTCCCCCACCTCACTCGCGGGGTGCTTGATAGCGAGCACTCTTACGCACTCCAGTATGCGCTGTGCTGTGCGCATAGCGCCTGCCGCATCGGTGTCGTACAGCACCACCACGAACTCTTCACCCCCGTAGCGGGCGAGCATGTCATATTCTCGAAGGAGCTTTCCTTTAATGGCCTGAGCAATGGTTTTCAGGCACTTATCACCCGCAGCGTGGCCCAGACTGTCGTTGTATTGCTTGAACAGGTCGATGTCGAGCATGAGTATGCTTACGGGCGTCCCGGCGCGACGGGACAGGCTCCAGGTAGCGCTGAGATGCTCCTCCAGATGCCGCCTGTTGGCGACGCCGGTGAGGCTGTCGATGCGGGAGTTCGCTTCGACGCGCACGAGGGCATCCCGAAGCTCCCCGGTACGCAAATCCACCAGCTGACGCAGCTTTTGCTCCCGCCGCCTCGTACTGCGGGACTGGTACCGTTGCAGCAGTCCAACCAGCAGGGTAATCACCGCGACACCCAGGAGCACGGACCAGGTTGTTTCATACCAGTGTGGTGTTCGGTAAATCGTCAGCGACGTAAGTCCGTCCGGCGTGGTTGGAAACAGCTCACCGTCAAAGCTCGCCTGCACGCGAAATGCGGTCTCGCCTGCAGGTAATGACGATAAATAGGCTGTGCGCCGGTTCCCTGCATCGGTCCAGAACTCATTGTTGGACACGGTGCTATAACGAAAGCGGACAGAATGCGCCTTGCTCAGTTCGGGACTGCTGTAATCAATTTCCAGACTTTGAAAGTTCGCCGGGATGGCAACAGTATCTGCGATAACTACGGATTTGCCGTCTACCCTGATGGCGTCAATATAGGTGCGCAGGGGGGCGCTGTCCGTAGTGAGCTTTTGCGGTGAAAATGTCGTGGCGCCCTTGGTGCTTGTAAACCACAGCCGGTTATCCCGCGTAACCCAGCCTGCCGGTTGAAAGCCGCCGGTAAACTGCGTGGAGCGCAGGCCGTCGTTTTCTTCGAAGACGCGGGTGTCCAGGGCATTTCGCTCGCCGCGAGCCACGGCATCGAGGCTGTCCCGGGTCACACGGAGCAGGCCCTGGGTGGTGGAGATCCAGAGATTACGAGCGCGGTCTTCGAGGATGGCGTATCCCGCGGACTGCGGCAGCCCGTGGGAACGGTCATAGCTGAAGAGGCTTCCCTTATCGAGACGAGCCAGAGTGCCGGCGCCCGTAGTAATCCACAGCACCCCTCGGTCATCTTCATGGGTGGTGCGAACCACGTTGCTGGACAGTCCCTGGTCTTGCGTCCAATGCTCCAGGCCTTCCTGAGAATAGCCAAACAGTCCCGAATTACTGCTCAACCACACCTGTCCGCTACGGGCCTCAAGAATATGTCGTACGACCGTGTCGCCGAGTTCCGGGACGGGGATGCCGATAGCCGACTCGTCCCCATTCCAGCTGTTCAGACCTCGATTCGTGGCAATCCAAACACTGCCGTCACGCAGTTCCTGCAGGGCAAAAATGTGGTCGCCCAACAAGCCATCTTCTGAGCTGTAGCGCCTGACCTTATTATTGTTGATGTGGAAAAGGCCCTCGCCGAAGGTTCCAACCCATAAGCTGGCGTCTTCGCCGACCAGCAGTGAAGATATGCTTTGATCGACCAGTTCGGAATAGGGCTGAGAGACAGTCCCGTCTGTTTCTACGCGGAAGAGGCCATCGGGTTCGGTACCGATCCACACCGTGTCGTCGCGCTCAGCAGTGACTACAAAGGTGGAATCAGCGAGCCCCTCTGCGCTACCCAGGGCCAGAAAAACAGTATCTTTAATACGGTACAAACCATGCCCCGTCGCGACCCACAGACTGCCCCGAGCATCTTCCACTAGATCAAAAACGTGCCCGGCGGACGTCTCTGAATCCAGAGGGAACTGTGTTTCCCGGCCGTCAGGACTGAGTCTCCAAATACCGTCTCCGTAGCTGCCAAGCCAGCGATTGCCGTCTCGGTCACGCAATGACGCTTGTATCGCCCTGGGGGGGGCTGAAGGTAATAGTGATGGCGGGGCAGAAGTGGACAACTGATAGATAGCACCGGTATCCGTGCCGGCAATGATACCCAGCTCCTTGTCCCACCGGAGCATGTGAACTTGCAGGGAGTCAAGACCTTCCTCAATCCCTACATGGCGAATATTTGCACCGTCAAAATAATTGATGCCATTGGTGAGACTGCTGAACCACAGGTTACCCTTATCGTCTTCGGCGATATCAAAAATGCGATTTGATGCCAGGCCATCATCCACCGTCCATGGTTTGAATTCGTCGCCGTTGAGTTGGCTAAGACCGAGATCGGTGGCAAACCAGATGGACCCGTCTACCGCCCGATGGATATCGTAGACAACGTTGCTGATGAGACCCTGATCTTTTGTAAAGGACTGGAAATCGCGACCGCGCATGAACAAGGCACCGCCTCCATAGGTGCCGATCCACAAATCGCCATCGGGAGTCCATTCAAGGGCGCGAATATCGCTGGCTTTAAAAGCGCTATGGGTTTTCTGGTTAAAGGTTTTGAAGTCAGCGCCATCGAAGCGGGCAAGGCCCCCTTGGGTACCTATCCACAGGTAGCCCCGGGGCCCTTCTTCGCTTACCCAGACCCGGTCCGAGGGCAGGCCCGAGTCGCGACCGTAGCGGTCAATGAGATATTGGCTGGGCAGTCTTTCAGCGTTGAGCGCGTTCGCAGTCAGGGGACCAACAAGCAGGTAGAAGTATATTACTGCTACCAGCCGAGTGGTCGAGAGAGAGTGTCCGTGTGTAAACGACATCTGGCGTTGGGTTGCCTCTGCTGGCACGGTCGGTTCCAAAGTTATTTTTCGGCGGCGAAGAGTACCCGAAGTTGTTTTGTCATGACAAATGGTAGGGAAATTACCGGTATTGCGCGCAAAAAAAAGCCGACGGGCTTGCGCGCCGCCGGCTAGTTGTTGCCCGTTACGATTTAGAAGTTAAATGTCACTTCCGCGCCGTAGGTCTGGCCACGCATCAGGGGCGAGAAAGTTCCCCCCGTAGGTACCCCGGCGAGAGTGGGCGACAGTTGTGTATCACCACCGTGCTTCACCGTGTCCAGCATGTTGCGACCATAGAGGGAGAACACCCAGTTACCATTGTTGGAGTAGACGTCCAGGCCTGCATCCAGGATGTCCTGCTCGTTAATGAAGCCAAGGTTGTTGTCCGTGAAGAAGACTTCATCACGATAGGCATAGTTAATGCGCGCTGTGGCATAGCCCCAGCTGCCTAGTTCCATGTCGTAATTGAAGCCCAGGCTGTAGGTAACTTCCGGCGCACGAGGCAGTCCGAGGGACTTGTCCAATCCGTCGACAACGCCGTCACCATTCAAGTCAAAGAACACATCATCATAGCTGGAGTCGATGTAGCCGAAGGACGCCATCATCAGGAGGTTGTCCGACAGCGCGAAAGTACCGTCCAACTCCACACCCCAGAGTGTCGCATCGGCGCTGTTACGGATGATCTGCACAACACCGGCATCGGGATCTGCGAAGTTGATCTCTCGCTGCATATCCTCTACCTGTGTGTAGAAAAATGCCGCGTTCAGGCGACCCCATGACTGCTGTGACTTGTAGCCCAGCTCGAAGTTATCTACCTGCTCTTCGTCAAAAGCTTCCGGCGTGAACGCCGGCGTGGTGTTTCGCAGGTTGTAACCGCCAGAGCGGAAACCTCGAGACCAGTGGCCGTAGATCTGTGACTCATCAGTCAATGCGTAGCTTGCGCCCACTTTTGGCGACCAGGTCTGCCAGTCGTCTTTGCCGTTGAAATCGAAGGGGCATGTCATAAAGCCCTCACTGCTATCTACCAGATTGCAGCGGAAATCGAAGGCATAGGTAGGATTTCCTTCGGCATCAAAGCCAATGCCCGCACTTTGGTTGGCCGCAAGGGAGGCGATGTCGCCGTACTTCTCTTCGTCGGTGTAGCGCAGGCCCGCGGTCAACGTCAGGCGATCGGTGAGGTCGTAATCACCAGAAACGAATAGTCCCAGGGTTTCTACTCCGTAAAGACCGCCACCGTCCTGAATGACCGCCGGTGCCAGGTTGCCTACGGGCGCGCCCGCCAGGTTGCGCCGCTCGTGATACCCCAGGTTGTTTTCAAACCAGTAGGCGCCGGTGGTGAAGTTAAAATCACCAAACTGGCCGTTGTAGCGAAGCTCAAGGCTGTCCTGCTCCGTATCCAGCCAGGCCGCCGAGTGGAAGGCCCAGACTGGCTGGCCATCGATATCGCTCCCTGATTCCGAGGTGGACTCCCGCCAGCCGTAGATAGCCGTGACAGTGCCGTCGCCGAGGCTGACACCCTGATTATACTCAACGGTCAAAAAGTCGGTTTCGATGTTCTGATAACCGATGAAGTCGTTGCTGTTGCCAAAGCTTTCGCGATCGAAGTTTACAAACGCTCCAGGCTCGCCACGGCCATTGGTGTGCGACTGGGCAACCGCGCCATCGCCGGAAATGTCTGTGTACTCATAGCGTACCACCAGCTCTGACATGTCAGTGGGTGTCCACACCAACGTCGGGCGAATCATGGTTTGTTCTACCGCACCCACGTCCTCTGCAGTGACGCCATTGGGCTCAAAGGCCTCGCGACGGAAATAGCCTTCGTCTTCGTTGTAGTAGGCGGTTAACTTCAGGCCCAGGGTGTCAGTGACGGGGCCACCAAAGGTTCCCATGGCGTAATAGTTCATGCCGCCATCACCGCCGCCATCAGCAGCAAATCTCGCCTGACCTTCGAACTCTTCGCCAGGCTTTTTGGTGTTCATCAGGATCGCGCCACCGGTCACGTTACGACCAAACAGCACGCCCTGGGGGCCACGCAGAACCTCGATGCTCTCCAGATCAAAGACGTCAAAAATGATGCCGTTGTTCACACCCAGGTAAACGCCGTTAACAAAGACGCCTACCGTGGGATCGATGGAAGGAATGGATGCACTGATTCCCAGACCCCGGATGGAGAAGTTCGCTGTGCCCCGTGTAGTACCCACATCGTCCAGGGCAACGTTTGGCATGCCTACGGACAGGCTGGTGAGGTCGCGCACCTTCAGCGCTTCGATCTGATCGGCGCCAAATGCGGTGATTGACAGCGGTACGTCCTGGGAGCCTTCTTCACGCTTTCGCGCGGTGACGACCACTTCTTCCAGCAGCGACGCGGAGCCGCGACGCTGAGGTTGTTCCTGGGCCTGGGTGATGCCCGGGAAGGCAGTCGCAGCAAGCACTGTTGCCAGCGCCGCGGCCAAGGGCTTGCGTGACGGGCGCGCCACGGTCGCGTTCAGATCTGTGTGTGAGTTCATGGATTGCATCCTTTTTTAGTATCTTGCGAGGTTGTTCAAATTATTTATCTTCGGGCTCTCAAATTGGAGCTTGCAGACAGCCACAGGAAAAACCGCCGCGGTTTGCGGAAACCGAGCGTGGTGAACTTAAGTAGCTGCCTCGAATATGCATAAGGTTGCTGAGTTATCGCTGTTATCGCTTTTATTGGCTTTGAGGGAACGTCCGCTGCACGCAATAGCCACGGCGCTCTCTGAAAAGAATTCTAACGGCTTCGAGCACGCCATGCCATAGCAAAGCACTACTAAAGTGTCGGCTTAGTTGCTGTTTTTTATGGAGAAATTATTGCCTTCGCCCTGAAAAAAACGTGAATAGTTTACAGGGCCGGTGTGGAGGTGGTGCGGGAACTCTTCGGTAGCAGCCACGGTGGGGCAGGATGGGCTAGCGTTCACCCCCCAAGAATGGCGACGGCGCGCGTCCAGCCTGCTGACGCGCCCTTGATCTTCACAGGGAAACAGGAAATCTCGAAACCGTGACTGGGCAGGACCTCCAGCTGGTGAAGTTTCTCCATCTGAAAGTAACCGATATCCCGCCCTGCTTTGTGTCCTTCCCAAATTATCGAGGGATCTTTGGACTCGGCAAACTTTCGCGCCGTGTGTAGAAAAGGCGCATCCCAGGACCAGGCATCGGTGCCTACAACACGCACGCCCCGCTCGGTAAGGTATAAGGTTGCCTCGCGACCCATGCCACAGCCGCGATGAATGTAGTCCGGGTCGCCATAGGCTGCACCGGCACTGGTGTTGACCACGACAATATCCAAAGGCTGAAGCTCGTAGTTTATGCGTTCAAGCTCCGCCTCCACATCGGCGGCAGTAGCCACATAACCATCGGCAAGATGTCGGAAATCCAGTTTAACTGCGGCGCGAAAGCACCAGTCCAGAGGCGCCTGATCAATGGTCCAGGCCGGGTCTCCACCATCCATGGTGGAGTGATAGTGCCAGGGCGCATCCATGTGCGTGCCGTTGTGGGTATTGAGCTGTACTTCCTCAACGGCCCAGGCCTCGCCGTCCGGCAGATCGCTCTTTTCCAGTCCCGGGAAAAACGGCATGAGCTGGTCATGGGTGCCGTCGTGCCGGTGATAGGTCACCTGGGGCCGAAAGGGCTCGGGGTCTGAGGCAATGTCATTTTCTATTGCTATGGAAAGATCAATAATTCGGCGCTGGCTTTTAGCTAACAGAGACGCCGTGGTAATAGCGGGGCTAGAACCCATAGGTGAATATCCCAATGTAAAACTGTAAAACTGTAAAACTGTAAAAGTTACTGTACCGGAGCCATCGTTTTTAGATAGAGCGCTGTGGTTTTTACTGCTCGTCCACACTAATGCACTGCCCGAGCGTGCGCCATAATTCGGCGCGTGAAAATGGTTTTTTAAGCAAGGCATTCATACCCGCCGCAAGGCAGTCGTCCTCGTCGCCTTTTACCGAGCTGGCTGTTACCGCAATGATGTTCAAAGCAGCGTTCCGCTCAGGAGTTAGCGCACGACGTATTCTTCGCGTCGCTTCGAGTCCTCCCATGACTGGCATCCGGCAATCCATGAGAATAAGGTCGTAGTCACCGCCAATAGCCATCTCGACGGCGTCTGCTCCATTGGAAACAACGTCCAAGGCTATGGCATTTGAGTCAAGATAACGCCGCAGTAGCATTTGGTTCATGGTGTTGTCTTCTGCCACGAGCACTTTCGTTGTTGGGATACTGTTGGCCTTAGCTACTCGATCGCCCGGCGGTGTTTGAGATTCAGAAACATCCTCTGTTTTTGTTTTAGCTACTAGCTGCGCCGATACCGGTATCGTTGCTGTGAAAGTTGACCCTTTGCCTGGCTTGCTGCTGATATCCAGGCGCCCGTTGAGACTCTCGAGCAAGCCGCTGACTATAGGGATTCCAAGGCCTGTGCCCGTATCTTGGGTAACATCCGAGCTTGATACCTGAAAAAAGGGTTCTCTTAATCGGCTTACATTCTGGGGACTAATGCCGATGCCTGTATCCCGCACCTTGATTTGTAACTCGAAGTTTTTTGACTCTGAATCCTGGTCCACCGGATTGATGCAGCAGGCGAGATCAACGCTGCCCCTATGGGTGAACTTTATGGCATTGCTCATAAGATTGCTGGCAATCTGAATGACTTTCCTTTGATCGGTGCTGACGAAATAACTTTCATCAGGCAGGCTGAGGTCTAGTGAAATACCTTTTGCTTCAGCAAGAGGGGCCATTTGAGCAACGAGCTCGTGACTAACTTTATTGAGTTCAAATTCTGAGATGTTTACCGACACGGCGTTCTGTTCAATTTTTGAAAAGTCCAGAATGTCACCGATCAATCCGCTGAGATTATTGCCTGAAGATCGCATCGTATCCAAAATCTGTTGTTGTTCACGATCTAGTTGTGTGTCGTTCAGAGATTCCATCATCCCGAGCAAAACGTGCAGTGGTGTTCGGATTTCATGGCTCATAGTGGCTACAAAGGTGGATTTTGCTTGATTTGCCAGTGTCGCCTCCTTTTCCATTTCCAGCGCTTTTACACTGGCTTTTCGCGATTCGGTAAGGAGGTCAATGAGGCTTTGTTCCCTGCGTTTCTTAAGTTGCGCATTTGAAATAAGTTCGGCGAGTAACTCCAGTAGTGAGATTTCTATGTCGGTGTAGAAACGCTGATTACGAACCGAATCAAAGCCAATAAAGCCGGTGCATTTATCCGCCGTCATAATTGGAATAGTCGCTAGGGAGAGAATTCCCTGAGGCTCAAGTATTTGTCGCAGCTCATCGTCTTTGGGCCTCGAAAGCACCGAAGCAGCAACGTAGGGCAAGCCCTTTTGATGCATGTCCGTCCATAGATGTAAGTGCTGTGTGGGTATATTTTGAAGGGATTCTAACTGTGGCGTTATTCCTTCGCCGCACCACTCGTGTGTGTTGTGCGTAAGCTGCTTGTCCCAGTCGTAATCGAAGCGATAGGCTCTGTCGGCACCGATAAATGCTGATGCAGCGCCGAGTGCTTCGGTGATTACCGTATCTGTTTCAGAGACCGGTGCGCGAATTGTATCGAGAGATATCTTCAGGATAAGTCGCTCGAGATCGCTCTTGTGGGGGCCTGATGTGCTGACTATCGATGAGGATAACTCTCGGACAATCAACAGGACTTCTTTCTCTGCTGCCGATTTTCGGGTGCAAAGGCATGCCGTAACCGCCACTCGCTTTGGCTCATCATTCGCGCTGTTGATTGTTAGGGGTAATTCCAGGGTTTCCGGATTGTTAGCGGCTACATATGCGGCAAAAGTCTGAAGTGCGCGTGGTCGATCGTCGGGATGAACGAAGCTTGCCAACCGGCGGTCACTAAAATGGGCTGTGGAGTCATCTAAGTTCAACAAGGTTTTGGTGGTGTTGTTGATTGCGACTGCTCCATGATCCTGCCGCCAGATAAGAGCGGCAAGACTGCAGGCATCCAAGCCATCGAAAATCGTGGTAATGGAAAGGCTGTCGGCGTGGTGGTTCATACAAGAAATTCATCTCGAATGCTTTTTTTGTACTAGCAGCAGGCTGCAGGCTAGGGGCGTCAGCTCTGTGTTTTAACATGGTTCTCGATTGCAGCGATGGTTTTTTCGCAGGTTTGTGACAGCGCACTCAAATCGGGAGTCAAGCTCGCCACGCTGTGGCCGTCGGCGAGTGCCAGTTCGATTTTTTCGAGCATATCGCCCGCCGCAAGCGCGCCTGTTGACATACACGAGGACTTTACCGGGTGTATGCGATCCCGCCACAGAACAGGGTCCTGGGGGCGTGGGGTTTCCCTTAACTCCTTTTGCAGTGAGCGGAGCTCCCCTAAAACAAGATCATAAAAAGTCTGGAGGACAGCCCACTCATCAGAGCTCAGCAAGGCTGGTAGTACTGACTTATCAAAGATCATTGTGGGCAACTCCCCTGTGGTGGCTTATAGCCGCCCGGCCTCGTGCGGGAGGCGATAGACCCGCTGAGCAGTGCCAGAGAACAGCGCGCTTTTCTCCGCTGTGGAAAAGTCCGCAGCCAGTTTTTTCATGGCGTTGTAGTAGATGGCGTAGGACAGGGACAGGCGATCTACCGGAAAATTGCTTTCAAACATGCAGCGCTCCGGGCCAAAGCAGTCCAGGGCGTGGCGGTACCAGCGACCGTGGGCCTCCAGGAGTTCATCGGAGCTCGGCGGGCGGTCGGCAAGATGCCAGCCGAAGCCATTATCGGGCATGGCCAGACCGCCCAGCTTCAGAAAAACGTTTGGACATTCACTGAGCTCCCGCATTTCATTTTTCCAGGTGGGGAAAATGTCGTCGTGTTTGCCCTCAAAGCTGCCCACGCCCAGCGGGGTGCTGAAATGATCAAGAATCATGGTGGTGTCCGGGCAGGCCCTGGCCAGGGCAATGTAGTCCGGGAGCTGGAAATGATATTGCCAGGTGTCGTAGGACAGTCCCCGTTCCCCCAAGCGGCGAACGCCCGCCTGGAACTCGGGGAGCCGGTAGAGATCTGCCGGCGCCGGGCCAGGGATCAGCATGCTTTCTGCATCTCCCGGAGGGGCACTTGCTCCGGCCTGGCGGATGCCCTTAAAAAAGTCGCCGGCCAGCGCCACATGCTTATCCAGAGCCTCATCAAGAGTCGCTGACTCCCGTAAATCCACGTGGCCGACCATGCCGAGTATGGGCGGACCAAGATCCAGCTCTCTAATGCGGGCGGCCTGGGCCAGTACGTATTCGGTTTCTCCCAGAGACTTTTCGTGCTCGGGGCCGCTGTCGCGATAGCAGGTGCCGCATTCCATAAAGACCGTGCCAATCACCTTGTGACCGGAGCCGGTGTCTATTGCGAGTTCATCGACGTTGTAGATATCACCCATCATGTCGGGCCAGAGGTGGTGATGGGGATCGATAATCGGCTGATCCGGGTCGATGATTTCTTCCTGCACCTGGGCCAACCAGGCGGGGTGATCCTCATGGAACAAATCCATGCCAGTCTCCTTGTAGATTTAGTGTTTTATCGTTGTTGTTTTGTAGATGTAGTTCTGGCGAGCGCTGTTTGTCGACGCAACGATACGCTAACCAGTTGCCCGGATGAATGCAAAGCCCCAACGAAAAACGGCCTCCCGAAGGAGGCCGCTTACGATGTTGCAAGTATCGGTGGGTTGGCGCGCTAGATACGCTCGATCACGGTAGTGATGCCCTGACCCAGGCCAATACACATGGTAGAGATCCCCATTGTTTGGTCGCGGTCCTGCATCACGGTGAGCAGGGAGCCGGTAATCCGCGTGCCAGAGCAGCCGAAGGGGTGTCCGAGAGCGATGGCGCCACCGTGCACATTGACCTTCTCATCCATGTGATCCAGGAGCTCCAGATCCTTCAGCACAGGCAGTGCCTGAGCAGCAAAGGCCTCGTTAAGCTCAACCATGTCGATATCGCCCATGGTCAAACCGAGTTTTTTCAGCGCTTTTTGCGTGGACGGCACCGGGCCGTAACCCATGATGGAAGGATCCACACCGGCGGTGGTCATGGCATTGATCTTGGCGATGGGGGTGAGTCCCAGGGCCTGCGCCTTTTCATAGGACATCACCAACATGGCGGAGGCGCCGTCCGAGATCTGTGAGGACTGACCTGCGGTGACGGTGCCGCCCTGGGGATTAAAGGCCGGGGGTAGCTGAGCCAGGCTTTCCAGGGTGGTTTCCGGACGGATAGTCTCGTCCTGCTCCACGGCGATAAGGGCGCCTTTTTCATCGTGCCCCTCCACGGGGATGATTTCCCGGGCGAATTTGCCGGCCTCGGTGGCGGCGTGCGCCAGCTGATGGGAGCGAACGCCCATCTTGTCCTGATCTTCACGGCTGACGCCATGGAGGAGCGCCAGATACTCGGCGGTCATCCCCATCATGCCCGCCGCTTTGGCGACGTTCAGACCCATGCGTGGGTTGATGTCCACATCGTCCATCATGGGCAGATGACCCAGGTGCTCCACGCCGCCTACCAGGTACACATCGCCGAGGCCTGCCATGATGCTGGCTGCCGCGGTGTGCAGTGCCGACATGGAGGAGCCGCAGAGGCGGTTGACCGTTTGCGCGGGGATGGTGAAAGGCAGTTGTGCGCCGAGCACCAGCAGGCGCGCCAGGTTCATACCCTGCTCGCCGCGCTGGAGTACACAGCCCCAGATCAGATCGTCGATCTCGGCGGGGTCGAGTTTGTCGTTGCGAGCCAGCAGGCCCTTGATCACTGCGACGGACAGGTCGTCGGCGCGAACATTACGGAAACAGCCATTCTTGGATCGCCCCATAGCGCTGCGGGCGTAGTCGACGATGACCGCGTCTCTTGGATTAACACTCATCTCAATATCTCCCTGTTGCGCTTAGTAGTAGGTCTCGCCGGCGGCGAGTTTGGCGCGCATACCGTCGGTCAGTTCATAGGCTTTGCCGAGGTGGGCAAATTTTTCGGATTGCTCGGCGATGTGGGCGAGGCCCACGGCATCCATCCAGCGGAATACACCACCGCGGAAGGGCGGGAAGCCAATACCGTAGAGCAGTGCCAGGTCGGCCTCGGCCGCAGAGCCGACAATGCCTTCCTCAACGCAGCGAGCCAGCTCGGTGCACATGGGCAGCATCATGCGGGCGATGATCTCTTCGCGCTCAAAATCTGTGCGCTCGGCGGTGATCGGCGCGATGAGGTCGTAGGTCTCCTGGGAGACGGTCTTTTTAGGCTTGCCACGCTTGTCCGTGACGTACTCGTAAAAGCCTTTGCCGTTCTTTTGCCCCAGGCGATCATTTTCGAACATGGTCTCGGTCGCGGTTTTGAAATCCATTTTCATACGGTCGGGGAAGCCCTCGGCCATGACGCCGGCAGCGTGAACGCCGGTATCAATACCCACCACATCCGACAGATAGGCAGGACCCATGGGCCATCCCCAGCGCTCCATGACTTTATCGACCGCCTGGAAGTCCGCGCCGTCGCGGACCAGCTTTGAAAAACCATCGAAGTAGGGGAAGAGCACGCGATTCACGAGGAAGCCCGGGCAGTCATTAACCACGACCGCTTTCTTGCCCATGCGGTTGGCGTAGGCCACGGTGCGAGCGATGGCAGTATCGGAGGTCTTGGCGCCGCGAATGACCTCTACGAGGGGCATTGCATGTACCGGGTTAAAGAAGTGCATACCGCAGAAGTTCTCGGGGCGCTCCAGCGCTTCGGCGAGGAAGTCGATGGAAATCGTAGAGGTGTTTGATGCCAGCACCGCATCGGGGCTGATGTGCTTTTCGGTCTCAGCCAATACCGCGTGCTTGACCTTGGGGTTCTCCACAACGGCCTCGACTACGATATCTACGCTATCGAAACCTTCGTAGGTAAGCGTGGGGTCGATGTTGTTGAGCACCTCGCCCATCTTGTCCGCCGTCATGCGACCACGGGAGACGCGTTTGGCCAGCAGTTTGTTCGCTTCCGAGAGGCCGAGATCCAGACCTTCCTGAACGATGTCCTTCATCTTGATGGGGACGCCCTTGAGGGAGCTCTGGTAGGCGATCCCGCCCCCCATGATGCCCGCGCCCAGTACCGCGGCTCGTGCGATTTTCTTGTCGGCTTTTTTCTCCCAACCCTTGGCGGTTTTGGCCAGCGCCTGATCATTGAGGAACAGCCCGACCATGGCCGCTGCCACATCGGTCTTGGCAAGCTCGGCAAAGCCGGCGCCTTCCACCTTGAGAGCGTCATCCAATCCTATGCCCCGGGCGGCCTCAATAACCTCTACAACCTTGATGGGGGCCGGATAATTCTTGCCCGCCTGCTGCGCCACCATGGACTTGATGGTGAAAAAAGCCATCATCGCCTCGGTGTCGTTCAGGGGCAGAGGAGAGCTTTTGGCGCTGCGCCTCGCTTCGATATTGAGCTTGCCAGCCATAGCAGATTCGAGGGTGCTTAGGGCGACTTCCTGCAGCTGCTCCGCAGTAGCTACCGCATCGACGGCGCCGGCTTTCAGCGCGTCCTCGGCTTTTTTCTCCTGGCCGGTGGCCATCCACATCACGGCCTCATCAACGCCGATAATACGAGGTAGACGTACGGTGCCGCCCCAGCCCGGAAGAATGCCCAGCTTGGTTTCGGGCAGTCCGACCTTGGCTGCGGTGCTCATGACCCGCAGGTCACAGGCCAGGCAAATTTCCAGTCCGCCACCCATGGCAAAGCCGTTGATCACCGCCACGGTGGGGAACGGCAGATTCTGCAGTCGGTTGAAGTTGACGTTCTGGCCGCTGGAGAAGGCCTGGATCTCTTCTACCGTAGCGTCGAACATTTTGGTGAACTCGGTGATATCCGCGCCAACAATGAAAACGCCCTTGCCGCTGGTGACCAGCATTCCCCGGACATTGGATTCTTTATCGATGGCGTCGAGAGCCTCGGTAAGGCACTGCACGGTGAGCTGGTTGAACTTGTTGACTGATTCGCCCTGAAGGTCGAATCGCATTTCAAGAACGTCATTGTCGTGACGTTGGAGCGTTACTGCATCGCTCTGATAGATCATGGCTGCTATCCCCCAAATTGTAGGCTGCGCATGATCCTCCTGCATGTGTTCACTGTCAATATGACCCTTTGGGCATAGCTTTGTGTGAAGTTTTGAGTGGCGCAGCGCAGGCTAGGGTCGTACCTCGGCGCGCTTGTGTTCGCGAAGATGCAGTGCAATATCCATCACCGTCTTCAATCCCACCAGAATAATCAGCAGAAACAGAGGTTGCCCGAGGGACATCACGGCAAAGCCGCCGGCGATGATGGCCACATGCAAAATCACGATGCGCCGGTAGGGCGCGGCCATCAAACCTTTCACTGTGGCGACTTCTCGCTCATTGGCCATGAGGAAGTTGCTGACAAAGGAATAGCCGTGACTAATGAACAACCCTATGAAGGCAATAATCCATTCCCGGGGTGCGAGGGCGAATACCTGCTCAACAACATCAAAGAGCAGCTGAAGGAAGATCAGGAACAACGGCCAGGGTGGGGCATCGCCGAAGGACGGTGGGACATCAAAGAGAAAGCTCAGGATAAAGAAACCGTGTACCGCGCAGAAGCCACCGTAGTGGATAAGAAAAAACAGAGAGGGGAATACGGCGCTTAAGCCGCCCGAGGTGGCCATTTTGAGAATGTTGTAAAAACCCAGCACCAGATTCTCAGACCAATAGAGGATGATCAGGGCCCCCACATTCCAGTCAAAAAATAGCACACCCAGAAGCGGGAGCAGGTTGGCGGTCACCAGTAACGCAAGGCTCAGCCGCCCGCGTCGGCCGCGGTAAGTATTCGAAGGACTGTTGGCGACAGAGTCCGTTGAGTTGGGGTTTAAATGAGTGAAAGAGGAGTCAGAGAGTGTGGCTTGAGGAGCTTGATAAACACCGGCCTCAGAAGAAGCCGGTGGGGTATTGGAAGCAGAGTCGTCGTGCTTAGCCATGGTTCTTGAGCAAAGAGCCCACGTTCACTGCACTGTTTTGCCGTTACTGCGAGCGACGGAGTGCTTTAGTGCAGCGTTCGCCCCGGTCGCATGGCCTCGCGTATCTCTACGTCCTCCGTGACTTCCTGTTCTTGTACAAAGTGTTTCAGTCTGCCCACAACGCTGGTCATAACATCGATGGTCTGGCTGATCTGATCCAGCGCCATGAGAATGGTTTCGTTGTCGTTCTGTTCTTGTTCCTGTTCTTGCTCCTGGGCGAGCTCTAGATCGTGATTGTCGTCGTTCATGTCATACCTCGCAGTAAACTGCTGGAAGGAATGAAATATCTGCCGGTGAATATCACCGGCAGCCTCTGCGGTGCGTTAGGTCGGTGCCTCTCAGATTGAGCCCCGAGCGTTAGTCCCAGGAGAGGGCGCCACCGGTCTGATACTCAATAACGCGGGTTTCGAAGAAATTCTTCTCCTTGCGAAGATCCATGATCTCGCTCATCCACGGGAAGGGGTTCTGTACGCCAGGAAACTGCTCGGGCAACCCGATCTGCGACAGGCGACGATTGGCGATGAACTGGAGATACTCTTCCATCATGGCTGCGTTCATTCCCAGAACGCCGCGGGGCATGGTGTCCCGGGCGTATTCGATCTCAAGCTGCGTGCCTTCCAGAATCATCTGAATCGCTTCCTGCTTGAACTCTTCAGTCCACAGCTGTGGATTCTCCAGCTTGATCTGGTTGATGACATCGATGCCGAAGTTCAGGTGCATAGACTCATCACGGAGAATGTACTGGAACTGCTCCGCCACGCCAGTCATCTTGTTGCGACGGCCCATGGACAGGATCTGGGTAAAGCCGCAGTAGAAGAAAATGCCTTCGGTAACCGCGTAGAAACCGATGAGGTTGCGAAGCAGCGTCTGGTCAGATTCCAGGGTGCCTGTGCGGAAGTTGGGATCCGACAGCTCGTGGGTGTGGCTGATGCTCCACGCAGCCTTCTTGGCCACCGAGGGTACTTCGCGATACATGTTGAAGACTTCGCCTTCATCCATGCCCAGAGACTCAATGCAGTACTGGTAGGCGTGGGTGTGAATGGCTTCTTCAAAGGCCTGTCGTAGCAGGTACTGGCGGCACTCGGGATTGGTGATAAGGCGGTAAACCGCAAGGACCAGGTTGTTGGCGACCAGCGAGTCCGCTGTAGAGAAGTAACCCAGACTGCGCAGCACGATGCGTCGCTCGTCGTCGGTAAGGCCTTCGGGGTTTTTCCAGGTGGCGACGTCAGCAGTCATATTGACCTCCTGAGGCATCCAGTGATTGGCACAGCCATCGATGTACTTCTGCCACGCCCAGTCATACTTGAAGGGCACCAGCTGGTTAAGGTCTGCGCGGCAGTTGATCATTGCCTTTTCATCGATGGAGACGCGCGATGCTCCCATTTCGAGCTCTTCAAGGCCCGGGGCCACATCGAGGCTGCGCAGGCTTTCGGCCGCGGCATCGATATTTGCCTTGGCTTCCGGCGGTAA
Organism: Congregibacter sp.; assembly: GCF_965660375.1. Lineage (GTDB taxonomy): Bacteria > Pseudomonadota > Gammaproteobacteria > Pseudomonadales > Halieaceae > Congregibacter. The sequence continues at coordinate 19,393 of NZ_CBFHZO010000101.1, read as the reverse complement.
TTCTGTGTCGCCGGCGTCAGACTCCTTGCTAGCCGTTGCTTCGTTGGCAGCGGCGGGCGCTACGGGTTCTGCAGCTTTGCTCACTTCGGCAGCGGCCACTTCGGCCACCTCGGCCGCGGTGATCTCCGCCAGATTCGCCGCCGCTGCTTCTGCAGCCGCAGCGCCCCCCATAGCAGCCGGCTCTGCCGCTGTGGTGTTCCCACTGTCTTCTGCGTGGTAATCATCCCAGTTCAACATGTTTGTCACTCCCTAATTTTCTGTGTCGCTAAATCGATAGATCGCTAAAGCTTTTTTGCAGGTATGAGACCGTTTTATTGATCGCCCCCACAGTGACCACGGCCTTTTTGTTGCTTAAGGGGTGCCGCCCGCGGCGCACACCCTTTTCTTTCTTGTTCTCGTTGCCCTCTATAATCCTGACTTACTGACAGGCTTCGCAGTCCGGGTCATCCAGGGAGCAGGCCAAGGGCACCGGTGCGGGCGCCGGTGCCGATTCGGACGACACGGCGTTGAGCTGCCCAGTATCGATGGTGGACTTCTCCGTGCCCGTCGCCGCCAGAGAGCGGAGGTAGTATGTCGTCTTGAGGCCGCTGTACCAGGCCATGCGATAGGTAATGTCCAGCTTTTTCCCGCTCGCATTGTTGATATACAGGTTCAGTGACTGCGCCTGATCAATCCACTTCTGACGACGGCTTGCACACTCCACAATCCACCGGGGCTCCACTTCAAAGGCATTGGAGTAGATGGCTCGCAGATCCGCCGGGATGCGCTCAATGGACTGCACACTACCGTCGTAGTATTTGAGATCGTTGACCATCACGCTGTCCCACAAACCGCGGGCCTTCAGATCATTGACCAGATAGGGGTTTACTACGGTGAACTCGCCGGACAGGTTCGATTTCACGTAAAGGTTCTGGTAAGTGGGCTCAATGGACTGAGAGACGCCGGTAATGTTGGCGATGGTCGCCGTCGGTGCAATGGCCATGACATTGGAGTTGCGCATGCCCCGGGCTTTCACTGCCTCGCGCAGCGTTGCCCAGTCCATGGTCATGGAATCATCGACCTTGATGTAGTCACTGCCACGCTCTTCCACGAGCTTTGCCAGGGAGTCGATGGGCAGAATGCCCTGGCTCCAGAGCGAGCCTTCGTAGCTTTCATAGGCACCACGCTCTTCTGCCAGTTTGCTGGACGCGTCAATGGCGTAGTAACTGATGGCTTCCATGGAGTGGTCCGCAAAGGTCACTGCATCCTCGGAGCCATAGGCAATGTGCTGCTTGTACAGCGCGTCCTGGAAGCCCATGAGACCCAGGCCCACAGGGCGATGGCGGAAGTTGGAGTTCCGCGCCGTGTCGACGGAGTAGTAGTTGATGTCGATAACGTTGTCGAGCATGCGTACGGCTGTGCGCACCGTCTCTGCGAGTTTCTCAAGGTTCAGTCCATTCTCATCCACGTGCTGCGGCAGATTGATGGACCCGAGGTTACACACGGCAATTTCGTCGGCATTGGTATTCAGGGTGATTTCGGTACACAGGTTTGAGGAGTGCACCACGCCGGCGTGTTGCTGGGGGCTGCGAAGGTTGCAGGGGTCCTTGAAAGTCATCCAGGGATGCCCTGTCTCGAACAACATGCCCAGCATCTTGCGCCACAGGGTCTGGGCCTTCACCGTTTTGGAGTACTTGAGCTCACCGCTGGCGGCCATGGCTTCATAGGCGCAGTAGCGCTCCTCAAAAGCCTTGCCGTAGAGGTCGTGAAGATCGGGCACGTCATTGGGTGAAAACAGCGTCCAGTCACCGTCGTCGAATACCCGCTTCATGAACAGGTCTGGAATCCAGTTGGCGGTATTCATGTCGTGGGTGCGGCGGCGGTCATCGCCCGTGTTTTTGCGCAGCTCCACAAATTCCTCGATATCCATGTGCCAGGTTTCGAGATAGGAACACACCGCGCCCTTGCGCTTGCCACCCTGGTTTACCGCGACCGCGGTGTCATTAACGACCTTCAGGAAGGGGACGACACCCTGGGACTTGCCGTTGGTGCCCTTGATGTAGGAGCCCAGCGCGCGAACCGGCGTCCAGTCATTGCCCAGGCCACCCGCAAACTTCGAGAGCATGGCGTTGTCCTGAATGGCACCGTAGATGCCGTGGAGATCGTCGGGCACCGTGGTCAAGTAGCAGGACGACAGCTGCGGACGCAGGGTGCCGGCGTTGAACAGTGTCGGCGTCGAGCTCATGTAGTCAAAGGACGAAAGCAGTCGATAGAACTCGATGGCGCGAGCCTCGCGGTCGTCTTCCTCGACGGCAAGACCCATGGCAACACGCATGAAAAAGATCTGCGGCAGCTCAAAACGCACCTCATCGCTGTGGATAAAGTAGCGGTCGTAAAGGGTCTGTAGCCCCAGGTAGGTGAACTGCAGATCGCGCTCCGGCAATATCGCCTTGCCCATGCGCTCGAGGTCGTATTCTGCCAGTGTGGGGTCGAGAAGCTCCAGCTCCACGCCGCGGGCAATATAGGCAGGGAGCGCCGTCGCGTACAGTCGATCCATGTCGCCCTGGGTGGCGCTGTCTGCCACGCCGAGGAAGGACAAAGCCTCCGTGCGCAGGTTGTCGCAGAGCAGGCGGGCAGATGCGTAGGTGTAGTTCGGCTCCTGCTCGATAAGGGTTCGCGCGGTGATGACCAGTGAGGTGGACAGCTCCTGCATGCTCACCCCGTCATAGAGATTGCGCAGTGCCTCATCGAGAATTCGCGTTTCTGACACATCATCCAGTCCCATACAGGCTTCGCTGACAATGATGTGCAGGCGCTCAAGATCCAGGGGTGCTTTGCTGCCGTCAAGCTGGACGACATTGATGCGGTCGGCAGCCTCCTGGGTTTCCGCCGAGAGTGACTGGCGGGCCGCACGTTTGCTGGCCTGCTGCTCCCGGTAAATCACGTAGTCCCGGGCGATTTTGTGCTCGCCGGCGCGCATGAGGGAGAGCTCCACCTGGTCCTGCACATCCTCGATGTGAATGGTGCCGCCCGAGGGCATGCGGCGTTTGAAAGTCGCGGTGACCATTTCGGTGAGTTTGGCGACCGTTTCGTGAATGCGACTGGATGCAGCGGCAGTACCGCCTTCAACAGCGAGAAATGCCTTGGTGATGGCAACAGAAATCTTGCTGGCCTCGAAGGGGACCACGGTACCGTTGCGCTTGATGACGCGCAGCTGACCGGGGGCCGTTGCTGTCACCTCCGCTGCGCTCGCGCCGGGGGCTCCCGTGAGATTGGCAGCTCTTTGTGCTGTTGGTGTTTCTGTTGCGCTCTCAGTGAGAGTCGCTTCCCCGCTCTGGCTGGTCTGCATGGTCAATTGTGTTCACTCCTGTGTACATGGTTAACGCTGCTTGATTAACGCTTGTGGGTATCGGCTTTTTACAGTTTTCTTATTGGCGAGAACGGCATGGCATCTTCAGGAAAACAGCACGCCTTCATGTTGCGAGCGGTTAAACGCAACTGCAACACGTTATTTTTCATAATTAATGATTTTAAGACCAAGTTTCAGGGTTTTAGGCTCTATTTCACCGGTTTTATTCGTTACTTTGGGTGCTGGGCCGCTGTCTGCTGCGCCGTTTCGCGCTCTTTGAGCAAGCTTGAAGAACTTTCTGCTCATTTCGCTCGTGATCCCATCATAGTGCGCCACACCAAGCCTTCCGATGCGTTACCTGAAACGCTAGATATTGGGTTTTTCTAATTGAACCACTACAAGATAAAGCGGTCTCGGGGGGAAAGCAAGCGCATTAGGCTGCGTTTATCTTGTGGATAAGGTGTGCGTAGTGTTTGATGTCCGTACTTACTAACCCCGGAGGCCCGGTAAACCGGAAAATCCGGGGTGCAAGTGCTGCGAAAGGCCAGCTTCGATCTTTTGGATCGATTTCTTCTAAGCCGCTAACTGGCTATGCAGGCTGGTTATTTGGTGCCGCGTATGCGGTGTTATGAGTCTTGCAGGAGTTTTTCTACAAGGGCTTTTTGGGCATGGAGGCGGTTCTCGGCCTCTTCCCAGATTACGGTATCTCCGGCGTCCATCAGCTCAGCACTGATCTCTTCCCCGCGGTGCGCCGGCAGGCAATGCAGGTACAGCGCATCGGGCGCCGCCGCTGCCAGTAGCGCTGCGTTGAGCTGGAAGGGGGCCATGGCGGCTGCGCGCCGGGCCTGCTCCTCTTCCTGGCCCATGGAGGCCCATACATCGGTCACCAGCAGAGATGCGCCCTCCACGGCGCTATCAGCATCGTGAAACAGCGTCACCCGATCGCGGTTTTCCTCAAGGAGCTGCGCGTCGGGTTCAAAACCCTCGGGGCAGGCTATGCGCAAATGAAAATCGAATTGCCTGGCGGCATTGATGTAGGAGTGGCACATGTTGTTTCCATCGCCCAGCCAACACACGGTTTTGCCCCGAATGGCGCCGCGGTGTTCACGATAGGTCTGCATATCTGCGAGCAACTGACAGGGGTGATAGTCATCGGTGAGTGCGTTAATCACCGGGACACTGGAGTTCGCTGCAAAGCGCTCGACAATATCGTGGCCAAAAGTGCGGATCATCACGATGTCCACCATGGAGGAAATCACCCGGGCGCTGTCCTCTATAGGTTCACCGCGACCCAGCTGGGTGTCGCCGGGAGACAGGAACATGGCGTGACCGCCCATCTGGGCCATCCCCGCCTCAAAGGACACCCGGGTGCGGGTGGAAGATTTGGCAAAAATCATTGCCATGACACTGCCGGGGAATTGCGGTGAGGGCTCTCCCGCGCGGTGCGCCGCCTTTAGCGCTATGGCGCGATCAATAAGGGCATCAAGCTCCTCGGGACCAAAGTCCAGAAGGGTCAGGAAGTGTTGCTTGCTCACGCTATATCGTCTCCCAGGGGGGGGTGATCCAGCCATCGATCCACAACCGCGGCGAGGGTTTCGCCCAGCTGTCGACCCTGCGCGTCACTCATTACCAACGGCGGCAGCAGTCGGATGGTGCGTGCCGCCGTGACGTTGATCAATATGCCGGCATCCAGTGCCAGTCGCACCAGTTCTGCGCAGTCGCTTTTTAATTCAATGCCCATCATCAAGCCGGCCCGTCGATACTCCGATACTGCTTCTTGATGTTGCAGGGCCGCGACAAAACTGTCCTGAATAAGTTGGCCAAGGGGGTCGGCGCGTTCCTGAAGCTGCTCTGTAGCAAGGGCCTCCAGTACCGCGCCGGCCGCGGCACAGGCGAGGGGGTTGCCACCGTAGGTAGAGCCGTGATGCCCCGGTGCAAAAGTGTGGGCGGCCTCGGCCCGGGCCAGGCAGGCGCCGATGGGAACACCGTTACCCAGGGCTTTAGCCGTGGTAACAACATCGGGGGTTATGCCGATTTGCTGATAGTAAAAGTAACTCCCTGTACGACCATTGCCCGACTGCACTTCGTCAAAGATCAGCAGCCAGCCGTTTTTCTGGCAAATGCCGGCGACGGCCTGGAGATAATCAAGGTCCAGTGGATGGATGCCGCTCTCTCCCTGCACTGGCTCCAGCATCACCGCCACGATGTCATCACGGCTCTGGGAAAATCCTTCCAGAGCCTCCAGGTCGTTGCGCGGTGCGCGCAAAAAACCGCTGAGCAGGGGGCCGAATCCTGTCTGGATTTTGCGATTGCCGGTTGCCGACAGCGCTGCCAGCGTGCGGCCGTGAAAGGCACCTTCCAAAACCACGACCTGAGGACTTTCGATGCCACTCTGATGACCATGGAGGCGAGCCAGCTTGATGGCCGCCTCGTTGGCCTCGGCGCCGGAGTTACTGAAAAAAACTGTCTCCATGGCGGCGCGGCGCGTGAGTGTTTCGCCGACGCGTTCCTGAAGATCAATGTGGTAAACGTTGGAGCAGTGAAGCAGCGCCGTCGCCTGCTCGGTAATCGCCGCCGTGACCCGCGGGTGCCCGTGTCCCAGGTTGGTTACCGCAATTCCCGAAAGGCCATCGAGAAAACCTCGGCCCTGTGCATCGAAGAGCTCGGCGCCCCGTCCGTGGGTGAAACTCACGGGAAGCGGGGAATAGGTACTCATCAAAGCCGACATGGCAGGTTCTCGGTAACTGATTCTGGTTGTGGCCGACCGGATTGGGGGCGCGGCTATCGACAGCTGTGTTGGCGTAACCCGCTGCCATACTGCGGTGAGAAGCCAAGGGAAACTGAGGTCCCGAAAAATAAAAAGGCAGCGCGACGGCTGCCTGAGCAAAACTATAACTATTTCCCGAGGGTGTGACAATTTGTCTCTCGCCTGGCCACCGTGGCACAGCGCCTGCAATAGCTAGTAAAATGCTGGGACATTCTCAAACTCAAGGGTACAGCCACATGGATATCATGGACCAGATTAAAGAGCAGGTAGAGCAGAATCAGGTGCTGCTTTACATGAAGGGATCACCCAATCAGCCACAGTGCGGATTCTCTGCGCGAGTGGTGCAGGCGCTCATGGCCTGCGGCCAGCGCTTTGCCTACGTGGATATTCTCAGTAATCCCGAGATCCGGGCGAACCTGCCCACCTACGCAAACTGGCCGACCTTCCCCCAGCTGTGGGTCAAGGGTGAGCTTATCGGTGGTTGCGACATCATTACCGAGATGCACGAGAAGGGTGAGCTCGAGCCTCTGGTTCGCGAGGCCTCCGAGGCAGCCTGAGGGCGCAAAAAAAACCGCGGGGCATTGCTGCCCTGCGGTTCTTGTTTTTCTAACACTTTTATTTCCGCCGTTCAGCGGACCTTGAGTATCAGGCGACGGGTTTAACCGTGCTCATCGCTGTTTGCAGATAATTCTGCATACCGACCTTATCCATCAGGCTGAGCTGGGTTTCGAGCCAGTCGACGTGCTCCTCCTCTGCATTCAGAATACTGACGACGAGATCCCGGGATACATAATCGCCAACGCTCTCGCAGTAGGCCGCCGCATCTTTAAGATCTTTGTGCGCGATGTGTTCGAGCTTAAGATCGCACTCCATCATCTCTTGGGCGTTCTCTCCGATCATCAGCTTGCCGAGGTCCTGGAGATTCGGCAAACCTTCCAGAAACAAAATGCGCTCCACTAGCTGGTCGGCGTGCTTCATTTCGTCGATGGACTCGTGGTACTCGTGATCTGCGAGCTCTACGAGCCCCCAGTCTTTGTACATACGAGCGTGGAGGAAGTACTGGTTAATCGCGACCAGCTCATTGCCGAGGATTCGGTTGAGATGCTCGATGACTGTTGGATCGCCTTTCACTGTGCGGAGCTCCTTGCGTAGTGCTTTTGCATTGGTTTTGGGTAAGTTGTGCGTAACTTTTGCGTCGATTTAACAAACCGTCGCGAAGTTCGATGTTGAATTTGCCGTGTTTGTCGTTTTTGAAAGTGTAGCGGGTTGCAGGGTGGGGGAGCCAGCTGAATTGTCGCTAACACAAATGACTAGCATTTCGAATTCATGGGTACCCGTTGAAGACTCGGAGCCAGCGAGTTCGAAACAATGGGTGAGTCGGCGTGGGGATAGGTAGGGTCGTTTGAGTCGGATATCGGAACAGGAAACGAGCGAGTCTTCTAGGCTGGTGACGCCGCCGAGTAGAACAGTGCCTCGCCGACCTGCGGTACCGTAGGGTTGTCCTGCAGAAGGCTCAGCGCATGATCGGTACAGCCGCCACACTGGCTCGCCACGCCGAGTTCATCGCGGAGGGCTTGAAGCGTGTTAGCTCCCCCGGCTGCTGCGGCGCGAATCTGTTTGTCGGTAATACCGTTGCAGATACAAACGTACATAGGTCTGCGTCTTCTCCTGATCCTGCGTTTACTCCTGTTGCTAAACCTGCTGTCAGCTCAAGGTGAGATAGCAACGTATTTCAAATGAGAATAGTTGTCAATAGTATTTGAAAAGAATTCCAGCCCTCCAGCCTCGGGTATAATTTCCTTTCAATTCCGTGAGACCCTTGTCATGAATGCAGTGACTCCCGCAGAGGTAGGCGCCGAGGTGCGAGAGATGGCGCTGGCTGCGCAGGCCGCCGCGCGGCGGTTGGTCGCATCCACGACGGACGCCCGCAATCAGGCCCTTCTCGGCGCTGCCAACCGCCTTGACGAGCGTCGTCATGAGCTTCGTGAAGCGAATGCTCTGGATATGCAGCGCGCCCGCGAGAGCTCGCTGGACTCCGCACTCCTCGATAGACTGGAGCTCAGCGAGGCGCGCATCGACGCTATGCTCGATGGTCTGCGCCAGGTTGCGGCATTGCCGGATCCCGTGGGTGCCATTCGCGATATGCGCACCCGGCCCTCGGGCATTCGGGTGGGTAAAATGCGGGTGCCCCTGGGAGTGATAGGAATCATCTACGAATCCCGGCCCAATGTAACGGCCGATGCCGCCAGCCTGTGCATCAAGTCAGGCAACGCCGCGATTCTCCGCGGTGGGTCTGAGGCCCTCAATTCCAATGCAGTGATAGCGGCTGCCATGGCGGAGGGTCTCGCTGCCGCGGGGCTGGATGCCGCTGCGGTGCAATTGGTGCAGACGCGGGATCGCGCGGCGGTGGGAGCCCTCCTGGCGCTGGAAGGGCTTATTGACGTGGTTATTCCCCGGGGCGGTAAAAGCCTCGTGGAGCGTATCAGCAGAGAAGCCCGGGTGCCGGTGATCAAGCATCTTGACGGCATCTGTCACGTTTATATTGATGCGAGCGCTGATTTGGAAATGGCACTGGCCATCGCGGTGAACGCCAAGACCCAGCGCTATGGCACCTGCAACACCATGGAAACCCTTCTTTTACACGAACAGGAAGCTCCCGGGCTCCTGCCGTTACTGGCGCGAGCCTTCCGGGACGCGGACGTGGAGCTGCGGGGTTGCGAGCGAACCCTGGGCATTCTTCCCGACGCGGTGCTGGCCACGGAGGCCGACTGGGGCACAGAGTATCTCGCGCCGATTTTGTCTTTGCGCATCGTTGAGAATATCGACGAAGCGATGGCGCACATTGATCGCTACGGCTCGGGACATACAGAAGCCATCGTCACGGCCCACTATCAGCGCTCCCAGCGGTTTCTCCGCGAAGTGGATTCCGCCTCGGTAATAGTGAACGCCTCCACACGTTTCGCCGATGGCTTTGAATACGGTCTCGGTGCGGAGATCGGGATTTCCACGGATAAGCTGCATGCCCGGGGTCCCGTCGGTCTGGAAGGTCTCACCTCGGAGAAGTACGTAGTCCTTGGCGACGGGCAGATCCGGACTTGATAAAAGTATCCAGCGAGACTTTGAGCGAGCCTTCGAAGGAGAGGTCGCCCGGCGGCACGGGTGTCGGGATTTTTGGCGGCACCTTCAACCCCATTCATTTTGGACACCTCCGCTCAGCCCTGGAGCTCCTGGAGTCTCTGTCCCTGAGCGAGTTGCGTTTTATGCCGGCGGGGGAACCGCCTCATCGGGATTCACCGGTTGTCAGCGCGGAAGATCGGGCGGCCATGGTAGAGCGTGCCATCGTCGGTGAGTCACGCTTTATTTGTGACCGGCGGGAATTGGAGCGTGATGGACCATCCTATACGGTGGCAAGTCTTGAAGAACTCCGCGACGAGCTCGGTAAGGATCGCAGTATTTGTCTGATCATGGGCTGTGATGCGCTGCTGGGGCTGCCCCAATGGCACCGTTGGGAGGCGCTTTTGGATCTTGCCCATCTGGTGATTATGGCGCGGCCGGGGTGGGTCTTTCCCGATGACGGTGTGGTCGCGAAGCTCCTTGACGAGCATGGGGGCAGCAGTGATGAGCTCCCTAAGACGCCAGCGGGAAAAATAGTGACGCAGACCCTGCGTCCCCAGGATATCTCGGCCACAAACATCCGCGCCCTGTTACAATCGGGGCTTTCGGCGCGCTATCTCCTTCCCGAGAGCGTGCTTGCATATATCGCTGAACGCGGTCTTTACGCGAAGCAGGAGTAACGGGCCTATCACCCCCAAGAATAAAGCGACAGAAAATTCCGACACGCTGTCAGCGCAGGAGCTCATGAGTCTGGCGACAGAAGCACTGGACGATCTTAAGGGCGTCAATCCGGTCACCCTCGATGTCCGTGATCTCAGCAACGTCATGGACTACCTGATCATCTGCAGCGGCACATCCAGTCGTCACGTCAAATCCCTGGCCGACAACGTGTCCCGCACGGCCAAGGCCGCCGGGCATATGCCCATGGGTGTCGAGGGCGAAGACGCGGGGGAATGGGTGCTGGTGGACCTTGGTGACGTGGTGGTACACGTGATGCAGCCGGCAACGCGGGACTTTTATGACCTCGAACGACTCTGGGTTCAAAGCGCTGCCTCCGCCGACGAAAGCGCGGACAGCGGTCCGGACTGATGCGCGTGAATGTGCACTCGGTGGCCGGCAAGATGCCGCGCTGGGTCGACACAGCCGTTGCTGAGTACACAAAACGTCTTCCCCGGGAGCTGAACCTCCACTGGCGGGAAATTCCACTCGCCGCACGCAGTGCCAATGCCAACGCTCAGCAACTGAAGGAACGCGAGGGCGCCGCTATGCTCAAGGGCGTCCAAAGCGCAGACCACTGCGTGGCGCTGGATGGCCGGGGTAAACCCTGGACGACCGAGCAGCTGGCCAAACAGCTGGAACAGTGGATGATGCAGGGGCAGGATTTGAGTTTGCTGATCGGCGGGCCCGATGGCCTCTCCGACGCTTGCCTGGACGCTGCAAAGCAGCGCTGGTCACTGGGACCGCTCACGCTACCGCATCCTCTTGTAAGGGTGCTTTTGGCTGAGCAGCTGTATCGTGCTTGGACAATCACCATCGGACACCCCTATCATCGCGCCTGACACCCGCGTCAGCTTTGACAAGGAACCATGGCTTCCCGCGTAGTTCTCAAGGACACCCAGCGCGAACAGCGTATTTTCGGCGCCCGCAGCCTGGTGGCTCTCGTTTTCGTTGTGCTCTTGCTCGGCGTGCTTCTGGCGCGCTACTACAGTCTGCAAATCAATGAGTTCGAAGTGTACAGCACCGCTTCCGAGCGCAATCGTGTGCAGCTTCAGCCGCTGCCGCCCAAGCGAGGGCTGATCTACGACCGCAACGGCGTGCTTCTCGCAGATAATCGACCCAGCTACACCCTGTCCCTCATTCTTGAGCGCGTTGAAGATCTGGAGTCGACTCTGGCCAAGCTGGGGGAGCTGGTGGCCATCGAAGACAGCGACCTCGAAAAATTTCGCAGCCGGGCGCGCCAGCGACGACCCTATGATCCCGTGCCCCTGCGCTTTCGTCTCAACGATGTGGAGCAGGCCTACATCGCCGTCAATCGCCATCGTCTGCCTGGGGTCACTGTGGAAGCGCAGCTCCAGCGCTACTACCCCCACGGTGAGCTCTTCGCCCATGCCCTGGGTTATGTAGGCAGGATTAATGCCCAGGAGATGGCAAGCATTGATCAGGCCGAATATCGCGGCACATTCCACATCGGCAAAATCGGTCTCGAGCGTCGCTATGAGGATGAGTTGCATGGCGAAGTGGGTTATCAGACCGTGGAAACAAATGCCCACGGCCGAGTGCTCAGGGTTCTCGAGCGCTTCGACCCCAGTCCCGGTGAGGACCTGATTCTTCACCTTGATTATGACCTTCAGCGCGTCGCCCACGAACAGCTTGCCGGGCAACGGGGCGCGGTGGTTGCCATCGACCCCCTTACGGGGGGCGTGCTGGCGATGGTGAGCACGCCGGCTTTTGACAGCAATCTCTTTGTCAACGGGATCAGCAGTCGTGACTACAATGCCCTGCGGGACTCGCGGGATGTGCCGTTGTTCAACCGGACGGTACAGGGGCAGTACCCCCCGGGATCAACGGTAAAGCCCATGATTGCTATGGCCGGTCTGGAAGCCGGTCTTATCGACCCCGAATTTACCGTGCCGGACCCGGGCTGGTATCGCCTGCCGGGAGACAGCCGGCGTTACCGCGACTGGATCTTGCGTATCCGCGGTACGGGACATGCCCCGGAAGTCGATTTGAAGATGGCGCTGGCAGAGTCCTGCGATGTGTATTTTTATGATCTTGCCCGGCGACTGACCGTTGACGGGATCCACGACTATCTGGATTTCTATGGCCTGGGCCGCCCCACGGGTATCGACACCACTGCGGAGCGCCCGGGCGTACTTCCCTCCACCGATTGGAAACGCGCTTCGCTGGGTCAGCCCTGGTATCCCGGCGAGACCCTGAGTGTGGGTATTGGTCAGGGCTACATGCTGACGACTCCCCTGCAGCTCGCTGTGGCCACCTCGGTGCTTGCTACGCGGGGCGAGCATAGGGAGCCCCGACTGGTGCAGTGGCTGGGTGACGAGGCGCTCGAGGCGCCCATGGTGGAACCCCTGATCGCGGATGGCGCCCACTGGGATGCCGTAGTCGAAGGTATGCGGGAGGTCGTTCATGGCCGCCGGGGCACGGCCAAGGCCATTGCCCGGGGCATGGACTACGAAATGGCGGGAAAAACCGGCACCGCCCAGGTGATTGGTATAGCCCAGGATGCGGTTTACAACGAAGACGAGATTGATGAGCGCCACCGCAACCATGGATTGTTCATCGCATTCGCCCCCCTGGAGGCGCCGACCATTGCGGTCGCGGTGATCGTGGAGAATGGGGGTGGAAGCAGTGCGGCCTACCCCATTGCCCGGGCGGTGGTGGATGCCTGGCTCGACCGGGAGCCCAGCTAGTGTCTGAATACGTCCGCCAGATGCCAGATAACGTGGGGCCGCTCACCCGTCCTCCTGGGGTGGCGACAAAGCTGCACGTCGACGCACCGTTGCTGGTGCTGTTGTCGTTACTCACTGCCTATGGATTGCTCGTTCTCTACAGCGCCTCGGGGCAGAGCATGGATGCGGTGGTGCGTCAGGGCCGCTATTTCCTGCTGGCCTACGTGGTGATGTTTGCCATGGCGCAGTTCAGTCCCGTGCGCTGGTCCCGCTGGTCGCCCTGGGGCTATATGCTGGGCGTCGCTTTTCTGGCGGCAGTGGCAGTTGCCGGTGTGGGAGCCAAGGGCGCCCAACGCTGGCTGGAACTCGGCGGCTTCCGTTTTCAACCCTCGGAGATCATGAAGCTGGCCGTGCCCATGACCATTGCCTGGTATCTGGGTTCCCGGGTGTTGCCGCCGGCGTCCCGTCATATCGCTGTATGTCTTCTGCTCATCGCTATTCCCTGTGGCCTGATCATCCGCCAGCCTGATCTCGGGACCTCCCTGCTAATCGGCGCGTCGGGGTTGTTCGGCATTTTTATGGCAGGTATCAGCTGGCGGTTTATTTTTGGCACGGTACTCGTGGGGATTTTTTCGGCCTGGCCCGCCTGGATGTTCATGCTGGAGGATTATCAGAAGCAGCGGATCCTGACGCTCCTCAATCCCGAGAGCGACAAGCTGGGCGCGGGTTGGAATATTATTCAGTCCAAGACCGCCATCGGCTCCGGCGGCTGGTCGGGTAAGGGTTGGACCCAGGGCACCCAGTCCCAGCTGGATTTTCTTCCCGAAAGCCACACGGATTTTATTATTGCCGTGCTTGCCGAGGAGTTCGGACTCCAGGGTGTGTTGCTGCTTCTGGCTCTGTATATCCTGATACTGCTAAGAACGTTTTGGATCGGACTGAATGCGCAAAGTAGCTACGGTCGCATCCTCTGCGGCAGTATTACGCTGACTTTCTTTGTCTACATCTTTGTTAATATGGGAATGGTCGCGGGGTTGCTTCCCGTCGTCGGTGTACCCCTGCCGCTGGTCAGTGCCGGCGGCACCTCGGTGGTGACCCTTATGGCCGGTTTCGGGCTGCTCATGGCAGTGAGTACAGAGAAGCGGGTGGTGGGGCAATAGACCGTGATCTCTCAACATCCTGTTCCAGCAATAGAGCGCATTGAATGATTCCTGACCTTGGTTTCTCGTTGTCGAAACGCCTGTCTACCGGTGTTACCCATGGCATGCGCAGCGCGATCGCGGGATGTCTCAGTGCACCGATGGTGATGGTGATGGTTATGGTAAGTATGCCTGTGCTGGCAGATTACTCCTCCCATCCCGCTGCTCAGGCTTTGATCGATGAGATGGTGGCCGAAGAGGGGTTTTCCCGGGAGGAGCTTGAGTCCCTGTTTGTGGCAGCGGAAAAACAGCAGAGCATTCTCGATGCTATTTCCCGCCCCGCGGAAAAAACCAAACCCTGGTATGAGTACCGGGAGATCTTTCTCACCGAGCGCCGGGAGCGCGAGGGCATCGAATTTTTCCGCGAGCATCGGGAGGCGCTTTCCCGGGCGCAGGCGGAGACCGGCGTGCCCGCGGAGGTGATCGTCGCCATTATCGGTGTGGAGACCTATTACGGGCGCATTGCCGGCAGTTATGACGTTATCGACGCCTTGGCCACCCTCGCCTTTGACTATCCCAAGCGCTCGCCCTTTTTTACCAGCGAGCTCAAGAACTTTTTGCTTCTGTCCCGGGAGCAGGGGATGGATCCTCTCAGTCTCACGGGGTCCTATGCCGGTGCCATGGGCTACGGACAGTTTATGCCCAGCAGTTACCGCGCCTATGCCATCGACTTCGACGGCGATGAGCGTGCGGACATCTGGAATAACCCCACCGATGCCATAGGTAGCGTGGCGAATTACCTGGCCAGGCACGGCTGGCGTGCCGGCGAGCCTGTGGTCAGCGCGGCAACAGTCACGGGAGCGGTACCGAAGGAGGCTTTTGAAGGCGGACTCAAGCCCGGGCAAACGGTGCAGGACTTTATCGCCATGGGTCTTGCGCCAGAGCAGCAGTTGGACCCCCAGGCGAACGCGACGGCGATGCGCTTTGAGCTCGCCGATGGCTACGAGCACTGGCTGGGCCTGCAAAACCTCTACGTCATCACCCGCTACAACCATTCCGCCATGTATGCCATGAGCGTGTTTTTGTTGAGCCAGGGCATTGCCGCAGGCGTGCAGCCATGACGCGGGGGAGCGCAGCGCTCTTCCTCCTGGTCGCCGTCGCGTCCACCGCGCTCATTGGCTGCTCCGGCTCCGACCCCAAAGTGGCCTGGGAGGGTGATGGCGCCCCCGTGAGCGACCTTGCGCCCGACGATGTGGTTGATGCGGTTCCCCGCCCAGACCCCATTCTTCGCGCCGGAAATACCTCGCCCTATAGCATCGATGGCGTGGAGTATCGGGTGTTGCCCACTGCCGAGGGCTATAGCGAAAAGGGTATTGCCAGTTGGTACGGAACCAAGTTTCATGGCAATAAAACGGCCAATGGTGAGGTGTACGACCTTTATCTACCCACCGCCGCTCACCGCAGTCTCCCCATACCCAGCTATGCCACGGTGACCAACCTCTGGAATGGCCGACAGGTAGTTGTGCGCATCAACGACCGGGGCCCCTTTCACCCCGACCGGCTCATTGATTTGAGTTACGCGGCGGCGGTAAAACTGGGCTTTGTCGACAAGGGCACCACCGAGGTTCGTGTGGAGACCATTGCACTGGCCGGCGTGGATGATCTTCGCGACAGTGAAACCGGACAATATCGCTATCTTCAACTGGGGGCTTTTGCCAACGCGGCGACCGCAGAGGGGCTTCGCGACTCGGTGGCGGCAATGGTAAGCGCTCCTGTCAGCGTTACCCCCGTGGATGCGGGAGGGCAGCGCCTTCACCGGGTCCGCGTAGGTCCGGTCGCCGACGGCGAACAACTGCGCTATCTCCGGGACATGTTAATGACCCGGGGCTTTTCGCCGGGTTTGGCGCTGCCATGATCTGTGCTCCTGGGCCCGGGTCTCCGGGAGTTCTGACCCTGAGGATTTTTCAGTAGTGAGCGCTTGCGGTACCATGTTCCGCCTCTCAATCCCGATTTGATCTTTATGCCAACAACGACCTCTCGCTTCAGCGCCATTACCGCTTGTCTGACCCTAGTGCTGGCTGCGTTTACTGCGGCGGTGTCCGCGCAGAATATCGTCCCTGCTCCGCCGGAGGTTGCAGCCCGGGCCTACCTGCTGGTGGATGCCAACAGCGGTGCGGTGCTCGTGGAATCCAACGCCGATGAGCAGTTGCCGCCTGCGAGCCTCACAAAGTTAATGACGGCCTATGTGCTGGCGTCGGAGATTGAGGCGGGGCGCGTCAGTCGTGACGACCAGGTCACCGTGAGCCGTAACGCCTGGTCCCAGAACCCGGTCTTCAATGGCTCGTCGCTGATGTGGATCGAACCGCGCAAGCCCGTGACCATCGGTCAGCTGGAGCAGGGCGTTGTAATCTCCTCCGGTAACGACGCGACTGTGGCCGTGGCGGAGCATATTGCAGGAAGCGAGGCCGCTTTTGCCGACCTGATGAACAAGCATGCGGGAGAGCTGGGGCTCAATGGTACCTATTTTGCCAATTCCCACGGTCTCCCTCATCCACAGCATCTGACCACGGCGCGGGATCTCGCAACGCTGGCCAAGAACATCATCAAGCGTTTTCCCGAGCACTATGAGGTCTATAGCCAGCGCGATTACACCTATAACGACATCAAGCAATACAACCGCAACAAGCTCCTTGGCGAGGACCCCTCCGTCGATGGCCTGAAAACCGGTTACACCCGGGAGGCGGGGTACGGACTGGTGGCCTCTGCAGAGCGCAACGGGATGCGGCTCATCTCCGTAGTGATGGGCACGGATAGTACCCGTGCCAGGGCGCGGGAGACCCGCAGTCTGCTGAACTACGGCTTCCGCTTTTACGAGACCGACGTGATGGTGGCCGGCGCCGAAGAACTGGAAAAGCCGCGGATATGGAAGGGTGTGACCGACTATGTACCCGTGGGCATCGCCGAAGATGTGGTGATGACCCTTCCCCGGGGCAAGCGTTCCAACCTCGTGCGGGAACTGGTGCTTATGGATCCTATCTCCGCGCCCCTGGCTGTGGGCGATGCCGTCGGTGAATTGACCCTCACGCTGGATGGCGAAGTGCTTCAGCAGATTCCCCTGGTGGCTTTGGAGCCCGTGGAAGCGGCCGGTTTCTTCGCGCGGATCTGGGACATGATTCTCATGTGGCTGGCGCAGCTTTTCGGTGGCTGAGCTCATTACAGGTAAAGGCGCCGGAACGGGTGCGGATGGTGCGGTTGGTGCGGAAGGCCAGGAGCCACCCAAGATAGAGTTTCCCTGTGACTACCCGGTAAAAGTTCTGGGTCGTAACGTGGAGGAGTTTCGCCCCCTGGTGCTCGAGATCGTTGAGCGCCATGCTCCTGGTTTTGATGAGGCCACCATTACCCTGCGCGATAGTCGCAAGGGTAATTTTCTGTCTCTGACGGTCACGATCACCGCTACGGGTCCCGAACAGCTGGAGGCGCTTCATCAGGACCTTCGCGCGACGGGCCTCGTACAGATGGTGTTGTGAGCGCCGACACTGTTCCCAAGCTGTGCATTCGCCGCCTGGGAGAATGCGACTATCAGCAGACACTGGACGACATGCGCAGCTTTACTGATGCGCGAAGCAAAGAAACCCCCGATGAACTCTGGCTCCTTCAGCACCCCCGGGTATTTACCCAGGGTCTGGCGGGGCGGGCAGAGCATCTCCTCGCACCGGGAGATATTCCCGTGGTACCGGTGGATCGCGGGGGGCAGGTAACCTATCACGGTCCCGGACAGTGGGTCGTCTATCTCCTTGTGGATTTGCGGCGTCGACATCTTGGCGTCCGCGCTCTGGTGGATCTTATTGAGCAATCCATCGTCGCAACGCTGGCGCGTTTTGGCATTGTGTCGGCTCCGGATCCCAAAGCCCCCGGGGTTTATGTCAACGGGCAGAAAATAGCGTCGTTGGGTTTACGGGTGCGCCGTGGCTGCAGTTATCACGGTCTGTCCCTCAACGGTGATATGGATCTGGAACCTTTCAAGCGCATCAATCCCTGCGGTTACGAAGGGCTGGAGGTCACGTCGCTGCGTACCCTGCTGGGAGATGATTGCCCCTCCATAGAGAGCGTTGGCGATGCCTTACTCCAGGCTTTGGAGAGTCGCCTCCCCCCGCTGTGACGTTTTGTCCGCAACGCGGCATCGGCTATTATGCGCGCCCTCAACGTTCCTGTATTGGGACGAAAAAGCGCTTGCATTGGCGCGGCAAACGATAACGGACTCTCCATGACGGATCCCAGGCCTTTGACGGGCACAGACGCAGACAGCGACAGAGATAAGGACGTTTCTACAAGCGCTCTGGCGACCCAGGTAGCCCGCAGGCGCACCTTTGCCATCATCTCTCACCCGGATGCGGGAAAAACCACCATCACCGAGAAGCTATTGCTTCTGGGGAGCGCGATCTCCGTTGCCGGCAGTGTCAAAGGTAAGAAAGGCCCCCATGCCACCTCTGACTGGATGAGCATGGAGCAGGAGCGGGGCATCTCCGTGACGTCGTCGGTTATGCAGTTCCCCTATCACGATCGCATTGTGAACCTGCTGGACACGCCCGGACACGAGGATTTTTCCGAGGACACCTACCGTACGCTCACAGCGGTGGATTCCGCCTTGATGGTGATTGACGGCGCAAAGGGTGTGGAGGATCGCACCATCAAGCTCATGAACGTCTGTCGCTTGCGAGATACGCCCATTATCAGCTTCGTGAACAAACTCGACCGGCCGACGCGGGACCCCATAGAACTGCTTGATGAGATTGAAGAGGTGCTGGGCATAGCGGCGGCGCCAGTGAACTGGCCCATGGGCATGGGAGAGCACTTTTTGGGTGTCTACAACCTCTACACCGATACTCTCCACTGCTTTGAGCGCGGTCACAACGCCGTGTTGCCGCCGGATACGCGTATCCAGGGCTTGGATTCGGATGAGGCCCGGCAGTTGCTCGGTGACGAGTACGATGATTTTATTGACGAGATTGAGCTGGTGAAGGGCGCCAGCCACCAGTTTGAGCTTGAAAAGTTTCTTGCCGGTAAGCTCTCGCCGGTGTTTTTTGGCACGGCCCTGGGTAATTTTGGCGTGCGGGAAATGCTCGATAACTTTGTCCAGTGGGCACCCCCGCCGCAGGGTCGAGGCAGTAATGAGCGTGAGGTTGAGGCGAGCGAACGCAGCTTCAGCGGCTTTGTCTTCAAGATTCAGGCAAACATGGATCCCCGGCATCGCGATCGCATTGCGTTTATGCGCGTCTGCTCCGGTCGCTACGAAAAAGGCATGAAGATGCGCCACGTGCGCATGGCAAAAGATATCAAGATCGCCGATGCGGTGACCTTCAAGGCCGGAGAACGGGTGCTGGTGGAGGAGGCTATCGCGGGGGACATCATCGGTCTTCACAACCACGGCACCATTCAGATCGGCGACACCTTTACTGATGGCGAAGATCTGGGCTTCACGGGCATTCCTCACTTCGCGCCGGAGCTATTCCGACGCATTCGCCTGCGCGATCCCATGAAATCCAAACAGTTACAAAAGGGGCTGCAGCAGCTTTCTGAGGAGGGATCCACGCAGGTATTTGCTCCTATCAGCTCGACGGATCTTATCGTGGGTGCCGTG
>NZ_CBFHZO010000100.1:0-21043 GCF_965660375.1 Congregibacter sp. | reverse complement strand
AGCCCGAGTCCACCAAAAACTACCCAGCCCACAGCCGCTCTCGCTTCTGCGCCGGGGCCGCTGGAGAGAATGAGGGGCAGGGCGCCAAGCACCGTTGATACCAAAGTCATGGCGATGGGACGCAGTCTCACGGTGGCGGCTTCTGCCACAGCGTCACGGACGTTGAGGCCTTCGTCTCTCAGTTGGTCGGCAAATTCCACCAGCAGGATTCCGTTTTTAGCAATCAAACCGATAAGCATAACCAGTCCTACCTGGGAGTAGATGTTCAGGCTCGTTCCCGTCAGGAACAGCGCCAGAATCGCTGCCGCGAGACCAAAGGGCACCACGGCCATGATGACGATCGCACTGGTGAGGCTTTCGAACTGCGCGACCAGCACCAGAAATACGATGAGCAAAGCGAAACCGTAGGTGATGAGTGTCTCACGGCTGGATTCTTCCAGCGTGGCTGCCTCACCGCGGGTCAACACCTCTATGTCGGGCGGTATGACTTCCATGGCAAGGGCCCGGAGCTCATCTACTGCCGTTTGCATAGCAACGCCCTGGTTCACGTCGACATCGACTTCGATGGCTCTTCGCTGGGACTGACGCTCAAGTTCGCTTGCAACGCCTTCCTCGACGATTTCCACCACGCTTGAAAGGGGCACCAAAGCGCCGCTGCCTGCTCTGACATAAAGATTCGCAAGATCACCGGGGTCGTCCACGGCGCGGGCACCGCCTTCGAGCATGATGGGAACGGCCTGGTCTTCGATATTGAGATCGATGACATCCAGGCCGTCGATCATGGCGCGGAGCGTTTCTGCAACCTCGGGGAGGGCAATGCCCAGGTCGGCCAGGCGCCGGCGGTCAATGCGTACCGAGAGCTGCGGCTGAGTAGGCTGGTAGCCCACCCGGGGACCACTGACGCTGCTAAGACGCTCGCGAATCGCGTCTGCGTAGTCACGGGCGGCGGCGTAGATACCACCGTAATCATTGCCGGTAAGAACAACCTTGAGTCCTCCACCGGAAGCCCCCCGCAGATTGAGGCTGTTGCTGCTGTAAACGCGAGGGCCTGCACCCGGAAGATTGCGCAAGATCGGTGCTATTTCCGCCGCGATCTCCTGCTGGCTGCGCGTGCGCTCGTCCCAGGGCGCCAAAGGAGCGCTGATAAATACAAGGTTGGGGTCGTAGCGACCGACCACGGTGTACAGTGAGGTCACCTCTCCACTTTCGACCAGCGGCAGTAATACATCCTCCATACGATCCGCCTGACGGCTCATGTAGGGAAGGCCGACGCCGTCCGGTCCCCGGGCAAAAATGTTTATTTCGCCGCGATCTTCCGTGGGTAAGAGTTCCTGATCGAGCTGCACGTAGAGCCCTCCGGCTCCTCCGGTGGCCAGCAGGCAGACGAGCAATACCGGCCAGGGATGAGCGAGGACGCCACGGAGACTCCGGGTGTAGAAGTCTTGTAGCCGGGCGCCGACTTTGCGCAGCTGCCGGTCAAAGCTTCCCTCGGTGGAATTGCCAAGACGCGCCATCGCTGCCGGGACCAGCGAGAGGGCCACAAAGGAGGAGATGGCTACAGCGACGGCCAGCACAAGACCAAATTCACGGAAAAGACGGCCCGCGGTTCCAGGGAGGAAGGCGATGGGTACAAACACGGCGACCAGCACCATGGTGGTGGCGATGACGGCAAAAAACACCTGGCGGGTGCCGAGCACTGCCGAGGCATTGGCGCCGAGGCCCTGCTGTCGACGGCGCTGAATGTTCTCGAGGACAACGATGGCATCGTCAACGATCAGTCCCGTGGCGAGCACCAAAGCCAGCAGGGTCAGGATGTTGATGGAGAAACCCAGCATCCAGATGGCACCGGCTGTTCCCAGCAGGGACACGGGAATGGCGATAGCGGGTACCAGGGTAAGTCGCCAGGATCCGGAGAACACCCGGATGGTGGCAACCACTACCAGTATGGCGAGGAGCAGGCTGACCAATACCTCTTTCACTGCGCCGCGGATAAAAATCGCATTGTCGGAGATTTTTTCGAGAGTGAGATCATCGAAGCGCGCGTTGAGCTGCGCGATAGCACGGTCGGCTCCAGCGGCAATCTCAATGGTGTTGGATCCGGCCTGACGCACCACGCCAATACCCACTACGCGCTGACCATTGAGGCGTACGATGGACTCTGCGTCTGCAGGGGCAAAAGCCACGTCGGCGATATCACCGATACGCACGGTGCCGGAAATAATCGTGTCCGCAACCTGTGCTTCGGTCACCACTGACGCATCGGCGCGAACCAGGAGTTGCTGATCGCCGCCGCGGAAACTCCCCGCGGGAACATCCAGCGGTGCATCGCGTAACACGGTGGCAACGTCACTCACCGTAAGGCCGTAGCTGGCAAGGCGCAGCGGATCAACAATGACGCGCAGGGTTCGCTGACGAGCGCCAAACAGCGGTACATCGGCAACTCCGGGCAGCGCCAGGAACGCCGGGACGATGTCCTGTTCGACAATGCGGGTCAGCGCCTCTTCGCTGTAACGGGTGCTCCGGACTGCAACGCGAACCACCTCCTCAGCGTCCTCGTCGGCCTTGTACACCGCTAATTGCTCGACATCATCGGGAAGATCACGAACCGTTTGACTGATGGCCTCGCGCACATCCGTAGCCGCGCGGTCCAGATCGTAGCCGGGTCCGAACTCAGCGCGGATTCGTGTGCTGTTTTCTTCGCTGTTTGAGCGGATATCCGTAACACCGGATACCCGGGCAACAGCCCCCTCCAGAATTCGGGTGACTTCCGCATCCATGGTCTCCGGTGAGCCCCCGGGAAGCTGGGCGCGGACGTTGATAATGGGGCGGTCCACATCGGGAAGTTCGCGAACCTCGATGGCAAGAAGCGCCGCCAGGCCAGCAATGGCGATGAGCATGTTCATCACGGCGACCAGCCAGGGACGCCGCACGCCTAAAGCCGGTAGATCGTTACCCTTGTCGGAGACGTCGACGTTGCTCACGGCCCCTAGCCCTCGTTGGCGGCGGGCGTCAACACACCGCGGGCATCGCGCGCCAGCGCTTCGGCGTCCATAGTGCGCACGGCAATGCCATTGCGCATGGACTGCACGCCTTCACCCACCACCATGGCGCCCGCAGGGACATCAGCATCCACCAGCACCCGGCCCTCCTGGCGCTGGACCAGGGTAGCGGGCACCTGGCGCGCCTGATCGTTTTCAACAATCCAGATGTAAGCACCTTCGGCACCCCATTGCAGTGCCACCTCGGGAACCGCCGGGAAAGCCTTGCCGATAAGGTTAAGTTCCACCCGGAAGCTCATGCCCGGGCGCAGCAGGTCGCTGTCGTTAGGAACCTCGGCCCGCGCGGTGAAAGCGCGGGAGAGAGGATCTACTCGGGAGCCCAGATCAACAACGGTCCCCCTGGCTTCGGTGCGCTCGGCGCTCCAAACCTCGATGCGCACCGGGTCGCCCGTTTGCAGCCGACCTACGAAGGCCTCAGGTACATCAAAACTCACCAGCAGGGTGCTGCGATCGTCGATGGTGGTGATTTCCGTTGCGACGTCTACCCGGTCTCCTGCGTCGACGTCGGTAATGCCCACGAATCCGTCAAAGGGCGCAGTAACAAATCGGCGTTGCAAGGCGATCTTCGCACGGTCGCGTTCGATGCGGGCGCTGTCCAGCGTTGTCCGGGCCGTGTCTACCGTCGTCTCAGGCACTGTTCGGTCGACGCTGCTGTTGGCTACTGTGTAGCGTTTCAACATCCGTTGGGCATCCGCCAGTCGGAGTTCCGCAAGTTCCAGGGCGAGGGTTTCGTCGCGAGAGTCCAGTGCCACAAGCACATCGCCTTTTGCGACGCGATCGCCGGGCTGGAAGTTGACCTCAACAACCTCGCCCGCGACTTCAGGGAATAGTGATACGGAGCGATGAGCTCGCGCGGTGCCTACCGCTTCAACCCGTGTCTCACGTGCTTTGAGCTGGACTGCTTCGACAACTACCGGTACCGCAGCTCTGCCACGGCTTTCCCGTTGGGAGGTGGCATCATTTGATTCACTGCATGCAGTTAGTTGCATAGCAAGCAGCGTGGATAAGAGCGCTGTTGCGACAAGTTTCGCGCTGCGCTTGAGGGATAACATTTTGTATCTCCACTATTGGGTCCGGCGTTAGCTCACCGTAATGCTGAAAATACGCCTTTTCCCTGCAAAGAGATCTGTTTTTATTGGAAAAATCGGGTAGCGGGCTATGTGATCTGGATTCCATCTACAAAGACCAAAAAGCCTTCAGTATTGTCGGCTCGCAGCCCGAGCACCGCCTGATAGGCATCGGAGCCGTATCAGCGTTGTGCCGTTTTCTCAGAGATGTTCCACTCAGGGAAAAGGTTTAAGGCTCTTCAGACACGCGAACCACCAGCTTGCCAAGGTTCTTGCCCGTAAACAGGCGCTCCAGCGAGGCGGGGGCATTCTCCAGTCCCTCCACGACATCAGTCTCAAAGCAGATTTTGCCCTCCATAAGCCAGCTGGCCATGGCCTCCATGCCCTCAGGAAAGCGGTCCAGGTAGTCGAGGATGATAAAGCCCTTGAGCAGTGTGCGACGCATAAGCAGGTTGGCAAAGCTGTAAGGGCCGGGCGTTGCATCGGTATCGTTATAGCTGGAGATGAGTCCACAGAGGGGCATGCGCGAAAAGTCGTTGAGGCGGGCAATGACCGCGTCCATGATTTCACCGCCCACATTCTCGAAGTTGATGTCGATACCGTCGGGACAATGGACGTCCAGCGCTTTGCCCACATCTTCGGTTTTGTAGTTGATGGCCGCGTCAAACCCGGCTTTTTCTGTGAGCCACTGGCACTTGTCGTCCGCGCCGGCGATACCGACCACGCGACAGCCATGGATTTTGCCGATTTGCCCCACCATGGATCCCACCGCGCCCGCCGCAGCGGACACCACCAGCGTGTCTCCCGCTTTGGGTTTGCCGATATCCGTCAGACCGAAGTATGCAGTCATGCCCGTGGCGCCGAGAGGCCCCATAAAAGCCGTGAGCGGCAGCCCCGGAATCGCCGGCAATACATTCACCATGCTGCCGGAGATATCGTTGTAGCGCGCCCAATGGGAGAGCCCGGTGTTGACGATGGCCCCTTCTGAGACCTTGTCGTAGCGGCTTTCTATCACCACCCCGATGCTGCCGCCACGCATGCCCTCACCGATCTCCACCGGTGGCAGGTAGGCATCGGCGTCACTCATCCAGATACGGTTCGTGGGATCCAAAGATAGATAGATGGTTTTGACGCGGACGTGACCATCAGCAAGGCCCCCCAAGGGGCTTTCAACCAGTTCCAGGTCGCTATCTTTTACATCGCCTACGGGACGTGCGCGCAGCACCCAGGTCTGATTCGTGCTCATGGTTCTTCCTTTTTATTGGCCATTAATTCTTGGGGTTTATAAAACGCTGTCGATCATGATTTCGACAATCGCGGCAGCCGCCCAGGTAAGCGGAGGTAACACTGTAAACAGCAGAATACGTTTCAGCGCATCTACGTCAAAGGGCCAGGCCGGAGCCCGGGCGACGCGCTCGCGCATGTCCAGCACAGCATCGAGTTGAAACAGCGCGTCGGCGTCTGCGTTCGCTATGTCTCCCTCGGTGATAGCGTCCAGCCGGGTATCGAGGGCGGCCAGCGTTGCCGCCCGCTGCTCGCGTATCCGTCTGCGAATGCCGCGAAGGGGAAAGGCGACGATACCCACAAGGGGAATGAGTCCTCCCAAAACGCCTATCAACACAGGGCCGGCAAGGGGATTCTCCCCGCCCAGAAAAAGAAGCGCGTAGGCGCACAGTAAACTGGTCAGAAGCAGCGCCGGACGCAATGCGGCAGCACCAAAGGCCGCATGTCGCGAGGGGCGAAGAAGATCAGGGCGGGCGATCCGACCCAGAGATGAAAACAATAAAGCGTTCATGATCAGAGGCGGGACTGTGACAAACATTGCCAGCCAAAGCAGTATCGTCGCTATTAGCTGCGGCAATGCGAACTGCCAGGAGGATGATTGCAGGTTCAACAGATAGGAGTGGCCTACTCCTGCCATGAATCCCAGGAGCAGCGCCTTCCATACCTGTTGACGGGTCAGGCGGGACAGGGCATCGCTGGCACTTTTTACGGCGTCTTCAGGCCAGGGGATGACGTCACCAAGCTCCCGCATATCCTGCGCAGCGCCCTGAAACACCGACCGGGAGAAGCCCGCGATGAGACCCAGGCTGATGGCAAAGAAAAGTCCCGAACCGAGCACATCATTGAACAGTGCGCGGTTCGTTTGCACCCCCAGAAGCGGTGACATCATGCCCGCGAGGATCAGCAGACCAATAAAAATGCCAAAGGCCATGGGATGAAGACGGCTCCATCGCTGAAGCCGCAGTATGGGTAGCTCCGGCGCGACGGATCGCGCCCTGAGCTTTTCGTCCAGTTCGCTCATGAAAGGCACTTAGCTGCCAAACGCGTAGGGGCCACCCCTTTCGAGGGCTCGTTTGTACGCCGGGCGGGCGTGGATCCGGTCCAGAAAACCAGCAAGATTCGGGAAGTTGTCCAGGCCATGCAGGAGCTTTCCCACCTGGGGTACAAACGATAGCTGGATGTCCGCAGCACTGAAGGTGTCGGCTACGAACCAGTCCTGATCCGCCAGGGCACGATCCATAAACCCCAGGTGATTGTCCAGCTCGCTGTTGATGCGTGGCTGCAAGGCTTCGCCACCGTCGGGAAGACGTCCGGTATACATCTTCAGCATCAGTGGCAGCATTGCGCTTCCTTCTGCGTAGTGCATCCACTGCAGGTAGTTTTCATAGGCCGGGGTCCCGGGCTCGGGAGCCAGCCGGCCACGACCGTAATGACGGACGATGTAATCGATGATTGCGCCCGACTCGATCACGGTATTGACCTCGTCCGTCAGCACCGGGGACTTGCCCAGGGGGTGAATTTCCAGCAGTTCGGGAGGCGCGAGATTAGTTTCTGCATCCCGTTCGTAGGTGCGTACCTCGTATTCCACGCCCAGTTCCTCCAGTAGCCAGAGGACCCGCTGGGAGCGAGAATTGTTGAGGTGATGGACTGTAAGCATCGACAGGTTCTCCAGTTTTTCGGTAAATCGCTATTGTACGCGCCCCAACCGTCGGGTGGGTCGGATGGATTTTGGAGGTTCCACCGACACCTTGGAGTCGCGGTATCATCCTGGCTCACTCAGCAGAATGCAAAACAGAGGCCCGACCATGTCCACGGTGAGTTATGAAGCCCACGATCGCGTTGCAATGCTCACACTCAATCGTCCGGAGCGCCTGAACGCCATCAATACGCAGTTACCCGGCGATCTGCGCGCGGCGGTAGAGCGGGCTGATGCCGACCCCGATGTGCATGTGATCGTTCTTCAGGGGGCGGGAAAGGGCTTTTGTGGTGGCTACGATCTGGTGGAATACGCGCAGACCCCCGGCGAAATGCACGGTAATCAGGAAATGCCCTGGGACCCAACGCTGGACTATTCAATGATGTCCCGAAACACCGAGGACTTCATGTCCCTCTGGCGTGCCAGCAAGCCGACCATCTGCAAAATTCATGGTGCCGCGGCGGCCGGGGGGAGCGACATCGCGCTTTGCTGCGACATGATTGTGATGGCCGATGATGCGCGCATCGGCTATCCGCCGGCACGGGTCTGGGGTATTCCTACCACCATGATGTGGGTGTATCGCCTGGGCATCGAAAACGCAAAACGTATGCTGTTTACCGGTGACCTGATTAGCGGTAGTGAAGCAGCCGAGATGGGCCTCATTCAGGAATCTGTGCCGGCAGCTGACCTGGATGCGGCGGTGGCGGCGCTCTGCGATCGCATCAAAGGCGTGCCCCGTAACCAGCTCATGATGAGCAAAATGGTGGTGAATCAGGCCTATGAGGCTATGGGGCTTGCGAACACGCAGCGCTTTGCGAACTTTTTTGACGGCGTTGCGAGGCACTCTCCCGAGGGTTTGTGGTTTCGTGGGCGCGCCGTGGACGTGGGTTTCAAGCAGGCCGTGGCCGAGCGCGACTCCGGGGCCAATATCGCCGAGGGTGCCAGCAAGGACCTGGGGCCGGCACGGCCCAGTGATGATGCGCGGTAATTGCGGGGTTTAACTGCCGGCAGGCATCTCGCTGTGCTCACCGTTTTCCCAGCTTTTACGCAGCTCAAATTTCTGAATTTTTCCCGAGCCGGTCATAGGGTAACTCTCGACCTCGTACCAGTACTTTGGGGTCTTTTGCGGCGATAGATGTTCTCTTAGGTAGGCAAACAGCGCGTCTCGGGAGAGACTGGCGTCGGGCGCAGGGCGAAGAAAAACGCCCACTTCCTCACCGAGTCGTTTGCTGGGTAAGCCCACTACGGCCACCTCGCCGACGGTCGGATGCTGGAACAGCAGCTCTTCGATTTCCCGGGGATAGATGTTCTCCCCGCCGCGGATAATCATATCCTTCAATCTGCCCTCAATCTTGCAATAGCCCCGCTCATCCATGGAGCAGAGGTCTCCGGTGTGCAGCCAGCCATCGGCATCGATGGTCTTGGCGGTGGCCTCCGGGTTTTCAAAGTATTCGTGCATCACGTGATAGCCACGGGTACAGAATTCTCCCAGCACGCCCACAGGCTGGGTGACACCCGTCTCCGGATCCACAACCTTCAGTTCCACGCCGGGCATGGCCTGACCCAGCGTGTGGGCTTTGTCTTCGATGGTATCATCGGGATGCGTCATGCACGCCACGGGGGAGCATTCGGTTTGCCCAAACACGATGGTAAAGGGCGCGCCCACGGCGTCTTCGAGGCGCCGCACAAGGTCTGCGGGGACCGTTGAGCCCCCGGAGCAAAGCGCCTTTACCGACGATAGATCACGCTCGGGAAAGCTCGGATGCTCCACCATGGCGATAAGCATGGTGGGCACACCGAGCATTGCGGCAGCGCGGTACTCCTCCATAAGCGCTAGTACCAGCCCCGGCTCAAAGGCTTCGACCAATACCAGGGCAGACCGCTTTGACAACGCGCCGAGCACTGCGAGGACGCAGCCGCCGGTATGGAACAGGGGCATGATGCCCATGTAGGTGCCACCGTCTACAGCGCCCATGGTGGTCATGGTGTGAGCGCCGTTGTTCACCAGTCCACGGTGGTGCAGGAGAGCGCCCTTTGGAAATCCGGTGGTGCCCGAAGTGTACTGAATCATGCAGGCGTCAACGGGTTTTACCACTGGCAACACGTGGTTCTCTGCCGTCGCGAGAAACGCCTGCCATTCGGTGAAGAGCACCACTTTTTTCAGGTCCGGGCAGCCCCCTCGTGCGGCTTCAAGATGTTTTTCCATGGGGTTGCCGCGAAACTCCGGGAGCAGGAATATTCCCGACGCCCGGGATTGACGGAGAACATAGGCCAGCTCCTCACTTTGATAGGAGGGATTCACGGTAACCAGGACAATGCCGGCCAGCGCGCAACCGTATTCCATGATGATCCACTCAGGAATATTAGGTGCCCACACGGCAACGCGGTCGCCCGGCTCAAAATTCGCGAGGAGTGCGCGCGCAGTGAGTTCTGCCTCCTCAAAGAGGCTGGCATAGGTCCACTGCCGCCGTTGCTCCGGTTCCGGGGTGCCGGCGATCAAGGCTAGCTGTTCGGGACATTCAGTGGCCGCTTCGCGCAGCGCATCGCCAATGGTGAGATTTCGGACTGTGGGGTCAGTAGGCCCCATGACGTAGGATTCGGTCAGCATCGCTCGTGCTCCTTACTATTATTGTTATTGCCTTGGTTGTTCGCAGTATTTTCGCTGTGTTTGCCCACTATTTTTGAGGTAACACTCGCTGCTTACTTGTCAGCGTCCACCATGTTCCGGATTTTCGGCGCGTGCTCCGCTGCCCAACCATGGGTATTGTGTTTGACCGCATCGCGGAGCGTCGTCATTACCGCCGCGGTGGACATGCCTACCATCAGCACACCGTTTATTGCCTGGATGGGGCCGAGGAGTTTTCGCGCATCGCTCATAACGATATCGCCATAACCCAGCGTCGAGAAGTTGACCGCGGAGTGATAAAACGCTTCTCCATACTCACTGAACTCTCCCAGGAACTGAAACAGGGCCGCCCAGATTGCGACCTGACCCAGATTGCCAAACATAAGCAAAAACATTACCCCGGAAAGGATCGACATGGTGCCTAAGAAGGAGGCGTGGTCCAGGGCGGCTTGGTGGCGGGCGTAGTAGAGCAGGGCGCGGGTGAGAAGGGCGATTTGCAGCGCCAGACAAGCGGCCATGGTGGCTACGCCCAGAACAAGGTTGATCAGCATTAAGGAGACTCGAAAACAAAAAGGGGTCCCAGCATAGAAAAACGCGCGGCGCTTGCCCAGTCCCCCATGTCTCGGGCTCTTTTAGCCTCGGAGGAATCCCAGGGGCGTCGTACCGGCCCCAACGCTCACAAAGCGATCCACGTCGGGCAGAACGCTCGCAAGATCCGCGGTACTCACACCAAACCAAACCAAACCAAACCACAGCGCAAGCTCAGCAAAATACTCATCCACCGAGGTGGTCGGTGCATAAGATGCCGCGGCCCACGTCCAGGGGATTGCTGGGGTAAATGTCCGGGTAGTCACCGTAAAACTGTCCGCCGTTTACTGCGCCTCCCATGATGAGGTGATGTCCTCCCAGCCGTGATCAGACCCTTTACCGTTGGAGGTGAGGGTGCGTCCGAAGTCGGAGGCGCTGCAACCGGCGATGAGGGAGAGCTATCTCCGCCGGATCCACCGCCGCAGGCCGCGAGCATAATGAGCATTGCGGCCACGCACGCGTTTCGAAACAGCGGGCCGCGGCGGGGCATTACTCCGGCTCCTCCAGCCAGTCATCGTCGTTATCGAAGGGCCGCTCTTCTATCGCCGGGGTTTGGGACGACGGATTCTGTGAGGTATTGCAGGCATCGACCGCAGGCTGCGCCGCACGATAGCTCACGGCCAGCTTGGCCTTGACCGCGAGTCTCGCAGAGAGTCCGATGTCGTCGCTATACAGCAACTGGGAGCTGAGGTCCCGTGTGCTCTCACTCATGGGGATAGCGCAGGCGTGCAGCGGAAGGACGCCGTCTAGGTCCCTCAACATGCTGTCGGCATACATGAAGATCTCCCGCGTGTCGTCAAAGTACATATAGTCCACCTGTCCATCCGCGTCGAAATCGGAAATGCACAGCACGTAGATAAAGAAGGACTCGCAGTGTTCCACGCCGGGCGGGCGGGTGTTTTCGGGCGTGCTAACGCAGGCCGAAAGAACAGCGGAAAAAAGTACTGCGGTAAGAAAACGAAACACCATAGAAGGCTATCGGACATCCTTTTGTAAGCAAGGGGTACGTAAGATAGCAATATGATAGTGTCTTGGGGCATGGCTTTCCTAGGTGCCTGTTTGTTTTTATCGGCTACTTCTACTCACAACTTGCGCTAAGCTGTCGCAAAAACTTTCATTCAGGTGTGCTATGGCTTCGGCTGCTCAAAACTTGCCGATGTTGGTGTGCGGAAATCGGAACTATTCCTCCTGGTCGCTACGGGCGTGGCTCTGCTTGCGAAAGGCGGTCCTCGATCCCGAGGTGCTAGTGCTGCCCATGGACACCCCGGAGTTTGAAGCGCGAATCGCGGACTATTCGCCAACGCGCAGAGTCCCGGTGCTGAGGATAGACAAAGAATGCATATGGGACTCGCTGGCAATTGCCGAGACGGTGAACGAACGCTTTGCCCATGCCCGGTTGTGGCCTGAAGATTCGCAGCTGCGGGCCCTCGGGCGTGCTATGGCGGCCGAGATGCACAGTGGTTTCTCGTCCCTGCGCGAGGCGCTTCCCATGAACTGCCGCGCACGGCAGCGAGACGTGGAGGTTTCCCAATCGGTCAGCAACGACATCCGGCGCATCGAGGCACTGTGGGAGCAGGCAAGGCGAGAGAGCAACAGCACGGACTGGCTCTTGGGAGACTTCAGTATTGCCGATGCCATGTTTGCGCCGGTGGCGTTGCGCTTTCGCGCTTACGACCTGGACCTGTCGGACGCTACGCGGTCCTATGTTGATCACTGGCTGAGAGACGAGGATTTACAGCAATGGATAGCCCTCGCAGAGCAAGAGTCCTGGGTAATCGGCCATGAGGAAGTGGGCGAGCCAACGCTTGAGGAACAAAAAAATAAAGGAGAATCACAATGAGTCTGGGTCGACGGATTTCTACCACAGTGGGGACGGTGCTCCTCGCCTCTTGCCCGGCGCTGAGTTTCGGCGCAGCCGACACGGTTTTTTTCGGAGGCCCGGTGATCACCATGGATGATAAAGACCGTGTGGTAGAGGCTCTCGCCGTGGAGGATGGACGCATCGTCGCGGTGGGTGATAAAGCTACTGTGCTTGCCCTTGCCGATAGTGCTACCCACCGCGTTGACCTGGAGGCGGCACCCTTGCTGCCCGGCTTTGTGGACTCCCACAGCCACGCCAACTTTATCGGGCTGCAGGCGCTGAGCGCAAATATTCTGCCGCCCCCGGACGGCGGTGGTGGGAGCGTCGCTGACATCCAGAACATTCTCCGTGAGTACCTTAAAACGGAGCCCTCTCTGGAGAAGGAATTGGGCTGGGTTATCGGCTTTGGTTACGACGACTCGCAGCTCGCCGAGCAACGGCATCCCACACGCCAGGAGATGGATGCGGTCTCTACGGAAGTGCCGATTCTGCTGATCCATCAGTCAGGGCATTTGGGGGTGGCGAATAGCCTGGGATTGAAAATGGCAGGCGTCGGCCCCGACACGCCGGACCCCGACGGCGGCGCATTCCGCCGTGAAAGTGACGGCAAGCAACCCAACGGAGTCGCCGAGGAATACGCGTTTTTCCATCTGATTTTCGCGGCGCTGGCCGGGAGCACCGAAGAGCTCCAGGACAGAATGGCGCTGGCAGGCGCCGAGGCCATGGCCCGCTATGGCTATACCACCGCGCAGGAGGGGCGAGCAAACCCCGAGGGGATTGCGGCGCTCAAACGCGTTGCGGATCGCGGTGAGTTGGCGATCGATCTGGTGGCCTATCCGGACATGCTGATGTTTGAGGATGTCGCTGCAACAAGGGACTATGCCAACCGCTTCCGCATCGGTGGAGTGAAACTCACCATCGATGGCTCACCCCAGGGGAAAACCGCCTGGCTGAGTCACCCCTATCACGTGCCGCCCCAGGGTCAGGATGAGGATTACCTGGGCTATCCCGCGATCGATGTAGAGGTCGTCAACAGTAATGTGATGCGTGCCTTTGATGAGGGTTGGCAGATTCTGGTGCACTCCAATGGTGACGCGGCTACCGATGCCCTCATTCACGCCGTGCGCGAAGCGCGAGAACAGTATCCGGATGTGGAGAACCGGCCCGTGTTGATTCACGGTCAGGTGTTGCGTAAGGCGCAGGTGGCGGCCCTCGACGAACTGAAAATCTTTCCTTCCTTGTTCCCCATGCATACTTTTTACTGGGGTGACTGGCACCGGGATTCGGTGCTGGGTCCCGAGCGGGCGGAGAACATTTCGCCCACGGGCTGGGTGCGTGAGCGGGGGATGATGTTTGGCTCCCATCACGATGCACCGGTGGCTAATCCGGATTCCATGCGTGTTCTTTCAGCAACGGTGAATCGAACCACCCGTAGCGGAGCAGTGCTGGGGCCCCAGCATCGGGTTGATGTGATGACCGGATTACGGGCATTAACCATTTGGCCGGCCTGGCAGCACTTTGAGGAAGAAAGTAAAGGTAGTCTGGAGCCGGGGAAGCTTGCTGACCTGGTGATCCTCTCAGATAATCCTCTCGGCGTTGACCCTGATGATCTTGCAGACCTCAAGGTGGAAAGTACCTATAAGGAAGGGCAGGTCGTGTATCAGCGTGGTCAATAGCGCCATGATATGCCTTGTCGCTGCAGTAAGGGGTAACAATCGGTGATCGCTGCAGGTCCTGCCGCGGATTTTCGCGCGGCGGTTTATGCGCCCTTCACGCGGTCGCGTTTTGATGAACCTCCCGAAGATTTACAGGCGAGGTTTCACCAGGAGGGTTACCTGTATCTACCGCGGGCTCTGAGCTCCGTGGTTGAGCCCCTGTTAAACGATATGCTCGCGGTGCTTGCGCCCCATATCCACTGGGATCAAACCCTCGCTACGCCGGTGCTGGCGGGGGAGCCGTTTTTTGAAAGCGACCCTCTTTGGGACGCGGTCTATCCCGAGGTTCAGGCCTTGGAGTCCTTGCACCGGCTTTTTCACGATGAAGAAGCGCAGCGCCTGATGACGCTGGTGGCGGGCGAAGAGACTTTTGTCTATCCCATGAAAATGGCACGTATTGCCGCACCGCGAAAAATCGGTTTTGAAACGCCTCCCCACCAGGATGCCTTCTCCCATCATGCCGGGCCGACCATGGCAGGCATCTGGGTGGCGCTTCACGATGCAGAGGAGTCCATGGGGCGACTGACGATCCTCCCGGGCTCCCATGAGAGGGGCGTGCGCCCGGTGTTTGAAGCCCGGGGCGTGGGTGGTGTGCAGTGTGAGATTTATCCGGATGAGACTCTCTGGCATGTCTCGGATGTCAGCGCCGGGGACGTGATTATCTTTCATTCCCAGACCGTGCATCGGGCGCAACCCAATCTTGATGGTCAGCGAGTCCGCCTCAGCGTGGACACCCGTTTTTGTGATTACGGTGCACCGGTTTTCGCTACCAACCTTGAGCCCCATCACGGCTGGAGAATTCCTCGCCTGGATTGGGAATACGTGTACCGCCATTGGAGGTCCAATGACCTTCATTACTACTGGCGAGATTACCCCGCGCTGTTTTGAACAGCCTTAAACGGACAACCCGCCGCCCTCAGGCAAGCTTATCTCTCGCGGACACAAAGGCTGCGATAGCCCGATCAAGATCCTCTTGGGTGAGCGCGGCCGACATCTGTGTGCGAATGCGGGCCTGTCCTTTGGGTACCACCGGGAAGGAAAACGCCACGACATGAACGCCCTGGGCGCGAATATGCTCGGCCATTTGCGCAGCGAGACTGGCGTCGTGGAGCATCACCGGAATAATGGGGTGGTCGCCGGGAAGAAGCTCAAAGCCTTCTGACTCCAGCGCTTTTCGAAAGTAAGCCGAGTTTTCTTTCAGCGCCGTACGCAGCGTAGGCTGCGTTTCGACCAGTTCCAGGGCCTTCAGGGCACCTGCCACGACCGGGGGCGCCACGGTATTGGAAAAAAGGTAGGGCCGTGAACGCTGACGCAGAAGTTGGACCATCTCCGCCCGGGCAGCGGTAAAACCACCGCTGGCACCGCCCAGGGCTTTACCCAGGGTGCCGGTGATGATGTCCACGCGATCCATACACTGGTGATACTCATGGGTGCCCCGTCCCTGCTCTCCGAGAAAGCCCGTGGCATGACAGTCATCAAAGTGGACCATCGCATCATATTGCTCAGCCAGGTCACAGATTCGATCCAGCTTGGCGATGCTGCCGTCCATGGAAAAAACGCCATCGGTGGTGATGAGTTTGAAGCGCGCACCGGCGGCGGCCTTTAACTGCGCCTCGAGGTCGCTCATATCGTTATTCGCGTAGCGGTAACGCTGAGCCTTACACAGCCGCACGCCGTCGATGATGCTCGCATGGTTCAGGGCGTCGGATATCACCGCGTCCTCGGGGCCCAGGAGCGTTTCAAACAAGCCGCCATTGGCATCAAAACCCGAGGGATACAGAATGCAGTCTTCGGTCTGCAAAAATGCCGCCAGGGCCTTTTCAAGATCTTTGTGCACACTCTGCGTGCCGCAGATAAAGCGCACGGAGGCCATGCCGTAGCCCCATTCGTCCAGCCCTTTTGCCGCAGCTGCTTTCACCTCTGGATGCTCGGCCAGCCCGAGATAATTGTTGGCGCAGAGATTCAGCACATCCTGGTTGTTACCGGTGGCGACATGGGCACCCTGGGCACTGGTGAACTCTATCTCGTCTTTATAAAGGCCCGCATCACGGATGCCTTGCAGCTCCTGCTCGAGGTGTGCTTTAAAATTGCTGTACATAGATAGGATCCTTGCGTGTTTTTTTCGGGGCAGGTTGGCGCAGCTGGGCGATGCGATCAGTCGTCCCAGTTCAAAACAACTTTGCTCGCACTGCCATCGTTCATGGCGGCAAACCCAGCCTCGTAATCAGAGTAGGACATGCGGTGAGTGATCACCGGGCTGATGTCCAGGCCCGTTTGAATCATGACGGACATCTTGTACCAGGTTTCGTACATTTCCCGACCGTAGATGCCCTTCAAGGTCAGCATGTTGAAGATCACCCGGCTCCAGTCAATGGCGGTGTTCTCCGAAGGTATGCCGAGCATTGCGATTTTCCCGCCATGGCAGAGGTGGGTGATTTGATCGTTGAGTGCCCGGGGATTGCCAGACATCTCCAGCCCCACATCAAAGCCCTCGCGCATACCCAGCTCCTGCTGCACATCGCTGAGGGACTCCCTGGCGACGTTCACGATGCGTGTAGCGCCCAGGGTGGCGGCCAGAGCGAGACGTTCATCGATGACATCGGTAATCACGATGTGTCGGGCGCCCGCATGGCGACAGATCGCTGCAGCCATGGAGCCGATGGGACCGGCCCCGGTGATGAGCACGTCCTCGCCGAGGAGATCAAACTGCAGCGCCGTGTGCACGGCGTTGCCCAGGGGGTCGAAGAGCGCCGCTACATCCAGATCAATGCCCGGGGCGTGCTCCCAGACATTGGACATGGGGAGCGTCAGATACTCAGCAAAGGCGCCGGGACGGTCAACGCCGATGCCGCTATTGTCGTTGCACAAATGACGCCGGCCGGCCATACAGTTACGACAGCGCCCGCAGACCACGTGACCTTCTCCGGAAACGATCTGACCGGGTTGAAAGTCGTTGACGTTACTCCCGACGTCCACTATCTCGCCCACAAACTCGTGGCCTACCACCATGGGGGCGGGAATGGTGCGCTGAGCCCACTCATCCCAGTTGTAGATGTGCATGTCGGTGCCGCAGATCGCGGTTCGACGAACCTTGATCAGGACATCATTGATACCGGGTTCCGGCTGAGGCACATCCTCGAGCCACAGTCCTTTGGCTGCCTCTTTTTTTACTAAAGCGCGCATGATATTCCAATATAAGAGAATTATTCCTTTATTTTGTCTTCCCTGGTGCCCCGGTGCAAGTCTGCGGGCAAATACTTTCGAAGAAATCCGCGCCCTTGCGCCCGCTCTCGTCTGGAATGATCATAGCGCTATCGACTTAATGGACGATTATCTATGGTCCTAGCTGTAACCCCATGGCTCAGACCAACAACCGCTCTTGGCGTTGTGCTCGTGGCTTTTTGCCTGCTCTGGCCCCAGGTCAGTCAGGCACAGGTCGAGCAGCCGCCAGCGTTCCTGGGGGACGGCGCCGCCAGCTACGAGGGGCGCCTGCCCTGCGCTGATTGTCCCGGTGTGTATTGGAAGCTCGATCTCTGGCCAGAGGGGCGCTTTCATTTGCGACAGGAATATCTTGATCGAGACAGTGTGACCGCTCATCGAGGGCAGTGGGTTTTCGAGCCTGACGCGCAGCGCCTGGCTTTGCTTGCGCCGGGGCAGGACAGGATTTTCCTCGCCGTCGCCAGTACAGGGGTTTTGGAGCTCCTTGATCGTGAGGGAGAAACCATCGACTCGAAGCTCAACTACGGGTTGGAACGTCAAGCGGTGTTCGAACCCGGTGAGTTCCCGGTCTCTCTTACCGGCGTATTCCGTTACTTTGCCGATGCGGCCAGTTTTATGGACTGCAGCACCGGGTATCGCTATGCCGTTGCTATGGCTGGGAATTACCCTGACCTTGAGCGTCGCTACCTCTCGGGAGGTCCGGGAGGGGGCGCCCCGTGGCTTATCCAGGTTGATGCCCAGCTGCGGAACAAGGCAGCCATGGAGGGGGAGGGCGCGTTGCAGTCGCTGTTTATTGACAGCTTTCGGCCCCTTGGGGGAGACGCCTGCCCCCATGGCAATGATCTGGCGTTCTGATTGGTGGCTCCCCTTACAATGTACTTTTCCTCAAAGGATTGATTATGTTTCAGCAGTTGAGCTTTGCGTCTTTGGGCCGCAACCTGGCAGGGTTTTCTGCATTCCTGTTGGTCACGCTCCTCAGTGCCTGTGGCGGTAGCGAGCCCGGTGGTGGGGAGCAGATTCGCGAGTTTGCCGAGGACATGGAGTGGCAGCCGGGGTTTGTCTCTTTCTATCACGATACACGCCAGGGCAAGATTTACCTGCTGCTGGACGAGAGCAATAACGAACTGCTGTACCAGGAAAGCTTGCCGCGGGGCATAGGCTCCAATGATCTGGGTCTCGATCGCGGGCAACTGGGTGGCGATGCCGCCGTGGCCAGATTTGAGCCTGCCGGCGACAAGGTGCTCCTGCGGCAAATTAATCAGGATTTTCGCTCCAGCACTGCCAATGCGGCGGAGCGTCAATCGGTAGAGGAAGCCTTTGCCAGCTCTGTACTGTGGGGTTTCCCTGTAGTCGCCCGGGATGGGGACCAGCGCCTGGTGGATGCGACGGAGTTTCTTCTGCGGGACAGTCATGGCGTCGCAGCACGGATAAAGGCTCTGGGGGAGGGTAGCTTTAAGCCCGATGCCACTCGATCTGCGGTGTTCGAGCCGCGAAGCCGCGCCTTTCCGCTGAACACCGAGCTGGAAGCCATTGTGACCTTTGTCGGTGATGACCCGGGACCGCTGCTGCGCTCCGTCGCGCCGGACCCGCACAGCGTAACTGTGCATACGCATCACAGCTTTATCGCCTTGCCGGACGATGGGTTTGAGCCCCGGGTGTTCCACCCGGAAGCGGGCTTCTTTGATCTGGCTTACGCGGATTACTCAACACCCATCGATGAATCTCTGGAAAAACGTCTCATTTATCGCCATCGCCTGGTAAAAAAGGATCCATCAGCCGCGGTGAGTGACCCTGTCGAGCCCCTGGTGTATTACCTCGATGCCGGGACGCCGGAGCCTGTGCGCTCTGCGCTCATCGAGGGTGCCAGCTGGTGGGCCGATGCCTTCGAGGCGGCAGGCTTTCGCGATGCTTTTCGGGTGGAGATGCTCCCCGAGGATGCGGATCCCATGGACGTCCGTTACAACCTGATTCAGTGGGTGCACCGTTCTACGCGGGGATGGTCCTATGGCAGCAGCGTTGTGGATCCCCGCACGGGCGAGATCCTCAAGGGGCATGTGTCCCTGGGTTCTCTTCGGGTGCGACAGGACCTGCTCATTGCCCGGGGAATGACCGGCGCCTTCGCCGATGATGGTGGTGCTGATGGTGATGCTGATAGTGATGATAATGAGGCCAAGGCAATGGCGCTGGCACGTATCCGCCAGCTCTCCGCCCATGAAGTGGGACATACCCTGGGGCTTGCGCACAACTTTGCGGCGAGCATCCGGGACCGTGCCTCGGTCATGGATTACCCCCATCCGCAAATGTCCTTGAATGGGGATGGCGAAATCAGTCTCGATGATGCCTACGCCACGGGAATGGGCGACTGGGATAAACGAGCCATTCGCTATGGCTATGCGCAGTTTGACGGGGCAGACGACGAGGCCGCAGCGCTTGAAGAGATGCTGGCGGATAACCGCGCGTCGGGTTTTGAATTTATCAGTGATCCCGATTCCCGGGATTTAAGTGACTTCCATCCCCGTTCCCATCTATGGGACAGCGGTGCGGACCCTGTTGCCGAGCTCCATCGCGTGATGAAGCTCCGGGCCGCCGCCCTGGACGAGTTTGGCGCCAGTAGCATTCCCGCGGGCTCCCCCATGAGTGATCTGCAGGAAGCGTTGGTGCCAGTGTTTCTTTTTCACCGCTATCAGCTGGAGGCGGTGGCCAAGCTCGTGGGTGGCGCGGACTATCGCTACGCCTTGAAGGGAGATCATTCCGGGCCCGTCGTGGTGCCCGTGAGTTCAGCCCGGCAACGCGCTGCGCTGGAAGGGATTCTCGCGACACTGCGTCCCGATGCGCTTAGTCTGTCGCCCGCGCTACTCCAGCAAATCCCGCCAAAGGCCTACGGTTATTCCCGAACCCGGGAGAGCGCACCGTCTCGCACCGGCGCATTGTTTGATCCGCTCAGTCTTGCGGAGGCGGCTGCGGGACATAGCTACGACGCACTCCTTCATCCCGAGCGTCTGGCGAGACTGGCCCTGCAGCACAGTCTGGATCCGGCGCAGCTATCGCCGGCTCTGCTCTTTACCCGTCTCCAGGACGCGATCCTGCTCCAGGAGTACAGCGGTATGGAAGCCGCGATCGACCGTCGCAGTGGCGGGTTGTTGTTAAAGCACTGGCGTCAGTTGTTTGTGAATATTCATACGGACCCCGAGGTGCGCGCCGCGGCGCGGGGGGCGCTGGAGAAAGCCCGTAGGCTTATGCAGGCAAGGTCCCGCAGAGGCGGCGAGGGGGCCAGCGATTACGCGGATTTTTACGGATACCAGGAATGGCTTATCGGCCAGGCACTGGAGGGTCGTATGCCACCACAGGAGTCCAAAGGCAGTCCCATGCCGCCGGGGTCACCCATCGGCAACGGGGGCTGACTACCGGGCGTACTCAGGGATGTCCCGTCAGCCGGCGAAGCCTTCGCCGGCGTCATCGGCGCCAAAGCGAATCAAACGACTGTCGTCTACGGCGACGGTCCGGTGCACGACGATGGCCTGGTAATCAGGATTGGTCACCATAGCTAAGAAGGCCCCCGCATTGGGGTAGCGTGCCACGAAGGCAATATCCCAGTGCTTATCTGTAGGTCCGGTGAGCATGCATTCCTGATGGCCGCGCCACATAATCTCACCACCGAGTTCGCGAAAAATCGGGCCGCTATGTTCCCCATAGCGACGATAGGCCTCGGCTCCACTACAGCTTTCGCCGTTCGGGTAGGTGGCTGTTTCCTTCAGACGAATGAGGTTAAGCATCATGATGGGCGTATCTCTCGGTAGCGCCTTGAATGCATCAAACTGTTCGCGGGTAGGGTCGATATGCTTCATTGCTTGTCTCCTGCAGGGGATATTTCAAAGCCGTAGCGGGGGAAGTGTACTTGTAAGTGGCCGGCCCTTTCGTCCTCCCGGGC
>NZ_CBFHZO010000099.1:0-4203 GCF_965660375.1 Congregibacter sp. | reverse complement strand
CAGGGCTTTTTTAGGCCCTCACTAATCAGCGCAATGTCGCAAACCCGTAACCCGCTTTTCAGGACCACCCTCATGACAACCGACGATTTTGCCGCACTGGCGGCGCAGGGCTATAACCGCGTGCCCGTGCACCGCGAGGTGCTCGCCGACTTTGATACGCCGCTCTCCACTTATCGCAAACTGGCGGAAGGCCCCTATTCCTATCTGTTTGAGTCGGTGGAGGGGGGCGAGAAGTGGGGCCGCTACTCCATCATTGGTCTGCCCTGCAGGGAGTTGATCAAAGTGTTTGGTCATCGCGTGGAAAGCTGGGTGGATGGCGAGTGCATCGGCACCGAAGAGGTCGCCGATCCCCTTGATTTTGTGGAGGCCTATCAGCAGTGCTTTAAAAGTCCTGACCAGGACGCACTGCCTGTGTTCCATGGAGGCCTGGTGGGCTACTTCGCCTATGACACCGTGCGCTACGTGGAGCCCCGTCTGGCGGAAAGCTGTCCAGAGGATCAGCTGCACACGCCGGATATTCTCTTGATGCTGTCTGAGGAAGTGCTGGTTTTTGACAATCTCGCGGGCACCTTGCGCGTTGTGGTGAATGTAGACCCGGCCACTGAAAACGCCCTGGACATCGCCAACGCGCGACTTGATGCGCTCATCGCCGATCTCGAAGCGCCTCTTGCACCGCTACCGACGGTATCTCTCGAGGGGGCAGATGGGAGCGCCCTGGAGGCCAACGCCCGTTACAGTCTCAGCCAGGGCGAGTACAAAGCCGCCGTGGAGAAGGTCAAGGAGTATGTGCTGGCGGGCGACGCCATGCAGGTGGTTCCCTCCCAGCGGATGAGCGTTCCGTTTAGCGCACCACCGCTGAATTTGTACCGTGCCCTTCGCAACCTCAATCCATCACCCTATCTTTATTTTCTTGACCTCGACGAGTTTCAGGTGGTGGGTTCTTCACCGGAGATACTGGTGCGGGCGGAGCAGGGTAAGGTGACCGTGCGGCCCATTGCCGGCACCCGCCACCGCGGCAAAAGCGAGGCCGAGGATGATGCCCTGGAAGCCGAGCTTCTCGCTGATCCTAAAGAGATTGCTGAGCATCTGATGCTCATTGATCTGGGGCGTAACGACGTGGGACGCATAGCGCAGACCGGCACCGTGGAGCTTACCGAGAACATGCTGGTGGAGCGCTACTCCCACGTGATGCATATCGTTTCAAACGTGGAAGGGCAGTTGGATGAAGGCCTTTCTTCCATGGATGCCCTTAGAGCCGCCTTGCCGGCAGGAACTTTAAGCGGCGCGCCAAAGATACGGGCGATGGAAATCATTGATGAGCTGGAGCCGGTGAAGCGTGGCATTTATGGGGGCGCCGTGGGCTATCTGTCCTGGGCGGGAGACATGGATACCGCCATCGCCATCCGCACCGCGGTGCTCAAGGGCGGTGAATTACATATTCAGGTGGGGGCCGGCGTGGTCGCGGATTCTGTGCCAGAAGCGGAATGGCAGGAAACCCTCAATAAAGCCCGCGCATTGTTGCGCGCGGCGGCCATGGTCGATGCCGGAGGGCAAAGCCCATGCTGATGATGATTGATAATTACGACTCCTTTACCTACAACGTAGTTCAGTACCTCGCGGAACTGGGCGCCGATGTGCAGGTGTTCCGCAACGATGAAATTACCCTGGAAGAGATCGCCGAACTGGCTCCCGAGCGTATCGTGATCTCACCGGGGCCCTGCACGCCGAACGAGGCGGGGGTTTCCATGGAGACAATCCGGGCGTTTGCGGGCACTCTGCCAATTTTCGGCATCTGTCTTGGGCACCAAAGTCTGGGTCAGGTGTATGGCGGTGAGGTGGTTCGCGCGCGCAAGGTGATGCATGGCAAAACCTCCGAGATCCATCACGATGGGAGCGGTGTGTTTGCCGGGCTCCCCTCGCCGTTCATCGCTACCCGCTATCATTCCCTGGTGGTGGACCGCGACAGTTTGCCTGAGGGTTTTGACCTCACCGCATGGACGGTGAATGAATCGGGGGATGTTGACGAGATCATGGGTCTGCGTCACCGGCTTACCGGTGCACAGGGCGTTCAGTTTCATCCCGAGTCGGTGCTTAGTGAGCATGGCCACGCGCTGCTAAAAAACTTTCTGGAGCAGCCCCTGCCTCTGAGCCAGAGCGCTGACAAGAACTAGCTGAGGAACGAGCGATGGATATTCAGCAGGCGCTGGGACGCGTCGTCGAACAGCAGGATCTGAGTAGCGATGAAATGGCCTCGGTGATGCGCCAGATCATGTCCGGGGACGCCACCGATGCTCAGATTGGTGGGCTGCTTATGGCTTTGCGGATCAAGGGCGAGACCATTGACGAGATTGCCGCGGCCGCCGGGGTGATGCGTGATCTGGCAACACCTGTGGCGGTACAGGGCGATTACCTCGTGGATCTTGTGGGCACCGGTGGCGATGGCGCCAACCTGTTTAACGTGTCTACGGCCTCCTGTTTTGTAGTCGCGGCGGCAGGCGCCCAGGTGGC
This sequence comes from Congregibacter sp., assembly GCF_965660375.1. Taxonomy (GTDB): domain Bacteria; phylum Pseudomonadota; class Gammaproteobacteria; order Pseudomonadales; family Halieaceae; genus Congregibacter. Next base: position 1,695 of record NZ_CBFHZO010000099.1, on the reverse strand, counting down.
GAAACACGGCAACCGGTCGGTCTCAAGCACCAGTGGCAGCTCCGATGTGCTGGAGGCTCTGGGTGTGCCTCTGGACCTGAGTCCCGAGCAGGTGGCACGGGCTATTTCGGATGTGGGTCTGGGTTTTATGTTTGCACCGGCCCATCACAGCGCCATGCGCTATGCCATCGGGCCGCGAAGAGAGCTGGGTTTGAGAACCCTGTTTAATCTCCTGGGACCCCTTACCAACCCTGCCCAGGTGAAACGCCAGTTGCTTGGTGTTTACGACGCTGCGCTCTGTGAGCCCCTTGCACACGCGCTGAAGGCTCTCGGCAGTGAGCATGCCATGGTGGTGCACGCCGCTGACGGGCTCGATGAAATCTCCATCGCAGCACCCACCAGCGTTTCGGAGCTGCGCAACGGCGAGGTGCACAGCTACACCATTGATGCGGCGGATTTTGGTTTGGCCGCCACCGATCTCTCGGGGCTGGCAGTGGATTCCGCCACGGCGTCTGCAACGTTGATTCGGGCGGCCCTGTCCGGAGGGCGCGGTGCTGAGTCCGGAACAGACCCGGAGAAAGCGCGACAGATCATTGCCATGAATGCGGGCGCGACGATTTATGTCGCGGGTATCGCATCATCTCTTGCCGACGGCGTTGCGCTGGCGGAGGACTTGCTGTCCACCGGCCAGGCCGCAGAAAAACTCAAGGCCTTTGTGGATGTAACGCAGCTTATGCGCGAGGAGAAAAGTGCATGAATTCTTCATTGCCTGACGTCCTGCAGAAAATTCTTGCCCGCAAGGCAGAAGAAATTCGCGAGCGACAAGCCAGAACACCCCTTGACGCTCTCGAAACCCTTATCGCTGATCAGGAACCGGCGCGCGGGTTTACCGCAGCCATGCAGCGTCGGGCGGGAGATGACGTTCCCGCGGTAATTGCTGAAGTAAAAAAGGCTTCGCCCAGCAAAGGCGTGATTCGACCGGATTTTGAGCCTGCAGTGATTGCGGCGCAGTATCAGGCGGGCGGGGCGACCTGTTTGTCGGTACTCACCGATGTGGACTTTTTTCAGGGCAGCGATGCCTACTTACACGCTGCTCGCGCTGCTTGCGATCTACCTGTGTTGCGCAAGGATTTCACTATCGATGCCTACCAGATTGCCGAGGCGCGGAGTTTGGGGGCAGATGCGATCCTGCTTATTGTTGCCGCTCTGGACCGAAGTCAGCTTCATGATCTGGCTGCCGCGGCGTCTCACTATGGCCTGGATGTGCTCGTGGAAATTCATGATCGCGATGAGCTCGAGCTGGCACTGGAGCTGGATGTGCCGCTCCTGGGCATCAACAATCGCGACCTTCGCAATTTTGAGACCAGCCTGAGTACCACGCTGGGTCTTCTGCCGCAGATCCCCGAAGGTAAGTTGGTGGTGACCGAGAGCGCCATCCATACCCGTGATGACGTAAAAACAATGCGCGCGGCGGGTGTGCCGGGTTTTCTGGTTGGCGAGGCCTTTATGCGCGCCGAGGACCCGGGGCTGGCACTCAGCGAGCTGTTTGCGGCCTGAAAAGCCCTGGTTAGCTAGTGACTGGCGTAGACCACAATGGTTTTGCCAGAGACGTTAACCAAACCCTCCTGCTCCAGGGTCTTTAGTACCCGGCCGGCCATTTCCCGAGAACAGCCGGCGATTTTGCCCAGCTCCTGGCGGGTAATCTTGATCTGCATG
>NZ_CBFHZO010000098.1:0-82416 GCF_965660375.1 Congregibacter sp. | reverse complement strand
TACCGCTTTGAAAGTGGCGGCCCCGGCTCAGGCCTCTACTACTCGTTGAATGGCGGTGAGGACTGGACGCAGCTCACGGTGGAGGACGGCATTCCAAAAGGCGAACTGGGCCGCTCTATTTTTGCCATTGCTCCCAGCGACCCTTCGCGTGTCTATGCCTTAGTAGAAGCAGAGGACTCTGCACTTATCCGCTCAGATGACGGCGGTAGAAGCTGGAAGACCGTCAACGATGAAACCAACATCACCATTCGTCCCTTCTACTACACCCTCCTCGACGTCGATCCCCAGGATCCGGACACCGTCTATAACGTCGAGAGCCGCGTACGGCGCTCCATCGATGGCGGAGAAAATTTTGATTACATCAAAGCCATTGACTGCTGTGCCCCGGGCGAGACGGTGCACATCGATACCCACGCGTGGTGGATTAATCCCAAGGACCCGCAGCACATGATTTCGGGGAACGATGGCGGCATCGCCATCACCCGCGATGGCGGAGACACCTGGCGATTCGTGGAAAATCTGCCCCTGGCGCAGTTCTATCACATCGCTGTGGATAACGCGCATCCCTACCACGTCTATGGCGGGCTCCAGGACAACGGGTCCTGGCGCGGTGACGCAGAAACCTTTGACGTGGGCGGTATTCGAACCCTCCACTGGCGCGAGGTAGGATTTGGTGATGGTTTTGATACCGTGCCGGACCCGGAGATTCCCGATACCGGCTATGCCATGAGCCAGGGAGGTCAGCTGTCACGCTGGAACCTCACTAACGGCGAACAGCGGTTGATTCGGCCGAACCCACCCACACTGGATACGGACCTGCGCTTTAACTGGTCTGCGGGTTTTGCCATTGATCCATTCGATCCCGCCACCATCTATTACGGCAGTCAGTTCCTCCATAAGTCCACGGACCGGGGTCTGACCTGGTCGGTGATCAGCGACGATCTGACGACGGACAACAGTGACTGGCAGTCCTTTCGAACCTCCGGCGGCATCACCCTGGATGTGACCGCCGCAGAAAACTACACGACGATCATCGCCGTGGCGCCGTCCAAACTTACTGAGGGCGTGATCTGGGTGGGCACCGATGACGGCCGCATTCACGTGACGAAAGACGGCGGCGCGAGCTGGAACAGCGTCGAGGATCGCGTTCGCGGTGTACCGGAGCACACCTGGGTTCCCATGATTTACCCAAGCGCCCATGACGAAGCCGTGGCCTACGTAGTTTTTGACAACCATCGTCGAGGCGACTTCACGCCCTACGTCTATCGCACGGACAACTACGGACAAAAGTGGACAAAGCTCAGCGACGACAGTATCAAGGGCTACGCTCTGTCGATTCTTCAGGACCCCAAGGATCCGGATCTCTTGTGGCTGGGTACGGAGTTCGGGTTGTTCCTCAGCCTCAACGGTGGTGACGACTGGAGCAAATACACCGCGGGCGTGCCCACGGCATCGGTCATGGATCTGGCATTTCAGGAACGGGAAAACGATCTTGTCGTAGGTACCCACGGCAGGAGCATCTATGTACTGGATGACATCGCACCCTTGCGTGGTCTCGACGAGGATGACTTTACGTCGCGACTGGCACTCCTTGGCGCATCAGTGGGACAGCAATACGACAGCAATCCCATCATCGGTAGCCGCTTTCTGGGGAACGCCGAATACGTTGCCGAGAACGAGGCCTACGGTGTCATTGTCACCTTCCTCACAAGCGGCGATGACCTCAAGCACCCCGATGCCGCAAAAGAGAAAACGCGTATGGCAATCCTTCGCGCCAATGCGGATGCCAGCGATGAGGATGACAAGGCAAACGCTGCGCCCCGGGCCACCATCACGGTCACCGACCAGAGCGGCGCTCATATTCGCCGTTTTAGCACCGAGGTTCACCAAGGGATCAACCGGGTAACCTGGGACCTGAAGCGGGATGGCCTGCCTCGCCTTCCCGGCGATAGGAAAGCAACCGACGTGGATCTCCCCGGTGGCGTCGAGGTACTTCCGGGCACTTACACCATCAACGTCGCGTTTGACGGTGTAGAACAGTCCGTAGAAGCGGAAGTTCTCGCGGACCCCAGGGTCAGTGTGTCTCTGGCGGCGATGCAGGCCAATCAGGATATGCAGCTCCAGTTGCAGGAGTTGGAAGCTACGGCAAAGCACGCCCTGGGCCAGATCATCACCGCACGGCGGGACCTGGATACTATCGATACCATGGTGAAGCAGGCGATGGATACGGAGGCGCACGCAGCACTGAAGGAGCAGGTGAAAACCAACCAGAAGACCCTCACAGATCTCGAGGCACTCCTTCGCAACCCCAAGGACAACAAGGGTCGCCCCTATACCGACGACATGGCGCTCAATGTGCTGCGGCGAGCAAAGTCTTTCCTGACCTCGACTTACGAGGCGCCCAGCCCCACTGCGATGGTCTTTGCGGACCTTGCCGAGGCACGGGTTAACGAAGCGGTATCGGCGGTCAACAATTATCTCGCCGGTGATTTTGAAGCCCTGCGCAAGACCTTTGGGGAGAGTGAGTTAGGACTGCTGAAACAAGCACCGGTTGCCCTCGAAAAGCAGTAAACACTCAATCGAGCGTCGGGCCGCGCTTAGCAAGCGGTGCGTCTATACTTGGGTTTCGGGGGCCTCGTCCCCGGACACTCAAACTATGGACGGACTTCTATGAAACAGCTGAGCGCAGCTTTTTTACTCTTCCTCTTTTATGCCTGTGCTGCGGGGGCTCTTTCTAAAGGAGCCGAGGACTTCTCCGTTGGCGACATCACGGCAGCCAGGGGAAACCTCAGCTCCGGCTTTCTTGAGATCACTCCGGATAGCGATGAGGACAGCCGAATACCCGTCACCATTGCTCATGGTGCAAGTGACGGCCCCGTGCTCGCCCTTCTCGCGGGCATTCACGGTTACGAGTATCCCCCCATAACCGCACTCCGGGCCCTTCGCTCTGAGATCAATCCCAAAGAATTACAGGGAACGGTCATCATGGTGCACGTGGCAAACATGCCCTCCTTTCTAGGCCGGACGATTTACTACAGCCCCGCCGATGGCAAGAACCTCAACCGGATGTTCCCGGGGGATTCCAAGGGCACTCTCAGTGAGCGTATAGCCCACCAGATCACTACCGAGGTGATCGATCAGGCGGATTACCTCATTGACCTGCACAGCGGCGACGGCAACGAGGCACTGCGGCCCTATGTCTATATGCCCGTCACCGGTGACGCGGCCTTCGACAAAAAAATCCGTGGACTGGCGGTTGCGTTCGGGCTTGATCATATCGTGATGGACACGGGGCCTCAGCACGCCTCGGGACCATCGCTGTTTACCGATCAGACCGCGCTGGAAAGAGGCATCCCCGCTATCACAACGGAGACGGGGCAGTCCGGCTCCAATGATCCCTACTGGTCAGAGATGGCACTGTCGGGCGTTTGGAATGTGCTGCGCCACCTGAGCATGGTGCCCGGCGATGAAATCCCCAATCCCGGGATCACCTGGCTAAGTGACTATCAGGTAATCCAAAGCCCCCAGTCCGGTATTTTCAAGCCTCGCACCCGAGACGGCTACACGGTCACCGAAGGAGCAGTACTGGGCATTCTTGTGGATTTTTTCGGGAACGAAATCACAAAAATCCGGGCACCCTTTTCCGGCATGGTGAATTACGTGATTAGCACGCCGCCGGTGAGCAAGGGCGAGCCCGTTGCCATGATCAGTAAAATTCAGTGAGGCTAACCATGCATTCCCACTTGCCCCGACATTTTCGTCTGCCCCTACACACCCTATGTCTTCTGGCGCTTTTATTCACTGCCTCCGCCAGCAGGGCCGCAGAACTGGAACTGACCAGTGCCACCATCGCCGAGCTCAACGCGGCTATGGATGCCGAGGTTTTGAGCTCCGAGCAACTGGTGCGTCTCTATCTGGATCGTATAACTGCTTATGATCAGCAGGGGCCCGCGCTAAACACGGTGATGCTGCTGAACCCAGCTGCGCTGGAACGGGCCCGTGCCCTGGATGTCGAGCGCAAAACGAGGGGACGACGCTCGCCGCTACATGGGATTCCGGTGTTGATAAAGGACAACCTGGACACTGGGGATATGCCCACCACCGCCGGCTCCTTCCTGCTAGAGGGAAGCGTTCCACCGGATGACGCTTTCGTAGTGCAAAAGCTGCGGGACGCCGGGGCTATCATCCTCGGCAAACTTAACCTCAGCGAGTTTGCCTCCGGGGGCTCAATGAATTCCCTGGGCGGCGTTATCGCCAACCCACACCACCTGGGACGTACACCGTCGGGGTCCTCTGGCGGAACCGGCGCCGCCATAGCCGCGGGCTTTGCCAGCCTCGGACTGGGCACAGACACCGGAGGCTCGGTGCGAGGGCCCTCCTCCGCCAACGGCATTGTTGGTTTAAAAACCACCCATGGACTCGTGAGTCGTGACGGGGTTATTCCCCTGGCGCTGTCCTTTGACACCGTGGGCCCCATGACCCGAAGCGTCACCGACCTGGCTCTGTCTTTAGGTGTCATGGCCGGTGTCGATCCCGCGGATGACTCGACGCAGAAAAGCGTGGGTAAATCCTATGGGGACTACAGCCAGTTTCTGGATGGGGATGCCCTGAAAGGCGCACGCATCGGTGTTGCCCGCGTGTTTATGGGTGATGATGGCGAGGTGGACTGGCTCGTGGAGTCCGCACTGCAGTCCATGCGTGACGCCGGCGCGGAGATAGTCGACGTAGAATTTCCTGACTGGCTTCTGGAATCCCGGGGCAAGTTCTATCGCGCTATTCGCTACCCCGAGTTCAAGGCGCAGATTGCCGACTACCTCGCGACGCTGGATGAAGACTATCCCAAGGACCTTGAGGCGCTGATAAGCCGCGCTATGACCCTCAATGCCAAGCGTGTCGATGGCGTCATCCCCAATCCCAGTCGCTGGTCATTGATGCAAAAAGAAGTGGAGGCCTCGGGATTGGATGGCTATGAATATGAGGCAGTCAAAGCGCACGCTCTTCCGCTAATCACCCAGACCATTGAAGGGCTGATGGGCAGTCACTCCCTGGATGCCATCGTCTACCCCACATCCAGCACGCCGGCGGACCTTGTCGAGCAACCCGCGGGAACGTCGGAGCCCGGCTCTGGCGGATCACCGGTCATCCTCGCAAACCTCTCCGGCCTTCCCGACCTCATATTGCCCATCGGATTTACGGGTCGGGGCATGCCCGTCACCCTGTCGTTTATGGGCAGGGCCTTTGGCGAACCCCGGCTCATTGGTCTGGGCTATGCCCTGGAGCAGCGGCTTCAGGCAATACGCATGCCCGTGCACACCCCACCGCTCGCGGGCGGGTCTATTCGTTACGACTAAAGGTGCTGCGCAGATAATTGGGATAAAAAAACGCCAGGGATGTCCCTGGCGTTGGTCTGACTTCTGAAGGTCCTACTGGGGCGCCGAGAGCACCTTGATGTTTTCCTCGGTCACCATGGCGTTGATGGCAGGCAGACGTTCGCTGAGCAGCGACTCGAGAGCGGCGAGCTCATCGTCAATCTGTCCCGATACGACCTCCTTATAGGCCACGGCCTCATCCGTGGGGCGATAATCTCCTGAGGAAGCATGAGTACCGAGATAAGCCAGACGGTTGTTGAGCTTGATCCCGAAGTTGAGGGGGTCCTGATAGGCCTCGTTACGGGTCTCGTGAATATTGTTCTCGATCACCGTCATCTCCTCGTCCAGAGTCGCCAGCGCCGCAAGAATCGGCACTGCCGAGGCATCGTCACCGTCGAGTTTGCCCCGAAGATAATCGAGGTCCTTACGAAGGGTCCGGATGTCGATAACCGCCTGGTTCGCCTGGGAGAGCTTGTTTCGCACATCAATGAGAAAATCAAACTGCGCCTGAAGATCATCGATGGAACTGGGGACTCGTGGGTCCTTGAGGATCTCAAACTCGCGATCCATGCTTTCCCCATTAACGCTTAATCGCGCCGTGTACTTCCCGGGGACCGCCTTGGGACCCTTGGTGTTGGCCGAATAAAGAATAAGTCCGTCAAAGGACACCGCATCGGGGTAGCGCATATCCCACACAAACAGGTTGGCGCCCTCTTCTAGCTCAAGCTTGAGCGCCTTATCCTCGTCGCCCACATCCGTAGAGAAACGTTTGATCACCGAACCGTCACTCTCCATGAACTCCAGGCTCACCACGTCGGACTCACCGACCTCATCTTCCAGATAGAAGTAGAACATGACACCTGCAGGATGGTTCTCACCCTCCAGCAGCGGGTCCCGGTCACCGCGACCACCCTGGTGGATGCGATAGCTAGGCTTGGGCTCATAAAGATACATCGAGGCATCGGCGACATCGTCGCTCAGTTGATGCAGGGGTGAAAGGTCATCAAGAATCCAGAAACTACGCCCCTGGGTAGCAACGATAAGGTTGCGGTCGCGTACCTGCAAATCGGTAATAGGCACTTCCGGCAGGTTTAGCTGGAAGGATTGCCAGTCGTCGCCGTCATCAAAGGACACATACATACCGTACTCGGTACCCGCATAGAGCAGACCCTCGCGATGGGGATCTGCGCGCAGAACACGGGTGAAGTGCAAGGGCTCAATGCCATCGGTAATCTTGGTCCAGCTCTTGCCATAGTTGCTCGTTTTATAGAGGTAGGGCTCGAAATCCCCCGACTTGTACATGGTGCCGGCGATATAGGCGCCCCCTGCCTGCGACGGGTGGATATCAATGGAATTCCACATGATCATATCGGGCGCTTTTGGCGGCGTTACGTCGGCCCAGGTCTCACCGCCATCGCGGGTTACATGAATCAGCCCATCATCGGAGCCCGTCCAGAGCACGCCCTCCTCGTAGGGACTTTCATTCGCGGTGAGGATCGTGGCGTAGAATTCCACGCCCGTGTTGTCCTGAGTAATGGGGCCGCCCGATGACACCAGGGTCTCGGGGATGGCCCGGGTGAGATCCGGACTGATGACTTCCCAGCTCTGACCTTCGTTGGAGGAGACATGCACCCGATGAGAAAAAGCATAGAGCCTGTCCGAATCGTGATGGGAGAAAAAGGTCGGGAAGTTCCAGTTAAAGCGGTATTTCATGACCTCCACGCCGGATCCCGCAGGATTCAACGGCCAGGGGTTAATAGCGCGCCGCTGGTTGTTTTCGTGGTTGCCGCGATACATATAGCCCTTGTAGGTACCGCCATAAACGATGTCGTTGTTGTCGGGATCGATGGCGTGATAGGCGCTCTCGCCACCGGTGGTCTCCTCCCAGTCGTCCTCCGTGATCGCCACACCATCGGTGCGATGGGGAATACGCACAGAGCTGTTGTCCTGCTGCGCACCATAGATGCGGTAGGGAAAGTGATCGTCCGTGGCAATGCGATAAAACTGCGCGGTCGGCTGGTTGTAATAAGTGGTCCAGCTGTCACCGGCATCGGTGGAGATCTGCGCGCCACCGTCGTCGGCAATGATCATTCGCTCATTGTCTTCGGGGTCTATCCACAGGTCATGATGATCCCCATGGGGCGCCCGGCGCAGACTGAAGCTCTTGCCGCCATCGGTGGAGGTGGCGTAGGACACGTTCATCACGTAAACCTTGTTCTCGTCCTGGGTGTCCGCAATGATGCGCGTGTAATACCAGGCGCGGGAGCGAAGGGCCCGATCGCTGTTGACCTTCTCCCAGCTTGCGCCGGCGTCATCGGATCGGAAAACACCGCCGTCCTCTGCCTCAATAATCGCCCACACCCGATCGGTATTTACCGGAGAGACGGTGACGCCGATGATGCCGCGCGGTGCAGCGGGCATGTTGGGGAGGTCCGTGAGCTTGGCCCAGGTTTCACCTGAGTCCGTACTCTTCCACAAATCTGAGCCGGGGCCACCGCTGGAGAGGCTATAGGGTGTGCGGTGTACGTTCCAGGTACTGGCATAAAGGATGCGAGGGTTGCCGGGGTCAAAGGTAAGATCTACCGCGCCGGAGTCTTCGTTGGCGAACAGCACGCGCTCCCAGTTTTCCCCGCCGTCGGTGCTTTTGTAAACGCCCCGGGCATCACTGGACTGCCAGAGATCGCCCATCGCGGCGACATACACGATATCGGGGTTCGCGGGATGTACACGCACGCGACCAATATGCCGGGTGTCTTTGAGCCCGATAAACGTCCAGGTTTTGCCGGCGTCGGTAGATTTCCAGACACCGAAGTTCGAGGAGACATTTCCGCGAATGGTTTTTTCCCCAAGTCCCACATAGATAACGTTGGGATCCGATTCGGAAACAGCCACGGAACCTACAGAGCCACCAAAATAGCCGTCGGAAATATTCTCCCAGGTGTTGCCACCATCGCCGGTTTTCCAGACGCCGCCACCCACAGAACCAAAATAATAGGTATTACGATCGCCGGGAACGCCCACCACGGTGCCAGAGCGACCACCCCGATAGGGGCCGATAAGACGGTACTCCATGGCATCGTAAAGCTCGGTGTCGTAGGACTCCGCTACGCTTGTAGTTGCGATGGTAAGGGACAGCAGTGCCGTAACAGGTAACAGCAAAGCCAGGGCAAATTTCTGAATTATTTTCACAATGCTTTCCACTCGTGTTCTGTTTCTGGAGTAAGCCACACCGTAGTGCAATCGCGGTAACAGCACAAATCATCGCCAAGGCGATCAGCGTGGCGCCCTCGGGTTCAAGGACCTATCGGCAAGAAAACCGCAAGGATTAACGAATCAGGTGAAAGGACTCCTGGCGTCCCAGCGCCCACTCCCAGCCGTCTTCCCTAAGGATCGCATCCTCCTCCATGGAGAACTTCACGGGCTGATTACCCCATTCAGGCACGGGCTTCACCACGTTCAGCTCTACTGAGTGCCAGGTATTGGCACGGAATTCCAGATCCCCGCGCACCGGCACTCCGCCCTGATAGTCGGTCATCCCCAGAGGCACACCGGCAGCGTGCCCGTGGTAACCGATAGAATGCCAATAGACAGTGGCATCCAGGCCCTCTTTCTTTGCTTTGACGAGCGATGCGGCCAGGGCATCATTACCGCTTCGTCCCACCCGGGATTCTTCGCGGGTGATGTCCTGGAGGCGCATGGCGGCGCGCAATCCGGCTTGCAGACCTTCAGGGGGTTCAAGCTCGCCGGCGCGCAGCACGTAGGCGTTGTGCTGAGTGTCTGTGGCGAAACCCAGATACATAATGCCGAAATCGGTCCAGAGCATGTCACCACGCTGGATGACTTCGTCACCACTGAAGCGCCCTTCCCTTCCCTCTCGCTGGATGCCTACAGAAGGATGGAACCACCCGCCCAGGCCGTACTCTGCCACCGTTTGCCGCATCCACCAACGAACGTCGTTGGCGGTGGTGACACCGGGCACAATCACTTCATTGGAGAACGCCCTGCCGATCACCGAATGGGCTACGCGCATAATGTGCCGGTAAAAGTCACTTTCTTCCGGCAGGCGCGTCTCAAGCCATCCCACCACCAGCATTTCGGCGCTGACGATACGATCGGTGTAACCCTCGAGGGCATCAAAAAGCGCATCACGTTGCACGGCGGTCAGACCATCGGCGTGATTCCAGCGCTCGGACATATTGATGCCAATTTTTTTAGGATTGCGCTCCTCGACCAATTTACGCAGGCCTTCAAACTGTTTTTCATTATGGGTGGGCACAACGGTATACAAGTTCTGATAGTTAAAGCGGCCGACGGAGAGAGTTTCAACGCCGAGTTCCTCACCCCGGTCGTGGAACACCAGGATTGTGCGCCGTCGGGACGAATAGGTTTCAAACGGGGCCAGAGAGCGAAACACGGGGTCATCGTTGTATTCCCGGGATATGACGATCCACATGTCGATGCCTTCACGACGCATCACCTCGGGGAGCACGGTTTGCAAGCGCTTTTCCAGCCAGCTTCGCACCAGGGGCGCCTGCTCTCTGTGCGTAAGCACACGCTCTTCAGGCACAAAGGACGGCTGCATGGGTACAACGTAGGCGCCATCACCTTGCTCCGCGCCATGACCTGTTGTGCTAAAAGCCAACAGAGAAAGCATAAGACCCGTGGCGAGAGCGCGTCGCGGAGGGACTCGTGACCCCTGCGCGGAAGACGGATCCCCATAAAATGTACGGAAAAGACGACCCTTCAGAATCCTGCCAATCATTATTTGCTGTCCTTTTGTTCTGCCTTTCAAGAAGACCCTAGGCTACTACCCCTACTCTGGGGTATCCACAACCGGGCTTTGGTCATTGGCTGAAAGAATGCGCCGGAGAGCCTCACCCACACGATCACTTTCCAAATGATACACATGGCCACCAAAACCCAGATCCTCGAACTCGCTGACATCCACGACGTCAACCTCCTCCGCCTCAAAATCCTCATCCTGTCCCAGACGCTCGCCCAGGTTGAGCGTGCGCGAGAGCATTAACAAGCTGTCGGCGGATGACACCAGCAGAGAGATATTGCGGACGCGCTGCTGGAGCCGCGGCAGCACGTCCACAAAGCGGTCTGAATCGATATCCGCCGCCACCAGGATCAGGTTGTTAAAGAGCCGGCCGTCTTCTGACGCAGGAATCTCACTCAATACCAGGCGCGAACCCATGCTATGCGCAATGATGTTGATACTCTCATGACCGAGGGCCTTACCCAGATCGTCAAGAATTGTAAGGATCTGCGGCATACTTTCCGCAAGACGACGCTCGTCCTGTCGATAGGTCACGCCCCAGCGACTCGCGGGCCAACTGATCAACAAAAAACGATCAGCGAAACCCGTTCGATAGGCCACCATCGCGGCCTCCCGGCAGGCACGGCGCAAACTGGTGTTGTAACCATGAAGGTACACAAGCACACCTTCTTCGGCATTGGCTTTGAATGATCGGATAAGGTCTTCTTTAGAGCGACTCTCCAGAGAGCCGTTCCTTGCCTCCAGATCGCCCCCCACATAGAGAGCGATATCACATTGCCCGCCGCTGACCGCCGCCACGTCGGTCGTGTAACGACGCTCACCGTCACTCCCGGCTTCCACTGCACGTGTCGTGAGAAAGGGAATGGTGAGATCCAATATCACCTCGTCAGGGGAGATAGTTTGCGCTGGCGAGGGCAATACCCAGGCAAGAAAGACTAGAAAAGTGATCGTTCGCAATGGGTGGCACCCTGCTATGAAAGGAATGAGAATCGTGACTTGCGAGATTATAAATTGTGAGGTTGTAGAATAAATTCATGCCCCGTCTCGACAAACAGCTCAGCACCGTCACCGGCACGCCGCGTAAGGCCCTGCGCTTGATGCTCGCACAGGGCAGGGTCACCGTTGATCAAATCGTCGCAAGAGATGCCTCCCAGGCCGTGGGAAAGTTCAGCCATATTGCCGTTGACGGCAAGACCGTGCAAAACAAGGAGCCGTGCTACCTCATGCTGCACAAGCCCGGTGGCGTCGTATGCGCGACAAAAGATCCCCGGCACAAAACAGTATTGGACCTGATAGACCATCCGCTGAAGGACGAGCTGCATATTGTGGGACGACTGGACTATCACTCTACCGGCCTTGTGTTACTGACCAACGATGGAGTCTGGTCACGACAATTGTCCCTCCCTGATCAGGGCTTGCTTAAGCGTTATCTCGTCACTACGGAAAAATCCATCACCCGGGACTGTTTGAAGGCATTCGCGGAGGGCATGTTTTTCGCTTTCGAGGGAATCACGACGCGGCCCGCGGAGCTCCGGATTATCGATGCACACACGGCGGAGGTTGCCCTGACGGAGGGGCGCTACCATCAGATCAAACGCATGTTTGGTCGCTTTGACAACAAGGTGCTGAGTATTCACCGCTTCGCCGTGGGCGCTTATCACCTCGGTCCGCTGGCACCGGGGACAACAGTCGCCGTGCCAAAAGATCCAAGGCTGGCGCTTACATTGCCTCCGACTGTCTGTAGCGCTCCAGCTCGTCGCTAAGCCAGTCTCTGGAGGTGACAGAGGGACTTCCGGGGCAATTGATAAAATAAGGCTTCCCGGTCCAGGAGCTTTCACTGGCAAGGCGCTCGATAAACTGGTCAGCGCTTTTCGCATAACGCTTTCCACGACGGTACTTCAGACGCAGATGATCGGCCGCATCGGTCGCCTGGTGCTCATCGCCATTTCGCATAAACAGGCAGCCACTCTCTTCCACGCTGTTAATCAAGTAGGTGATTTCCCGATCCGCAGGCGTCGCTGGATCAGCCCGCAGCTCTGCACTGAAAGACGCCAGCATCCACAACAGGGCGGGAAGTAAAAGTGGTCGAGTAATGATCACGGCATGGATTCCTGACTACCATCCGGTTTTGAATTCAGGCCTAAAACTACCACCATGGGATTATGGTCTGAAGACGATACTTCAAAGACCTCGGCGTCTTCGATTGTCATACCCCGTACAAAGATGTGGTCCAGCGGACGACCAAAGGCAGTGTGCCGATAATCGGCAGCGAACACCACGGGCATTAACCCCAACGGCGAGACCAGCTCTAACAGAGCGTTCTGCCGCCCCTGTCTCCAGGTGTTGAAGTCCCCGGACAACAGGACCGGTCCCTCAAAGTCGGCCAGGACCTCAGCTACAGCGTTTAGCTGCTTCCGATAACCCAGCAGTCCAAAGCTAAAGTTCAGCGCGTGCATGTTGACAACAACAAGGCTGCCTTCGCTGCCACTGATTGCATATTCAGTGACATTTGTAGACTTCGGCGTACCCAACCACGGCTCCACCGCATTTAGCCGGCACTCCGCGCGGGGCCGCACGGCGCTAAAGGTCACCACACCCGTGATGTCCGAGCCTTTCACATAGCCCGGTGAGAACGCGGCGAAGGGGGTCGCTGACAGCTTATCGGGTAACCCCATACTCAAAGCCGCTTCCTGTAACAACACCAATGCTTTTCCGCTGGCGTAGCGGCCAAGGTCAGCGGACCAGCCGCTCTCCTCACCTTTCTTGACGTTCCAGTTCAAGACCGAAAGATTGCCGGACAGCACGGCAGGCGAAGAGCCGGACGGCGACGATCGCCCCAGGGACGAGCCACATTCCGCCGCGCTCATCAAGGGGGCAAGACGAAGACCGCGAAACTTCTCGTAGTTGTTCGCCGTCTCCCCGAGGCCCGGCGGGTTGCCTGCGCAGGACCCAAGTAACACTGCAGCCAAGCATGCGATCGTTGATTTTTTTAAGCTCAATATCGGGTCATCACCAGAAAAGACTCTGATTGTAACGATGCGAGTCGTAGCATCGACCACGCCCGCTTTTCTTATTTCCGATAGTCCAGCGCGGGCTCCCGATCGCCCAGCAAGGCCTGATAGCTAAAGTCCGGGCCGGTGCGGTCCTCAAACTCCGCTTTGGCCTTTGCGAGGGTTTCAGGCTGTCTATAAAGATCCACGGCACTCAGGGCCAGGGTTTTGGCCGCTACCATCATGCCCTTGTAGCCAATGTCCGTACCGCCGGCCGCGACCGCCTGCCAACTATGCGCCGGCGTGCCGGGCACCCAGGTGGCGGCGCGCATGGCAGCCATGGGCACTGTCCAGCTTACGTCACCGGTATCCGCCGAAGCTTTACCTCGGGTAAACACCATGGGCTGCACCTCAGCTGCTGATTCGATGAATGGCAGTTTGCCGGGCAGCGTTTTTTGAATCTTTTGAGCAAAGGCAATGTCTTCCTTGCTGTAGTCAACACCCCCTACCGCAGACAGATTCTGGTGCAAAATCCCGGCGAGAGTCTCGTTGGGCAGACGAGGATACGTACCACCGATGATCTCGTAGCTCATCTCGGTCTCCGTACCCATGGCAGCACCCTCGGCCGTTCTCACCACCCGATTCCACACCGAGCGCACTTCATCCACATCCTCATGTCGGATCACGTAATAAACTTCCGCCGTTTTAGGGACGATGTTCGGCGCGTTTCCGCCATCGGTGATGACGTAGTGGATACGGGTGGGTTCCGTGGTGTGCTCCCGGAGCATGTTGACCATGTCGTTCATGGCTTCTACGCCGTCTAGAGCGGAACGGCCCCGCTCCGGCGCCGCTGCGGCATGGGCAGAGCGACCGATGAAGCGAAACTTGCCGGAGATGGTTGCGAGATTGGTGCCCGGGTTCGCCGTGTTGGCATCGCCCGCGTGCCAGCTGATCACCGCATCCACATCGCTAAACAGACCAGCGCGGACCATGTAGACCTTGCCGGAACCGCCTTCCTCGGCGGGCGTGCCGTAGTAGCGGATAGTCCCCGGGGTGCCGGACTCGAGCAACCAATTTTTCACCGCGACTGCCGCTGCGAGGGAGGCCGTGCCAAAGAGGTGATGACCACAGGCCTGCCCCGGTGCTCCATCCTCAAGGGGCTCTTCATAGGGAACGGCAGCCTGGGACATACCGGGAAGCGCATCGTATTCACCCAGAATGCCAATCACGGGACCATCATTACCAAAGGTGGCTGTAAACGCCGTAGGCATACCCGCGACTCCCGTTTCTACGGAAAACCCCTCTTCTTCCAGGGTGCTCTGCAACAGACGAGTGCTCTCAACCTCGAGATACCCCAGCTCGGGACTGGACCACAGTGTTTCTGCAATGGATTGATAACGCTCGTAATCATTATTGAGAGCGGACAGTATGTCGTCCTTGTCGCTCTGTGCGGAGGAAAGAGCAGAAAAGCTTATTAAGGCCAGTGACCCCAGCCATGAAAAACTACAACGATTGCGCATGATTGCTACCCGAAAAATTTGCTTCAGAGCGAGCAAGAGTGCCCTCTGGGAACACTCACGGCAAGAGTCCGATATTCACCCCCAGGGAATGGGACTCGCCCGGTGCCAGGGTAATCACGTCTGTGACCACATTGCCCGTCTCGACACAGACCATTTGACGATAAGCACCCTCCTCAAAATCACCCATTCTCGATGACTTATGCACCCAGGGGTTCCAGACTACGGAAGAATGACTCCCCTTCTTGTGGATAGCTATGGTGCGCTGCCGCGACTCATCCTCAATGAACTCATCGCCACTGGCATTGAGAAAAATGCGATCAAACTCTTCATCAAAGCGTACATCCCCCGCATGGCGAAATTGTTCATTGCTCAGAGCATCGATGCAGTCTGCACCATCAAGGCCACGTACTGCTGTGTGAGCTATATCTCCAACGCTGAAATAAGAATGGAGGGCGGCCGTAACTTCAACAGGCCCTGAGTCGCTGTTGATCATCTTAAGCGTGATGGAAAGATTGCGACCTATCGACACCTGTAATGCCAGCTGAAAAGCGTGAGGCCACAAAGACCGGGTGTGCTCATCGTCCTCAAGGAAAAAAGTCACCTCGGTGCTGCCATCACTCTTCTGCTCGGTTGCGGTCAGCTCCCAGAACCGATGGCGTACAAAACCGTGTGAAGGCCTATGCTTATCCAGATGCACACCAAACCAGGGCCAGCAGATGGGAATACCGCCGCGCACAGATTTACCCTCGGCGTAAATCGCGGCTCTGCTGACCCATAGCAGATCTTCTTCACCTTTGGGCTGAAAACTCAGTACCTGAGCGCCATGCACTGCGATTTTGGCCGTCGCGAAGGGGTTGCGCACCTCCAGCACCGGATAACCGGGGGCGATGTTCTGAACACTCACATGACCAGGAATCGCGAAGCGTTCCTGCAGCAATGCCGATTTCACCTGGGTAACTTCCTGTAGCGCCCCGGATAAGGAGCTACTTCGGCACCCGCGTTGCCTGCCAGGTACTGGCGCGCCACTGTCCTGCACTCTGCTCAAACACACCCGTGTTCAGATAATAGTCAACAGTACCGCTGGGGGATTGCGCCACCAGCCGGAAGGTCACCACAGCGATATCGTCGGCGAGTAGTTTGATGTTCACCTTGTCGGAGGAATAGACGGGCGTTTCGGCGTCGGACGCGGGCGGTTCTCCCATGTCCTCCAAGATACTGTCTTTGCCGTAGCGTGCACCGCTGGCGCTGGTATAGACAAGATCCGCTGACCAGAAGCGCTCATGCATGGCTGCGTCATTGACCGAGGCGCCGGCCAAGAACTCGTCAAGAAGGGCTCCGAGTTCCGCGCGGTCATCAGCAAAAACAGCCGCGCTGGCCATAAAACACACAGCTACCAGGCTTGCGCCCCCTCGTCTGAACATCGCAGTATCTCCACCGACCTGCGGCCGCTTGTCGAAAGGGAGATACTGCGACAGAAGTGTCGCTGCCGCAACTACTCAGGACGTGCGTCAGGCCGTGCTGCGGTTGCCATTGCTTGCGCGGCTGCGAGCGCCGCCGCCACTTCCCCGTCGGGCGTTCTGTCCGCCAGCACCGGGGCGACCGCTCCCCTGGGAGCGGCCGCGACCAGCTCCGTTGCCACGACCACCAGCACGGCCGCTGTTCTGGCGTCCGCCACGACCATTCTGTATGGGCTCAGCCTTGATGCTGGGATCGATTTCAAAACCGGGGAGATGCACCTTCTCGATGCTCGAGCCCAACAGCTTCTCGATATCACGAAGGAGCTTCAGCTCATCAACGCATACCAGGGATATGGCGTGACCTTCCTGCCCCGCTCGAGCGGTGCGCCCGATGCGATGAATATAGTCCTCTGCCACATTAGGCAGCTCGTAATTGACTACGTGGGGTAGCTTGTCGATATCAATGCCCCGCGCCGCAATGTCCGTAGCGACCAGTGCTCTGACGGTGCCGGACTTAAATTCTGCGAGAGCCCGTGTGCGCGCACCCTGGGATTTATTGCCGTGAATCGCTGCTGAGCTTATGCCGTCTTTACTGAGCTGCTCCGCGAGGCGATTGGCACCATGTTTGGTGCGGGTAAAGATCAGCACCTGTTGCCAGTTACCGTCGCCGATCTGCTGGGACAGCAATTCCCGCTTTCGACCCTTATCGACGGGATACACCAGCTGACTCACCAGCTCCGTCGCGGTATTCTGGGGTGTGACCTGGATCTGTTCGGGGTTCTCTAAAAACTCTGAGGAGAGCTTTTTGATCTCATTGGAGAAGGTCGCGGAGAACAGCAGCGTTTGCCGTTTCTTTGGAATGACCTTCATCACGCGCCGGATATCGTGAATGAATCCCATATCCAGCATGCGATCTGCCTCGTCCAAAACGAGAATCTCGATTTTCGATAAATCGATGCTCCGCTGTTGCACATGGTCGAGAAGACGGCCGGGGGTCGCTACCACCACGTCCACGCCCTTGATGAGTTTTTGCTTCTGGGGGTTAATGCTGACACCCCCAAAAATCACCGCGGACCTGAAGGGCAAATAGGCGCCATAGTCGCGCACGCTTTCGTGCACCTGTGCCGCTAACTCCCGTGTGGGAGTCAGCACCAGCGCCTTTGGAAAACTCTTACCGTTGCCCGGATATTTGTTTTGCAGCCGCTGCAGCATGGGCAGGGTGAAGCCCGCCGTTTTACCCGTGCCTGTTTGGGCGCCGGCAAGCAGGTCATTGCCCTCCAGGACCAATGGAATAGCTTTTTCTTGGATAGGGGTGGCTTTGTCGTAACCTTGTTTTTCTACTGCGCGCAGCAATTCAGCCGAGAGGCTGAGATCTTTAAATAACACGTAATGTATTCCTGATGTTGTCTTGCGAATCGTCTGACAGACCTGCACAACGACGTTTAAGAAAACATCACCGTTTAAGCAGAGGTTCGGTCCAGACTGGGATTGCTGAGGATACTAGCCCCCGCAGAGTGCGAGGGCTTAGCTGTGGCGCAGACCGAAGTACGCCTCGAAGACGCGCACCTTAACAGAGCTGGAGATAATTAAAAGCAGAGAATTTGGCTACTCGATCAGATAGTACGAATACCATCAGCATCCAGCGTGATGATGCGTTGCTTGTACAAGGCACCGATGGCCTGCTTGAACACCTTTTTACTCACGCCAAACACCGCGTAAATCTCCCGCGGGGGGCTTTTATCGGTAAGCGGCAGAAAACCGTCGTTGTCTTCTAAACGCTCGAGAATTTTCGCCGAGACCCTATCGATCTTAGTTTTATTGAAGCCCGGCTGGTTGAGCGACAGGTCAATGCGACCGTCACTGCGAATGCGCTGCACAAACCCTGTCAGCACCTGACCCTTTCGAACGCGCTGATAAAGCTCATTGCTGTAGAGCAGTCCCCAGCACTGATGATTGATGATTGCTTTGTAACCGAGCTCCGTGCGTTCGGCGACGATCAAACTCACTTTTTGCCCCTGGGACAGCGCCGCTGAGCTATCGTCGATCCAGTGATCCACCCGGGTAGAACCCGTCAATCGTCCCTGGTTATCGAGGTAAACCATCACCAGGGTGTGGCCGCCTTTCTTGAGAAGGTGCTGCTGCTCGGCAAAGGGAACGAAGAGGTCCCGCGGCAGGCCCCAGTCAACAAAGGCGCCCAGATCATTAACCTCCACCACCTCTACCCAGGCAACCTCTCCCAGCTGTGCTGCGGGTTTTTCCGTAGTGACCGCAGGCTGGCCACTGCTATTAAGGTAGGAAAACACCTCTAGACTGTCGCCGGGCCGTACTGTGTCGGGGCAGAGCCGGCGGTCAATGGACAAACGCCCCCAATCTCCCCCGTCGAGAATGGCGCTGTGAGCACCTAGCTCAAGGATTTCCAAACTGTGAAATCGACCGATCTCGCGATCCATTCTGCTACCCATGGTTTCTGTTCAGGGCGCTATCCTAGTCTATCGGCGGTCTCGGGTCGCCCGAGTCCTGACGCTCATCTCAGGCGAAGAACCCTGATCAGGACTTACCCGCACCCTGAAACTCCTGCACGGCCTTCAGGATCTGTCTGATGGTAATCTGCCCGATAAGACGTCCATCTTCTACTACCGGTCGCCGGCGCTTATTCTGTCGGAGCATATCCTGGGCGACATCGACAATATCTTCTCCCGGGTGCGCAACAATAAGATTCTCAGCAGTCATGTAATCCCGAACGGGACCAAATCCATCCTTGTTATATACCGCGCTGAGCACCGCACGCAGACAATCCATTTCGGAAAGCACGCCCACCAGCTGATGATCATCTTCAACAACGCACAAGCCGGAAATCTTGTTGTCGCTGATGATAGTCATCGCCTCAAAGACGCTCACGTCCGGTTTAATCGTCACCGGGTGCTTTACCATGTAATCTCGCAAACTCACTGACTTAAGCATTTTCTTCCTCCCGACGCCCTTCGCGTCACCCTTACTAAAATACGCCTTGGATCTGATCTATCAATAGCTGAGGCAAAATCCCCAACAGCAAGATCACAAAGATGAGAAACGGCACGACGATAGTGCTTGGCAGGTCCGAGTCGATGGCGGTCGTGTCTTCTGCAGGCTTCTGGCTCATCTGAAAAACAACCCGCAGGTAATAGTAAATCCCGATAGCACTCCCCAGAACCCACGCGGCCAGCAGGAGCCATTGCTCACCGGCCACGGCAGCAACAACCAGATAAAACTTTCCGATGAACCCCGCCGCCAGAGGAACACCGGCGAGGGAGAGCCCTCGTATACGTTGGGGGTCCAAAGATGAAAAGGCGCCGCCGACCGCTTGAACGCAATACCGCTGAGTATCAGCACTGCCGCCGTTGCAGTCACAGCGGGTGTGAGCTCTGAGTACCTGAGCCCCGCAGCGAGCTCCGCTCCGAACAGCATGGTCGCCCACGGACAGCAGCTCCAGCACTAACCGGAGGGAGGCCATATGGCTCGAGTAAACCAATACCACCGCACCTAGCGTTGCTAACAGGATGAGCAGGTAATACTCGTCCCCCTGATCGCTTAATCCCGACAGATAGTCCCGTGAGAGCAACAGACAGCTAGCGGCACTCAGCGCAAATAGCGCTGCGTCGCCAACACAAAAAACATGGCACAGGCTCCCATGCGTGGCGCGCTCTGCCACAGCCCCGCCATCTGGCGCATATCTCGGGTATGCAAACGATGCTGCTACTCGCCAGCCAGCATAAATAGCGCGGCAGAACTCACTCCGTGGGTCAGCATCTGAAACACCGCGCCCTGAAAGGCCAGTTCATTGAATACATAAACGTGATGATCGGCCACTGCCTCCCTCACATCCACAAAAAAAGCAAGCGAACCATCATCAAAAGATAGTATCCACGGGCATTGGCCAGACTTTGCCGCGATAAACATGCCGCGCGTAGCGCATCGCGGCCCAGACGCGCATTATTCCCATGGACTGTTCTCGACCCCGCAGCCGCACTCCATTAAGGTGGGCACTTCCCCATTCACTGCATTACCACCGCCTGCTTATCCCATGGCGCGTCAGCTCTAATTTCAGGATTCAACCATTGATCTCCACCGCAAACATCACCATGCAGTTCGCTGCAAAGCCCCTCTTTGAAGACATCTCCGTCAAGTTTGGTGACGGCAACCGCTACGGCCTGATCGGCGCAAACGGCTGCGGCAAGTCAACGCTGATGAAGATCCTTGATGGGAGCCTGACACCCACTTCGGGTAACGTCTCCCTATCGCCAAACGAACGCCTGGGTAAGCTCAACCAGAACCAGTTCGCCTATGAAGAGTGCACCGTAGTCGACACGGTGATGATGGGTCATGAGGAGCTTTGGGCAGTGAAAGAGGAGCGGGATCGGATTTACTCGAACCCGGACATGTCCGAAGAGGATGGTATGCGCGTGGCTGACCTGGAAGTGCAGTTTGCCGAGATGGATGGTTACTCCGCAGAGAGCCGAGCAGGAGAAATACTCACCGGCGCCGGTATAGCCCAGGAGCTGCACCACGGCCCCATGAGTGAGGTGGCCCCCGGCTGGAAGCTTCGGGTGCTGCTGGCCCAGGCACTGTTTTCAGATCCCGACATCCTGCTCCTGGACGAGCCGACCAACAACCTTGATATCGACACCATTCGTTGGCTGGAGAGCGTGCTCAATCAAAGCAAATCCACCATGATTATCGTCTCTCACGACCGGCATTTTCTGAATGCGGTGTGCACGCATATGGCAGATATTGATTACGGTGAGCTGCGCGTGTACCCGGGAAACTACGACGATTTTATGACGGCCTCCACGGCCGTACGGGAAAGACTGCAATCGCAAAACGCCAAGAAAAGCGCGGAAATCGCCGATCTCAAACAGTTCGTGTCCCGCTTCTCGGCCAACGCCTCAAAGGCAAAGCAGGCAACATCTCGCGCTAAACGTATCGAGAAAATCAAACTCGAGGATATCAAGCCGTCCAGCCGTGTCAGCCCCTACATCCGGTTCAAGCAGGAGAAAAAGCTTCACCGTCAGGCCGTTGTCATCGAGGAACTCGGCCATGGCTTTGACGAGGGCCCCCTGTTTGAAAACGGCAGCCTCATCCTGGAGGCCGGTGCCCGGCTTGCGGTCATCGGTGACAATGGTGCAGGTAAGACAACGCTCCTTCGCTGTTTGATGGGACAACTGGAAGCAAGCACGGGCAGCATCAAATGGGCCGAGAGCGCGACCCTGGGCTACTGCCCCCAGAATACCAACGATGAGTTCGACACAGACCTCAACCTCTTTGACTGGATGAGCCAGTGGCGCAAGCCCAGTCACGACGATCAGATAGTGCGAGCGACCCTGGGACGCCTGCTGTTCTCCTCGGACGACTTTCTAAAGAAAGCGAAAGTCTGTTCCGGAGGTGAGAAGAACCGACTGCTCTTTGGCAAGCTCATGATGATGGATACCAACGTGCTACTCCTGGACGAGCCCACCAATCACCTGGATATGGAATCCATCGAAGCGCTGAACCTGGCCCTTGAGCACTATGAGGGCACCCTCATTTTTGTCAGCCACGACCGCGAATTTGTCTCGTCTCTCGCTACTCGAATCGTGGATATCCGGGACGGAGAGTTGGTGGATTTTCAAGGCACCTACGACGAGTATCTCGCGCACCAGGAAGCCCAGGGCAACATCGCCCTCGCCTCCTGAAGCACGGCCACGGTCACCGCGGCGACGGGGCTTCGATGGAGAACAGGCCCGGGACTTGGGCCCGGGTAAGAGCGATCGCTGCAGCAAACGCCGGGGTGGGATTAGGGCTGCGACTCGCCGGGAAGCTGCGCCTCCCAGCTGAAGGGCGCATACTCTGGTAACGCCAGTTCGCTGTCGGGCGCTTGCTGCGCCTGCTGCCGCAGGGTGACGATATCCCGCTGCAAAGTCGTTCGGTAGCGCCAGACTTCCCGCCACTGCTCAAAAAAGGCCTCGCTGGCCTTGCCGGTCTCATCTTCAGTTCGCATACCCGGTACCAGGTGCTCGTAGGCGCTCTGGAGTCGCTGTGCATTCTCCCCCTCAAAGGACGCAACAACAGACGCCTGAGCATCGGGCAGCGGCACGAACTGTGGTGCGGGATTTGCCGCATAGGCCGCAAAGTACTCGGCGTACTTTTCCCGGGGTACAGAATCCGCAGAACCCCAGATATGCATGTCCTCGCGATTGATCAGGCGCTCCGTTTGCGCATTGATAATCATCACCGTGGGCGTGGCAAAATAATGCGCCTGATCAAAACGCCTGGTCACCTCGCGCAAGTCTTTAAAATAGCCCACATCTACAAAAACCGTTTTGTAGTACCTCTCGATAATAGCCGCCACGGCGGGATCCGTGAATTTCTCCGCCAGCCCCCGACTGTCGTGACACCACTCGGCGCCCATTACCAGGAGCAATAGCCTGCCTTCCTCCTTTGCCGCTTTCAGGGCACGCTGCACATCGGCCATGGGGTCGTCCGAATCGACGTAAACCGAACTTTGTGGAGTTGACGCGTCTTCTGCAAAAGCAACATTCATCAAGACCGTCGCCACAGCGAAACAAACCGCTATAAAAAAAGTCGAACCCAATCTCTGCATTATTTTTCCTCTGGCAAACGCCGGAACATGCTCCAGCAGGATGATCGACCGCTACCATCGACGATGGCGATCGCTGGAGCTGAGCCTGTCCCTGCGCAAGTCTCCATAAACCTAGCCGTTTTTCGAGGCGTGAACTCTGGCTCCCTGCTACAGAAAACTCAAGCCCTTTTATCGAATGCACGGCGGACGGCCTTGTCCGCAGCCTCCCGGCCTAATGCGCTGCCGCGGTTAAGCTTGCCAAAAGCCCTCACTGCCGCTGCAAGAGCTCCAGGGACACATCAACGGTGACGACGAGGGACTGCAGTGCCGCAGCGCGAGCCTTCCCCTCTGCAGAGGCACGAAAAAAATGCGGGGTCATGAGTAGCAGATCCGCGATGGAGTTTTGATCAAGCGCTGTTGTTTCAAAGTTGAGCCCCGATTTATGGAGTAGCGTAAAGCCTGCCGGCAAATCCGGGGCCGGCTTTTGCGCCTTCAGCTGCGGATAGATGATTTCCCGCAGCTCTCTGAGATGATCATTTCCGGTCTGAACCCGCAGAAGCACGCCCCTGTTTTTTAGTATGCGGGCAAAGGACGGAAAATCCGGGAAGCCAAACATATCCATGACGACGTCCGCAGACTCATCCTTCATGGGGATATTACGATTACTGGCTACCAGCCAGGTGCCCGGAAAACGCCGCGCCGCCACTTGCAAGGCCCATTTCGAAACATCAAAGCCCACAATCGCGGGTTCTGGAAGCCCCACCCCCAACGCGTGATCATGAAGGTGCTGCAGGTAATACCCCTCACCACATCCCGCATCGACAATCAGACCAGGATCCTCCATAGGAGGCAGGAGAAGTGCGGCAATGCGCTCCGCCACGGCGTGATAATGGCCCGCCTCCAGAAACCGATGACGGGCAGCAATCATGGCCTGACTGTCACCGGGATCTTTAGAACGCTTATCCTGCGCCGACAGTAAATTGCAGTAACCCTGCCTCGCTCTGTCAAAGCTATGCCTGTCTGGACAGCGCAAGCTGTTGCCATCCCACTCCAGGGGCAAACCATCCAGGGGGCAGCACAGCGCGGGGTGATGTTTAAAGGACATGGCAGTGGCGCCCTCGCAAACCTTGCCGGGAAGTTGTCAGCAAAAAGTCCGCCCGTTCGCCATCAACCCTCAACAAAGCCCTTCCAGGAAGCCATGTAGTCGATAAAGGCCTCCCCGAGCCCCTCCCGGCGCAAGTACGCCGCGGTCACAGGGTTCGGCGTGGGCGTAAAATCAGGGTTTGATAAAACTCTTCGGGGGAAATCGTGGTGCAAAATAGCTGAGCGGCCCACGACGGCAAAATCGGCTCCGGCTTCGATACAGCGGCGGGCGTCCTCGGCACCGCGGATTTTTCCCGCAGTGCCCAGGAGCACATCACCACGATCCAGCTCGGTGAAGCACTGTAGCAAGGTTTTCCCGTCGAAGCCCTCTTCCTCGGGCGCCTTGAAAGAATCCCACAGGGACATGTCCAGAAAATCGATCTTCCCCTCGCGCATCAACTGTTGTGCGAGCGTCTGCATCTCGGCGAGCCGGATGTCAAAGCGCTCTGCAGACAGACGCACTCCCAACAGAAAGTCAGCGCCGCACTGAGCGCGCACCCCGTCGATAATATCCAGAAGCAGCCGGCTCCGGTTTTCCAGAGAACCACCGTACTCATCATCACGCTGATTAATGCTGGGACTCAGGAACTGCGCGAGCAAATAACCATGAGCGCCGTGGAGCTCTACACCGGTGAACCCGGCTTTTTTGGCCCGCCCGGCGGCAGCAACAAAATCGTCGCGCAGACGCAAAACCTCACTATGGGACAGCCCCCGGGCACCGGATTTCTCGTTATCGCTAGGGCAATGAGGCTGCTCGCCAATAAGATCCCGGGGCGAACGCATCCCCGCATGATGAAGCTGCAGGACAGAAACACTGCCCTGTTCGTTAATCGCGGCAGCAAGACGACTCAAACCTTCGAGATGATTGTCGGAGAAACACCCTAACTGCCCGGGAAAACCACAGCCCGCTGCCTGCACGTGGGAAGCGCAGGTCATGGTGAGGCCAAAGCCACCCTCGGCGCGCTTGCTCAGCCAACGATACTCGTCGTCGCTGAGAGTACCGTCAGGGTGACTCTGGAGGTTAGTGAGGGGCGCGAGCATAAAGCGATTGGGCATAACGGCCCCGCTTTTAAACGCAAGGGCGTCAGACAAAGAAGCCATAGAGGAATCCCGTACCATGAAAGAGGGAGCGTATTTTGTCGGGACTTATCGGGGGTGTACAGGGCCGATGACGGCATATTGTGAAAGGCAGGATGTGAGCTATCTGTTATCGTCATTTTTTCTGCTGCTCCTTGTATGGCTTGGACCTGACAGACTGCCTTTGGGAGCGCTGCTGTTGCCATGGGGCACCGAGGCGCAATTTAAAACGGGCTCTGGAGCTCAAAATCTGCTAAGCTGCGCAACCGTTAAAAACGTCAAAAATATAGTGAAACCCTAGTCATGGCCAAGAAACCTCTGAGAACAGCCGGTAAAAAGAAAGCGCCGGCAGCCGTAGAGACCTCCTCCTCCCTGGAAGACAAAGTAAAAGCCTTTTTAGAAGCTGGCGGCGAAATCGAGCAAATCAAGTCTGGCGTCAGCGGCCAGGCCAACATGGCAGCTCCCAAGGCAAAATCAGCAGCGAGCAAAAGCGCCAGCTAAAACTGCTCCAGAACCGTCGCTTTGCAGCGAATAGTCTGAAACGCAGCGCCAGGATTAACGAGGCGTCCACTGCAAGCAGAAGGCACGAATATCGATTACACCGATGAAGCGCTGAACACGCTGCAGCACGTGTTCGGCTACCCGGCCTTTAGACCACCCCAGCAGGAGATAATCAGCACTCTGCTCCGGGGGGATGACGCCTTGGTCATCATGCCCACCGGCGGCGGAAAATCCCTGTGCTTCCAGATACCGGGGCTGCTTCGCGAAGGCTGCGCCATCGTTGTCTCACCGCTGATTGCGTTGATGCAGGATCAGGTAGAAGCGCTGCAGCAACTGGGCGTGCGTGCCGCCTTTCTGAACTCCAGCCTCGCCCCCGAGGAGGCCCGCTCCATTGAGCAGAACTGGCTCGACGGCAGGCTGGATCTTCTCTACGTGGCGCCGGAGCGTCTTCTGCAACCGCGGATGCTCGCCCTTCTGGATCAGCTGACCCCCGCGCTCTTTGCCATCGACGAGGCTCACTGCGTATCTCAGTGGGGTCACGATTTTCGCGAGGACTACCTGCAGCTGAGCGAGCTCCATCAGCGCTACCCCCAGATACCCCGCATCGCACTCACCGCCACGGCCGATGCACGGACGCGACAGGAAATCGCTGAGCGGCTTAATCTGACGGCGGCGAAACACTTTCTCGTCAGCTTTGATCGTCCCAATATCTGTTACCGCATCGCTCTCAAGGACAACCCCCGGGGGCAATTGCTGCGCTTCTTGCAGGATGAGCATCGGGATGATGCGGGCATTGTTTACTGCCTGTCGCGCAAACGGGTGGATGAGACAGCCCGCTGGTTGGAGGACCAGGGCTTTAGGGCACTCCCCTACCACGCGGGACTCCCTGCGGACACCCGAGCCGATCATCAGCGGCGGTTTTTGCGTGAGGATGGCATCATCATCGTGGCCACCATAGCCTTTGGCATGGGCATCGATAAACCCGATGTGCGCTTCGTGGCGCACCTCGACCTGCCAAAGACTGTGGAGGCCTATTATCAGGAAACCGGCCGTGCGGGGCGGGACGGACTGCCGGCCAATGCCTGGCTGGTGTATGGCCTGCAGGACGTCATCACGCTGCGACAGATGCTCGATCAGTCCCAGGGCAGCGAAGTCTATAAACGGGAAGAGCAACACCGACTCAACGCCATGTTGGGCCTCTGCGAGGTCACCAGCTGTCGGCGACAAGCGCTCCTTGCCTATTTTGATGAGGAATTAGCAAAACCCTGTGGTAACTGTGACAGCTGTCTGAACCCGGTGGCCACCTGGGACGGGACCGAGGCGGCGCAGATGGCCCTATCGGCGGTCTATCGTACGGGCCAGCGCTTCGGGGTGAACCATCTCATCGATGTGCTGCGAGGGTCCGAGAACGACAAGATCTTTCAAAACGATCATCACCACCTACCCACTTTTGGCGTGGGCAAAGCGCTGGATGCGCGGCAGTGGAAATCGGTGTTCCGACAACTCGTCGCCAGGGGCCTTCTCAGCGTGGACATGGAGCGCTTCGGTGCACTGTGTTTGCAGGAGCCAGCGCGCGCCGTACTCCGCGGCGAAGCTGAAGTGCTCCTGCGCCAGGATCCCAAAGGCAGCACCGCCCGTCGCACCACAAAAAATGTACTGCCCGAGCACATCGACGTCGGCCTCTGGGAAGCCCTCCGGGAGTGCAGGCGGCAGCTGGCAGAGGATCAGGGCATCCCTCCCTACATCATCTTTCACGACCGCACCCTACAACTCATCTGTGAGCAGCGCCCCGCAAGCGTCGCGGAATTTGCCGCCATCTCCGGCGTGGGTGACCGCAAACGCGACAAGTACGCCGAAGCCTTTCTGGCGGTGGTTAAAGAGAACGCAGGAAACCAGTGACCTTCAGCTAAACCGCCGACAGCTTGCAAGGAGCTGCTCGACGTCGTCGTCAGACACATCCTGATGAAACACCCAACGCGTCCCCGAGATACGAATGCCGTCTTCCTCAAGGTGCGCCTGCAGGGGCTCCACATCCGTCACCGCGTCCAGCATCACCATATTGGTCTGCGGTGATTCCTGAAGCTTGAATGCAGGAAGAGTTGATAACGCATCCGCCACGCGCCGTGCCTTTTCGTGATCTTCCCGCAAACGCTGCACGTTGTTTTCCAGCGCATAGAGCCCCGCCGCTGCCAGAATGCCCGCCTGGCGCATACCGCCGCCAAGCATCTTGCGCCAGCGTCTCGCACTGCGAATAGTCTCTGTATCACCGACGAGAAGAGAGCCCACGGGACAGGCAAGCCCCTTGGACAGGCAGATAGAGACCGTATCGAAGTGCTGGCAGATCTGCGCAACGGGCACATCCAGCGCCACTGCCGCATTAAACACCCGCGCACCATCCAGATGCCGTTTGAGTCCCCATTGACGGGTCAAATCGCTATAGCGCTGAAGATAGTCCAGGGGCAGCACCTTCCCCGCCTGGGTGTTCTCCAGGCATACAAGCCGCGTGATGGCGAAATGCGCGTCATCGGGCTTGATGGCTTTTTCCACGGCATCCAGAGGTAATGATCCGTCGGCGGCAAAGGGCAGCGGACAGGGCTGGATACCGCCCAGCACCGCCGCGCCGCCGCCCTCATACATATAGGTGTGCGCGCTATGGCCGACGATGTACTCATGCCCCCGTCCGCAGTGACTTAGAAGGCCCAAAAGATTGGACTGGGTTCCCGTGGGCGCAAACACCGCCGCGTCCTTTCCCGTAAGCGCCGCAGCATAGTGCTCCAGGGCATTTACTGTGGGGTCTTCGCCATACACATCGTCCCCGGTGTCCGCGCCGCGCATGACCTCGAGCATTGGCGGGGTGGGTTTGGTTACAGTATCGCTACGCAGATCAATCATGAAGGGAGGAGCTCTCTGTCAGTTTCGGACAAAATAGTAAACGAAAAACTATCGACCGCGGGCACGGAACAGGTTTTACTCTGGGGGTACAGGGGCAACGAGGCCAGAATTTTTGTCGCGGCTCCGAGCATAGAGGTGAACAACAAATGGATTGGGACACAAATCGACGAGCATTCATTCAGGGGGCCGCCGCCGTTGTAGCGAGCCAGGCCCTCCCCGGCAGCGCTGACACCTCTTCAGATAATAGCTATGAGGACATGTTGGTTATCGATGCCCTGTGCTTTGGCAAGGAATGGGGGGAGGAGGTTTTTGCGGCCCTTCGCGCCGCCAACTACTCAGGCATCATTGAAAGTCTGCCGCGCAAGAATCTGCAAACGGCGATTGATGCGCTGCTGGACTGGCGAAAGCGCGTAGAGAACCACAGCGAGCAACTGATGTTTGCGTTGCAGGCAGAGGACTTTCGACGCGCAAAGGACTCCGGGCGCACCGCGGTAATGATGAACTTCCAGAACTCCACCATGCTCAATGGTGACGTTGATAACATCGACGCGCTTTACGCCCTGGGTATGCGATCTTTTCAACTCACCTATAACTTTCGCAATCTTGTAGGAGACGGCTGCCTGGAAAGAACCAATGCGGGGCTCTCGGACTTCGGACTGGAGGTGGTGGAGCGCATGAATGACACCGGCGTGCTCATCGACCTTTCCCACTGCGGCGATCAGACGACCCTGGACGGCATCGCGTTTTCCAGGCGCCCTGTGGGAATCACCCACACCATATGCGATGCCCTGCGCAGTCATCCCCGGGCGAAAACCGATGAGCAGATTCGGAATTGCGCAGAGAAAGGCGGCGTCATTGGCATGGTGGCCCTGGGCTATTTTGTCGGACCGGATCCCGGCGGCGACACCACCATCGAGCACTATGCGGACCATATTGAGCACGCGGTGAACGTTGCAGGCATTGAGCACATCGGCGTCTCTACGGACTACCCACCCCAGGGCATTTCGCCCTGGGCCACCTATGAAGAGTGGTTCGTTCCGCGCACGGGGTACTTTAAACCGAGCTACGAGCTGCGCTGGCCGCCCTGGATCCCTGCCCTCGACTCGACGGACCGCTATCGCAATCTCATGGCGGTGCTGGACCGCCGAGGGTGGAGCTCCAAGGACATGGAGCGCCTCCTCGGCCTCAACTGGCTGCGCCTTCTTGGCGATACCATTGGCTAAACCACAGTAAAAATAACAGGAGATAAGGCATGCAGGGAGTAACTGACAAAACCGTCATCCTCACCGGTGGTGCCGGCGACATCGCCAAGGTCGCGGTTCAGCGTTTCGTGGACGGGGGTGCCCGGGTCATGCTCGTCGATTTGGATGAGAACAGTTTGCGGGAAATCGCCTCCCAGTATGATGAAGCCACCGTTCGTTACACGGTGGCCGACGTCACCTCGGAGGCGGATACGGCAGCCTATGTCACGGCCACAGTGGAAGCTTTTGGGGGTGTCGATGTGCTTCTCGCCAACGCCGGCGTTGAGGGTCCGTCCGCCCCGGTGAGTGAATTCGACTTACAGAGCTTTCAGAGAGTGCTTGACGTTAATGTGTCTGGTGTCTTCCTGGGAATCAAGCATGTCTTTCCGGTTATGGCCGCTAATGGCGGTGGCAGCGTCGTGATCACCTCCTCCGTCGCGGGCGTCAGCGCCACGCCGGGTATCTGTGCCTACGGAACCAGCAAGCACGCCGTTATCGGGCTCATGCGCGCCTGCGCCAAAGAAGGAGGCCCCCAGAATATCCGGGTGAACACCGTGAATCCTTCTCCGGTAGAGGGACGGATGATGCGCTCTCTGGAATCCAGACTTATGCCCGAAGATCCCACGGCCCAATACGAAGCTATCAAGGCCGCAATTCCCCTGGAGCGCTATGCGGACCCCGAGGATGTGGTAAACCTGATGCTGTTTTTAGCCAGCGAGGAGAGTCGTTTTCTCAACGGCGCCACCTACATGGTCGATGGCGGCATGACCGCATAGACGGGAACGAACACAAACATCCGCAGAAGAGATGAACGACTACCCAATCCTATATAGCTTCCGGCGCTGCCCCTACGCCATTCGCGCGCGCATGGCACTGGCCTACGCGTCCGTCCCCGTGGAGCTTCGCGAGGTGCTTCTCAAGGACAAGCCCAGGCCAATGCTGGAGGCATCTCCCAAAGGGACTGTTCCTGTGCTGATCTTAAATGACGGCAGCGTGATTGATGAAAGCATCGATGTCATGCACTGGGCGCTGAATCAAAACGATCCGGAGCACTGGGTGACAGAAAAAAGCAGCCATGATCGCGACGCACTGGTGACTGAGAATGACGGCAGCTTTAAAACCTGCCTCGACCGCTACAAATACGCCGACCGGCATCCGGAGCATCCTGCACATCACTACCGCGAGGAAGCCTGCAGGTTTTTGCAGGAGCTTGAATCGAGGCTTGCAGACTCTCCATGGCTCTCAGGAAAGGAGAAAGGCTTTGCGGATATCGCAGTATTTCCCTTCATCCGTCAGTTCGCTGGCGTCGACAGGGCGTGGTTTGATCAATCACCCTACCCTCATCTTCGTCACTGGCTGAACGACCTCCTGGGCCACCCGCTTTTTCAGGCGGTTATGGCGAAGCATACCCCGTGGAAGCCGGGGCAGGCCCGCGTCGTTTTTCCCGGCAGTCAGTAAAGCATCCGGGCTTCGGATTAGCTTTCGCGCCACTCCAGCCGGATACCAAAAGTTCTCCCCGGCTGGAGAGGCGCGACGTCATCTGCGGTGGAGCGATATTCTTCATCCAGGATATTGCTGAGGAAAAGCTCGGCCTGCCAGCGCCTGGCTACACGCTGCGTAAAACGGGCATTCCATATCACGGCGGAATCCAGAGGTAACTCATCGGCGCCGAACTCTTCTCGGGAATCCCGGTAACTCAAGTCGCTATAGAAACCCCGTTGCTCCTGCTCCCAGCTGAAAAAGTATCGCAGCGAGGGTGGGTTCAGGTCTGCCAGGGTATTCCCCTCATCGTCTTCACCCCCCTGCCACTGATAACTCAGCCGGTGGTGCACCACGCCTGTCTGAAAACCCAAATCCAGTTCTATGCCTTGAATGCTCGCCCCGTCGAGATTGCGGTAAGACACCAGTTCGGGCCCCACCGGGTAGCGCTCTATGTAGTCCTCCAGATCGCTGTAATACACCGCCGCACCGGTTTGCAGCGTTGACCCCAAGGGCGCGTACTGCAGCGCCAGCTCACCGCTACGCCGGGTTTCGGCATTGAGGTCCGGATTGCCCTGCACCTCACCCCGGGGAGTCGTGCCGTTGAAATACCGCTCGCTAATACCTGGAAAACGAAAGCCCGAGGCCAGCTCGCCGCGCATCGTCCAACTGTCGCTCAGGCTATAGTCCACTGCAGCGCTCGCGGACCACTGTCCGTCAGAGCTGCTTTGCGCCCGGGATGACTGATCCATGTGGTCGAAGCGCATACCACCGCTGAAGCCCAACCGGCCGAGGGTCCATTGCTGATCAGCGAAGACCGCGACGGTATCTTCCTCCCCTTCGACCAAGGTTTGTTGTATTAACAGCGTACCGTCTACCGCAAACTCCTCATCGTCAATGGATACGCCACGACGGCCTACCCATTCCAAGCCAACACTACCGTTACCGGACAGCATCGAGGTGTTGGCCTGAAAGAGACCACCCACGGTGTGCGCTTTGTAACTCGTCAGGTTGCGTCGCTCTCCTACGCGCTCCACGTCTGCCTCCCAATCCTGCAGGTGGTGATAGGCGCGGAGAAACCAGTCACCGCCGGCGCGAAGCTCCAGCTGGGTGACAGAGTGGTTATCGCTGGGATAACGGCTGATTCTGCGCGTGGGAAACAGCGCATTACTCTTGCCGATGTCCCGACTCACACTCCCGAGCCAACTGTAATTAAGGCTCAGAGCCCCAAGATCACTATTACCGGCGAAGGTGCCTGCCACCTGCTCAAAGGCGGTATTTAGTGTGCGACCGTCAGGCCCATCGCTGCCCTGTGCTTTGCGGACGCTGACACCACCGGACAATCCGTCCCGGTTACCGGCGAGCGCCGAAAGCGCAAATTGTCCACCATTGCTGGCACCCTCCGCCCTGAGGGACCGGCCCTCAGGGATACGGGAGTCAAGACTGACGACACCACCCATGGCACCGGACCCGTAAAGGGTCGACGAAGCGGACTTATCCACCGCGACCTGGGCGATAAGATCGGGAGGAACAAAGGACGCAGAATTCCCTGCCCGTCGATCCGTGATGATGGGTACACCATTGAGCTCCGTGCGAACCCGCCAACGGCTGAAACCGCGGATACTGTAGGCCTGAAACAGCCCACCCTGACCGTTCAGGCTGACACCGGGCAACTGCTCAAGCCAGTCACCTACCGTGCGATTCATCGAAACCTGCTCATCAAAGGCTATCAAGTCCGTTGTGCTTGCCCCTAGCGCCGGGAGCAACACGTCGCGGCGGCCGACTACGCGCACCTCTTCCAGGGTGCCGGCCTGAGGCAGCCCCGAAACCGGAACCGCAAACAATGCAAGCCAAGCAATTGCCGACAGAGACAGAGGTGCAGCGGTTGCTGAGCGCAGTGCAGACATAATGGTAGAATAACCCCTCAATTTGAGGGTGCGACTGTACGCACTCAGGCCCCGGACTTAAACCCTCGTGCAGCTAATG
The DNA here is from genome assembly GCF_965660375.1 of Congregibacter sp. Lineage (GTDB taxonomy): Bacteria > Pseudomonadota > Gammaproteobacteria > Pseudomonadales > Halieaceae > Congregibacter. The sequence continues at coordinate 49,383 of NZ_CBFHZO010000098.1, read as the reverse complement.
ACCACAGCTAATGGCTAACGCTCAGGGCAACGATAAGGACCCTGCTAGACTTTTACGGCTTGCCACCCTGGCCTCCGTGGCCACGGCCTGCTTGCTCATAGGCATCAAACTCTTCGCCTATCTTCAAACCGGAGCCGTAAGTCTTCTGGCATCGTTGATGGACTCCCTGATGGACGCAGGGGCATCACTGATCAATCTCATCGCCGTGCGCTACGCGCTCACCCCTGCGGATAAAAACCATCGCTTCGGGCACGGCAAGGCCGAATCCCTGGCGGCATTGATTCAGGCGGTGCTCATCCTGTCCACCAGCGCCTTCCTGATTCATGAAGCGCTCCATCGATTGCTGACTCCGGTCCCCATACTTGCGATAAAGCCGGGCATTGTTGTGATGCTGTTGTCGATGGTGATAACCACTTTTCTGGTTGTTTTTCAAAGCTATGTCGTTCGCCAAACCGGATCCACCGCGATTCATGCCGACTCCGTTCACTACCGGGCTGATTTGCTCAGCAATGGGGCTACGCTGCTGGCGCTGCTACTGACCAGTCAGGGCATCGTTCAGGCAGACCCGGTGTTTGCGCTGTTTATCGCCGCCTACCTGCTGGTGTCTACACGAGAGATACTCAGACAGGCCCTGAATGAGTTGTTAGACCGGGAGCTACCCAAAGCAGAGCAGCAGCGCATCACAAAAATCGCCCTATCGCACCCGGCAGTGAGAGGTATGCACGACCTGCGAACACGCCAGTCGGGGCGAACATCCATCATCCAGCTACATCTGGAGATGGATAACGACATCTCTCTGGTAAAAGCCCACCGTATTGCAGAGGACGTCGAGACAGCGATAATTGAGCATTATCCCGGGGCAGACATTGTGATTCATCAGGACCCTCTGGGTGTCACAGAGGTGCAACGCTGGCAGCCTGACGATTAACCCGGTTCCAGCGCAACCACGCCGCCCCCAACCCATCACCACAGCAGGAGACTCTCACACCATGGATTATAAAAAGCTAGGTAACAGCGACATTGATGTCAGTCTCATCTGCCTGGGGACCATGACTTTTGGCGAGCAAAACAGCTATGAAGAAGCAGCTGAGCAAATGGATTACGCCGTGAGTCAGGGCGTAAACTTCTTTGATGCGGCCGAAATGTACCCCGTACCCCCCCGCCCAGAGACTCAGGGAGAGACCGAGAGCATCATTGGCCGGTGGCTGGAGAACCGGGGTAAGCGCGACGATATCGTGCTCGCCACCAAAGTCGCGGGGAGGAGCCTGCCCGGTGGAGACTTCGACCATCTACGCGCCGGTCCGCGCTTGTCCCGGGAACATATTCACCAGGCCATGGACAGCTCGCTGCAACGGCTGAAAACAGACTACGTGGATCTTTACCAGGTGCACTGGCCCGAGCGCATCACCAACTTCTTTGGCCAGTTAGGCTACCGCCATCGGGGTGATGATGGTGTTGCCATAGAAGAAACACTCTCCGCCTTGGGCGAACTGGTGACCGCCGGCAAGGCGCGTGCTATCGGCATCTCCAACGAGACGCCGTGGGGGGTCATGGAGTATCTGCGCGTCGCCCGGGAGAAAAATCTGCCACGGGTGCAGTCCATCCAAAACCCCTACAGCCTGCTCAACCGGAGTTTTGAAGTGGGTCTGGCTGAGATGGCCATTCGCGAACAGGTGGGGCTGTTAGCTTACTCGCCCCTCGCCTTTGGCATGCTGAGCGGCAAATATCGTGGAGGCGCCCGGCCCGCCGGCGCCCGCCTCACACGCTTTGAGCGTTTCAGTCGTTACACCAATGCGCAAGCTGAGGCCGCAACCGAGGCCTATGTTTCCCTTGCTGAAAAAGCCGGCCTTGATCCCGCCCAGATGGCGCTGGCCTTTGTAAACAGTCGAGAGTTCACCAGCAGCAACATTATCGGCGCGACCACCATGGAGCAGCTACGTACAAACATTGCGAGCGTAGACGTGAAGCTTGACAAGGAACTCCTTCGGGAACTCGAGGCCATACATCAGGCTTACCCTATTCCGGCTCCCTAGGGTCTGTTTGCGATTGCCTGGCAGGGAACTTTGCTCTAGCTTTGACACTGCAATTCGGCTGCAGGTCAGGGAAGGCAGCAGCATTAGCAGCGAGACTGACAGCCTCAGTACTCGCAACAGCAGGCCCTAAAAACTGAGCGGAAACAACGGAGAATCAAGCATGGCAAAGTCCTTTGGGCTCGACAGTTTCCTGGTCCGATGGCTATTTGCCGTCGCGCTGGTGTTTGGCACCTACAATCCAACGGCCTTTTCTTACATTGGCTGGTTGCGTTCCGATAACTTTGTTTTCGGCCCCCTGCCGGCGCTGGTGGGCGTAGCCCTCATCATCGCCTGGCTGGTTTATCTCCGAGCTACCTTTAACTCTCTGGGGTGGCTTGGCATTGCCCTCGGTACAGCCTTGTTTGGGTGCATAATCTGGCTGTTTATTGACCTGGGCTTGATGAGCACTCAATCCACGGGCGCGCTGACCTGGTTCGCCCTGTTACTGGTGTCGCTGCTGCTGGCAGCCGGTATGTCCTGGTCTCATATCAGACGGCAACTGAGTGGCCAGCTTGACGTCGACGACGTAGAAGATTGAGAAGATATAAGACCAGGCAAAAAAAACCCGGAACCTGTGGTTCCGGGACAAAGCGGCCATACCTTTCCTATGTCCGCTGGGGTCGAAATACCAGCCCTGGCTGGCCAGCGCTCAGAGACATTTACTGCGCGTAGCTCACTTTCTGCTCGCCCTCTGTAGACGTCAGGGCAACACCGTCGTCCGTCGCGAGGCTGCTGGCCCCATCGCCGCTCACGGAGCACACAATCACAGTGTTCTCACCGTTTTTGGGGTTAACCATGAGGCGGAGGTCCGTCTCGCCTGCGCGGCGCTTTATGCTGCGCAGACGTGTGCGCGTGTTGTCGCCGTAATAGGCGTTGATATCCGCCTTGCACTGCGCGAGATTTTCACGGTCCTGCTTGGCGGCAAACGCTGATACAGCGCTCGTGGCAAGAATAATACCGATACTGGAAACAAGGATCTTCTTCATGGTGGTTCTCCTTTGTAGATGATGGAGGCCACTATAGTTGCTGCAAATATGAAGCGGAATATCCGCTATTGACTAGGCTTGCTGCGTTTTTGCAACACCCTTCTCGTCGTCACAGCAGCTGTCAAAGCGAGGGCGGAGCAGGGACAGTTCCTCGGCGAGAATCTCCCGCAAGATGCGCATACGTGCTGACAGACGCAGATCCTTGTGCGTCAGAACCCAGAGATCGAAATAGTGATGTACACCTTCTCCCGGCACTCGCACCACCTCCGGGTGGTCTCTGAACATGGCACAGGCGGCAAACATCATACCCATCTTGGCACGTACAGCCTCTACCTGGAGGGTAATGGCAGAGACCGCATGCCTCACCGGTAAGTGACCGTTTTTACAGACCTTTTTCCAGGAGTCGTCGTAATTATTACCATGGAGACCGATCCAGGTGAGATGACTGACATCCTCCGGGTTGTCCGGGTTCAGCAAATCCCGATGCACATAAGCGGAAGCGGTCATCGCGGAAATCTTTCGACCAATAAGGTTCTCCGGAGGGGATGACCCGGTAAGAAAGATTCGGATTGCGATGTCCGCCTCCCGGCGCCCAAGATCCAGGGCATCCGGACTGCTGATCACCTCCAGATCAATACCGGGATAGTCGCTGGCGAATTGGGCAAGCCGTGGCATCAGCACGTTAAAACCGCTGGCGGGAGGGAGCGTCAGGCGGATAGTCCCCTGTAACTCCTGATCGGTGCCGGTGACCTGACGTTCCGCAGCAAGCATCAGCTCCTCCACATGCTCTGCGGTGGGCAGAAGGTTCTCTGCCGTCTGGGTCATGCGGTAACCCTCGGGGGTTCTATCAAACAGTCGCGATCCCAGATCGCGCTCGAACTCATCGAGGCGGCGAGTCACTGTCGAATTGCTTACACCCAACTGCTGCGCGGCGCCGCGGGCTGAGCGTTTCCGTGACAGCGCCAGAAGAATTTTCAGGTCATCCCAGTCCATGGGGTCAGGAATAGATCGCTGAGAACGCGTCAATAAACGGCTGCATCTGATCGTCCGGCAATGCGTTGATGCCCGCCGCCGCCGCACGACCACCACCGGTATCAAACTGACGACAGAGCGTATCTGCGTCTCGCTTGTCCTTGAGGGGTGCGCGGACACTCACCAAAAAGCCACCCTCCGGTTTACAGGTCAACACGGCATGGGCGCGCCGAGGCGTGGCATTCGCCAGAGAGTTGCCAAAAACGCCGCTCACCCGCCGTGCCCAGGGCGCATCGGGCAAGACAAAGATCGCTGCGGATTCACTCTCCCATTCCGGCGAAATCGCTGCCGCATTGCTCATGTCGCCCTCATAGCCCTGCTCCAGTTTTTCAAAACTGGAAATCGCATCCCGGGCAAACTGTCGGGGTTCCGCATAGCCATGCATCAACTGATAAAGCTCTGCGGGATGAAAATGCAGATCACCCAGCACCGCACCGTAGCCGTTGTAGTTCACGTAGGTACCCAGGCGCTTGTAAAGTTCTACGGTGTCTTCATCCAGATCCAGGGTGCGGGCTACCGCCCTTGCGCTGTCATCAAGATTGTCTCCAAAGGCGCCCACCACGGCCCAGTGGGCATAGGCGCCGCGGAGGTGTCCGTTCACGAGAAGACTGGTGCACACGTCCGACGCCGGGTTAATCAGCGCTTCAAGATTGGGGTGCTCGGGAATAGCCCCCGCAAAATGGTGATCACAGTAAAAAACTTGCGCCCCCGCCGCCAACAGCACTTCCAGGGGTTTGCGGTTTTTGTCCAGAGACACATCCAGCACCGTCGCCCTGTCCACCGTCGCGGGATCCAGTGCCTCCAGCAGTTGAATGTCGCGTTTCACGCCCGTGAGAAGCTCAGCGTCGAGGGGCATGGCCTGACGCAGCTGCAACAGCGCACAGATACCATCGGCATCACCATTAAACACATCAAAATTTTTCATGGCGTCAGTATGCCGTGAGTGACGCAGAGGGTCGAGATGGGATTGCTACTGCCCGATGACAGCCGGAGCCGGAAAACCGCCGGAGTGTAAGCCGCCCCCGCCCTAGACGTCGATCGCCGCCGCTTTGGGGAACAGCTTTTCGACGTTGGCGACTTCGGTCTCCGTGGGCAGCGCACGACGCTTCCCGGCGCGGCCCTGTTTCACCCAGATATGATCGTGGCGAATTTCGTGATTGGCGAAACCGCTCACCGCCTCTCGGAGCACTTCGGTAATGCCCTGACAGTCCATGGCGTCACAGCGCAGCATCAGTTCCTTGAGTGCAACACCCACCTGGCCATGGGAGAGGCATTCTTCTTCCGCACGCATGATCATGGGATGTCCGGTTCCGCTCACGGAGGTGCCCAAGAGAAGCTCTTCGTGGAGTTTTTCTCCCGGCCGCAGACCGATGAAATCGATATCAACGGCGTCGTATTTATCCCTACCAGTACCCACTTCATGTCCGCTCAAGCGAATCATGCGCTTCGCAAGATCAACGATCCGCACAGGTTCGCCCATATCCAACACAAAGACATCACCACCCGTGCCCATAGCACTTGCCTGAAGTACCAGGTGCGCCGCTTCCTGGATACTCATGAAGTAGCGGGAGACCTCGGGATGGGTCACCGTCACCGGCCCCCCTGCCTCGATCTGCTCGCGGAAAAGCGGTACCACGGACCCTGAAGAGCCCAGTACGTTACCGAAGCGCACCATGCAAAATCGCGTGGCACTCTCTTCGCCCGCGAGTCCCTGGAGAATCAATTCCGCAAAGCGCTTGGATGCTCCCATGATATTGGTGGGTCGCACTGCCTTGTCCGTGGAAATCAATACGAAGGTCTCGACCTTTGCCAGACGCGCAGCCTCCGCGGCATGCCAGGTACCAAACACGTTATTAGCTACACCCTCAGCCACATTATGCTCAACCATGGGCACATGCTTGTAGGCCGCCGCGTGGTATACGGTCTGCACGGAGAAAGTTGTAAAAATAGTTTCCATGCGTCGCTGGTCACGGACGGAACCCAGCAGGCAGAAGACGTCAACGGGACGCTGCTGACGCAGCAACAGATCCTTGAGCTCACGTTCAATGCGATAGAGCGCATACTCTGAGTTATCTAAAAGCACAATCTGCCTGGGACCGGCCTCGAGTATCTGGCGACAAAGCTCGGCACCGATGGACCCACCTGCACCGGTCACCATGACGACCTTACCGGTGATGCAGCGATCAATGAGTTCCGGATGCGGAGGTACTGGATCGCGACCCAGAAGGTCATCGAGGTCGATATCCTGTATCTGACTGACCATGGCGGCGCCGCCTACCAGCTCGTTGATCTTGGGCACCGTGCGCACATGCACCGGCAAACCCACCAATGAGTTGATAATTTCCCGTCGCCGCTCCGCAGAAGCAGACGGTATAGCCAGAAGCACCTGGGTGATCGCGTGCTGCTCGATGAGACGCTCGAGATCCTTGGGCCAGGCAACCTGCAGGCCGTTAATCACGGCATGCTGCGCTCGGATATCGTCGTCTACAAACGCCACCACGCGGTACTGGTCGCCATGGTGCAAAGCAGTGAGCAACTGACGTCCCGATTCACCCGCTCCGTAGATCAGTACATTTTTACCACTGGATCGCAATCGCGCCTGGTAACCCGCCCGCACAATCAGACGGGAGCCGCCGATGGTGAACATCGCCAGGGCCCAGTAAACAAAGGGCATGGATCGTGGCACGTCTGCCTGGGTAAAGAATATTGCCGCGCCCAGAGCGAGAGTGGAGTAGCTGACCGCCTGAATGATGGTCCAGATCGCCTGCTGCCCCATAAAACGGATAATGGCGCGGTAGAGCCCCATGCGCAGAAACACCACGGCGCTTGCCAACATCGTCAGTGCAGCGCAGAAAAGCTCCACGCTGCCCGGCGGCTGGGAAAAGGATGCAAAGGGATAACCGAAGGCAACGATGAGTGACAGGGCTACAAAACCCATGTCCACGCCAAGAACCATGGCCTGCTTGACGTTGCGAGGCACTTCGACAATGCGGAGAATAAACTGGACGGGAACGTCCACCGCTGCGCGCAGTCTCTCCACCAGGTTTTGGGCCGGTTTATTCAATCGTTTTTTCACTCCGCGCTGGTTGTGCGCACATCGGCTTTTGTTTAAGCGCGCTTTTGATAATAAACGCTGTGTTGGGTGCCGACTTATGAAATGAAGCTTACTGTATACGCCGCAATTTCGCTATGAGAAAGAGTTGCGGGAATAATCCCAGGACCAGTAACGTCCATTGGGGAACCGCACTGAACACGGTCATGAGCGCCAGGGGCAACAACCAAAACCCGTGGAGGAGCAGCAGCGCGCCATCCACCCGGGCATGGGAACCCCAGTGGCGCGCCAGACGCTGATAACAATGGCTGTTGTGAGCCTGGGTCAGATGTTCTCCGCGAAGAGCCCTGGCCACCAGCGTGATACCGGTATCCAAAAGAAAGGGGCTCATTAGAAGAAGCCAGGCGATCGGCGATAGAACGCCACCCTGCCAGGCCCAAAGCCCCAGCCAGCCCATAAGAAACCCAGCACTCAGGCTTCCCGCATCACCCATGAACAGCTTTGCGGGCGGCCAGTTGAAGACCAGGAATCCTCCATAGGCTCCGGTCCCTATCACGCAAAGAATGAGAAAATCCCGCTCCGCGCCGCTCACGGCGCCAAGCACAGCCATTCCGCTGGTCACCAGTGATGTCTGTAATGCCGCCAGACCGTCAATACCATCCATAAAATTAGTGAGATTCAGTAACCAGGCAAAGCTCAGAACCAACAGCGGCCAGGCCCACATCGGCACTGACAGCCTGTCGATGGAAACCATCACGGCTATGACAGATAGCATCAGAAATACCGGCAAACGCAAAGCGACGGGCAAGGGCCGGCGATCATCCCAGGCACCCAGAAAGCAAATAGCGATCAGCGAGCCAGCCATAACCGCCGAGGCGCGATTGCCTGCGTAGTTGCCCGAAAGCTGCGCTGCCAGGAGGCTTGTAACGATAGCGGCAACAATCACAAGACCACCGGAGCTCGGGGTTACCATTGCGTGGGCACTGCGATGATTAGGCGCATCGAGCAGTCGCCAGCGGCGTGCCAGGGGAAGGTAGACCGCGGTCCCCAGCAAACTCAGGAGCAGAGCCAATAATCCAAAGCTAGGAGGCATCGAAAGAGACTCCCAAACTGGATTCAAAATTCAGAGAGGGGCGAAAGCCCAGGGCATCGAAGCCCGACGACGCATAGCATTCGTCCCCGGTGAGACGTGCCCAGCTCTGTCCGCGAGGCTCCCTGCGTAGGCCATCGAGAAGTGCACAGGCAGCTTTCCAGGCGAAGGCCGGCGGCGACGGCAACCAGGGCTGCCCCGCTCCGGCCGCGCACAGGGCGCTGTGCAACCGGCGGGTGCTATAGCGCTCGCCATCGGTCACGGTGAGCCGCGTCTGCCCATCTAGCGGCGCGCTCCCCAACTGCGTCAATAGCGCCACCAGATCTGCCAGAGCAATCATGCTCCGCTCGCCGCCGGGCGGCGGCCTGGGCAGATGAAGCCGAGTCCAGCGCCGCAGCCAGCGCAGGTGCCCCAGGGCATTCTCGCTGTACACCAGGGCGGGGCGCACAATAACCAGTTCGATGTCGGCATCCTGACAGCAGGCTTCGAGACCCGCTTCGGCCAGGGCCTTGGATTGTGCGTAGGGGTTGGAGGATTCTGCCAGGGGCAGGAGTTCACCGGTGGAATCGTCGTACTCAGCCCTGCCTGCTTTCACACTGCTTACAAAAACCAGGCGGCGCACACCTGCGGCTATAGCCTTGGTCGCCAGAGCCACGCTGGCATCCACATTAACAACCTCATAGGCACTCAGGTCGCCCCGCTGATGCGCAATACCCGCAAGATGAAAGAGAACATCCACCCCCTCCAGGGTCACATCCCAATCCCGGATGTTGAGGTCCCATTGGCAATGTCTGCCGGGGGTCACAGATTGCGGACGGCTTCCCGGACGGAATTGCATAGTCAGCGAATACCCGCGTTCGGCGAGCGCCGGCACTAATGCCCGCCCGATGTATCCGTTCGCTCCTGTTACGAGGCAATGCGCGCCCTGCATTCTCCACCGACTCCACCCAAACGCTGCGGCAGAATGGTGCGCGTATGGCGCAAAGAAATAAAGGGGGCCAAGCCCCCAAAGATGACAGACGTTCCGCTCAGCGGATACGGAGAAGCAGCCGATTACGCTCCACCGTGGCCGCGCCGATGCCCGTCACCTCCGAAAGCTCTTCAATAGATTCAAAGGGACCAAACTGCTCACGGTAGCGCACGATGGCTTCCGCTTTGCTGCCGCCTACACCATTGAGCCCCTCCGCCAGCTCCACAGCCGAGGCATTGTTGATATTAACGCCTGCCCCCTCCTGCTCGAGTTTTTGCTCTACAGCCGTTGTCTGGGCAACATTCACGGCCTCACCCTGAGCCAGCGCGGGGGCTGCCGGCACACACAACTGTGCAGCAAAGGCGGCCACCGCCAGCAGGGGCAGACTCCGGTTGCGCGCCGGACAACGCTTAAAGGGTCCCTGCCCGTTGCCAGCCCAGGCGGCACCAGCGCTTTGATCAACCTGTCGAGCCATCTGATGAGCGACAGCGGAAAACGTTAAACGACGAGTATTTAGTTCTTTCACGGTGTGACCTCCTTGTCATCGCGTGATTTATGGGGAACGTGACCTCACTCGGCGGCTGCGCCAGCGTCTGCGCTGAACCGGCTCCATGGGCCACGAGAGGAAGAGTAACAGCGATTCAGAGAATCACGACCCGACTGGTCGCATCGGGCTGAAGGGGATCGCGCTGAACCATTTCAGCACCCGAAGCTGCTCGGGAGCACTAGGCCATCAACACGCATAGGATCACGAAAAAAACACGCGTGGGTACATAGACGCTGTATGTCAGCGTCGGACGAGAATCAAAGAAGGACTACAGAGAGGCGTTGATTGCCTGCAAAGCAGCGGCAGGGTCTTCGGCCCGCGTTATAGGCCTCCCAACCACCAGATAACTTGCACCGGCAGCCACCGCTTCCGCTGGCGTGAGTACCCGTCGCTGATCGTCCGCGACAGAACCCGCCGGACGAATGCCCGGCGTAACCAGTGCAAAGGAAGCACCGAGACTTTCTCGCAACGAGGCGGCCTCCTGTGCGGAACACACAACCCCCTGAAGTCCGCAGTCCCTGGCCAGCCCGGCCAGTCGTAGCACCTGCTCTTCCAGAGAGCCCCGGTACGCCAGTTCAGCAAAGTCACCGGCATCCATGCTTGTCAGCACGGTAACGCCGATGAGCAGCGGCGGCTTTGGCAGGCCGGCAATGGCATCCACGGATGCCTCTAGCATGCGGCGCCCGCCACTGACGTGGACGTTGGCCATCCACACACCCAGATCGGCGGCGCTGCGCAGGGCCCCGGCGACGGTATTGGGTATATCGTGAAACTTGAGATCCAAGAACACGTCAAAGCCCAAAGACTGCAGCCGCTCCACAAGAGCAGGCCCTTCTGCGGTAAACAACTCCTTCCCCACTTTGAGTCGACAAGCCGTGGGATCCAACGCATTCGCCAGTTCCAGCGCTGGCGCCATCTCGGGATAGTCCAGGGCTACGATCACCGGGGAATCGACGTTACTCATGGAACTACTCCGTTTCTGCTGTGCGTATGGTTCTGAAGGTGCCCCAATATTTGCAGCCAGGACAGAACCACAGGAGATGTCTGGCGGAGAAACCACAATGACCGCAACGATAGGCCGGGCGAACTTCAATGAGGCGATCCAGCAACACGCCCAGCATCGACAGGGAATCGCCCGGGGTACCGGGTTTGTCCTCCTGCTGGATACGAATCAAACGCAGCAACCCCCTGAGAGAAGGCGCCTCCGCGAGGCGATGCGCCAGAAACCCATGGGCCGCGGCGTTACCCTCGTCCCGTCGGATGTCATCCGCGACGGCGATCATCAAGGGTGTAGACGGATGTTCATCAAGGCAGCGACGAAGATAAGTCGAGAGAGCGTTTTCCTCACCCAGCGCCGCGTAGCACTCCCGCAGGGCGGGTATGGCTTCCGGCAGAAACTCTGCGTGCTGCTCTACAACCCGGGTCAGGGCCTCGATGGCCTGCCGGTGATTGCCGGAGGCTGCCTCAATACTTCCAAGCTCCAGGGAGGCGCGGGCGCAGGCCGGATCACTACGCAACGCCGCCTGGAGCAACTCCCGGGCATCATCGCGCCGTCCTTCTTCTGCCACCTCAAGGGCCAGTTCGCAATAAAAATGCGCCAGTTGCACGGGAATGGGCTGACCGGAAAGTTGCGTTGCCTGGGTCTCTCCACCCAGGAGGCTACGCCGGGGCAAGAGGCCTTTGGCTTCATCTATGGCACGCTGCCATTCACTCTCAGAGCGATAAATCTCCACGAGATAAAGACGACTGATGTCGCGCTGCTCGTCGGACTCCTCGACCAGATCCTGAAGCAGGGTTTCAGCCCGGTCCAGAAGACCGGCTGATATGTAGTCTCTGGCAAGCTCCAGGTGGGCAATGTGCATCTGTGACCTGGGCAGCTTAGGCCGGGCAAGGAGGTTTTGATGAATGCGGATGGCCCGGTCAACTTCACCGCGGCGCCGGAGCACATTTCCAAGGGCAATATGCGTCTCCAGGGTTTCACTGTTGACTTCCAAAGCACTGATAAATTGATCAACAGCGCCATCGGGACGCCCGTCGAGGAGGTAGTTAAGGCCTCGATAGTATTGACTGGGTGGCCCGGGCATAGTGCCACGATTGCCGCCAAGACTGCGGCGACCTAACCACCAGCCGCAGGCCACCGCGGAGAACAGCAAAAAGAAGACCAGCGCGTCATTCACGCGAGACCAGGCCCTTCGCGCGTAACTGGTCAAGTTCCGCCTGGGAATTTGCTATCTGCCGCCGCGCTGCCATGAGTCGGGCCCGGAGTCTCAGCACCGCAAAGGACGAGAGTAACAGTCCCAGAACACCCCCGAGGGCAAGCGCACCCAGCACCCACAGTGCCAGGCTACGGGGAGGGAGGATCATGAAGAGCACATCCAGGGGCACGGGTTGTGCATTTTGCAGCGCAAACAGCACACCCACCGCGGCCATGGCAGCGGCAAGAATCAAAGCTAACAGTTTTCGCAGGAAACCCATCAAAAACAGACTCAGAGACCTGCCTGAAGGCCGAGGTTCACCCGGTCCCTGAGTTCCTTGCCGGGCTTGAAGTGAGGAACGTATTTACCCGTGAGCTCCACCGCATCGCCGGTCTTGGGATTCCGTCCCCGGCGAGGCTCCCGGTAATGGAGTGAAAAACTGCCAAAGCCGCGGATTTCGATTCGCCCCCCGGCGCTCAGTGAATTCGACATTTGTTCAATGACCGTTTTCACCGCCAGCTCCACATCTTTGGTGGATAGCTGGGTTTGCTTCAGGGCGATGGCTTCTATGAGTTCACTTTTTGTCATTCCGGGGCGATCCCAAACTATGGTCAATCAACTATCGGTCACCCTGGTGGCCTGGCGCGACGAAACCCTGTTCACCGCAGCCCTCCCTCAGGACCCGTATCGTGACATTGTGTACGCCTCCACAAAATCACGCAAGTTCTTATTTTTTATGGAAAATTCACACTGGGCAGGCAGCCCCTCTGAGCCTTTACACCCGCCTTGTCACCACCCAGGCACAAAAAAGGGCCCCGAAGGGCCCTTTGATCATCACCAGCCTGCTTAGGCAGGCGACTACCGTGGTCTTACTGACCGCCCATCTGGGCCTTGATCAGGTCACCGATGGTACCGGGCGACGATGCCTCAGCTTCATCTTTCAGCGACTTGACGGCTTCTTTCTCATCGTCGAAGTCCTTCGCCTTGATCGACAGCGCTACGCCGCGATTTTTGCGATCGGCAGAGATGATTTTGGCTTCAACCGTGTCACCCACCTTGAACTCACTGCGTGCATCTTCAACGCGTTCACGGCTGATATCAGCGACCTTGAGAATACCTTCAACCTCTTCCGCCAGCTTCACGGTCACAAACTTGGGATCCACTTCGATCACTTCACCCGTGACGATGCTCCCGCGATCATTAACAGCGATGTAGTTGCTGAAGGGATCGTCTTCCAGCTGCTTAACGCCCAGGGAGATACGCTCACGCTCAGGATCCACAGAAAGAATGACGGTCTCAATCTCATCGCCTTTCTTGTAGTTGCGAACCGCTTCTTCGCCCGTTTCGTTCCAGCTGATATCAGACAGGTGCACCAGGCCGTCAATATTGCCCTCGAGGCCAATAAAGATACCGAAGTCGGTGATGGACTTGATCACGCCAGAGATACGGTCCCCCTTGCTTGCGCCAGAAGCGAAAGCGTCCCAGGGATTCTGCTGGCACTGCTTGATACCCAGCGAAATACGACGACGTTCTTCGTCGATATCCAGCACCATAACTTCAACTTCGTCACCCAACTGAACAATCTTGGAGGGATGTACGTTCTTGTTGGTCCAGTCCATTTCGGAAACGTGTACCAGGCCTTCGACACCCTCTTCGATCTCGGCAAAGCAGCCGTAATCCGTAAGGTTGGTGACTTTGGCCATGACACGGCTACCTTCAGGGTAGCGACCAGTGATCTCAACCCAGGGATCTTCGCCCAGCTGCTTGAGCCCCAGAGACACGCGATTACGCTCGCGATCAAACTTGAGAACCTTGACGTCCAGTTCCTGGCCAACTTCCACAATCTCGGAAGGATGCTTGATGCGCTTCCATGCCATGTCCGTGATGTGCAGCAGGCCATCAACGCCGCCCAGATCAACAAAGGCACCGTAGTCCGTGAGGTTCTTGACCACACCTTTAATCGACTGGCCTTCCTGGAGTCCGGCCAGCAGAGCATCACGCTCAACACTGTTAGCCGCTTCCATAACCGCACGACGGGAAACAACAACGTTGTTGCGCTTCTGGTCGAGCTTGATGACTTTGAAGTCGAGCTCTTTGCCTTCCAGATGCGCGGTGTCGCGAACCGGACGCACATCCACGAGGGAACCGGGCAAAAATGCGCGAATCGTATTCACATCAACGGTAAAGCCACCTTTGACCTTGCCATTGATGACACCTTTAACCACTTCTTCAGCGGCAAAGGCGGCTTCGAGATCTTTCCAGGACTCAGCGCGCTTGGCTTTTTCCCGGGACAGTTTGGTTTCACCGAAACCATCCTCTACCGTCTCCAGCGCGACCTGGACTTCGTCACCGACGCTCAGGCTGCATTCGCCCGCTGCATCAATAAACTGCGCCCGGGGTATAACACCCTCGGACTTGAGTCCCGCGTGAACGGTAACCCACTCGTTGTCGATATCGATGACAACACCGGTGACAATGGCGCCGGGCTGCATATCGACGGTTTTTAAACTTTCTTCAAAAAGATCAGCGAAGGATTCGCTCATTACACAAGTACCTGTTAGTTGGGTTGGCGCCAGGCGCCTGCCGTTTCTCCAGCAGAAACGACTCCAGTTTCAATAAAGCTCCGGTGAAACGGTGCTGGATCAAATTTCACCAAAAGCCAAAAACACACCACGGAAGGTCCAAGCACAAAGGCCTGGAGCCCGCCGAAAACACCCCCTCGAAACAGCAGCGGAATCCTAACTGACAAGCTCCCTCAGACGTGCTTCCTGAAGGACGGTGTCGAGCACCGAGTCTGCCGAAATACCAGTACTATCAACGACTAAGGCATCGGTAGCGGGTACCAGAGGAGACTCCGCTCTATTCCGGTCGCGTGCATCCCGCTCCTCGATGGTCTCGAGAAGGCGCGCGAGGGTAACACTTTCACCTTTGGCCATCAACTGACGGTGGCGTCGCTCAGCACGGGCCTCCGCGCTTGCGGTAAGGAAGATTTTCAGGGGCGCGGCGGGAAACACCACGGTACCCATATCCCGGCCATCGGCTACCAGCCCCGGCGCGATGGCCATCTCTCGCTGTCGCGAAAGCAATGCCGCCCGCACTTCCCCCATAGCGGCCACTTTGGAGGCAGCGGCGCTGCAAGCTTCACTGCGAATCGCCAGGCTGATGTCTCTTCCGTCAAGCAGCACCTGGGTAAGTCCCTCTGCCGCTGGGACAAAGCTGAGCTTCAGATGTCGGGCAAGCTCTGCTAGCGCTTCCTCATCGTTCAGGGAAATATCCCCTTCCAGGGCCGCCAGCGCGGTAACGCGATACAGCGCTCCACTATCGAGCATATGCCAGCCCAGCTGACTCGCAAGGCTATAACAAAGCGTCCCCTTCCCCGCCCCTCCGGGTCCGTCGACGGT
Organism: Congregibacter sp.; assembly: GCF_965660375.1. GTDB lineage: Bacteria > Pseudomonadota > Gammaproteobacteria > Pseudomonadales > Halieaceae > Congregibacter. Next base: position 34,038 of record NZ_CBFHZO010000098.1, on the reverse strand, counting down.
GATGACCGGCACCCTCACTCCACCGCATCCCTGGACGCAATCTGCAGGCCTAAACCCCGGGTGAGCGCATCGAAATCCGGAAAGGAGGTCGCGACGTGATCGCAATCCAGGATCCGGATTTCGTTTTCCGCACGCAGGGCCGCCACGGAAAAGGACATGGCAATGCGATGATCATGAAAGGTGTTGATGACGCCACCGGACATAGGTCCGCCATCAATAATAATGCCGTCATCGAGTACCTCATTGCTCACCCCGAGCGTCGTCAGCCCCTCGGCCATGCTGGCGATACGATCACTTTCTTTTACACGGAGTTCCTCCGCCCCGCGGAGCACCGTCCGACCCTCGGCACAGGCTGCCGCAATAAAAAGTATCGGAAACTCATCGATAGCCAGGGGCACCAGGTCGCGCGGAATATCGATACCCCGGAGCGGCGCCGAGCGTACAAAAATGTCCGCCACCGGCTCTCCCCCGACCTCCCGCTCATTACTCAGGGTGATATCTGCACCCATGAGCCTCAGTATGCTGATCACGCCGGTACGGGTGGGATTAACGCCGACATGGGTCAGGAGCAGTTCCGAGCCCGGCGCAATACTCGCAGCCACCATAAGGAAGGCAGCAGAGGAAATATCCGAGGGGACATCGATCTCACAGCCCTGCAGCCTCCCGCCGCCGCGCAGACTCGTCACACCGTCCTGCAACTGAATCTCATAACCAAAACCGCGGAGCATGCGTTCCGTATGGTCCCGGGTAGGCGCCGGCTCTGTCACCGAGGTTTCCCCCTCGGCAAAAAGCCCCGCTAGCAGAACACAGGATTTCACCTGGGCACTGGCCATGGGCAAATCGTAGTGAATACCCTGGAGCCTGGATCCGCCACTGATTTGGAGCGGTGGCCGACCACCATCCCCTGCCACTATTGTCGCCCCCATGCGGGTCAGCGGCGTAATGACCCGTTGCATGGGTCGGCCCATGAGCGATTCATCACCCACCAGTTCGCTGGGGAAGTCCTGACCCGCCAGGATGCCGCAAAGGAGACGCATGCTCGTGCCCGAGTTCCCCATATCCAGCGTGGTCGATGCCTCCCGGAGCCCCCGCAAACCCACACCCTGAATACGCATCGCGCCTTTTTTGGGGCCTTCAATCTCCACACCCAGAGCGCGAAAAGCCGCTACCGTGGCCAGGGCGTCTTCCCCCTGGAGAAACCCTTTGACGGAGGTTTCACCAGTCGCCAGCGCACCCAGCATGACCGAACGGTGCGAAATAGACTTGTCTCCGGGCACCCGTGCTTCGCCGTGGATACTGCCGCCGGGAGCTACCAAAAATTCCACGATGTACTTACTCCTTTGGGCTCAAGCGGATTCACAGGAGCCGATAACGGCTTAACTGGCGACGCGGTCACGGGCAGCCAGGTCTCTGGCAAACTCATCCCGCGCCGTCTTCGCCGAGCGAAAAGTGTTCTCCAACGCGGCACCATCCCCCGTGGCAATGGAATCCCGCAGGGTATTCAGGTGCTCACAAAAATCATCAAGGGCGGCAAGCAGGGCATCCTGATTGGCCAGGGAAATATCCCGCCACATCACCGGATCACTGGAGGCGATACGGGTGAAATCCCGAAAACCTCCCGCCGCAAAGCGAAAAATATCATCGCGAATGGGGGATTGTGCCAAAGCGTCCACCAGGGCATAAGCGAGGACGTGCGGCAAATGACTCGTTGCCGCCAACACGCTGTCGTGCTCCTCCACATCCATGCATTGCACCGTCGCGCCGGCGGCGGCCCAGAGCGCGTGCACCAGCTCCAGCGCCCGGGGGTGGGTGTTTGCATCGGGAGTGAGAATAACGCGATGGCGCTCAAACAGCGCGGCGTCGGCGGCGGCCACGCCGGACCGCTCCGAACCGGCAATGGGGTGGCCGGGGACATAAAGGGCTGCACCCACCGGGGCAGCGGCAAGCACAGCGCGATAGAGATCACCTTTAACACTGGCAACATCGGTGACGCACTGCGCCCTCCCCGGATTATTGAGCATTTCCAGAATCAGGGCTTCGCAGGCAAGCGTAGGCGTGGCGAGCACCGCAATATCCACCGCGTCCATTAATGCCGGGACGCTTTCCGCTGCGTCGTCTATTACCGCCAGCTCTAGAGCTCGCTCAAGGGCCTCGGGATCGTGGTCCCAGGCAGTGATGGATGATGCAAAACCGGTTTTTTTCAGTGCTCGCGCCAAAGAGCCGCCGATAAGCCCCATGCCTACAAATCCGACGCTGTGCGCACCATCAGTCACGGCAGGGACTCAGAGCACGCCAATGGGATAGGAACCCAGGGGCTTGAGCAGAATGGACTGCTCCTCCAGTTCGCGCATGATTTCCAGCACCGCCGGATCCTGAACATGACCCTCGAATTCGATAAAAAATACATAGGCCCATTTCTCTGTGCGCGAGGGGCGGGTATCAATCCGGGTCAGGCTTACACCATGGCGACGAAAGGGGTCCAATAGTGTGAATAAAGCGCCGGGCTTGTTGCGACTGGACACAACGATGGAGGTTTTATCCATGCCGCTGGGGGGCACCTCACTGCGCCCTATCACCAGAAAGCGCGTGGTGTTGTCTGCGGCGTCTTCGATGTGTTCCGCCAGAGTATCCAGGCCATAAACCTCGGCAGCCATATCGCCGGCGATTGCCGCGGTGCCGGGATACTCCGCTGCCATGCGCGCCGCCTCGCCGTTACTGCTCACCGCCAGCCGCTCCGTCTTGGGCCAGTGGGCATCCAGCCAGTTGCGGCATTGGGCGAGGGCCTGCTGATGGGCACAAATGCGCGTGACATCCTCCATCTTTGAACCCGGGGCAGCCATGAGATGATGGCTAATCCGCAGTTCCACCTCCCCCGCAATCTTCAGAGATGAATCGATAAAGCTGTCCAGGGTGTGACTGACCATACCTTCCGTGGAATTCTCCACGGGCACGATGCCGTAGTTACAGTGACCCGACTCAACTTCGGAGAACACGGCGTCGATGGTGACCTGGGGAACGCAAATCGCCGCGTGGCCAAAATGCTTGAGCGCCGCCGCCTGGGTAAAGGTCCCCTCGGGTCCGAGATAGGCGATTTGCAGGGGCTTTTCCAGGGCCAGACAGGCGGACATGATTTCCCGGAACACATGGGCGACGGTGGGGCCTTCGAGGGGCCCGCTGTCGCGATCCATAATCCGGCGCAGCACCTGTGCTTCCCGCTCCGGACGGTAATACACCACCTCCTGGTCGGGCTCGCCCCGGGCCCGCGCCGCCTGCACTTCATCAAGTTTGATTGCCGCGACCCGCTGCGCACAGCGGGCGCGCTCTGCAATCAGCGCCTGAATCTTTGCATCGACGGCGTCGATGTCCGCCCGCACCTGCTCCAGATTGCGATCATCGACTGTGTCGCCGCCCGGCTTGGCTGTGGTTGCGTCCTTGCTCATGACTGCTGCGCTCCAAAGCATCTCGGCTTGCGATTGACATACATGAAGGATGAGCAGGACATAAGCGTGGAGGCCGTTTAAGCGTGCTTGCGCTCAAAATCCTGCATAAATTCAATGAGCGCGTCCACCGCAGCCTGAGGAATAGCATTGTAGATACTGGCCCGCATACCGCCCACAGAGCGATGCCCTTTGAGATTCAGCAGCCCGGCAGCATCAGCCTCGCTAAGAAACACGTTATCCAGCTCAGCATCCGCCAGAGTGAAAGGTACGTTCATCCAGGAGCGGTCTGCCACTGCCACGGGGTTTCCGTAGAACTCACTCTCATCGATAGCCGCATAAAGGCTAGTAGCTTTTTTGCGGTTGCGTTCGGCCATGGACGCCAAACCGCCCTGGGCCTCAAGCCATTCGAACACCAGACCCGCCAGGTATATAGAGTAGGTCGGCGGTGTGTTGAGCATGGAGCCCGCCTTATCCGTCACTTCCCAGTTCATCATGCTCGGGCAGCTGCTCATGGTGCGTCCGTAGAGCTCTCGACGCACGATGAGAATCACCAGACCTGCGGGGCCGATATTCTTTTGCGCGCCCGCGTAGATAACGTCAAAGTCATCGACAGCGATGGGTCTTGAGAGCAGCGTCGACGACATATCCGCCACCACCGGCGCCGAACTCTCGGGCACCCAGTGGAACTCAATACCGTCGATGGTTTCGTTGGGAGTGAAGTGCAAATAAGCCGCGTCATCAGCGCTGACCCAGGACTCCTGTGCGGGAATTGCGCGGGGCAGCTCCTTTGAAGTCGCCGCCACTTCCACCACATCCCCGTAGCGTCCGGCTTCGGCCATGGCCTTTGCGGACCACTGACCTGTGTTGACGTAGGAAAAGGGTTTGCCGGCGCCCCCAAGATTCAGGGGCACCGCGGCGAATTGCGATGTCGCACCACCCTGGGCGAAAAGCACCGCAAACTCATCACCAATCCCCAGCAGACGACGCAAGGTGGCCTCCGCTGCTTCTACCGTAGACACCACCTCACTTGAGCGGTGACTCATCTCCATAAAAGACATGCCAGTGCCGTGCCAGTCGAGCATCTCTTCGGCGGCGCGAGCCAGAACCGCCTCGGGCAGCGCAGCCGGGCCGGCGCAGAAGTTATAGGGCCGATGCATTAATCGTCACCGCTCTCAGCGTTGCTTTCGGCTGCGCCCTCATTCTCGGTCTCAGCGGTGTCGGCGCTGTCGACGATACGCTGCGCCTGCACCAGATTCTCACCTTCCTTGGTGCGAATGATGCGGACTCCCTGGGTGTTGCGCCCAAGCTGTGACACCTGATCACACTGGGTGCGTACCAGGGTGCCCTGATTGGAGATCAACATAAGCTCATCGCCAGTGAAGACCTGCAGAGCCCCCACCAGACGCCCGTTGCGCTCGGAGCTCGCCATGGCGATGACGCCCTTACCGCCGCGTCCCTTGGTGGGGAAGTCGTCGACCGTCGTGCGTTTACCGTAGCCGTTTTCGCTCACCGTCAACACCGTGCCGCTGGCATCGGGCACCAGCAGGGAAATCATGCGGTGACCATCGGCTAGATTGATTCCCCGTACGCCGCGACTCGCGCGGCCCATGGCGCGTACTGCGCTCTCGGAAAAGCGTGTGGCCTTACCTTCACTGGAAAACAGCATGACGTCCTGGTTACCGTCGGTGATCGCTGTTCCCACAAGCACGTCGTCCTCACCCAGCACGATAGCCCGCAATCCTGCGGAGCGCGGCGCAAAGCTCGCCAGATCAGTTTTCTTTACATAACCCTGCGCCGTCGCCATGAAAATAAAGCGGTCATCAGAGTGTTCTTCCAAAGGCAAGATGGACGTGACCCGCTCTCCTTCGTCCAGCTGCAGCAGATTCACCATGGGGCGTCCCCGGGAAGCGCGTCCCGCAACGGGAATCTGATAGACCTTGATCCAGTAGACCTTGCCGAGGTTGGTAAAACACAGCAGCGTGTCGTGGGTGTTCGCAATAAGCAGATGCTCGACGAAGTCTTCATCTTTCACCGACAGCGCGGCCTTACCCATACCGCCACGACGCTGCACCTGGTACTCGGCCAGAGGCTGTGTCTTGGCGTAGCCTCCGTGGGAAAAAGTCACCACCCGGTCCTCCGGTGTGATCAGGTCCTCGGCGGTAAGGTCCTCCTGGGAGTCACGGATTTCCGTGCGCCGTTCATCGCCAAACTCCGTGGCGATCTCTTCCAGTTCCTCACGGATGACGGCCAGCAGACGCTCCCGATCCTCAAGGATGTCCAGAAGATCAGCAATCTCAACCAGCTTGTCCTGATACTCCTTGAGCAGCTTTTCGTGCTCAAGGCCCGTGAGACGATGGAGACGCAGATCCAAAATCGCCTGGGCCTGGGTCGGCGATAACCGGTATTCACCGTCATGGAGTCCGTAGAACGGCTCGAGCTCGTCGGGACGGCAGGCCTCTGCGCCAGCGCGCTCGAGCATGGTCGTCACCTCACCGGGCATCCAGCGCTCTGCGAGCAGGCTCTCCCGCGCTTCCGCCGGACTTGGGGATGCCTTTACCAGCTCGATAACCTTGTCAATATTCGCCAGGGCAATCGCAAGGCCTTCGAGCACGTGGCCCCGTTCCCGCGCCTTGCGCAAAAGAAACAGGGTGCGCCGGGTAACAACTTCGCGGCGGTGCCGCAAAAACGCCTCAAGAATCTCCTTGAGATTGAGCACCCGCGGCTGGCCATCGACCAGGGCCACCATGTTGATTCCAAAAACGTTTTGCAGCGACGTCTGCGCATAGAGGTTATTGAGCACGACATCGCCGATTTCGCCCTTGCGCAGCTCAATCACTACGCGCAGACCATCTTTATCGGACTCGTCCCGAAGCTCGCTGATGCCCTCGAGCTTCTTCTCTTTTACCAGCTCGGCAATGCGCTCGATAAGCCGCGCCTTGTTCAGCTGGTAGGGAATCTCATGAACGATAATCGTGTCCCGGCCGGTCTTTTCGTCGGTGATCACCTCGGCCCGGGCACGCACGTAGATACGCCCACGACCGGTGCGGTAGGCCTGCACGATGCCCGCGCGGCCATTGATGATGGCGCCCGTGGGGAAGTCCGGCCCGGGCAGGTAACGCATGAGATCATCGATGGTGATATCCGGGTCACTGATCAGCGCCAGACAGGCATTCACCACTTCCCGGAGGTTGTGGGGCGGGATGTTGGTCGCCATACCCACGGCGATACCGGCGGACCCGTTAACCAGCAGGTTGGGCACCCGGGTGGGCAGTACCGCGGGAATTTGCTCCGTACCGTCGTAGTTATCGACGTAATCGACAGTGTCCTTGTCGAGATCCGACAGCAGCATGTGGGCAATCTTTGACATGCGGATTTCGGTGTAACGCATGGCAGCCGCAGAGTCGCCATCTACCGAGCCGAAGTTACCCTGCCCGTCCACCAGGGTGTAGCGCATGGAAAAAGGCTGTGCCATGCGCACGATGGTGTCGTATACCGCAGAGTCACCGTGGGGGTGATATTTACCAATAACATCACCCACGACCCGCGCGGACTTTTTGTACGGCTTGTTCCAGTCATTGTTCAGCTCGTTCATCGCAAACAGAACGCGGCGGTGCACGGGCTTCAGGCCATCCCGGACATCGGGCAGCGCACGCCCGACAATGACGCTCATCGCATAATCGAGATACGACTGCTTGAGCTCGTCCTCGATTGTGACGGGAGAGATTTCTCTCGCTAATTCACCCATAAATCGCCTTGAAGTGGTATTCGGTCGGTGGTGCGGTCGCTAGTGTTCGGTGGGTCCTCGCGCGTGAACGGCCAGCCCTCATAAACAGCCGCCGAGTATACCTTTTTGCGGCGCTGCAAAGCTATGCCCCGCTGCGTCGCAAAGACCATGCCTGGTCCGGCTTGGAGGGACTCAGCAGCATCGGTCGGGCAGGTTATAATCCGGCTCCACGCCCACCTGCTACGCCCTGTGCACCTCCGAGATTACGCCTATGAATCCGTCATCATTTTCGGCCGACCTGATTATCGTGCCCGGCTGGATAATCTCCATGGAACCGCGGGGAGAGGTCACGAGTGGCCAGGCAATCGTGGTGGAAGACGGCAGAATAAAAGCACTACTTCCCCTGGAAGCTCTCCCGGAAAGCTCTTCCATCGAGCGCATCGACCTCCCCGACCACGCAGTGCTCCCCGGGCTTGTGAACGCCCATGGCCACGCCGCCATGACACTGCTGCGGGGTTTTGCCGACGACCTTCCGCTGATGCCATGGCTGGAAAACCACATCTGGCCGGCAGAGACTGCCCATGTGGGCGAGGAATTCGTACGCGACGGCACATCCCTGGCTATGGCGGAGATGCTGCTCTCAGGTACCACCACCTTCAGTGACATGTATTTTTTCCCCGAAGTCGTGGCTGCCCTGTGCATGAAGAACGGGATGCGTGCCCAGCTCACCACGCCGGTGTTCGAGTTCCCGACGGCCTGGGGTGAGGGTGCTGATGACTACATCAGTAAGTCCCTGGCGCTTCGGGACGAATGTAAAAACCTCGATCGCCTGAGCATCGCCTTCGGCCCCCATTCCCCCTATACAGTGGCAGAGTCTTCACTGGAAAAAGTGGCCCTGTACGCGGCAGAGCTCGATATGGGCGTGCATATCCATTTGCATGAAACCGCCGGCGAGGTACTCAGCGCCGTGGAAGCCACGGGAGAACGCCCCGTAGATACGCTCAGGCGCCTGGGACTTCTCGGCCCGAGGACCCAGTGCGTACATATGACATCCATCGGCAAGCAGGATATTGCCAACCTGGCGGAAACCGGCGCGCAGGTTATCCACTGTCCGCAGTCCAACATGAAGCTGGGTTCCGGCACCTGCCCCGTAGGCAAACTCCAGATGGCAGGGATAAATATAGGTCTCGGCACCGATGGCGCCGCCAGCAATAACGACCTCAATATGTTCAATGAAATGCATACGGCCTCATTGCTGGCAAAACTCACGGCGGGGGACCCCACGGTGATGCCGGCGCAGGACGCGCTGCACATGGCCACCCTGGGCGGCGCCAAGGCCCTTGGTCTCGATCAGGAGATAGGCAGTATCAAGCCAGGCAAGCAGGCTGACCTCATTGCCATCGATCTGTCTGCACCGTCAACGCAGCCGCTTTATAATCCCCTCTCTCAGATTGTTTACGCCTGTACGGGCGGAGAAATCACCCATAGCTGGGTGGCGGGCGAGGCGCTCCTGCGGGACCGCAGACTTCTTACCATCGATATGGATGACACGCTGGCGCGGGCGAAATACTGGCGACAGAAAATCAGCTCTCAATGAATCAGAAACCGGACTCCCATAGACCATGACCATCACCCAAAGCCTGAATGTAGATGACGCGGAAATTGCCAAATTTGAGGCCCTGGCCGCACGCTGGTGGGATATGGATGGTGAATTCCGTCCGCTCCACGAAATCAACCCGCTGCGCGCCAACTGGATCGATGGACGTTCACCGGTCGCCGGCCAGCGTCTGCTGGACGTGGGTTGCGGCGGAGGCATCCTGGCGGAATCCATGGCCCAGCGAGGTGCAAACGTTACCGGTATCGATATGGGCGAGGGCCCCCTGTCGGTTGCGCGGCTGCATCAATTGGAATCCGGTGTAGACGTTCACTACGAGCGCAGCACCGCGGAAGCCTTCGCCAGCGAAAACCCGGAGCACTTTGATGTGGTCTGCTGCCTGGAGATGCTCGAGCATGTACCCGACCCCGGCGCTGTAATCCAGGCCTGTGCCAATCTCACCCGCCCCGGGGGCAACCTGTATTTCTCCACCATCAACCGTAACCCCAAGGCCTTTCTGTTTGCCATCGTAGGGGCTGAGCATATCCTGCGGATGCTGCCGGCGGGCACTCATGAATACGAGAAGTTTATCCGCCCGTCGGAGCTGGCCCAGTGGCTGCGGGACGCGGGTTTGCAGCTGGAGAGCATGACCGGACTGACCTACAACCCAGTGAACAAGCGTTATCGACTCAACGCCAATGACGTCTCGGTGAACTTCATGGTCCATGCGAGCAAGGCGGCATGAAGCACCCGGGCGCGCGCTTACGTGCAGTGATCTTTGATCTAGACGGCACTCTGGTCGATACCGCAGATGACTTTATTCCTGTGGTGCAACAGCTGCGCGAGGAGTTCGGGCGCTCCCCCATGGACGCCGAGCGGATCCGCTCCAGTGTCTCCAACGGATCCCGGGCATTGGTCGCACTGGCACTGGATCTGAGCGAAGGCGATGGGGACTTTGAGCCCTGGCGCCAGCGACTGCTGACGCTCTATGCGGGAATCCTCGGCAGCCACGCCCGCCTGTACCCCGGGATTGAAGCGCTGCTCACGCAACTCGACACTCAGACCATCGCCTGGGGCATCGCCACCAATAAGCCACGAGAGTACACGGAGCCATTGCTGGCCAGACTGGGCCTTAATCCCGGCAGTGTGGTTTGCCCGGATGATGTCATCCATCCCAAGCCCCACCCGGAAAGCCTTGAGCGGGGATGCAGAGAGCTTAACTGCGCTGCCGATGAAACCGTTTACCTGGGCGATCATCTGCGCGACATCCAGGCTGGACAGCGGGCGGGGATGTATACCATCGCTGCCGCCTACGGTTATATCGAACCGGGAGACAGCGCCGCGCGCTGGGGGGCGGATGTGGTTGCCCCACGCAGCGAAGATCTCCAGGAACTTCTTTTTCCTGAAGCGGAGCGCGCTTATGCCTGAGCAACAGACGCCTGAGCACCAGTCGCCGGATCAACAGACCGTGGGGATAGCGGTTCCCGGCGGTTACCAGGCCGATCCTGCGGCCCTGGCGGGCAAGACCATCCTGGTCACCGGAGCCAGCGACGGGATTGGCCGTAGCGCCGCTGTGAGCTATGCCGCGCACGGGGCAACGGTGGTGTTACTGGCGAGGAACGTCGAGAGACTGGAATCTGTTTATGATGCCATTGAAGCGGCCGGCGGCCCTCAACCTGCTGCCATTCCCTTTGATCTGGCTCAGGACACAGAAGAAGCCTTTATCGCTCTGGCAGGCGTTATTGAAGAGCAGCTGGGGCGGCTCGATGGCCTGCTCTTGAACGCCGGCGTGCTCGGTCAGCGCCGCCCCCTGGAACAGTCCGCCTGGAATGACTGGCGGGACGTCATTCATCTGAATGTCCACAGTCAGTTCCTGTTGGTGAAAAGCCTCATGCCCCTGCTGCGCGAGGCACCGAAGGCGTCAGTGGTGTTTACCTCGTCGGGGGTGGGACGCACGGGCAGGGCCTACTGGGGAGCTTACGCCGTCTCCAAGTTTGCCACCGAGGGCATGATGCAGGTACTGGCCAGTGAAATGGAAAACACCAGCGATATTCGGGTGAACTGCATTAACCCGGGGGCCACCAACACGGCCATGCGCCGTGCTGCCTACCCCGCAGAAGAGCCGGGCAGCAATCCTTCGCCTGAGGAGATCATGCGCAGCTACCTGTACCTGATGGATGACGTCAGTGCCGGGCGCAGCGGCTGCAGTTTTAACGCCCAGTAGTTAGAGCGTTAGCTAGTCGCGGGTGCGACGCTTGTTTTTTGCGGGCGAGCCATCCCCTTTCGTTGCGCGAGGTTTGCGGACCTTTGACGATTTGTCGCTACGCTTGTCGCGACCATCCCCAGCACTTCTTGCGGGTTTTGAATGCTTCTGGCCGCGGACACGTCCGCGCTTTCCTTCCATACGCTTGTGCTTGCTGCGATCTTCCCTCGAAGGGGGCTCCACGTCCTTGGCCTGCATCCCTGCCATGCGATAGAGACCATTGATTTCGTTGGGAGCCAGCTCCTGCCACTGCCCTTTCTTCACTTTAGAGGGTACAAAAAGATCGCCGTAGCGCACCCGCTTGAGACGCGACACGGTGAGGCCCTGAGACTCCCAAAGGCGGCGCACCTCGCGATTGCGGCCTTCCATCAGCACAACGTAGTACCAGCTATTGATGCCGTCGCCGCCTCCGGACTGAATATCCGTAAAGCGCGCAACACCGTCTTCCAGCATCACGCCCTCGAGCATTGCCTTGATGTGGTCTTCCGTGACGTCACCCATGACGCGGACCATGTACTCCCGCTCGATGTTTGCGCTGGGATGCATGAGCGCGTTGGCAAGCTCACCGTCGGTGGTAAACAGGAGCAAGCCCGAGGTGTTGTAATCCAGACGCCCGATGGAAATCCAACGTCCCGACTTAACCTTTGGAAGCCGCTCGAACACCGTGCGCCGGCCTTCGGGGTCCTTTCGCGAACACACTTCGCCGGTGGGCTTGTGATAGAGCAGGCAGCGGGTCTTTTCTCCGTCACTGGCAACGAGGGGCCGACCATCGACTTCGATGCGCTGCGCGGCGACCACACGATCGCCCAGGCGCGCTGCTTTGCCGTCAATAGTGACGCGATCCTGCTCGATCCAGCGCTCCATCTCCCGGCGGGAACCCAGCCCCGAGCGGGCCAGGACTTTTTGCAGCTTTTCGCCGTCCTTTGGCACGCTGTCCCCGGTTTGTTCCTCGTTCTTATCAGCCTTGGCCATGCTTCGCCTGCACTTGCTCATCGGACCCGGACAGCGCTTTAGACTCTTGTGACCCTACAAGCTTCTCGTCGGAGGACACCCTCTCGCTATCAGCTGGAGCGGCAATGATGTCTGCGTGCTCTTCGCTATCTGTATTTTCTATGCTCTCTGCACTCTCTATAGCTCCCGCAGCGCCGCCGCTTTCTCCGGGCTCCGACGAGGTCTCGGTGGCAGAGTCTTCATCTGATGATAATTCTTCTTCCTGTGAGGATTCGGCATTTGCAGCCTCGGGCAGAGGTTCACTGAATCCCAGCTCCGCGTTCAGGGTTTCCAGGTCGCGAATGTCCGCCAGTGCAGGCAACTGGTCTAGACTTTTCAAATTAAAGTAATCGAGAAAGTCCCGGGTCGTGGCGTACATGGCGGGACGCCCGGGCACATCGCGGTGCCCCACCACGCGGATCCAGTCGCGCTCGTGGAGGGTGCGGATAATATTGGTACTTACCGCCACCCCGCGGATTTCCTCGATCTCGCCCCGGGTGATGGGCTGGCGATAGGCCACAAGGGCCAGCGTTTCCAGCAGCGCCCGGGAATATTTCTGGGGGCGCTCCTGCCACAGCCGGCTCACCCAGGGACTCATTTGCTCCCGCACCTGAAGGCGAAAGCCGCTGGCGACATCTACCAATTCGAAACCCCGACCTTCGCAGCGCTCGCGCACCTCTTCCAATGCCCCGCGAATATCGTCGTTTGCCGGCCGCTCGTGCTCCTCAAACAGAGCCCCGAGCTGAGCAACGGTCAGGGGTTTGCCCGCCGCCAGCAGTGCTGCCTCAATTATCTGCACCAGTGTCGTGCTTTCACTCATTCGGCGCGCCCCTTCACATGTATCGGGCCAAAACTGTCTGTCTGAACAATCTCAACCAAGGATTCTTTTATCAGCTCCATAATTGCCAGGAAGGTCACGACAACACCCAGCTTGCCCTCCTCTGCAGAAAACAGGGAAACAAAAGGAACAAACTGCCTGCCCTGAAGTTTGTCGAGCACCTGGGACATGCGCTCCCGGGTAGACAGCGCCTCGCGCTGCACCTGATGACTTTCGTACATCTGCGCCCGCTTGAGCACATCCGAAAGCACCAGCAGCAGCTCGCGCATATCCACATCCGGCGCGGGGCGTTCCTGCTCCACCGGGGGTGGCGCAGCGCTTGCCACCCAGGTGTCGCGCTCCATGCGGGGCAGCTCTTCGATTTCTTCCGCGGCTTTTTTAAAGCGTTCGTATTCCTGCAGCCGGCGAATCAGCTGCGCCCGAGGGTCTTCCTCATCCTCTTCGTCAGTGGTCGCGCGGGGCAACAACATGCGCGACTTGATCTCCGCCAGCATCGCCGCCATGAGCAGGTATTCCGCCGCCAGCTCAAACTGCATGGCATCCATCAGGTCAACGTAATGCATGTATTGCTCGGTGATGCGCGAGACATCGATCTCGAGAATGTCGAGATTCTGGCGCCGGATGAGATAGAGCAGAAGATCCAAAGGACCCTCAAAGGCCTCCAAAAACACTTCCAGAGCCTGGGGCGGAATGTAAAGATCCTTGGGCAGCTCGGTGACCGCCTTCCCCATGACCACGGCAAAGGGCATTTCGGACTGGGTCGGTAATTCCGGCCCCACTGCGGCGGCGCTTCCAGAGGGACTTCCGGAAGGGCTTACAGGGGGGTTAAGAGGCGCTAATTCTTGAGTCTCGTTAGTCACAGAAATACCTTCAAAAGATCACGCCAGTATACCTCAGCGGGCCTCAAAGAGCCTCAAACGGCGTTGGGTCACCCTTGCCGGCGCGGAGCACCATGGGCTCCTCATCAGCTAGATCCACAACCGTGGTCGCTTCCATACCGCAGTAACCGCCGTCGATGACCAGATCCACCTCATGCTCCAGTAACTCGCGGATCTCATAGGGATCGATCAGCGGCAGCTCATCCCCCGGCATAATCAGCGACACGCTCATCAGCGGCTCCCCGAGATCTCCCAGCAGCGCCTGGGTAATGGCATTTTCGGGAACGCGGAGACCGACAGTTTTGCGCTTTGCCTGCATGAGGCGACGAGGCACCTCGGTCGTTGCGCGGAGAATAAAGGTATAGGGGCCCGGCGTGTGTTGCTTCAACAGGCGATATACAGAGTTGTCCACCCGGGCGTAGGTCGCGATTTCTGAGAGATCCCGGCAGACCAGGGTGAAATTATGCCGGTCATCTAGCTTTCGAATGCGGCGGATACGATCCAGGGCCGCCTTGTCCCCGATGTGACAGCCCAGGGCATAGGCCGAATCGGTGGGATACACGATGACCCCTCCACCACGGACAATGTCCGCCGCCTGACGAACAAGGCGGGCCTGGGGGTTATCGGGATGTATCTGGAAGAACTGACTCATGGAAGTCTGCTCCGCGCGACCTCGGGATTTGTTTTACAATGCGCCCCCTTTGGGACTGCGCGGCATTCTAGCACTGCAGACCGGTCTGGCGATTGGCATGAAACAACTCCTCGAATTTATCCCTATAGCTCTGTTCTTTATCGTCTACCAGCTCGATGGAGAAATCCTTGTGCTGGGCGGATGGCAGCACGAGTTTGACGGCATTTTCAGCGCGACCGCAGTACTTATCGGTGCCACCGCGTTGCAGATACTCATAGCACGCGTTGCCAGCGGATTCTGGGACAAGCGCAGCCTGTGGACCTTCGTGGCGGTGAGCGTATTCGGTGGCGCCACATTGATACTGCGTGACCAGACATTTATCCAGTGGAAACCCACGATCTTCAATTGGGCCCTGGCCATTGCCTTTGGGGTTTTTCATTTTATCGGAGATCGCAACCTGCTCGAGCGCACCCTTGGTGCCCAGCTGGAACTTCCCAAAGCCGTGTGGGCAAAACTCAATGTGTTATGGGTGAGTAACTTTCTCATCGTTGGCGCCCTCAACCTCTATGTGGCCTACGGTTACAGCGAGGCGACCTGGGTCAGCTATAAACTGTACTCCGCTATCGGGTTTACGCTGCTGCTGACGGTGTTGACCGCCGTGCTGGTGAGTCCCCACCTGCAGGCTGAAGAGTCGGCGGCAAACACCGACGGCGACTGACTGGAGCTAAAAATAATGTACTACGCCATTTTCGGTACCGACGTCCCGAACAGTCTACCCTTGCGCATGCAGGTTCGCGAGGAGCATCTGGCACGCGTTCAGGCACTGGCGGATCAGGGCCGGGTCCTTGTGGGCGGGCCTCACCCCGCCATCGACAGCGAGGACCCCGGCGAAGCCGGCTTTACCGGCAGCCTCATCATTGCCGAGTTTCCGTCCCTCGAGGACGCGCAGCGCTGGGCCAGCGAAGACCCTTACAGCACCTCCGGCGTATTCGCCAGCGTTGACGTGAAACCTTTCAAAATCGTAATCCCCTAGGCACAGCAATATGCACCTACACCACAAACAAGGAGTAACTGTGATCCGCGCTATTCTGATCTTGCTGCTGAGCGCAAGCGCATTCGTCCAGGCTCAGGAATCCCGCTACATCAGTGATGAAGTTTTCGTGGTCCTGCATGCAGGACCGGGCTCCAATTACCGCTGGCTGGGCAAGCTCATACCGGGCACAGAGCTTATCGAGAAACGCCGATCCACCGATGGCAACTGGGCCGAGGTCGCCACTACCCGGGGCACCGAAGGCTGGGTACAGGCTGAGTACCTGTCTGCCGAGCCCCCCGCGCAGGTCCGCCTGCCCTCCGTGGTGCGACAGCTTGAAGAAGCGCAGCAGGAATCCGCAGAGCTTCGCAGCAGTCTTGCCGAGCTCCAGTCAGAACAAAAGGAAGTGAGCGTCCAGCTGGCAAAAAGTAATGCCAATCTGCAGCAGGTCAGTGAGGAGCTGGCGCAGCTTCGGCAGATTTCCGGTAGCGCCGTGGAAACCGCAGAAAACAATCGCCGTCTCGTGGAAGAATCAGCGACCATGCGCACGACGCTGGACACGCTGCAGGCCGATAACCAGCGTCTTCAGGATCGCGTGCGCAGCAGTGCATTTATGGATGGTGCTTTTGCCGTGCTCCTGGGAGTCATCATCACTCTCGTTGTGCCCCGTCTCTGGCCCAAACGCAAAAGCAGCTCCAGCTGGGCGTAGTACTGTCTTTGCCCACCGTTCACCAAGGAGAACCCATGATCGCATTTTCCCGTTTTATCAAGCTTGCTTGTGCGGCACTGCTGCTGGGCATGACCGCACCTGCCACCCTCGCGCAATCGTCCTCGGAGACGCCCTTGCCCAATCCCCAGGTGGTCATCACTACCAATGTTGGCGCGATTACCGTGCGCCTGTTTCGTGACAAAGCTCCCCTGACGGTAGAGAACTTTCTCAGCTATGTTGAGGACGGATTCTACGATGGCACGATTTTCCATCGCGTCATCCCCAACTTCATGATTCAGGGCGGTGGGCTAACGCCGGATATGGCAGAAAAGCCTGTAGGGGAACCCGTGGTTAATGAATCCAAGAATCGTCTGCACAATGTTCGGGGCACGCTGGCTATGGCGCGCACCTCCGATCCAGACTCCGCCACCGCCCAGTTTTTTATCAACCAGCGCACCAACCTCCGCCTGGACTGGCAGCCGGGTGCTCCCGGATACACGGTGTTCGGCGAGGTCGTCGATGGCATGAGTACCGTGGATTACATCAGCACGTCGCCCGTGCAGGCCATTGGCCCCCATGGCAATGTCCCCATCGACCCCGTGATCATCACCAAGATCGAGCGCAGGAGCCTGCTGTGATCGCCCTATCGGTTAACCTCAACAAGATCGCGCTCATCAGGAACTCCCGGGACACCACTATACCCAGCGTCCCTGAGCACGCCGCGCTGTGCATCGACGCCGGCGCCCATGGCATCACCGTGCACCCGCGCCCCGATCAACGCCATATCCGCGCCGACGACTGCCGGGATCTTGCCGCTATGTTGACGGTGGAATTCAACATTGAGGGCAACCCCTTTGCGGGACCACGAAGCAGTGATCGGCAAGGTGTCAGCGACTACCCAGGGTTTATGGACCTGATCCGGGAGTTACGTCCCGCCCAGTGCACCCTGGTACCGGACGGCGATGCACAGCTGACCTCGGACCACGGTTTTGACCTGCGAGCAAAGGCGGAGGAGCTGGAGCCGGTGCTCGCTGAGCTGCGCTCCCTGGGTGTCCGCAGCAGCCTGTTTATGGACCCGGAGCCCGAGCAAATGGCGGTTGCCGCCGCCATAGGCGCAGACCGTATAGAGCTTTACACCGAGTCCTTTGCGGAGGCCGTGAGCCGTGGACAGGGTGTTCGAGAATGCTATGAGCGCTTTCAACAGACGGCGGAAGCGGCTCTGGAAGCGGGTCTAGGCATCAATGCAGGGCATGATCTCAACCTGCAGAACCTGCCTCTGTTCAGGGATCTGCCGGGCCTGTTGGAAGTATCCATCGGTCACGCACTCACCGTGGACGCGCTGCGCATGGGCATGCCCGCCGCCGTGAAAGCTTACCGGGCAGCCCTCGCGGGTTCGTGACGAGGCAGCTTAGTGAAAGCGCCCGCAGCCTCGCAGACCACCGAGGATTCACAGGAACTGCCTCCCTACCTGGTTCCCCACAGCCCCGAGCCCGTCAAAGTCATCTACGTTGACGAGTCCCTGCTTCTGATCCACAAGCCGGACCTGCTCCTATCGGTGCCCGGTCGACACCCACTGAATCACGATTGCATGATTACGCGGCTTCAGGATCGCTATCCGGACGCCCTGGTGGTTCATCGGCTGGATCTGGATACCTCGGGCATCATGATGGTCGCCCGGGGCAAAGCCGCACAGGGGGCGCTATCACGGCTGTTTCAGGAACGCAGGGTCGATAAACACTACCGGGCCTGGGTTGCCGGCACCGTCGCCGATGATGCAGGAAAAATTGAGCTGCCCATCGCGAGGGATTGGGAAAACAGGCCTCTGCAGAAAATCTGTGCCGAGACCGGCAAGAAGTCCCTGACCTACTTCAAGGTGCTTGCCCGGGAAAACGGCAACAGCCTTCTGGAGCTACAGCCGGCCACCGGGCGCACCCATCAGCTGCGCATTCACTGCCGGGAAATGGGCCACCCCATTTTAGGGTGCGACATGTACGCACCTCCCGCTATTCTGGGAGCCGCCCCCCGACTCATGCTCCACGCCACTCGCATCGCCTTCCCTCACCCCGTCAGCGGGCAAAAATTGGTGGGGCACTGCCCCGCGCCGTTTTAAGCGCTGTACGGCCAAGGTTTTACCGCAACGCTACAGATAGCTACACCAGTCACTCCAGCTACCGCCATACAGCCACACATCATCACGACCCAGAAGCGCCAGGGAAAGCACGTTGACACAGGCTGACACCCCGGAGCCGCAATACACCACCAGGGGTGAGGCACCCAGGGTCTCACCCCAGAGCGCCCGCAAAGCCTCGGCATCCAGAAAATCACCTTGCTCGTTGCTAAAACTCTGCCACGGCAGATTGATGGCCCCGGGAATATGCCCGGCAACGGGATCAATGGGCTCATGCTCGCCGCGGTAGCGCTGCCCCTCGCGGGCATCCACGAGCACCGCCGAACGCGCCTGCAGCTCAGCTAACTGTTCTTTGTCGCAGCAGCCGGGCCAGGCTGCGGGCACCGGTGGGGCGACTGCTGTTTTTCCTGGGGCAGCGGCCGTGGACGGCTCTTCTCCCCGGGCCAGCCAGGCGCTATAGCCACCGCTGAGGACTAGCGGTTCACGATATCCGAGAGCCCGCATCATCCACCAGCAGCGCGCCGCAAAAACAAAGCGCGAATCGTCGTAAAGCAACACATCGGTGCTGTGATCAATCCCCAGCGCTGCCAGGGTCTGGGCAAACACCCGGGGATCTGGCAGCGGATGCCGGCCGCCATGCTCCTGTACCGGTGCAGACATGTCCTTTGCGAGATCAAGATACCGGGCGCCGGGGATATGCCCGGACTCGTAACTCCCGCGACCGGCGGCAGGATCGTTAAGCGCAAACCGGCAGTCCAGAACCACGCCCTTAAAACCTTCGATCTCGGCAGCCTTAAGAAATCCTGTCATTGGTTTTGGTCCTCCCAAACAGCTGTTGCGCAGAGCGCCCGTCACGGACGCGGTCGCTGTGTGCGCCATTCAAGGTGCACTATACTCTGGCCATTACAGTTAGGCCGCATCATAGAAGGATAGCCATCAGTGGTCAGCAGCAGCCGCAGCGATGCTTCGCTGGTAATCATCGCGAAACCCAATCACTCCTCGAGCTGGCGCAACAATAAGTTCGCGCTCCTGGCTGTCTCCGTGCCGTCTCTCGGCGCGGCAATCGGATTTACCGCCCTGGGTGCCTGGCCGATTCTGCCCTTTGCCGGCGCAGAGCTTTTTGCCCTCGCAGCGGCGCTCTACTACGTCAACTGGAAGCTCGAATACCGCCACGTCATCACCCTGGACGACAGCGTCGTGTCCATTGACAAGGGCCACTACGCACCGAAGCGACGATGGCGTTTCAGCCGGGATCAGGTCGCGCTGGCGATTACCCCGGAGAAGCACCCCTGGGAGGGGCCCGGGCTATCGGTGCATGGCAATGAGGAAACGGTGAGAGTAGGTGAGTTTCTAAACCGCGATGACTGCCTGTCGCTCATGGCCCTGCTGCGCAAGGAGCTTCTTGTGAGGACCCATAGTCCCGTGAGCCGCATCAAGCTCTAGCAGACCATTGCCCGAAAACGAGCGCCGGAAAACCAGCAGCTGCTAACGCGCGGCCAACCCCTTGTTCAGATCGCATCAAAATCACCGTGGCGTCCAAGGCCACCGCTGAAACGCGCCGCGCCCTTTAGGGTTTCACCGCTGTTGACCACCGCTTCACCCCCGGCAAACTCCCGGGACAGCGCGGCCTCCTCGCTGAGCGACCACTGAGTCACTGCGCTGGCAC
The DNA here is from genome assembly GCF_965660375.1 of Congregibacter sp. Classification (GTDB taxonomy): domain Bacteria; phylum Pseudomonadota; class Gammaproteobacteria; order Pseudomonadales; family Halieaceae; genus Congregibacter. The sequence goes on along the minus strand of NZ_CBFHZO010000098.1, from coordinate 14,147 downwards.
GGTCAGCGCGCATGCAGGCCTGAGGAAACGCGGTGAGCTCCTCCGCGAGGGCCAGAGCCGATGCCAGGGCCTCGCCCGGTGCGGACAGGCGATTAACCAAGCCCATATCCAACGCCTCCTGAGCGCCAACCGGCCGGCCCGTAAGGATCATATCCATGGCCCGGGACTCACCGATAAGCCGCGGCAGACGCACCGTGCCGCCATCAATGAGGGGGACGCCCCAGCGACGGCAGAAGACCCCCAGCACCGCATCGGGGTCAGCCACCCGCAAATCGCACCACAGCGCAAGCTCCAGACCACCGGCCACAGCGTGTCCGTCCACCGCGGCAATCACCGGCTTACTCAGCTGCAGCCGTGACGGCCCCATGGGACCATCACCCGCGGCCTCCATACGGTTCATATTTTCGCCGCTGGCCACCGCCTTGAGGTCCGCACCCGCGCAAAAAGTACCGCCCTCACCGCAGAGCACCGCAACGTCCAGCGAGTCATCGCCATCAAAATCTTTGAAAGCCCGCGCCAGCAGTGCCGCCGTCGGTCGATCAACGGCATTTCGGCTATCCGGGCGGTTGATAGCGACCTTCAGAACTCGCCCCCGGCGCTCCACCAATACGGTCATCGTTTTTTCTCCTGTTGAGGGCGCGCCGTTGATACTCTTTTGCGCAGGGTGGACCATGCTACCCTTCGCGCTTTTACCAATCGACCCAATCTATGTCTTCTGAATCTGGCAACATCCCGGGGTCCCCCGCGGGCACCGCTAACCCTCATGTGCAAGACCATAAAGACCTGAAGGACAGCAATGTCGGCTTTGTGAGCCTCGGCTGCCCGAAGGCGCTGGTGGATTCAGAGCGGATCCTGTCGCAACTCAAGCTGGATGGCTACAACATTGTCGGCAGCTACACCGATGCCGAGCTGGTGGTCGTCAATACCTGCGGCTTTATCGACAGCGCGAAGGAAGAGTCCCTGGCGGCCATCGGCGAAGCCATCGCCGAAAATGGGCGGGTTATTGTGACTGGCTGCATGGGCAAAGGCGCAGACGCCGAACGCATTCGCGCCGAGCATCCCAAGGTCCTCTCAGTCACGGGACCCGCTGCCTATGAAGAGGTGGTGTCAGCGGTGCACGAGTATGTCCCGGCGCCACCGCCCAAAGATGTTTTTACGGACCTGATTCCCGCATCTACCGTGCGGCTTACACCCCGCCACTACGCTTACCTCAAAATTTCCGAGGGCTGCAACCATCGCTGCAGCTTTTGCATTATTCCCTCCATGCGCGGCGACCTCGTTAGCCGTCCCATTGGTGATGTGATGGATGAGGCAGAAGCTCTGGTGCGCTCTGGTGTCCGCGAACTGCTGGTTATTTCCCAGGACACCAGCGCCTATGGCGTGGATCTGAAATACCGCACGGGATTCTGGCAGGGCCGTCCGCTGTCGACCCGCATGGAGAGCCTGTGCAGCGCACTGGGTGAACTGGGTGTCTGGGTGCGACTGCACTATGTGTACCCCTACCCCCACGTCGACAAAATCATTCCCCTCATGGCAGAAGGCAAGATCCTGCCCTACCTGGACATTCCCTTTCAGCACGCCAGCCACGCGGTGCTCAAGCGCATGCGTCGTCCGGCAGCCACGGAAAAGGTGTTGAACCGTATTCACAACTGGCGTACCCAATGTCCCGACATCACGTTGCGCAGCACGTTTATCGTGGGCTTTCCCGGGGAGACGGACGCAGAATTTGAGGAGTTGCTCGATTTTCTCGACGAAGCGCAACTCGATCGTGTCGGATGTTTTCAATACTCCCCGGTCACCGGCGCGGCTGCGAACGAGCTCGCTGACCATGTCCCCGAAAAGATCAAGCAGGAGCGTTACGAGCGCTTTATGCTCCGCCAGCAGGCCATCAGTGCGCGACGCCTCCAGGAGAAGGTCGGCCGGGAAATCGAAGTCCTCATCGACAGCGTAGACTCAGAGGGGGCCATGGGCCGCTCCAGTGCTGATGCACCGGAAATTGATGGACGTGTGCATATCCCCGGCGCCTCGGACCTGACACCCGGCGACTGGGTGCGAGGCACGGTATCCCGCGCCGACGAATATGACCTCTGGATTGACTAGCCACCGTGAACCTGCTGATTTTTGAAGCAGAGGAGCTGGGCGCCAACAATGAGTTGAAGCTCTGCGGGCGTCGCCTGCGGCACCTCAATAGGGTGCTCAAGCTCCAACCGGGCGACAATGTTCGTGTAGGTCAGCTCAACGGGAAAGTAGGCAAAGGCACTGTGCGTTCCATCGATGATGATCTTGCCGTCATCGAGGTTTCGCTGGATCAGCCGCCCCCGCGACCGCTGCCCCTCACCGTGGTTATGGCCCTCCCCCGTCCCAAGATGCTCCGACGTATTCTCCGTGGGATGGCGGAAACCGGTATCAAACACATTCACCTCATCAACAGCTTTCGGGTGGAGAAAAGCTACTGGCAAAGCCCCCTGCTGCTGCAGCCGGCGCTGCAAGAGGCGCTCCTTTCAGGGCTGGAGCAGGCCATGGATACCCGCATGCCGCAGGTTCACCTGCACCGACGGTTTCGCCCCTTTGCCGAAGATAGCCTTCCTTCGCTTTGTGACGGCTGCGATGCGCTGCTGGGAGACATCGGCGCGGCGGAACAGTACCCGGTCTCGCCATCATCACCCAGCCTGCTCACCCTCGGCCCCGAAGGAGGGTTCATACCTTTTGAACGGGAACTGATCGTAAAAGCCGGGGCGCGCCCCGTATCTCTGGGTCCCCGCATGCTGCGCGTAGAGACCGCGCTTCACTGTGCCGTGGGACGGCACCTCGCAGGACACGGCGCCCCGTCTGCCGAATAAACCGTGGAGCAAACATCCCGCCGATTCTTGACGGGGATCAATGTCTCATACGGCGGTATTCCCTACATTGAGTGTCAGGAGTCCGCGCCTGTTCACGGTGCGGTGCGTTAGTCGTCCATGCGCGGATTACCGCTGGTGATGTATTCATGGAGTGACTGTAGCTTTGAGCAAGCGAGGATGGGATATGTTAAGTGTTGCTGAAATAATGACCGCTCAGCCCTACACGCTGGGTCCCGATGACAGTCTCCAGGATGCGGCATCGCTTATGCGCGAGCATCACATCAGGCATGTGCCCATCGTGGCCAACGATGGCAACGTCATTGGTGTCGTTTCCCATCGGGATGTGCTCGCCGCAAGCGACTCCCGACTGGTACACGAAGATCTACAAAGCGGGGGCAAAGAGAATTACGTTGCCCTGTCAGCGGTCATGACATCGCCGGTGCAGAGCGTCACAGAAGACGCAGAACTCCGGGCGGTCGCGGGATATCTACGCAAGCAACGCCTGGGCTGCCTGCCCGTAACCCGCGACGGCGAGCTGGTGGGCATCATTAGCGATTCAGACTTCCTCGAAGTCGCCATCGCGCTCATGGAGCAACTGGAGATGGCGGAACCCGAGGATGATTTTTAACGCGGGAAGTCAGGCAACATCCAAGCCACTGGGACAACTCACTCCGGTACCACCCAGACCACAGTAGCCACCGGGGTTTTTGCTCAGATACTGCTGGTGGTAGTCCTCGGCATAATAGAAAGCCCCGGCCATATCCACTTCCGTGGTGATACTCCCGTAACCCGCCGCCTCCAGCTCCTGCTGAAAAGTTATCATGCTTTCTTGCGCAGCCTGAAGTTGCTCTTTATCCGACGCATAAATAGCGGACCGGTACTGCGTACCCAGATCGTTACCCTGCCGCATACCCTGGGTCGGATCATGTCCTTCCCAAAAATGTCGCAGCAGCTCATCAAGGCTCACTAGCGCGGGGTCAAACACCACTAACACGGCCTCGGTATGCCCCGTTCGGCCGGAGCACACCTCCTCATAGCTGGGGTTGGCTGTGTGACCACCGGCATACCCTGCGGCCGTGGTGTAGACGCCGTCCAACTGCCAGAAAATCCGCTCTACCCCCCAAAAACAGCCCATGCCAAACACTACCTGATGCAGGTGCTCGGGAAAGGGACCGCGGAGGGGCGCGTCCAGCACGTGATGCCGCTCCGCCACGGGCATGGGTGTATCCCGTCCCGGCAGCGCCTTGTCTGCTGTGGGAAGGGCATGCTTCTTACGCAATTCAAACAACTTCACGACTCGTCTCCCTGCTTGTTCTCAAAAGGCCCGTCTCTCAAAAGGCTCGAAAGTGGCGTTCACGTCGCTTGGAGCCCTGTCCCCAAGGGTATACCATTCTCGCATCATGTCGGTTCACTTCCACGATGCCCCGCACCCCCGCTAAACCGGCTAAGACCGGCGACGTAAAGGCGTTTCTTGCGCGGGCGCGAACCGTCCAGCAGTTCAGCGCGGGGCAATCGAGGCTCATATTCGCCATCGATGCCACCGCAAGCCGTCAGGCCACCTGGGATCTGGCCTGTGATTTACAGGCGGACATGTTTGCGGTGGCCAACGACCACGCATCGCTGTCTATCCAACTGGCCTATTATCGCGGCATCGGCGAACTGCAGATGGAACCCTGGCAGAGTGATGCCGCCGCCTTGGCGCAGCGCATGAGCCGCGTACAATGCGCCGCGGGGCGTACCCAGATAGGACCGCTTTTGCGCGCAGCCTTGAAACAGCAGGCTGCAGGCAATGCGAAGGCGCTGGTATTCATAGGCGACGCGGTGGAAGAGAATGTCACGACCCTGCAGGATCTGGCAGGCCGCTGTCGTCTCCAGTCCCTGCCCCTGTTTATCTTTCAGGAGGGCTACGATGCGGCGGTGAAGCGCTGCTTTGAGACCATGGCGCGTCTAAGCGGCGGCGCCTATGAGCACTTCGATCATAGCAGTGCCAGGCGATTGCGCGAGCTGCTGGGCGCCGTGGCCCGCTATGCGGCCGGGGGTCGAAAGGCTCTTGAGAACAATCCAAGCGCGGAGGCACGGCGCCTCCTCGAGCAGCTAAAAAGCTAGTAACCCAAACAATGAGAGTGTCATGCCCAGATTGATTTTACTGCTCGCCGTAGGCGCCGTTGCATACATTCTGCTGCGACGGGTTGCTTCCATGCCGCCCCATCTCCGGCGCGGCGAATATTTCAAGCTGGGCTTGGGCGCAGCGGTGGTGGTGGTCATACTGCTGACCCTCGCCGGCAAGATGCACTGGGTTGGTGCTGCCATCACTGGCTTTCTGGTGTTTGCACGCCAATCCCTGCCGCTACTCCTTCGCCTGTTCCCCATACTGTCGTCGCTGAAGTCGCAGGGCTCCAGCGCAAACCAGCAATCAACAGTCTCCACGCGCATACTGCGCATGCACCTCGATCACGAGACTGGCGCTTTGTCCGGCGAAGTCCTTGAGGGTCCCCACAAGAATTGGCGCCTTGAAGAAATGGATCGGCAGCAGCTCGATTCCCTGCGCCAGTATTGCGAAAATGAGGATGCGGAATCCTTGCAGCTGCTTGATGGCTATTTGGAGCAACGCTTTCAGGATGAAGCCCGGGAGGACACGCCCCGCCCCCCCCCCACCAGCGGTGCCATGAACCGTAAAGAGGCGCTGGAGATCCTCGGACTTGATGATGATGCCGGCGAAGATGCCATCGTCGACGCCCATCGGAAACTGATGCAAAAACTCCATCCTGACCGTGGTGGCTCAGACTATCTCGCCGCAAAAATTAATCAGGCCAAGGATTTTCTGGTACACAATTAGAAGACACTGGAGGCCGCCTCCAGTACCTGGGCAAAGAATCACTGTCGGGCGGTTTTGCCTTCGCTCGGGCAGAGGTGTTTACAACAGTCAGTAACATTAAAAAGAGGAACCTCAGCAGCATGAGCGATGAAGTATTTATCATCCAAAATCAGTTAGGCCAGTTCTGGACCCGCGCCGGGGAATGGGTTGATGGCCGGGAGCCCCAACGCGTTTTGAAGACCAAGCACCGCGATGAGGCTGTGAATCAACTGGTGGAGTTGAGCGCCAAGGACATCGACCTGCGGGGCGAAGTTCTACTCTGCGAGCTGGATGAACGCCAGGAGCCTGTCATCGAAGCAAGCCCACACCAGACGCCGACCCTGGCCGACAAAGCAGCGGAAAAGGCAGCGGAGAAAGCGGCAGCAAAGGCTGCAGATAAAGCGGCACAGGGACAGCAGGAAGCTGTGCCGGAGGAAGCATCCGAAGCGCCATCTTCAGAATCCGAGGACCGCGATGAGGAACCTCCCCTGAGTGCAGCGGTCTGACGTTTATGACCTTAACCTCGGCTGCGTGTTTCTCAGTCCCATCAAGAGCGCAAGGATCTGGTTCACGGCACGCGGGGCGTGCAAGGTAGATTGCACTTCCAGCTTGAAATCGGGGACTCATCCCCCATCTAAGAAAAGCGAACGGATATCACAGGTATAAAGAGATGCGCATACTGCTGTTCCTCGCCACAAACTTTGCCGTTCTGATTCTTGTCGGGACGATTTTTACGCTCCTGGGTTTCGAGGGCATCCTCGCGGAGAACGGCGTCGACCTGAACCTCAAGGCGCTTCTGGTGTTTTGCGGTCTTTTCGGCATGGGCGGCTCGCTGATCTCCCTGTTTCTGTCCAAATGGATGGCCAAGCGCGGCACCGGCACCTACATCATCGAAAAGCCGCGCAATCGCGACGAACAGTGGCTCGTGGATACCGTGGGAGAGCTGGCGAGCGAGGCAGGTATCGGCATGCCCGAGGTCGGTGTTTTTCCCTCAGAGTCGCCCAACGCCTTTGCCACCGGCTGGAACCGAAACGCGGCCCTCGTGGCGATCAGTGCCGGCATGCTTAAACGATTTCCGGCAAACGAAATCCGGGCGGTCATTGGCCACGAGATCGGCCACGTAGCAAATGGAGACATGGTGACCCTCACGCTCATTCAGGGCGTGGTGAATACTTTCGTGATGTTCCTGGCTCGAATCATCGGGCACACCGTTGACCGGGTAGTCTTCAAAACAGAGCGGGGATATGGCATCGGCTATTTTGTGGTATCCATTGTCGCCGAGATTGTCCTGGGCATTTTCGCGAGCATCATCGTTTTCAAGTTTTCCCGGTGGCGTGAGTTCCGCGCTGACAAGGCCGGCGCTACCCTCGCCGGGCGGGGCGACATGATCGCTGCCCTGGAACGACTGCGGGGCAATCAGGAGGTCTCCCAGGACCTCCCCGGTGAACTCACGGCGTTTGGTATCAGTGAATCAGCGAAGCAGGGGTTCAAAGCTCTGTTCAGCTCCCACCCCCCCCTGGAGCAACGCATCGCCGCACTGCGCAGCGGCGTCTGACAGAAGCGTTTTTACACCCATAGAGGCAGACGACCATGAGAGACACTTCGAGCCCCGGTTCCAGCCCCGGTCCCAGCGCCTGGATTCATTGGCCCGGCTACTTTGCCTGGTTTTTTCTGCTGATGCTGGCGCTGTCGGTTCTTATTGTGCGCAGCGGAAACTGGCAGCAGGGACTACTCATGTGCGCCATCGCAGGATTGCTCAGTGCGCTTGTGCTGGCGTTCATGGCGGTACAAAGCCTTTTGCCGCGCTGGCGGGACGAGCGCAGACGCATATTCAAAGGGGCACTTCCGGCGCTCCCGGGCGCCGCGTTTCTCCTTCTGGCCATGCAGGGCGGAGCAGCTCCGCCGATCCACAATATCAGCACGGATCTTCAGGACCCTCCCGCCTTTACAAGAATCGTCGAACTCCGCGGCGACAGCAGTAACCCGCTGGCGTTAACGGAGGAGGTTATTGAGCAGCAGCGGCAGGCTTATCCTGATCTTGGCACCATCGAGAGCCCCCGTTCCTATGCAAGTAGCTACAACCTGGCGCTGACCACTGCTCGGGAGCTGGGATGGGAGATCGTGCATGAAGACCCCAACGGGGGCTTTGTGGAAGCTGTGGACACCACCCCCATCATGCAATTCAAGGATGATGTGGTGATTCGCGTGCGGACCAATGCGGAAGGAAGCCTCATCGACCTCCGCTCCGTGTCGAGAGTGGGCGTGAGTGATCTCGGAGCGAATGCCCAGCGCATCCGGGATTTTGTATCCGCCTTTCAGGCCGCAGCCGGCAGTTGATCGCCATGCTTCGCCGTCTCCAGCAAATGTCATCAGTGCTGCACCCTGCGCTCCTCGGCGGTCTGCTGGCTATCTTCGTCCAGGCAACGGGCCCCGTCCAGGCTGACGAAGCCGTCGACTACCTGAGCTTTGCCACGGAAGACGAGGCGAACAGCACAGAAATATTCAGCAAAGCGAGTCCTGCGGTGGTGTATGTCACAACCACGACGCTCCGCCGTCGCAGCCGTTTCTCCATGGATGTGATGGAAATACCCAAAGGCTCGGGGTCGGGCTTTGTCTGGCACGACAGCGGTCTCATAGTGACCAATTATCATGTGGTGGCTGACGCCAGTCGGATGCAGGTGACCTTGCAGAACGGCAACAGCTACGCGGCGGAACTCATAGGCAGCGCCCCGGAAAAAGATCTCGCGGTGCTCCGTCTGCTGGATCCGCCACCGGATCTCACCACCCTCCCCCTGGGTGACTCCACGGAGCTGTCCGTGGGCAGAAAAGTCCTGGCCATCGGCAACCCCTTTGGGCTGGATACAACGCTTACCACCGGCGTTGTCAGTGCCCTGGGGAGAGAAATTCGCGCCCCCAGCGGACGGCAAATACGGGGCGTGGTACAGACAGACGCCGCGATCAATCCCGGGAACTCCGGCGGCCCCCTGCTCAACTCCCTGGGGCAGCTTATCGGTGTAAACACCGCGATTTTCAGTCCCAGTGGTGCCAGTGCAGGTATTGGTTTCGCCATTCCGGTCAACACGGTGCGGGAGGTGGTGCCACAGCTCATCAGCTACGGTCGCATTCTCCGTCCCATCATGGGCATTGAGCTTGCCAGCGACCGCTGGCGCCGCCGCTACGGTATCAAGGGCATCCCCGTGGTCAGGGTGTTTCCCGGGCTTCCTGCAGCGGAGGCCGGTATTCGGGGGATTTCCCGCGGCAGCCGCGGTGATTTACTGCTGGGTGACATCATCGTTGCCATCGATGGGGAGACCATCAATAGCCACGATGACTACCTCTCCCTAATGGAGCGCCACAAAGCCGGCGATGCAGTCTCTGTTCGGGCCCGCCGCGGCGACCGGGAGTTTGATTTCGAAGTGGTGCTCACCGAGTCGCAGTAAGCAGGCAGGTGCCCCCGAGCACGCCCCATTCCATCATCTCTGGATCGCCGCGCAGAATTCCCTGATACGCTTGCAGGCACGTTTGAGAACCGCATGATTTTGCGCCAGCCCCAGGCGAACAAAGTTCCCAGCGGAAGGACCGAAAGCATCACCGGGAATCACTGACACCGCCTGCTCCGTCAGCAACTGCTCCGCAAAGGTCCTGCCATCAAGTCCCGTGGCGCTAACGTCACACATAACAAACATACCGGCATGAGGACGACTGCATCGGATGTTCTCTACTTTTGCGAGTTTATGCAGCACGTAGTCCCGACGCTTGCGATACTCGTCCCGCATCTCCCGGACATATTGCTGGTCGTTCTCCAGGGCAAAGGCGCTGGCGTCCTGGATAAACTGGGGGCTCCCAAACAGCGTGGCACCCGCATAATCCCCAAGTCGCTGAATCAGCGTGGGCGGAGCCACTACCCAGCCGATCCGCCAACCGCTCATGGCGTGGGACTTGGACAGGCCGTCAATCATCACAATGTTTTCGAGAGACTCCGCGCTGGCCCGGGCGGACACGTGTTTACCCTCGTAGCAGAACATGGAGTAAACCTCGTCACAGACGAACCAGATATCCCGTTCGCGACAATAGTTGGCAAGTTCCCGTATATCAGCGGCGGGGATAATTGCCCCCGTCGGATTCCCCGGCGTATTGATAAACAGCACTCGCGTTTTGTCACTGATCGACGCTTTCAGGGCGCCGACATCGAGGGCAAAATCATCCTGCACCTCCAGGGGAACCGTGCGAACATCAAGATCCAGTCCCTGAAAAATTGGCACATATCCCACGTACATGGGCTCCGGCACCACGATCTCGTCACCGGGATCGAGCAGGCAGGACATGACAGCATAAATAGCCGAGGTTGCCCCGGGGAAGATAGCAACCTCGTCCGCGCTACAGGGATAGGGAGAGGTTCTTGTCTCCAGGTCGGCCACCGCACGGCGAAGTTTGATCTCTCCGAGGGATGGCGAGTAGTGGGTGCGACCTACCCGGAGGTGGCTCACCGCATTATCGATGATCGGCTCCGGGGTTCTAAAATCCGGGTCGCCCACGGACAGGAGGATGACGTCATCGCCATTGCGCTGCATCTCAAGCGCTCTGTCATGAACAGCCCAGACGTCGCTGCCGTCGGCGGAAAGTCGCTCAGTGATGCGAGCGTAGCTGGGGGTAAACATACCTATACAACCTGAAAAATTTGGCCGCGAATTATACCGCAGCAAGGTTCTGAACTTGTGCCCCCTGCATGCTAATCTTCTTCAGCGACTGTGACAGTCGGCGAGACAATGACAGGAAAAAGCTCAGGGAAGGATGGGTGGTGTGAAAGACAGAAAACGGACGATGAGGTGGCTGCTGCTGAGCCTGTTTTTGCTGACAATGGCAATTATCCAGTTTATCCCCGGGGAGACTGTACCGGGAGAGGCTGTATCGAGAGAGGCTGTATCGAGAGAGGCTGTATCGGGAGAGTCTAAATCGGGAGAGTCTAAATCGGGAACTACGCCTTCGGCATCGCAATCGGACGGCAAAAACGCCGACTCAAAGCCTTAGCTTCCAGTCGTCTTGCTCAGCCTTTCAAATTCAGCCCTTCAAAAAACCCTTTTTTTTGCAAACTTCTATGAGCGACCGGGTTCCCGGGCGCTGCTAGACTCCCATAATGGAAATCAACTACAGCCCCGAGATTATCGGCGTCGTTTTGACGGTGGTCTACCTGGGCGCTATTGCCAGTGCCATCGATGCCATCCTCCAGGCACGCACTGCCCAGGGTTCCATCGCCTGGGTGGTTTCATTGCTGACATTGCCTTACGTCAGCGTGCCGCTGTACCTGGTCTTCGGACGCAACAAATTCGAGGGCTATATTCAGGAGCGGGAACAGATAGAAGCCCAGGCTGAATCGCGACTACGGATCCCCCGGAGCGAACTCTTCGATTTTCAGGCGAGGGACGCATCCGCAGCCTTTTACCGCAGCCTCCATCGTCTTGCGAGACTCCCTACGGTGCGGGGAAACACCGTTGAACTCCTCGTTGATGGCATTAACACTTTTGACAGCATAGAGGCCGGCATTCGCGATGCGGAGCGTTACGTGCTCTTTCAGTTTTACATTTTGCGTGATGACGCCCTGGGAAGGCGCCTGGGCGAGCTACTGGCTGCCAAGGCGCAGGCCGGCGTCCATATTCACCTCCTCTATGACGAGGTGGGGTCCCGCGGCTTTGATAAAACCACGCTTCACCGGCAGCTCGAAGAAGCCGGCGTCGAGCTCGCCGCTTTCAACACCACTCGCGGACGACGAAACCGCTTCCAGCTCAACTTCCGCAACCACCGTAAAGTCGTCGTGGTCGATGGCGTCGCCGCATGGATAGGCGGACACAACGTGGGCGTGGAGTATCTGGGGGAAGACCAAAAGCGCGGCCCCTGGCGCGACACCCACATAAAACTCCGGGGGCCTGCAGTGATTGGTGCAGAGCTTACCTTCGCAACGGACTGGTTGTGGGCACGGCGGGAACAGCTGGACCTCAATTGGGAGATGCCGCGGGACGCAGGCGGTAAATGCTCGGTGCTGCTGTTTCCCTCAGATCCGGCCAGCGAGTTTGATGAAGCCGGCCTGATGTTTCATCAGGTCATTACCCAGGCCCAGGATCGCATCTGGATCGCCAGTCCTTACTTTGTTCCGGACCGCGGCATTATTGCTGCGCTACAGCTGGCGGCACTGCGGGGCGTCGACGTTCGGGTGATGATCCCCGATAAAGCTGACGGTCCTGTGGTTGGCCTGGCAAACTGGTCCTTCACCCGGGAACTATTGCCGGCAGGCGTCGCGGTTTATCGCTACGAGCCTGCATTTATGCACCAAAAAGTCTTGTTACTGGACAGAGAACTCGCGGGCGTCGGCACCGCTAACTTTGACAACCGGTCCTTTCGCCTGAACTTTGAAATCACCGCACTGGTGCACGACTCGACCTTTTGCGATGAGGTGGAGGCCATGCTCTTGAATGACTTCGATCAATCACGGCACGTGACTGCGGAAGAACTGGCGGGTAAACCGTTTTGGTTTCCCCTGGCTATAGCCGCCGCGCGACTTATGTCCCCGGTTTTGTAGCAGCACTCAGTCGGGCCAGGCCCGCCGATCAATATCCAGATCCGCAAAATCATCGGCATTGAGTCGGGGAGTCTTACCATCGGCAAGTTGATCGTCGTAATCCTTTAAGAGTCGCAGGGCTAATTTGGACATCCAGAGCAGACCGATAAGGTTTACCACCCCGAGAAGGCCCATGGTCAGGTCAGCAAAGCCAAACACCGTCCCCAGATCCTGAGCGGCCCCCCAGAACACCAACCCGAGCACTGTAACCCGGAACACGGCAAACACCTTGCGATTGGATTCACTGAAATAGTTCAGGGCATTCTCGCCGAGATAGTAGTTGTACATGATGGAACTGAAGGCAAACATCACCAGCGCGATACTCACAAAGCTTCCCCCCCAGGCACCAAGGTGCTCCGCCAGGGCACTTTGCGTAAGTGCCACTCCCGATACGCCGGCGTCACCCGGTTGGTAGACATCCGACAGGAGAATGATCAGCGCCGTACAGCTACACATGATGATGGTGTCGATGAACACGCTGAAAGCCTGGACAATGCCCTGATTCGCAGGGTGGGGGACAAAGGCAACCGCCGCCACGTTGGGCGCACTGCCCAAACCCGCTTCATTGCTGAACAGACCGCGCTTTACCCCCTGCATGATAGCCACGCCGATACCGCCGCCCAGTGCAGAATCAAGGCCAAAAGCGCTGCTGACAATCGTGGCAAAAGCCGCCGGAACCTCCTGAATATTGATACCGATAACAAGCAGGGCACAGGCAAAGTAGCTCACGGCCATCACCGGTACGACAATCTCGGATACGGCGGCAATACGCTGTATTCCCCCAAAAATCACAAAGCCAAGAAACACCACGAGGGCCAGCCCGCTGGCCCAGGTGGGTACGCCAAAGGACACATCCAGGGACGTGGCTACCACATAGGACTGCACGGCGTTGAAGCCGAAGCCGAAGGTTATCAACAGCAATAGCGAGTAGATGACCGCCAGTCCCCGCTGATTGATGCCCCGGGTGAGGTAATAAGCGGGCCCACCCCGAAAAGTGCCGTCGGGTTCATAACGCTTGTACAACTGTGCCAGAGAGCATTCAAAGAAACTGGTGGCCATACCCATGAGGCCGATAACCCACATCCAGAAAACGGCACCGGGTCCCCCCAGGGTAATGGCTACCGCGACGCCGGCGATATTGCCGCCGCCAACGCGACCGGCCACGCTGACTACCAACGCCTGAAAGGAGCTGACATGGCCCTTTTCATGGTGCAGGGCTGAGCCGAGCACCGCGAACATCCGGCCAAAGTAACGGAACTGCACAAAGCGGGAAGCAATGGTGAAGTACAGACCGATGCCCACCAGCATCACAACCAGCACCTTGCTCCAGAGAAGATCACTCAGCATTGCTAACATAGTGGTTCCCCGCGTCTACTCAGCAACGCCTAAAACAAAGATAATCAGCAGCGCCGGCGGAACGATGTAGCGAATCAGGAAATACCAGATTGCGTAACCCGTCGAGCCCAGGGATGTGAACTCATCTCTCGAATATTCCCGATGCATAAACCAGCCCGAAAAAATTGCGATGAACAGGCCGCCAAGGGGCAGCAGAATCTGGTTGGAGAAATAATCCATCACGTCATTGAAGTTTCGATCACCTAAACGGAGCTCATCCATGACGTTATAGGACAGAATGCTGAGGATGCTCAGCACCGCTACAGAGCCCACAACGATCATGGCGCTCTTGTGCCGGGAAATGCCATAGTGCTCTTCAATCCAGGAGTTTACCGATTCCACCAGCCCCACCATGGACGTAATACCCGCCACGGAGAGCATCAAAAAGAACAGCACCGCGAAGACGTAGCCACCGGGCATCTGGGCAAAAGCCACGGGCAGCGTCTGG
>NZ_CBFHZO010000097.1:0-8274 GCF_965660375.1 Congregibacter sp. | reverse complement strand
AGATTGTTGTGCCCAGATCGGGGAGTGAAACCATGATTTGCAATGAGCATCGATGCATTTTTGTGCATATCCCCAAAGTAGCGGGGCAGAGCATTGAGCAATTCTTCATGCAGCGGCAAGGGCTTGACTGGGAGCGCGATCGGGAAACCCTGTACCTCAATGCTAACAATGACCCCCGCCGGGGAACGGAGAAGCTGTCTCACCTCTCTGCTGCGGAGTATGTAGCATGCGGCCATGTCGCAGCAGAGCAGTTCTCCACATACTTCAAGTTCAGTTTTGTTCGCAATCCCTGGGCAAGAATTCTCTCGGAGTATCTTTATCGCAACTACCTGCACCACCGAAGCTTCAAACACTTTGTGCTTGAGAAGCAGCCGAAGCCTGGATGGGGCGACAAATACCGCCATGTGATGCCCCAGTTTGACATGCTGTACGATGCCGACGGGCACTTGCTGGTCGATTACGTCGGTCGTTTCGAGAATCTGCAAGCGGACTTTGACCTTGTATGCGCGCGCCTCGAAATTCATGACTCGAAGCTTCCTCACCGCAATAGTTCAGGTAAAGATTCGAGAGTCCGTAAGCGACGGATTCGAAATGTTCTTCTGCAAAACGGGGAGAATATAAAAACCAGCTTGCATGACTTCTACGATGCAGAGACTCGCGAAGCCGTGGCAGAAATGTATCGGAAGGATATCGAAACCTTCGGTTACGAGTTCCCGGACTCTCCACGCGCCGCAGCCTCAATCGCCACCAACCCTAAGACCTCGCAGTTTGTTTCTCTTCCCGCGTGAGCGTCCACAATCCGGCGTACTTATTGAACGTATGCTGCGAAAAATTGACGGCGACCAGGAATCCCACGGGACCATCTAAAAAGCCTCTCCGAATTACGTAAATCAGAAAGAAAACCCAAAGAGAATTCATCAAGGCAAAGGAAAGGGAGTGACATCGCCGACCCTTTTCAAAGTATTCCTGGCTGCCCAGCCAGCTGTAGCGCGCGTACTTGTCCACCGCGTGACCGTAATCGCGACTTGTGTAGTGCAATAGGCGACCTTTCGCCGTAACTACCTCTCCCGCCCCTGCCCTCAGCGACTCGTGGACCCTGTCCTCGGTGAATGCGGCACCTTCTCTGCGCACCAATCGCAAAGGCGCCCGCGCACTGCGTCCATGGTCAAGGCGCTTTCCATAGAGCAATACTCCCCAGGGCAATTTGACACCGGTGACGCCCACCTGCCCTCCTGCCAGGAATCCACCTATCCAGTCATGCATCTTTTCGTCTACGGCTTCATCGGCGTCTATGCTCAGGACCCAGTCACATTCAGCCTTCGCCAGCGCCCGCTGCTTCTGGATACCATACCCTGGCCAGTCCGTAGACATAAAGTTGGTGGTGTAACGGGCTACGATGTTCAAGGTGCCATCGGTGCTGCCACTGTCCAGCACGATAATCTCATCGGCAAGCCCCTTCACTGACTCCAAACAGCGGCCGATTCGATCCTCCTCGTCTTTGGTGATTACTATCACCGAGAGAGTCTTCCTGGGAGTTTCGGCAAGCGCTTTGACGGCCGTCATAGGTACCCCTGCATTCCGCACATGCTGTTTGCCTCCTTTACTGGGGTCATTCACCTTTGTAACCCACGATAGATAAACTTCCGCTTCAGTAAAAGTCGTAAAAAGTCCAAACGTTCTTTGGGATCTCTATTGGAATCACAGGCATATTTATCGGAACAATTCAGCAAGGATTTGGTTTATTGTTGCCAGATTGTCTCGGCGCTGACGTTGGTTATTATGTTGGAGAATTCGAAACGATGTTTAGTATTTCGTCGAAGGTCAGGCCACCCATCGCTATCAGCTACAGGCCCAAAGACCAGGACTACCTGCCCGTTGTGGTCGCCGCGATTCGGCATCACCTGGGTGACTGGCCAATAGCCCTACTCACGGAGGAGCAGCATCTTCCGCCAGCGTCCTGGCTGGATCGCATGGAAATTCAGGCACTCACTCACTGGTGTCACTCCCCAAGAGCCAATAAGGTCTTGCGTATGTGGGAACACCAGCAAGTCTTTGCAGAGCAATTCGAGTCCTGGATCTGGTGGCACGATGATATGCTGTTACTCAAAGACCTCCCCGATCCTGCGCAGGTTTTCAGCGCTCCCCTCATAGCTCACAAACAACGCAAGAGGCCGAATGAGCAGCTCAACAACTGGCAAAACTGGCTCTGGGAAACCCTGGGATTCTTCCGCTGTCAGGGCATCTACGCGCCCAATCCGGTACTTCATGTCCCCCGGCTTGTTCGACGGGACCTGATGGACACAATTCCGGAAAACTGGAATCGAAAGCGTCTGCTCTTTGAGCCGACATATTTGCTCTGGACCTGGCATCAGACTGCGCAGCAACCCGAGTTGGCAAAGGGCTATCGCAAGAGCGTGTTTACCGGGACTATTCCCTCGATTGACTCCGTGCAGAGCGATGGATTTACAATCTTAAACTGGGGCAGGAACATCGATCATGACGCAACGCGGGTCGAGTTCAGCAAGCACTACCCGGTCACCTTCGACTAAGGTTCTGAAGTAATGATCCACCCACCCCACCCACTCCGCTATTCCGGCGAGGTCTTGCAGACGGGCTTGCGTAGGCTGTTCGCTTCGCGGCTGACAGTGGAGCCGCGCTGGGCCATCGGAACTTCAATATTGCGGTAGCGGAGATTGAAGCGGCAGTAGAGCCAGGCAGTACAGGAAATGGCATCAGTTGGTACACGGCGGCGCTTACAGGACTTAACGCGTGGAGCCTTCCGAATAAGGTCGGTGAACTTGGCAATACTTCCTCCGCAATGGAGTTACCATATTGTCCGTTCTTGAAGCCGGGGATTAAGCCGTGAAACCGACAGATGGCCTTTTGGTTACCGCCGTAGTGCTCGGGGTTCTCATCGCTCTGGCAGGGCTGGTGGATGATGAAAGCCCGTCGCTGGACGACGCCACCGCGGCCCTGGTGAATGAGACCCGGATTCCCACGGATGAATTACGAAGCCTCCTGGAGCGACGAGCGCAGGAAGGGGCGCCGGTGGACCAGCTACTAGATACTCTTGATGACATGATCGACGAGGAGTTGCTGATTCAGCGGGCTTCGGAGCTCGGGCTTCTTCGTCGTGATTCTAATGTCCGCATTGCCATCATCCAGGCGATGGAGAAGGCCATCCTGAATGAAGAGCGAAGTCGCAACGTGCCGGACGTCGAGATAAGCGCCTTTTACAACGCGAACAAGACACTCTTTGCCGAGCCGCTGACAATCCAGCTCGAGGGGCTCGTGGTTAGCGACAGATCGCAGCTGCCGTCAACAGAGGCTGCGCTCCGTGAAGGCGTCGCAATAAGAGCGTTGGCTGCGGAGAATAGCGGTGTTTCGGTCAGTCGACTGCCACCTGTTCCCTTCAGCCTCGATAAGCTTGCTCGGCGTTTTCCTGAAGAGGTCGTCACTTTCCTGCAAACCGCAGAGGTGGGTAGCGTGCTGGGCTATGAAGCAAAACGCGGTTACCGTCTAATCCGCGTTGCTGCTGTTAATGAGGCACGGGTCCCACCCTTTAAAGAGGTCCGCCTCTCCGTGAGAGGCGAATTGCAGCTGCAGCGGCAAGACCTCGCTTACGACGAGTACCTCGAATGGCTCAGGCAGCGCGCAGAAATACGCAAAAACCTCCGTGTTGCACCATAGCATGCGACATCTCGTCCTCTGGCTGATGCTTGCCCTGTTCCCGTCGCCACTCTTTGCCCACTCTCTGGGCGAGAGCTATGGCGTATTGCGAGCCGGCCCGGGCGAGCAGGAGTTTACTGTCACCTACAACATGCGGCGAGATCAGTTTTTGCAACTTGCAGATTTACGTTACTACGCGAATCAGTCGCCGCTGGATATCGTTGGATCCGTCGTCAAAGATCGTTACCAGCTGTTTACGGCCGTCGGTGCCTGCGAGAAATCCCGCTTCGCCACAACAGAAACCGAGGCGTTTTTACAAGCCAGTTTCGTCGCCAACTGCCCAGCCGAGGGCCCGGTCGAGCTCCGGAACAACGCGTTCTTCGAGCTCCTTCCAGACCACCTGCACTTTGTACGTGTCAGCAGCGTCGATGGCGCCTTCGTCGCGGAGCGTGTACTGGACCGCGCAAACCGAGTGTGGGAGCTTCCTGGAGCGCCCGCGGTAGCACTTACCGACGTCGCAAAACGCTATGCCCGTCTGGGTATCGGTCACATGGCCTTCGGCTTTGATCACCTGGCCTTTCTCGCGTCGATCATGCTTCTGGTGGGTGGCATCAAGCCCCTGGTCTTTGCGATCACCGGTTTCACCGTAGGCCACAGCATCACCCTAGCCCTTGCCGTACTCGGCCTTGCCTCACCTGATGGACAAATGGTAGAGGCGCTTATCGGGCTTACCATCGCGCTAGTCGCCGCAGAAAGCGTGTTCCGGCGCCAGTCGCGGCTGGGTGTCTACGCAGGGACGGTCTTCGCTTGCGGATCGGTCATTGTATTGTACGGCTTGCTGCGAGGTGGACCGGACCCGCTGACCATGGCCGGCATAACACTATTTTTTGGGGCCTACCTGCTCCTGACGCGCGAGCGCGCAGCCTGGGTACCGGCAATGACGCCGTTGCTCACTGCGTTCTTCGGGCTGATTCACGGCTTCGGCTTCGCTGGATCTTTGCTGGAGATCGGCCTGCCCACTGAGCAGCTCGCTATTGCCTTACTGGTGTTCAATCTCGGTATTGAGCTTGGCCAGCTGCTTATCGTAGGGACACTGATTGTCCTTTTGCTATTACTGGCGCGGATCATCCCCGCCGTAAAAACGCTGCAGGTCCCCGCCGCGACCATGCTGGCAAGCGGGTTGCTCGCCCTGGGCATATTCTGGTTTGTCGATCGCGGGTTTGTCTGACGGGACTCGGCGCCCTCCCAAAAAGGGCGAATTAGCGCCGATCGGGCGGCGTGCCGTAGGGATACAGGTCGGTGAGCTCCACGTTGTCATAGCTCAGGGAGTCGAGGCGCACTGTACCGACAAATCCTCCCGGTGCGTCAACGATGTAAATTGAGGGGGAGTAGCCCGTCTCATCGAATCCGCGACGGAAGTGCACGCGTGACTTTGTGACAAAGGCCTTAAAGTCGTCAGGATCAAGACCACCGACTTCAAGCTGCTCGGTCCAGATGATTTGGCGCAGCGCCGGCGTGATGATTAGCGAATTACCTTCGCCGAACTCCACGATGGCAATCGTCTCGTAACCCAGACCCTCACCAAGGTAGCTAAGCGTACCCGTAATCTGCACGGGTTTGCCGCTGGAGTCTGCCGCGAACCCACCTACAGGCATATCGAAGGCATCGCCGGGCTGGGCCTCGGAGGATAGCAGCTGCTGTATGACCAGTTCGTCTCGGACAGTGCCGTAGAGCACGCCGCTCAACCCCTGTTTTACGATTTCGTCGAGTATCCATGTGGCGTCGCCGTTGCGGTCACTGTAATCCGCAAGCACCACGGGGCTCACTCCGCCTTCGATGTCGGCAATGGCCCTCGACACGGCCTCTTCAGGCATCAGCATTTCGGTGTCGAACATTTGCTCGCGCACGCGCCACATATATTCGTTCATGTCATCGGCGATGCGATCAGCAAGCGCCTGATCGTTATTGGTAATGACCTGGATATTAGCGCCAAGATCTGGAACATCCGACCAGGGAAAGCCCAGAGCAACGCTGACGAACACGTCAGTTTCCCGAGATTCCCAACGGCGGGCACGTTCGTAAATATCCATATAAGGCGAACGGCCCGTCCACTGGAGCACCGTGGGTGTCACGATGCCCGGGCGCCGCGTCGCGCCGGTGGGATCAAAGGAGCCGCGGATGGTGCGCAGCAACAACCTTGCTGCACGCTCACCCTGCAGACCCGTGTCGTAATGGGGGTAGCGCTTGATGACCAGCGAGATGTCGGCCCACTTGAGGAACTCCTCGTCTTCGTTAGCGTGCAGATCGAAGGTGGCCGCAATGGGCACATCCGGACCCACAACCTGACGGATGCGCTTGGCAACTTCCGCCTCAGGACGAGGAATGCCTCGCACCGCCATGGCCCCGTGCATGGCAAGATAAACGCCGTCTACGGGCATGGCCGCCTCAAGGTCGGCGATCTGTCCCGCCATGATTTCCTCAAAGGTTTCGCGGGTAGACCAGCTGCGCGAAGAACCTCCATAGACGCCGGGCGGTGAAGTCAGGCCGATAAGCTCTACGCCCTGATATTCACCCATGGCGCTGGTAAACCCCTTGGTGTACCCGCCTGCGGTGAGCACCTCATCACCCACATCCATATCGCGAATCTTTGTCCAATCCGCCATGGTCACGTCGCCGCCGGGACAAAAGGTGCAGGTTTCGTGGGAAAAGCGGAGCACGGCAATGCGAACCGGCTCGGGAGGCGTCGCCGTTGTTGTTACCGTAGGCATCGGCGCGACGTTCCGGGTGGGCTCTTCGGCTTCGCCGCAGCCAGCGAGGGCTATGCCAAGGGCCGCGATAAGTAACCATTGCGTGAATCGAATCATAAGAACGTTCCCATTGTTTGATGCGATGGTGAGATGAGGTGCTGCGTTAATGGTTTGGAAGTTCGACATAGCCAACGCCACGCCGCTGTGTGATCTGTGTGCCAAAGGGCGCCGAGCGTTCCTTAAGATCATTAATAATCTTTGCACCGAGTTCACGATCGGCCAGCATCGGCCGTCCCCGAACCTGCCGGGGTAGCCCGTAACCCAACGTTATCGGGTGCAGCGCAAGCTCAACGAGCTGCTGATTTTCAAACACGGGTACCGCAACCACGGCCTCCCAGATTTCCGGATTGGCGGGGAAGCCCTCGGCATCGT
Source organism: Congregibacter sp. (assembly GCF_965660375.1). Classification (GTDB taxonomy): domain Bacteria; phylum Pseudomonadota; class Gammaproteobacteria; order Pseudomonadales; family Halieaceae; genus Congregibacter. The sequence continues at coordinate 1,426 of NZ_CBFHZO010000097.1, read as the reverse complement.
TTTTATAGCGTTTATCGTTGAAGTCAGCCACGTGGGCATTCTCATCCAGGTCATAGCGGGCGTAGTTGTCGTAGGGCAGTCGCAGCAGCGTTTCGTTCTGAAAAATGAAATCGCCGAGGCTGTAAAAAATCGGCTTGCCGTCATAGATCTCTATGCCACGCAGGGCATGGGGACCATGACCCACAAACACATCGGCGCCGGCATCTACCATGGCTCGCGCAAATACGGGAATAAACTCGGCGGGCTCCGATCGTTTCTGGCCCTCATGCGCATGAATCGTAACGATAACGAAATCGGCAAGGCGCTTGGCGTTGCTGACGACAGCAGCGATAGCTTCCAGGTCCTTCTCATTGGCGGTGGTACGCACCCGATTGCTATCGGCGAGTTTGAAGTCGCTGCCGAAGAGCTTGAATTCGCCCGGCTTGTCATCCTTGAGGCCGCGCGGCTTGCCGTCCTGGTTGGTGAACTGACCGAGAGTCATGCCCAGGGTTTTGAGGCGCTCAAACTCCTCCGCCTCTACCTCGTAGGTGGTGTCGTAACGAAGCGGGTTGAGCCCTGGCCGCGGGGGCATGTCATCGCGGGACGGCCCGGCCCCCATGTGCCTGGCAAAGGAAGAGGAGAGCGAAATCAGCGCAACGCGCGCTTTGCTTGTTTCAAGAAATTTCGCTTCCCGCGCCTCAGCGAGGCTCTCGCCAACACCGGCGTCGAGCAACCCGGCCTCGCGCACATGGCGAGAGGTAATTCGCATGCCCTCAACGCCATAATCCCCCGTGTGATTGTTAGCGCGGGAGAGCAGATCAAAGCCAGCCCAGGCGAGCTCTCCCGCCAAGCCCGGGTCGGCGCGCATCCAGGTGCCGCCACTAACCGCCATGGGGTAGGTCTCATAGTCATGGAACAGCACCTCGAGGTTGGTAAACGCAAGGTCTGCGCTACGGATCAACTCGATCATCTGCAGGTACTCGGGCTCGTCATACACGGAGAGCTTGCGCGTAATGATGGAGTCACCGGTGAGGGCCATGGTGAAGCGTTCATCCGCTGATCGAAACTCGGCCCAGCTCGGGAGGGAGAGCATAAGGCAGGCACAACATGCCGCCACAAAACCGGTGGCTTTCGCATTCACCGTGACCGACGTCATTGTTGGCGTTTTTGCTAGAGCTTTTGCTACCGTTGTTTTTAACAAGGCGATCACCGGAATAGAATTTGCTCACTTGCGTGAGAGACGGTGGATCCGTTGTACTGATGAGGACTCACGATTGTCAAGTCATCGCGTGTGACAACATTTCTTGCGCCGCAGTGACACGAGCCAACCAACGTCCCTAAACCAGCGCAATCCAACATCTAATCTCCCATTACCGCGCGGCCCCAGCCATGGAATGCACCTGCCTCCAAAGCAAGACTTTGATAGTGTGATTTCTTTTATTACCCG
>NZ_CBFHZO010000096.1:0-8793 GCF_965660375.1 Congregibacter sp. | reverse complement strand
TGCTTTCTCCCGCCCTGCGGGGGAACCGATGCCACCGTGCCCTCGATGAGTTTCAGCAGCGCCTGCTGAACACCCTCGCCCGACACGTCACGGGTTATCGACGGGTTATCGGATTTGCGCGAAATTTTGTCGATTTCGTCGATGTAGACGATACCCACCTGGGCCTTTTCAACATCGTAATCGCATTTCTGCAGCAGCTTTTGAATGATGTTTTCTACATCCTCGCCCACGTAACCCGCTTCGGTGAGGGTGGTAGCGTCGGCAATGGTAAACGGCACATCCAAAAGCCGCGCCAGAGTCTCCGCGAGTAATGTCTTTCCGGAACCGGTGGGGCCCACGAGCAAAATGTTGCTCTTTCCCAGCTCCACATCGTCGCCCTTGGCGCCACCGTGGCGGAGCCGCTTGTAGTGGTTGTACACCGCGACGGACAGCACCTTCTTTGCTCGCTGCTGGCCAATGACATACTCGTCGAGAATCGCGTTAATTTCTACGGGAACCGGCAGCTTTTCGTCGGCATCTTCCGCCGCACTCTCCTGCACCTCCTCGCGGATTATGTCGTTACATAGATCGACACACTCGTCGCATATAAAGACAGAAGGACCGGCGATAAGCTTGCGCACCTCGTGTTGGCTCTTGCCGCAGAAAGAACAATACAAAAGCTTGCCACCGTCATCTGTTCCGGATGAATCTTTACTCATTGGCTCACTTCGCCTCCCACGACACTGCCACCAGTTTTAGGTTGATGTTTTTCGTCTCCTAATGCAAGTGGACAGACACTGCGTGCCCTACAAAACTGCGCTTGAATCACTCGCTGCTGCCGGCGCTCCGGGCCGTCACAACTTCGTCGACCAGGCCATATTCCTTGCTCTGCTCGGCGTCCATAAAGCGGTCCCGCTCCGTGTCCCGTTCAATCACTTCCAGCGGCTGGCCTGTGTGTTCGGCCATCAGGCGATTCAGGCGCTCGCGAATGATTAGTATTTCTTTGGCCTGAATGTCGATATCCGTGGCCTGCCCCTGGGCACCGCCGCTGGGCTGGTGGATCATGGTCCGCGCGTTCGGCAGGCAGTAACGCTTGCCCTTAGTGCCGCCGGACAGCAGGAACGCCCCCATGGAGGCGGCCTGGCCCAGGCACATGGTGCTGATGTCAGGCTTAATAAACTGCATGGTGTCGTAGATCGACAGCCCTGCCGTTACAGACCCACCGGGGGAGTTGATGTAAACGTGAATGTCCTTGTCCGGGTTCTCAGACTCCAGAAACAGAAGCTGGGCAACGATAAGATTGGCCATATGGTCTTCAACCTGACCAACCACAAATACCACACGCTCCTTAAGCAGGCGTGAATATATGTCGTAGGAACGCTCGCCCCGTGAGGTCTGCTCGACCACCATGGGCACTAGCCCCAGGGCCTCGACTGGGGGGGACATTCCTTCGATCTGCTTCGACATACTTCCTCAGCTCCTGAGCCGTTGGTTACTACTGATTACTGCTGGTTAGCCTGCTGACCTAAGGCGATAGCTTCCTGATAAGTGCAGGACTTGTCGCTGATCGCGGCGGACTCAAGCAGACGTTCTACCACTTTGTCTTCCAATACCTTGCTTTCTACGGCCGCGAGCTGCTCCTGGTTTCCCAGATACCAATTCACCACTTCCTCGGGGTCCTGATAGGTCGACGCAATCTCTTCCACGGCGGCCTTGATGGCCTCTTCATCAGCTTTGAGCTCGTAGTGAGCGATGAGTTCCGCCAGCACCAGCCCGAGCTTTACGCGACGGGCGGCATTCTCCGCAAACATATCATCGGGGAGAATGGATTTGAGGTCCATGCCCTCGGGCGCAGCGCCTCCGAACTGCTGAAACATCTGATTTCGCAGCGCATCGGTCTCCTGCGCGATCAAAGCTGCCGGAACTTCGAGGTCGCTGTAAGCGTCTACAACAGCATCCATCACCTGCTTTTTTACCCGCGCATCAACCGCATTGCGCAGCTCCCGGGCCATGTTCTGCTCGACCTCTGAACGGAACTCAGCTTCGTCATCACCCTCCAGGCCATAAGCTGCGTAGAGCTCCGCGTCCAAGGGTGCCAGCTGCATTTCTTCCACTTTATTGACTTTGACCTTGAACTCGACGGCGGCTCCTTTGAGTTCGTCAGCGTGATAGTCATCAGGAAAACTCAGGGAGAGCACCTTCTCTTCGCCTGCACTCATGCCGACAATGCCATCCTCAAACCCTGGAATCATCTGTCCGGAGCCCAGCTCAAGGTCGCTGCCTTCCGCGCTTCCGCCTTCGAAGGGCTCTCCATCGCGGGTGCCCTCAAAGCCGATGTTTACGCGATCACCGTCAGCGGCGGCGCGTTCGACTGTTTCCCAGCTACCGCGTTGCTTGCGGAAGACTTCAATAATGTTGTCCACATCTTCGGCAGTAACGTCGGCGGCAGGTTTCTCTACCGGATAATCGCTGAGCTCAACGACTTCCACCTCGGGAAACACCTCGAAAGTCGCGATGTACTCCAGGTCCTTGCCGGCATCCATATTGCGCGGCTCGATGGTGGGCTGCCCCGCAGGCTTGAGCTTTTCCTGGGTAACCGCCTCCTGAAAGCTCCGGCTCATAACTTCGCCCAATACTTCCTGACGAACACCGGGCCCGAAGCGTTGACGCATCACCTTCAATGGCACTTTACCGGGCCTGAACCCCGGTAGCCGCACGTTTTTGACGGCCTGACGGAGACGTTCGTCGACCTGTGAGTCGACAGTTTCGGCCGGTACTCCAACGGTCAGCCGGCGCTCCAGCTTGGACGTTGTTTCTATAGAAACCTGCATAATCTGGTGATCCCTAATAACTCATTCTTTGGCGGGACTCTGGACAAGCCCCTGATTGGTGCGGAAGGAGAGACTCGAACTCTCACGCCATAAGACACTGGTACCTAAAACCAGCGCGTCTACCAATTCCGCCACTCCCGCATACTGACCAGGCGCTTGAAGCCCCGCTTGAGCGGCCCCAAATAACCTGCAAAACATTGATATTTCTAGATTTTTATCGAAGACAGGGGCTGAGCCGGGTGCCTTCGAGGGGCGCGATTTTGCCACAGGCGCCCCTTGGCAGCAACATACCTTTCAGCAGGTGAGACACTCGGGGTCGAATTCGTAAGCGCCGGCCAGCCAATCCCGTAACTCCGAGGACGCCATGGTGTCTCTGGAAGCTACAGATTCCAGCTTAGCCCGCTCCCCTGCTCCGAGGCTATCCAGGGTCCCGGTAGCCAGCGGCTCGCAGGCCGCAATGACGCCTTCATCCACTCCCGCTTCTTGCAATACCTTCGCCCATGAATCACGCAATGCCCCATAAAGAGCCGGCAGGGACGCCAATGCGGGAAGCGAGAGTGCCGGCTGATTCATGGCATTACACCAGTGGCTGCTGACAAACCCATCCAACGCTGCCGAGCGCCCCTCCAATGGACCCACATAAATGTGGGGTGAGCGGGCCCGGCTGTCGTTAACGGGGTAGTTGTCCCAAAGGGCCAGATTACCGCGACATACCCGGCTCGCGTCCACGAGATCTCCGGGCGTTACCGTGCGCGAACACACCTCGGGTCCCGTCCAGAAAACTTCGTAGCCGTCGTCGAGGTCGGCATACAGCGCGTTGAGATAATCGTTGGGTCGATGACCAAAAATCTCATCAAGGATCGGATCATCACTATAATAGGTGGGGCACACGCGAAGCTCGAGGTCCCCGGCCCCGACCCAATGGCGCACATCGCCACAGATTTCTGCCTGCCGGGCAGCAAGACTGTCCAGATCACCCGGCATATCATCGAAGAGCAAGGCGACGCCTGTAACGCCGAGATCGACTATCTCCCCTACCTTGGTTTGCAGCGCTGCCCGGGCAACGCGGTTGTAGTCGCGGTAAAGCTCGAAAGGCGATAGCCCCAGGTGAAAAGCCAGTTCATTTTTTGCAGAACGCGCAGCGACTAGCTCCAGGTGGTCCCGCTCGTGCTTTGGCCAGGACGCCCTCCAGCCCTTGCGAAGGTTCGAATCTGCCTTTGGAGCGTAGAGGTAGGCATCGATTCCAAGGGCCGGCAAGCAGTCCGTCATGCGCAGACGTGAGGCTGGCGACCACGGCTTTCCATAAAAACCCTCCAAAACACCCAGCAAGGGCCTCTCTCCATTCATTTGGCGTTTTTTGCTCCTCAAAGCCATTAAAAACACATTTAGATATGCACAAAAGAACTAATTTTTATTTAACAAACTATGGAATATTTCCAATTAATGCCTTTACTATAGACGTGACTCCATTTCCTCGCGGAAATGGTATGTCACCGGAACAAACCCAATGTTCCGTTGTGAAGGATTAAGTTCCTTTATGTTTCACTCCTAATGGTCTTATTGGGCTCCTTTTGGAGCCCATTTTTTTGCCTAAAAATTATAAAATTCAATGCCTTGGGGCCAGCTTCTATAAAGCACTTTAATTCCCCGGGGGCTTTGCTGAAAAACGGCTGATCTCTGGAAAGAAAGTCCCGACTGGCGCCAAGAGCCCCACCGCTGTCGCGATGAGGTTTTATACGTAGTCGACCGTACCGGGTCGCTCACATCGTATGGGTGGGACGATCAGAGGTCAGCATACCCACCAGGTGCTCTTCGATCTTGGAGTTGGCGGCAGCGTCCTGCTCCGAAAACTGCACGCCGATACCAGAGGTCCTATTGCCCTGGGCGCCCCTAGGCGTTACCCAGACCACCTTCCCCGCGATGGGTATCTTGTCGGGTTCTTCCATGAGGGTGAGTAACATGAACACCTCATCACCAATTTTGTAACTCTTATTGGTAGGAACAAACAGGCCGCCATTTTTGATAAACGGCATGTATGCAGAATAAAGTACAGCTTTATCCTTGATGGTCAGAGAAAGAATTCCCTGATGGCCTGAAGATTGTTCATTCATGATGCGAGAAACACGTAGAGCGCAAGCAGGAGTGTAGCATTGCGTTTGTCACTCCCATAGCCCGTTGAGCGCAGTTGTTGCGCTAAAGCGCAACAAATCCACATTAGGATTGCTGCCACTACGTTTGGCAGCTCGCAGGCGAGCGATGCTGTCGAGCGCCACAAACCCCCGATGCGCTTCCCCCGACCGAAGCCGCGCTGTCGGCAACCCGCGAAGCCAGCGCTGAATTGCACACTCAATGGCATCCAGCGCGCTGTCGGGCTCCACCGCCGCCACCGCCTGCTCCAGTGCCGGCGATTTTTTCTCTTCGCGCAACACATCCTTTACGGACCGGTGCATTGCCAGGAGAAGGCCTCTTTCATCGCTTTGCAGCTTGATCAAGGCATCCAGAGGTCGGTCATTACACAGCTCAAGCATGGCAGACGCCGCTCCATCGGCCCCGGTACCACCAAGCTCGTTCTCGAGCCAGGCCTGAGCTCTTCCCTGCTCGGGAGACGGCAGTTGCCAGCGCTGGCAACGAGAACGGATGGTCGCTGGTAAGGGAAAGCCGCGGGCCGATACCAGAATAATAAAGGTTTCAGACGCGGGCTCTTCCAGACATTTGAGAAACGCATTGAAGGCTGCCGTTGTAAGAGCTTCCGCCGGCGAAATCAGTATTACCTTGTAACGCCCGAGAGACGCAGTGCCGGCAGCGAAACGAATCACTTCACGGATTGCGTTGATTCCTATCGCTTTTCCTGATTCGCTGGGCACAACGCTAAGCAGATCCGGAAGTGCGCCGGAGGCGCTGAGGGTGCAGGTTTTACATTCGCCGCAATTGCCACCCTCGCTGGGTTGGCTGCACAACAGATAACGTGCCAAAGCCAGGGCCAGACGATTACGACCGGTGCCCGGCTGCCCCTCCAGCAGCATCGCGTGGGGAAGTCGTCCACTCGTAAAGAGGGCTTCCAGGCTTTGCCAGGCTGAGTCATGCCAGGGCAACGACCGGGATTGCGGCGGCGGATTCGCATTGGGTGGCAATTCCAGCATCAGTTTTCCACCAGCGGTGGACAGGCGATGAGGTCATTTACAACCGATTGCAGAGCCCGCTCCACGTCCGCGAGCTCTGCGGAGGCATCAATAACTTGGTAGCGGCCACTGCTGCGCCGGGCGCGGTACAGGTAGGACTGACGCACCCGCTCGAAAAAAGCCTTGTCTTCAAGCTCAAAGCGATCAAGTGCTCCCCTGCCCCGGGCTCTGGAGAGCCCCAGTTCTGCCGGGACATCGAGGAGCAGGGTCAGGTCCGGGCGCAGCTCTCCCTGCACGAGGTCCTCAAGAGCGGCCACAGGTGCCACCCCCATATTCCGCCCCGCTCCCTGGTAGGCATAGGTCGCGTCGGTAAACCGGTCGCAGAGTACCCATTGACCACGCTGGAGTGCTGGCAGGATACATTCAGAAAGATGCTGGGCTCGAGCGGCAAACATCATCAGTAGCTCGGCCAATGGTGCGATGGCTGTATCCGTGGGGGCAAGCAGCGTCTCCCGTAACTGTTCGCCGAGGCGTGTTCCCCCCGGCTCCCGCGTGCAGATCAGGTCCACATTCGCGTTCCGCAGACGCTCTTCAATGTAGGACATGGCGGTACTCTTGCCCGCGCCCTCGCCGCCTTCCAGGGTGATAAACAAGCCTCGTTGATTCACTGGTTTTTACTCTTTGGTGCAGATCGATAGTCGGCGCGCCGAGATAGCTGAAACTGGCGCACGGCCGCCTCGTGTTCTTTCAGTGTCGCGCTGAATTGATGACTGCCATCGCCTCGTGCCACAAAGTAAAGGGCATCCCCTGCCTCGGGGTTTACCGCAGCCACGAGGGCCGCTTTCCCGGGCAGGGCAATGGGACCGGGTGGAAGACCTTTATGTCGATAGCTGTTGTAGGCATTACCCTCATCGCTCAAGTGCTTGCGTTGTAGATTACCCTCAAACGCAGCGCCGAGCCCGTAGATCACTGTGGGATCGGTCTGCAGACGCATGCCGTTTTGCAGGCGACGCACAAATACACCTCCGATAGCAGAGCGCTCCCGCGCGAGACCCGTCTCCTTCTCGATGATAGACGCCATGATCAGTGCGTCGTAAGCATCGCCGTAAGGTAATCCTGATTGGCGCTGCATCCACACCTCGGCGAGGGTTTCTTCCATCATACGATGGGCCTCAAAGAGGATATCGAAATCACTGTCGCCCCGCTCATACTGGTAGGTCTCTGGCAGGAAGTATCCTTCGGTGAGCTTGGCCGGCGCCACCAGTTCGAGTAGCCGCGGGTCCTGCGCATCCGACAGCAAAGGCTTTATACCCTCGCTGCTCTGGATGAGTTGCAGTGCATTACTCAGCGTAATGCCCTCGGGAAGGGTCACAAGATAACGGACGGTATCGCCACTTTGGAGGAGCGCCAGAAGTGATGCCGGCGTAATTCCAGCGTCCAGCCGGTACTCCCCAAGACGAATGCGACTGTCTGCCCCAAGGATACGCCCCGCCCATTTAAACAGACGCTCGTGCTGAAGAACCTCTGCTTTCGCAAGACGGCGGGACAGGCGACTCAAACTGTCACCGGGCTCTACATAGACGATCAGCCCCTCCTCAGGTATTTCCAGAGGACTTTCCCACCAGGCGTCCAGCCACCCTAGGGTCAGGAGCAGCATCAATAGGATACCGGCAACGATAATGCTCAGATAGCGCAGCATTGCCTGACCACCCAAAAGTAAGACTGTTGAAGATCGCGCAGTCTTTCACTGGGCTTGTAGGTCTTCTCATCCCAGCTGGAAACAGTGCGGACCCCCATGACACTGTTGCTGAGAAACAGACCATCTGCTTCAAGTAAATCCTCTGATTCCAAGGGTTTCTCCTCGGCATCCATGCTCAGCTTGCTCGCGAGGGTTTCCATGAGAAACCGCCGGCGCGTGCCCAGCACGCCACTGCCGTCACAGGGCGCTGTGAGTAAACGGTTGCCCTGAAGCACAAACAGGTTGGCATTACTGGAGCACTGATAAGCGCCACTCACGTTACGAAGGAGCACATCGTCTACGCCAAGATCTATTGCCTCAGCTGCGGCCATGACCTGCTCCAGACGATTGCAGTGTTTCAAGCCAGCCAGCAGCGGCTGGTGGCCCATCACAATGGAAGAGCTTGCTACCACCGCCGGGGGCAGCGCGTCCAGGGGGGACTTCGCAAGGGAGTGGTAGCTGGTGACCATCTGGGCTCGCGCTTGCAGATTAGGGGCATAGCCGCGTTTCCCCGAAGCTCGACTCACCGTGAGGCGCAGAACACCCGCAGGCTCTGCACAACCCTCCAGACCACTGCTTATCGCTTCATGAACCTCGCGACAATCCAGGTTTATACGCAGGCGCTTCGCACCGTTCATAAGCCGGTGGAGATGGAGATCGATCCAAAGCACCCGGCCATTAATGATGAGCAAGGTTTCAAAGAGCCCGTCACCATAAAGAAATGCCCGGTCCGTTACTGGCACCGAACGCGTAGAGTTCTCCGGCGACGCCGCCACCAAGACGTCTAAATGCGTCCAAAGATCAGCGAGCCGTTGGTGCCGCCAAAGCCAAAGGAGTTGGTGAGACTATGAGTAATGGTCATTTCCCGTGCCGTATGCGGCACGTAGTCCAGTACGCAGCCTTCACCGGGGTTATGCAGGTTGATGGTTGGCGGCGCAACCTGATCCCGAATAGCCAGCACTGCAAACACCGCCTCCACCGCGCCGGCGGCACCCAGAAGATGTCCGATCATGGACTTCGTAGAGCTCACTGCAACTGACGAAGCCGCGGTCCCAAACACCGACTCAATGGCCCGGCTTTCCGCTACATCGCCCGCAAGGGTTGAGGTGCCATGGGCATTAACATA
>NZ_CBFHZO010000095.1:0-41322 GCF_965660375.1 Congregibacter sp. | reverse complement strand
TGTCCAGTCTTCTTCTGAGAGCTCTGTGCCGTCTCGCATACTCAGAGTGAGCCCCTGTTCGCTGACCCGGCGGCGCTCCTTTCGCAGTGATTTGCGCTTGCGACTGGAGAAGGTGCCGAGAAAGTCGTCGAAGTCGCTGTAATCGCGGTTGTACCAGTGGAACTGTACCTGGTGACGGGTGTGCAGTCCCGCTGCCGCCAGGGCCTGCGCATCGTCCTCCCGGGGGAAAAGCACATGCCAGGAAGAAGCGCCGAGGCTCACCGCCAGCCCGGGCATTTGCTCCCGAAACGTTGACCAGAGAACATCCGGATCCAGATCTGCGGCATGGAGCATGCGTGGACCGGTTGCCGGCGTAAACGGCACAGCCGTTATCAGCTTGGGGTAATACTCAAGGCCCATGCGACGCCAGGCATCTGCCCAGGCCCAGTCAAACACATACTCGCCGTAGGAGTGGCTTTTTAACCACGAAGGCAGGATTGCGAGGGTGCGGTCCTGATCCTTCAGCCGCAAATGCGCCGGGGTCCACCCCGCTGCGGTGGTGGTGCAGTCGGCCTGTTCCAGGCCCAACAGAAAATCGTGGCGAAAGAAGGGGTAGTCATCGCGCCGCAGGGCATCCCACTCAGTGGCGGATACCTGCCCAACGCTGCTGAGAACCTCCAGTGCGAGGCTCATGACGTAGGCAGCTCTAAGCCGCTAACACATAGCCCTAGGCCGCGAACGCATAGCCCTAAGCCACTAAGGCATAGTTGGCAACGATACCCAGAAAAATGGTCAGACCTACCCAGTTGTTGTGCAAAAATGCGCGGAAACATGCGGCCTCTTCGCGTTCGCGAATCAAGTACAGGTGATAGCCAAACAGACCGGCGGTGACCAGCAGGGACAGGAAGTAGGGCCAACCCAGATCGAACTCCCTGCCCGCCAATGCCAACGCGGTGAGGCACAGTACCTGTAATACGGCAATAACGCTGCGGTCGGATTCCCCGAACAGGATGGCGGTGCTCTTGATGCCGATCTCCAGGTCGTCCCTGCGATCGACCATGGCGTACTTGGTGTCATAGACCACGGTCCACAGTGCGCTACCGGTAAACAGCAACCACAGCGCGGGGGGCAGGCTGTTTTGCTGTGCGGCAAAGGCCATGGGGATTGACCAGGAAAACGCCAGTCCCAACACCACCTGGGGAAGGTGGGTGTACCGCTTCATCAACGGGTAGCAGGAAGCGAGTGCCAGCGCCGGTACAGATAGCATGATGGTCATAAAGTTGGTCATGAGCACCAGGCCGAAGGCCATGAGGCACAGCACTGCAAAGAAGGCCAGTGCTTCCCCTACGGTGACGTCCCCGGTGACCAGGGGGCGATTACGGGTGCGGGTAACGCTGCCATCAAGGTTTCGGTCGGCTAAATCGTTGATGATGCAGCCGGAGGAGCGCATAAGCAGCGTGCCCAGGCCAAAGATCACCAGAAGCTTGAGATCCGGAACACCTTCGGCAGCGATCCACAGCGCCCAGAGCGTGGGCCACAGCAATAGCAGGGTACCGATGGGGCGATCCCAGCGAATCAGCTGCAGCAGCGCCGAAAACTTGCTCGTCTGCCGGTTTTTGGAGGGCGTCTCGGATGACGTTTTAGATGGCACAGTGGTGCTCATGAAGCGCTTTGGATCTCGTCGTTGCTTTTGTTTGAACCTATTGTAACGCTCACCTGCCCCCTTCGGGAGCGATGAAGCGGGGTGGCTGATTTCCAGCGGGGGAACCCCTCGAGGAACACTTCGCTCACCAACAGTGGTTTGCCAGCCACCTGAAAACAGGAGCGCCGCGCCCAGGCGTCACCCTGCTGATGGAGCTGATCCGGCAGATAAGGGTCATCGCCGGCAAGCAACGCAATCTGAAACGGACTGCGCCGCATATCCGGTCGGGAGAACAAAAAGCTGCCGAGACTTTTGTTTTTCAGTCTCCGTAGCCGCAGCAAGGGGCCGTCCAGGGTGCTTACGGGGAATACGGAGCGCGCGTAGACCACCGCCTCACCGTCCAGGCGCATTACTATCTGACGAACCATTGCCAATTCGCGATGCGCCATATTGAGCAGCTTCCGCTCATCGGGTTTTGGGGTTTCCCAACATTGACGCCAACGCTCCAGCGAAAAGGCTTTGCCGGTATTCATGAGGTGCTGGGTGAGCGACCCATCGTCAAGCAACCAGCTACGCACCGGTGCCAGCAGGGGCCCGGAGATCTTTTCTTCACGTCGCCAATGGGGGACGCCTGCGCTGCGGTTTGCTTGCAGAGTCATAGATATCAAGTTGGTGGGGAGGGCGAGAATGCGTGATGTTTCGCTACCATGCAAGTCGCAAAGCGCCTTTTCAGCCTTACGGCAGGGCGTGTTAATCTTCCGGCCCTTCAAAAAAGTAGTGCCTCGTAAAAGGAGTGGGTCTGGCATGCGTAAGTGGGAATGTATCGTTTGTGGGCTTATTTACGATGAGGCCAAGGGCTGGCCCGATGATGGCATAGTGGCGGGCACGCGCTGGGAGGATGTGCCTGAAGACTGGCTGTGCCCGGATTGCGGCGTGGGTAAAGAAGACTTTGAGCGCATTGAAGAGGCGGTGGAAGAAGATGCACCCCATCACCAAACGCCCGGCAGTGAGACCCAGCCCGCACCCGTGGTGATTATCGGTACGGGGCTTGCCGGCTATGGCATTGCCCGGGAGTTCCGTAAGCACGATAGCGACACACCGCTATTGTTGATCACCGAAGACGATGGCAGAGCCTATTCCAAGCCCATGCTATCGACCGGTTACACTAAAAACACTGATGCTGCCGCGCTCACCCAGAGTGATGCGGGCACCATGGCCGCCAATCTTGATGCCAGTGTGTGGACCATGACCCGTGTCCAGGCCGTAGACACCGCGCGCAAGGTTTTGCGCCTGGCCGATCGTGAAACCGAGGTGCACTACACCGCACTGGTGTTCGCTACCGGTGCCAGCGTGATTCGGCCTCCCCTCGCCGGGAATGCCCTGGAGCGTGTGTATTCGGTAAACGATCTCATGGACTACGATGACTTTCGCACGGCCATGGAGCGCCTCGCGGTGAAGCGTGTTGCCATCATCGGTGGCGGGCTTATTGGTTGTGAGTTTGCCAACGATCTGCTCAACGGTGGTTTTGAGGCGGATGTTATCGATCCCCTTCAGCACTGTTTGCCTACGCTTCTGCCCGAACCCTGCGCCCGCGCCCTGCAATCCGGGCTTGAAGCCAAGGGCGCCCGCTTTCATTTTGGCCCCCTGGTTACCGAGGTCAATTTCCCCGCCGGGAGCACTGACACCGTTCAGGTTTCTTTGAGCGATGGCAGCATGCTTGATGCGGATATCGTCGTGTCGGCGGTGGGTGTCCGTCCCAACATCGACCTCGCAAAAAGCGCGGGCATCAGCGTCAACCGGGGAATCGTTACCGACCGCATGCTAAAGACCAGCGCGGCGGACGTGTATGCTTTGGGTGATTGCGCCGAGGTAGAGGGCCACGTACTGGTTTATGTTGCACCGCTCATGGCCGCCGCCCGCGCCCTGGGTAAAACCCTGGCGGGAGAGCCAACGGAGGTGAGTTACCCCGCGATGCCGGTCACCATCAAGGTGCCTGCCTGTCCCACGGTGGTGGCGCCCCCTGCGGCTGATGCCGAGGGCGAGTGGCAATTCACCATTGATGGAACCAACACTCAGGGTGAGTACCGCAACGAAGCGGGGGATTTACTGGGGTTTGCGTTGACTGGTGAGGCCACCAAACAGAAGATGGCTTTGCAAAAGCAGCTACCGCCTATTATGGCCTGAGTGGGATTCTTGTAATCCTCAGACGTTTGCGAAGGCCTGGCGGTCTCCTGCCCAACGACGGATCAGGGGTTGCACCCACCGGGGATGTTGCTGCTGAAGTGCTTCGGCGATTTCCTGCACCTCCTCAAGAAGGTGCTCGTGCTCGGGAAGCCTGGCTACCCGGAACTCCATAAGCCCGGTCTGGCGGGTACCCAGAACCTCGCCCGGTCCCCGCTGGCGTAGATCCTCCTCGGCGATGTAAAAACCATCGTTACTCTCCCGCATCACCTGCAGACGGGAGCGGCTTTGCTGTCCCAGGGGTGATTGATAGAGGAGCACACAGTGACTGGCGGCACTTCCCCGCCCTACGCGGCCCCGCAGCTGGTGCAATTGCGCCAGCCCCAGTCTCTCGGGGTTTTCGATAATCATGAGCGTGGCATTGGGTACATCGACGCCCACTTCGATCACCGTGGTGGCTACCAAAAGCTGAAATTCTCCGGCCTTAAAAGCACTCATGACGGCGTCTTTTTCTTTTGCCTTCATGCGGCCGTGGACCATGGCTACGGCTATACCGTCCAGAGCTTCCGCCAGCTCCGCAAAGCTCGACTCCGCCGCCTGGGCCTGCAGGGTGTCGCTGTCTTCAATCAAAGTACATACCCAGTAGACCTGGCGACCATCCCTGCAGGCGAGAGCAACGCGCTCAATGATTTCCTGGCGTCGTTGGTTGTCGATGAGAACGGTACCTACCGGCTGTCGCCCCGGTGGGAGTTCATCGATGATGGAGCAGTCCAGATCCGCATAGGCGACCATGGACAGCGTTCGGGGAATGGGGGTCGCGGTCATGATCAACTGGTGGGCACGCCACGCACCCCCGGTTTTCTCGCTCAGGGCCAGTCGCTGATGAACGCCGAAGCGGTGCTGCTCATCGACGATCACAAGACCCAGGCGCGCAAACTCCACCCCATCCTGAAACAGCGCGTGGGTGCCAATGACCAGGGAGGCCTCGCCGCTTTCAATCGCTGCCAGCGCCTGCTGTCGTTTTTGTCCCTTGACGCTCCCCGCCAGCCACATTTGTGAAATGTTCAATGCGGAAAACCACGCCGCGAAGTTGCGCCGATGCTGCTCTGCAAGAAGTTCCGTGGGTGCCATAACCGCAACCTGGTAACCGCTCGCGATAGCAATGAGCGCTGCTGCAGCGGCCACCACAGTCTTTCCTGACCCTACGTCGCCCTGCACCAGGCGCAGCATGGGCTTCTCCATGGCAAGATCAGCATTGATCTCCGCCATTACCCGGTGCTGGGCCGCAGTGGGTTCAAAGGGTAGAGCATCGATAAACCGCTGACTGAGCTGCTGTGTATCATTTAACACCGGGGCAGCACGCTCGCGACTTCGGGCGCGCATTTCGTGCATGGACAGCTGGTGTGCGGCGAGCTCTTCCAGAGCGAGGCGAAGCTGAGCGGGGTGACAGCCGTCCCGCAGGGCCTGCTGGTCTGCCTCGGGCGGTGGACGGTGCAAAAAACGCAGGGCGGAACTCAGGCCGTAGTCGTCCTGACGAACCGGTAGTAACTCTTCTGGCGGATGTTTTGCGAGAACGCTCAACGCCTGATCGGAGAGCTTCCGCCACTGACCCTGACTGATACCTTCGGTGCTGGGATAAATGGGCGTTAGTGATTCTTCGTTGTCGCTGATGCTGGCACTTCTTCGGTACTCCGGATGAATCATCTCCGCCTGCTGGGGGCCCCGGCGCACCGTGCCAAAACAGCGTAGGCGATCACCTTTTTGCAGGGCGTTTTGCTGTGCCTGGGAAAAGTGGAAAAAGCGCAGCGTGGCGGTGCCCGTACCGTCCTGTAATTTCACCATTAACGAACGTCGTCGTCCCCCGCCACTCACACTTACCAGGGCGACATCGCCTTCAATCACCACCTCCGCGCCGTCCTGCAACGCGCCGATGGGCGTTACCTGTGTTCTATCCTGATAGCGCAGGGGCAAATGAAACAGCAGGTCCTCAACATTGCTGATGCCATAGCGTTGGAGGCGTTCCGCCATTTTGGGTCCTACGCCGCGCAGGGACTCGAGGCTTTGTGTGACAATCCCACTCATGGGTAGCGTTTTTTCTGCCCGTAAAAACAGCCGGTCTGAATCATGGGAGAGAAGGAGTAGCCGTGCAGCAGAAAACCATCGCGATCGTAGGATTTGGTGATCTTGGGGAGCGCCTTAGTCAACTGCTGCCCATGGCAAAATGGCATTGTCTGGGGCTCCGACGCACGGCAAATGCGGTGCCTGAGGGTGTGGAAAGTATTGCTATTGATCTTCGTGATGCTCACAGCCTGGACGTTCTTGCCGAGCGCCGGCCCAATGCTCTGGTTATTGCGCTGAGCCCTTCGGACCGCAGTGCCAGGGGGTATGAGGCGGGCTTTGCGGATGCCATGGCGGGGATTGTGGCGGGCCTTGGTAATCATGTGCCCGAACGCGCCTTTTTTGTGTCCAGCACACGGGTGTACAGCGAGGCGCACGGCGGCTGGGTCGACGAGGACAGCCCTACCGCTGACCAAGACCCCCATGCAGCAGCCATTCTTGCGGCGGAGCGAAGCTTTCTTGCGGGGGTGGAAAACAGTGTGGTGTTGCGGGCTGCCGGGCTCTATGGGAATGGCCCCGGCCCCTTGCTGAAGCGCATCGCTGCAGGCAGGCTTACGCCTCCGTCGCCACCCCGGTACAGCAATCGCATCCACCGCGATGACGTGGCGGGCTTTATGGCGGCGGTGCTTGATGGGAAGGCCATGGTAGATGCCCCGATCATCAATCTTGTTGATGATGCCCCGGCTGCCCTCCAGGAAGTGGAGGCGTGGTTGTGCAACGAACTCGGAGTACCCTGTGAGACTCCGAGTCCTGCCCCTCACGGTGATCCGCCGGTGCACAAGCGCATTCGCAACGGGCGTTTGCACCGTAGCGGGTATGCGCTGCAGTTTCCCGATTACCGGAAGGGCTATGGGGCGGTGCTCCATCGCTGGATGGCACACTCAGAGCGCGAGAATAGCCTCGATCTCCACTGACACGCCCTTGGGTAAACCGGCCACCTCGACACAGGCCCGCGCGGGATAAGGCTCGTTGCAGAAGGTCTCCATGACCGCATTCACCGCTGCAAAATCCTGCATATCGGTGAGGGAAATATTGATCTTTACAGCATCATTCAGGCTGCCACCGGCGGCCTCTGCAACCGCCGCCAGGTTGCTGAACGCCTGCTTTGCCTGGGCCGTAACATCGCCTTCAACGACCTCCATGGTCTCCGGATTGAGGGGAATCTGCCCTGACAGCCAGGCGGTATTCCCGACTTTCACCGCCTGGGAATAGGGTCCGAGGGCTGCAGGGGCCTTGGGTGTCGCGATAATGGCGCGGTTGCTCACGGGTGACTCCTTTTTACTGGGTGCTGTGTTTTGGGGGCTTGAGAGTAAGACTAGTTTTGCACACGGCTGACACGCCGCACGCTGTCGATACTGCGAAGACGGCGCATGATGCGTGCAAGATGCACACGGCTCTCGACATGTAAGTCCAGATCAACATAGGTGAACTGATAGTCTTTATCGGTAGAACTGATCTTGTCGATATTGACGTTCATGCTGTTGATACGCGTTGCGATGGTAGCAATGGCGCCACGGCGGTTTTCGGTCTCAATGCGTAATTCAGCGAGGAACTCGCCGCTGACTTGATCATCCCAACGCAGGGGGATCCATTGTTCGGGCTTTTCTCGAATGTCCGCAAGATTCCGGCAACCTTCCCGGTGCACAATAACGCCACGCTCGGAGCTGATATAGCCCGCGATGGCATCGCCCGGCAGCGGCCGACAACAGCGGGCGTAGCTCACCATAAAACCTTCGGTGCCCCGTATCGCCAGCGGAGAGTCGCTTCCCGGCTGCGGTGTGGGTCCTTCGGTGCTCGTTTCACCTGCAAGTTGGCTTGCGACCACGCCGGGTAGTCGCTTGCCCTGGGCAAGCTCAGCCAGAAGGTCATCCAGGGTAGTCAGGCCGGCGCTCTCAAGATAACTGCTCAGTCTAGCCTCTGACAACTCGGTGACATTGAGATCGAAACTGGCAAGGGACTTATCCAACAGCCGACGACCGAGCGCCGCGGCGTCTTCCTGGGTCTGGTGCTTCAGATAGTGGCGGATGTTGCTCCGTGCTTTTGCGGTTATCGCGTAGTTAAACCAAGAGGGATTGGGTCGCGCTCCCGCTGCGGTGATGACTTCCACCGTTTGGCCGCTCTGCAGGGGTTCGGACAGAGGAGCCAGTCGTCGATTGATTCGACAGGCCACGCAGGTGTTGCCCAGCTCTGTGTGCACGGCATAGGCAAAGTCCACGGCGGTAGCGCCGCGGGGCAGCTCCATGATGCTCCCCTTGGGTGTGAAGATGTAGATTTCATCGGGGAACAGGTCAATTTTGACGTTTTCGATGAACTCAAGGCTGTTACCCGCGCGTTGCTGCATCTCCAGCAGGCCCTGTACCCACTGGCGGGCCCTGGCGTGGGAGCCATTGACGGTGTCGGAATCGGTTTTGTACAGCCAGTGGGCCGCGATCCCGTTATTGGCCATATCTTCCATTTCCCGGGTGCGGATCTGGATTTCGATGGGCACGCCGTGCATTCCCATGGTCACCGTATGCAGGGACTGATAGCCGTTCGCTTTGGGAATGGCGATGTAATCCTTGAACTCACCCGGGACAGGTTTGTACAGCGAGTGAATACAGCCGAGGACGCGATAGCAGCTGTCCACGGAGTCCACCACTACGCGGAAGGCATAGATGTCCATGATTTCGGAGAAGGACTTCTTTTTGGCACGCATCTTTTTGTAAATGCTGTAGAGGTGCTTCTCCCGACCTATGACCGTGGCTTCGTAACCATCCTGGGCCAATGCGTTTTCAATCTGGCTGCGCATCTTGTCGACGAGCTCAATGCGGTTGCCCCGGGCCGAGCGCCGCGCGGCTTCGATGCGGCGGGCGCGCATGGGATAAAGCGCGGTGAAGCCCAGGTCTTCAAACTCCATACGCACGGAATTCATCCCGAGCCGCATGGCGATGGGCGCGTAAATATCCAGGGTTTCCTTGGCGATGCGCCGCGCCTTGGCGGTGGGTAGTACGCCCAGAGTGCGCATGTTGTGCAGCCGGTCGGCAAGCTTGACGAGGATTACGCGAATATCTCGCGCCATCGCTAAAGCCATCTTCTGAAAGTTCTCGGCCTGCTTTTCTTCGAGGGTATCGAACTCAATTTGCGTGAGTTTACTCACGCCGTCCACCAGCTCGGCCACGGCTTCACCAAACTGGGATTCGATGGCGTCCTTATCGATCCCCGTATCTTCAATGACATCGTGGAGCATCGCCGCCATAAGGCTTTGATGATCCATGTGCATGTCAGCGAGGATGCCGGCAACGGCAAGGGGGTGGGTTACGTAGGGCTCACCACTGCGTCGCTGCTGCCCAAAGTGCGCTTGTTCGGCGAAGTAATAGGCGCGTCGCACCAGGGTGCTTTGCTGATCATCGAGATAGGATCGAAGATTGGCGTCGAGGGAGTCGATGGTCTGCATATCAGGCGGCGTTCCACGCCTCTGCGGACCCTGCCCCTTTATCTGCTACTGCGTAGCAGTCGGGAAACTGGCATGCGCGTCCAGAAATGGTCCGGCGCGCGTCCGATGACAGCGCGCTACCGTCGTAGCGGCTGCTATCAGGCAGGAGCTTAGAAGCTTTCGCTTGCACCCATCACTTCGGCGAGTTCTTCCTCGGCGTCCAGCTCGTCTTCACGATTCAGCATATCTGGCGTGACCAGGCCTTCGGCGATCTCGCGAAGAGCGACTACGGTAGGCTTGTCGGACTCTTCCTGCACGAGAGGATCCTTGCCACCGGTGGCGAGCTGACGGGCGCGTTTGCTTGCCACCATGACCAGCTCAAAGCGGTTATCTACGGACTCGAGGCAATCTTCTACTGTTACGCGTGCCATATTTCTTCCCATCTATGGTTTAAACAAATTCTCAGGACAGTCAGAGAAACAAGCTGTTGGCACATCTTGGGCGTTTCTTTTATCGCTCTTTCAACCCTTTCTATGATGGGATGATAGCGAGCAAGACGAGCACACAATGCCAGAACAACGAACGTCAACAAATCTGCCTGAGTCGGAGCACACAAGCGCGCACACCGAAGAGCCGGACATTATAGCCCAAAACAAGCAAAAAATAGCCCCGTCAAAGCGGTAATCTTCAAGTCTCCCCGGGACGTTTCTGAAGCGCTAGGGATGCCGGGATGCTGTTGTCACGGCGAGCCTACCCGAGCAGGTCCTTGAGTTGGACGGCGTGACGATGGGCCTGCTTGGGGGTTTGCAGTCGCTGGGAGCGAACAATGGCCTGAAGCTCAAGCAGTGCCTCCTCAAATACATCGTTAATCACCAGGTAATCAGCTTCGACGTAGTGGGACATTTCTGACACCGCAGCGGCCATGCGACGCTCTATGGTCCCTGCGTCGTCCTGGCCTCGTTGGCTGAGCCTTTCCCGCAGAGCTTCTTCTGAGGGAGGCAGGACAAAGATAGAGCAACTTGCCGGTAGTAGGCGTTTGACCTGCCGGGCCCCCTGCCAGTCAATCTCGAGAATGACGTCGGCGTCAGCAGCGAGTTGTTGTTCGACAAAGTGTTGCGAAGTTCCGTAAAGATTGCCAAAAACCTCCGCATGTTCGAGAAAAGCACTCTCTTTCAGCATGTTCTCAAAAGCCGGGCGATCACAGAAATGATAATTCACGCCATCCATTTCTCCCGGTCGGATCGGACGCGTGGTGTGGGACACGGAGACCTGCAGTGTGGGCTCCGCATCGACCAGGGCTCTTACGAGACTGGTTTTGCCGGCCCCCGACGGTGCAGAAATAGTGAACAAAGTGCCTGATTGTGGATGCATAGTGACGTCAGTGCCCGGGACGGGTTTTGCCTTAACGGAAGATAAACTCGGACACAAGGTTACGGTAGCGCACCCTTTATTGCGACAGGGCCGACGCTGATTATTCGATGTTTTGTACCTGCTCACGCATTTGTTCGATGAGCACTTTCAGCTCCACGGCGCTCTGGGTGGTGCTGCTTGTGGTTGCCTTGGAAGACAGCGTGTTGGCCTCGCGGTTGAGTTCCTGCATAAGGAAGTCCAGGCGCCGGCCACAGGGGCCCCCCTTATCGAGAATACGCTTGGTTTCTTCGATGTGAGCCTCCAGACGATCCAGTTCCTCGTCCACGTCGGCTTTTTGCAGAAGCATTACCAGTTCCTGCTCGATCCGACCCTCATCCAAGGGCTGCTCAAGTTCCTCCAAGCGACGCCGGAGCCTCTCTTCCTGGCGCGCTCGCAGCGCCGGCAGCGCCTCGCGAAGGGCGGCGACTTCTTTTTCGATAGCGTCGAGGCGGCGCCGCAGGAAGGCTTCCAGCTGCTGACCTTCCCGGGCGCGGCTTTCCTGAAGGTTGGCAAGGGCGGCTTCAAAGCGCGACCACGCCGTGCTCTGTATCGCCGATTCCTCAACGCGCTCGGCGTTGCAAACACCGGGGAACTGCAACAGTGCCAGGGCATCCGTAGGAGCGATGGAGTCCGACAGTTTGCCGACCTTGTCCAGCGCTGCCAGAACCGTTGCAAGGCGATCCTCGTTGATCTCCAGGGTATCTTTGCTTTCGCTGTCCACGACTCTTATCTGGCAATCAACCTTGCCTCGCCTGATGGTCTTGGCGATGGTGTCACGGAGGCGGGTTTCCAGGGCCCGAAGACTGTCCGGCAGCTTGAAATGACAATCGAGGTAGCGGTGGTTGACGCTGCGCAGTTCTACAATCAGGGTGATGGGCGATGTTTCGGCCTCTCTGGCGAAAGCGGTCATGCTATGCAGTGTCATTTCGGTCCTTGGGGTCTCAGCATTCGTCGCGTCAGCGTATACTGCGACCTTTCCCAAAAACAAGGAATCTTCGCAATGCCAAGACCCAGTGGCCGGGCCCCCGACCAACTGCGCGACATCAGTATCGAGCGCCAATTTACCTGCCATGCCGAGGGTTCGGTGTTGGTGAGCTTTGGTAATACCCGCGTCATCTGCACCGCTAGCGTTGAAGACAGCGTCCCGCGATTTTTGCGCGGTAAAAACTCCGGGTGGATTACTGCGGAGTACGGCATGCTGCCCCGCTCCACCGGCTCGCGCATGGGGCGCGAAGCTGCGCGAGGCAAACAGGGTGGTCGCACCCAGGAGATTCAGCGACTTATCGGGCGGTCTCTCCGTGCCGCGGTGGATTTGTCAAAGCTTGGCGAGCACACAATCACCCTCGACTGTGATGTGATTCAAGCTGATGGCGGTACCCGCACCGCGTCGATCACCGGCGCCTTTGTGGCTTTGGTGGATGCCATTAACGGTCTCCAGCGGGATAAGAAAATCCGCACCGACCCCCTTCGCCATTTTGTTGCATCGGTGTCCGTGGGTGTGTACCAGGGGGAAGCGGTATTGGACCTGGATTATCCCGAGGACTCCAAGGCCGATACGGACCTGAACGTGGTCATGGCCGAGGGCGGAGAATTCATCGAAGTGCAGGGCACCGCGGAAGCCGCGCCTTTCTCCCGCACCGATCTGGATAAGATGCTCGATCTGGCGAGCGGTGGCATTGCCACGCTCATCGATTGCCAGCGAGCGGCGCTGGCGGTGGGTTAAGCGCCTTGGCCGGGTTTACAGAGCGCCTGCGGCGGTGTTATAGAGCGCCTGCGGCGGTTTTATAAAGAACCCCTAGCGGATCTGAAATGCCCCGCCGTGCCAGCGGGGCGTTATCCTGATTTACAGGTCGATGTCGTAATCAATAATGACCGGCGCATGACGGGAAAAGATTTCACCGGTATAGATCGCCGCGTGTTCCACGCTGTACTGCAGATCCTCTGAGATGATTTGCAAATCGATACGCCATCCGTCCTCGCCCCGTTCGTCGGGCCAATAGCTGAAGGCGTCACTGTCGGTGCTTACCTGGCGGAATGCATCTCTGTAACCGTTCTCCAGGAGGGTATCCATCCACTGGCGCTCTTCGGGGAGGAACCCGGAGCGATTGCTGTTTTCTGCGCTGTTCTGCATATCGGCGGCTCTGTGGGCCATACGCCAGTTTCCGCAGATAACGAATTTGCGACGCTTATTGCGGACTTTTTCCAAATGGGCGCCAAGGAGCGAGAAAAACTCGTTTTTGTTTGTTTGCTCTTCAATAACACCATCGTTGGCAACAGGTGCCAGAAGGCAGCCGATGGACAGGTCGCCGTAATCCGCCTGAATATAGCGGCCCTGCATATCAAAATCTGCGAACCCCAGACCGGTCATGATGGCTTTGGGGAGGGTGCGGCAATAGATAGCGACGCCGTTATCCTTGCCGTTAACGTCGTCAAAAAAGTAGGCGTTGTAGTCGCTTGGGAAAAAGACGTCATCCTGTAAATCGTATTCAGAACAGCGGATATCCTGAATACAGATGAAGTCGGCGTCCTGGCGGGACAGCCAGTCGTAAAACCCCCGTTCTGCGGCTTCACGCAGCCCGTCTGCGCTGAAGCTTATGATTCTCATTGCAAACCTCTGATATTGCGAGGCGCTATGATACCGAAAGGCCAGATGACAGAATACACTGTCAGATCAACTTTCCTCTCACTTTCTTCCCTGGAATCAGACTTATTATGCAAGCTTACCAACGCGAGTTTATTGACCTTGCACGACGTTGCGATGTCCTCCGGTTTGGCGAGTTCACCCTGAAATCGGGGCGTAAAAGCCCCTATTTCTTCAATGCCGGCGCCTTTGACAGCGGTGCCGCTCTTGCCGCTCTGGGACGTTTCTACGCCCAGTGCATTGTGGATTCCGGCGTCGAATTCGATGTGCTTCTGGGCCCTGCCTATAAAGGCATACCGCTGGCAACGACTACGGCAGTGGCCCTTGCCGATCATCACGGTCGCGATGTGCCCTTTGCCTATAACCGCAAGGAAGCCAAAAACCACGGAGAAGGGGGTGTTCTGGTAGGCGCCGAACTTCAAGGCCGGGTGCTGGTGATTGATGATGTTATTACCGCAGGGACCGCTGTGGCTGAGGTCATCGATATGATCAACGTTGCCGGCGCGGCACTTGCTGGGGTGGTAATTGGTCTTAATCGGCAGGAGCGCGGTAAGGGGGACTTTTCTGCGATTCAGGAGATTGAGCAGCGCTGGGGAGTACCGGTATTCAACATTATCGCCATGGAGGATCTTATTGTGTACCTGCAGGACACGGGTCCGGACGCCATGGATGTCCCCGACGGCGCGCTGGAAGCGTTGCGAAGCTACCGGGAGCGCTACGGGGTCTGACTTGTGGTGCCTGTCCTGCCGGCATATATTAGCTAAATGAAGCCGATTCAAAGTACCGGTGCCGCAGTGGGGTTGTTGCTCGTCGTTACCTTGTTTGCCCGTAGCGTGGCAGCGCAAGAGCGTCAGATGTACCGCTACACCAACGCGGAAGGCCACGCCGTGGTTGCCTATCAGGTACCACCGGAGTTTGTGGCTAACGGCTACGATATTCTCAGCCCCAGCGGTGCGCTGGTGGCCGTTGTGCCCCGAACTTTGAATGAGGGCGAGCGCGAAGGCCTGGACAGCGAGGCGCGGAGCGCGCGTGAAGCGGCTGAAGAAGCCGAGCGTATGCGTCGCTGGGACGAATCACTGCTCCTGCGTTACAGCACCATCGAAGACATTGAGGCAGCCCGGGACCGAGAGCTCAGAGATCTGCGTATCCGCGTGAGCATTCTCAAAGGAAAACTGCGCTCCTTAAAGCAGCAGGTTGAGAACTACCAGGCTCTGGCGGCGGATCAGGAGCGTCAGGGTAACGTCGTGAATGTAGAGCACCTCGCTGCCATCGATGATCTGCAGGCGGAGATTGGATCGACGGAGCGGGCGGTTGCCGACCGTCAGGACGAGATCGCCTCCGTCGAGGCTGATTATCAGAAGGACGTGGAGCGTTTCAGCAAGCTCCTGGATATTGTTGAGATGCGAAAAACGATGTCCGCTGAGAACTGATGCCGGCTCAACACCCCGTATAAACACAGGCTAAACATAGGCTAAACATAGGTTAAGGGTAATCTCCGCTTAAAACTTTCGCTGGGACTGACCTTGAAAAACCTACCCTAGGAAAAACCGCCGCCGGCGCTTTCTCTTCCGGAGGACGTCGCATCCTCACCGTCGGATGACGCTGCATCAACAGCAGAAGACTCGCCGGCGTACGCTGTGCCGCTTCCCGCTTTTACTTCTTCCTCCACTGCGGCCGTTCCGGTCCCACTGCCGCCGGAAGGCACCTCGCGGAAGAAATGTCCCATGAGGAAGCTGTACTGCTGGTCCCAGCCCTCGCTGGGGCTGCGTTTGAACTCACTCCGTACAAACTGGGAGATACGCCCCTCAGCACAGGAGAACAGCAGATTTGCCGCTTCGGGCAGCGGCAGCATGGGCCGTAGCGCTTCCCGTAGCTCGGCTTCACGCAGTACCTGGCGAATTTGGGTTTCTACCCGGTCCAGAACCTGGTTTACACGATGGCGAAGACGTTCGGTTTCACCAGTGAGGGCTTCACCGGTCAACAGGCGGCTGATTCCTGGATTGCGTTCCGCAAAGGTAATCAGTAGATAAAGAATGTGATTGCAGCGGGCAACGGCCTCGCCTTCCTCCTGAAGAATCAGTGCAATGCGCTGGAACAGCGTGTCTTCGATGAACTGAATCAGCTCTTCAAACATTTTGGCTTTGCTGGGGAAGTGGCGGTACAGCGCGGCTTCGGAAACACCGACCCTTGCGGCGAGTCGGGCTGTGGTTATGCGGTCACCGGGGTTGTCTTCGAGCATCTGTGCCAAGGCCTCGAGGATCTGCTGACGGCGCTGGACATTTCTCGGCATGGGAAACTCGTAGGAAGGCTGGAAACAGCATCCTAGCGACTGCCCACCATGGGGGCAATACGCCCGGGTAAAACTGGGAGGACGGGAGCGCTAATCTTCGCCGCGGGGTGTGATTTTCGTGCCCATTCCTTCGTCAGTGAAAATCTCCAGCAGCACAGCATGGGGCACCCGGCCGTCCACGATGTGCGCCGACGCTACGCCGGACTTTACCGCGTCCAGGGCACAGCCGATTTTGGGCAGCATTCCGCCGTGCACTGTGCCGTCGGCGATGAGCTCGTCTACCTTCGCCGTAGACAGGCCGGTAAGCACGGCTCCGTTTGCATCAAGGAGACCTTCAACGTTCGTCAGCAGCATGAGTTTTTCTGCCTGCATGACCTGGGCGATTTTACCCGCTACCAGGTCTGCGTTGATGTTGTAGGTATTGCCCTCGTCGTCGGAGCCTACGGGAGCGATGACAGGGATAAAGTTGCTGTCCAGAATGACGTCGAGAATCTCCCGGTCAATTTGGCTTACCTCGCCCACCTGACCAATATCGATGATCTCCGCGGCATCCATTCCCGGTGTCTGGCGGGTAACGTGCATGCGCTGGGCGCGGATGAGGCGACCGTCCTTACCCGATACGCCGATGGCCTTGCCGCCGTTTCGACTGATAGAAGAGACAATCTCTTTGTTAACGCTGCCGCCGAGGACCATCTCCACCACGTCCATGGTCTGAGCGTCGGTCACGCGCATGCCCTCAATAAACTCGCTTTCGATACTGAGTTTCTTCAGCAATTCACCTATCTGTGGCCCGCCGCCGTGCACTACCACCGGGTTCATCCCTACAAGCTTCATAAGCACGATATCCCGGGCAAAGCTCTCCTGGAGCGCGGGATCGACCATGGCATTGCCACCGAACTTCACCACAATGGTGCGACCGGTGAAACGTTGGATATAGGGAAGGGCTTCGGTGAGAACACGCGCGGTGTTCATGGCGGAGTCCGGTGTCAGCGACATGTTGTTTCCTTACTGGGGAGCGCTGGAGCGTCCAAATAATGCTTCTAGAACGGAATGTTCAGGTCCGGTGCTACCGCGGCTAGCTGTTCTCGGAACAGCCCGCGGATTTTCTCAAGACCCGCTTCATCGCCTGCTTCAAAGCGCGCGGTGAGCGCCGGTCCGGTATTGGAAGCGCGGAGCAAACCCCAGCCATCCTGAAAGTCGACGCGGAGTCCGTCCAGATTATTAGGTTTTCCATCAGCGAAGCGCGCGGACTCAATGAACTTTTGCATAAGCGCAAACTTTTCGTCATCGGGGACCGGAATGATAATTTCCGGCGTGCTCACGGCGATGGGCAGGTCCGCTATGAAGTCATCGATGCTCTGGTCCTGGGACGAAAGAATTTCTGCCAGCCGCCCTGTGGCATACATGCCATCGTCGAAGCCATACCAACGTTCGCCAAAGAAAATATGCCCGGAAAATTCGCCCCCAAGGAGAGCGCCGGTTTCCATCATTTTCTCTTTCATGAGCGCATGTCCGGTCTTCCATAGCACCGGTCGACCGCCGAGGCCGGTAATTAACTGCGCCAGGTTGCGGCTGCACTTCACGTCGAAAACCACGTCTGCTCCCGGATTGCGGGTTAACACGTCGCGGGCAAATATCATCATCAGGGTGTCGCTGCGAATGATCTGGCCGCCGCCGGTGACCACGACTACGCGATCACCGTCTCCGTCGTAGGCCACCCCAAAGTCCGCTGCGTTGGACAGCACCTCGCGAACCAGCGCGGTCAGATTGTCCTCGTTGCCGGTGTCCGGTGAGCGGTTGGGAAAGCGCCCGTCCACGTCGCAAAATAGCGGAATCACCTCGCAGCCCAGTTCCTCCAGCAGTGCCGGTGCGATGTGCCCTGTAGCGCCGTTGCCTGCATCCACAACAATTTTGAGGGGCACCGCGATAGCAATATCACTGACCACTTCATCCAGATACTCGCTGACCACGTCGCGCTGAATGGCGCGTCCCGTACCTTTGCTGAAACGCCCGGTCTGGGCGAGGTTGCGAATCTTTTCGATGGTGCCTTCGGCAATGGTCTGCCCTTTGAGAACAATCTTCATGCCGTTGTACTCGGCAGGGTTATGGCTACCTGTAATCATCACTCCGGATTTGGCATCCAGCAATGATGTCGCAAAATACAGCAGCGGCGTGGGCACCAGACCGATATCGATAACGTCCCGCCCGGCCTGCAAAATAGCTCTTTCGATGACCCCTTTTATACGGCTGCTGCTCGCCCTGCCATCGTATCCCACGCACAGGGTCTGCTCTCCGAGCTCTCCGGCTATGGTCGCGATGGCGCCACCGATGCGGTATACCGTTTCGTCGTCAAGGTCCGTGTCCGCAACGCCGCGGATATCGTAGGCCCGGAATATATGCGGCGATAGTCCCTGGGTAGCCGGTCCGTCCACCGAGGTCATGGCGGTATTGGTAGATGCTGCGCCGTGGGTATCTACCGCGGGCACGATATTGCTGGTGTTCCCCATGCGCGCCCGGCGGAGTGTGAGCTTGCGTAGATCTTTTGCCAGGGGCACCAGCTGAGGAATGTGCACATCCATAGGCGTGCGATGCTCGGCACCATCGATGATGCGCTCCAATTCAGCATCCAGGGCTTTACTGCTGCGTTGCAGCGCGAAGACAAAACCAACAACACAACATAGCATCAGTATACCCAGAACCCCGTAGGGCGGGCTGACGTGGCTGCTGAGATCGGCCACCAGCGCAGACGATGGCACAAAAATAATCCGCCAGGGTGTCTCCTTAACCTCCGCTTTACTCGCGGTAACATCGGACCCTGAGCCCTGGCTGGCGATACGTATATTCCGGTCCGCGCCTTCGCTGTAGACCCGTTGCTCCAGAACAAATTCGCCCACCATGCCCTCGGGGTGCGTCAGCATGGCTTCAAAGGTGCTGGCATCCAGCGTGAGCAGCACCACGGCGCGTCGTGATGTCATGCGCGGATGTGTTGCGACCTGCGCCAAGGACACAAGCCACTGCCCTTCAAACTGGTAGGCCTCGGGTTCTGCGGGTTCGTTGTTGCTTACCCTTCGCACCAGATCGACCTCGATATGATTGCGAAGTCCTTCAAAGCCGCCGGCAAGATCGGCCGTTCCCATGTCGCTGAGGGGGAGCAGGCGGAGGCTCACCGCCTGGGGAAAGTAATCCAGCATAGCCTGTTCCACAAGGCGGATATCCGCGGGATTTTGTTCCGCGATGGCTTGCAGTGCCAGGGGTGAGCGCACGGCTGATTCAACCCGTGACCGCAGGGCTGCGACACTGTCGCCGATATAGCGCGCTTGCTGCGATGCGTAGTTATCAGCCACGCGCTCTATGAGCGCGGCTTTTTCCAGAGGGGTGTGAAGCAATGCCAGGTACGCGGTGGCAAAGAGAAGCGGCACCAGAATTATCGAAAACCCGAGGAGCAGCGCGCTTCTCAGCGTATTCCCGCGGGCGCTGACGCCCTGGGTATTTCGCTGTTCGTCCGACGTGGCTTTTGTGGGTTTGCCCGGCTTCGGGTTTTTCTTCCCGGGGAGTTTCAGCATAGTCTAGCCGTTCCTAGCGTCAGCTGCGCGGGGCGCATTATTGATAAACCCATCATAGTCTTTCCCAGGTCCACTGGGAATCTCCTCCTGGGGAAGCCAAAGCGAGCTTATCCTTTGAGCGTGGCGATCTGCGCTATTACCACGGCTGCCAGGACGTCCTTGGAGCACTGCTCCACCTCGCGCTCACTGACACCGTCGTGATCTCGCCACAGCAGTAAAGCCGCATTGTTTTCGCTGTTAAAGCCGATACTGCTGTCGCTCACATCATTAGCCACGATCATATCCAGGCTTTTTCGTTCCAGCTTGCCCAGTGCGTGTTCCCGCAGTTTTTCTGTTTCTGCGGCAAAGCCAACGCTGAAAGGTTTGGGTGAGTGGCCGGCCACGCTGGCGAGGACATCGGGGTTTTTTACCAGCTGTAACGCTACCTCGTCGTCGGACTTCTTAATCTTCTGTTCCGCCGCCGTAGCGGGTCGATAGTCAGCCACAGCAGCACAGCCAATAAATATGTCGCAGCTGTCCAGAAGGCTCAGGCTCGCGTCCAGCATCTCCTGTGCGGTGCCTACGCGGTGGAGTTGCACGCGCTCCGGAGCCGGTAGCGCCACCGGTCCCGATATGAGATCAACGCTGGCACCCGCATCCACAGCGGCGCGGGCAAGGGCGTAGCCCATTTTCCCCGAAGAGTGATTCGAGATATAGCGGACGGGGTCCAGCGGCTCCCGTGTGGGGCCGGCGGTGATCACTACCCGCTGCCCTGCCAAAACGCCGCTTTCAAACAGTGAGCCTGCATGCTCGGCAATCAATGCCGGATCCAGCAGGCGCCCGGGCCCCACGTCACCGCAGGCCTGGTCACCACTACCGGGCCCTGCAAAATGCATCCCCCGCTCTGCGAGTGTTCCCCGGTTGCTTTGTGTCGCCGGGTCTTTCCACATTTGCTGATTCATGGCGGGGGCTACCAGCAGGGGTGCGGCGGTCGCCAGCGCTACTGAGGTAAGCAAATCGTCGGCACGACCGGCGGCTAGACGTGCCATAGCGTCGGCTGTGGCCGGCGCAATAATCATCAGGTCCGCCCAGCGGGCGAGTTCGATATGTCCCATGCCGCGCTCTGCCTCCTCGTCGAGAAGACTGTGATGCACGCTATGGCCCGAGAGCGCCTGCAGTGTCAGGGGAGTAATGAACTCCTGGGCGCCGCGAGTCATGATTACCCGAACCTCGGCTCCTTCATCCTGCAGTTTGCGCAAGAGTTCTGCTGATTTATACGCGGCGATGCCACCACATACTGCCAGAAGCACCCTGCGATTGTTTAGATGTCCCATTTGCCTGGGTACCTTGGGAAAATGCAGCAATTCAAAAGATACCATTTGCGCCTGTGGATGACACGGATTGCACACAGGCTGCAAAAGGTGGTGGTAAATAAATAGTAGCCATTAGCCAGGACCCGATAGCCGGGAGCGCCCAGGGAGGGGTGGGTTATGTCTGATTGTAAAGCGCCCTGTGGAGAATCACCCCGGGAAAAACTGCTGGGTCGGGGTGCGCAGGCTTTGTCCGATGCCGAGTTGCTGGCCTTACTCCTCCATCGGGCGGGCGGTGGCACATGTCCGACACGTTATGCGGCAACACTATTGCAGCGTGCCGACGGGCTCGCCGGGCTTTTTGCTGCGGACCGGCGGGTGCTGCTGGAGGAGCGGGGATTGGGCCCGGCATCGGTATCGCGTTTGCTCGCAGCGGTGGAGCTTGCCGGACGCTGCGCCCGACAGCCCCTCACCCGGCGGGATGTAATGACCAGCCCCGAGAACATTCGTCTATTTTTGCAGCACCACCTGGGCGTTCGCAGCCGGGAGGTGTTCTGTTGTCTGTTTCTTGATTCCCAGCATCGCCTTCTGTGCTGTGAGGATGTGTTTTCGGGCACTCTCGACGGCGCTGCTGTCTACCCCCGGGAGGTGGTGCTTCGGGCCCTTCACCACAGGGCCGCCGCCGTGGTCCTGGCGCATAATCACCCGTCGGGACTCACTCACCCCTCAAGCGCCGATCGCCACATCACCCGACGTCTGCGCGACGCCCTCGCTCTGGTGGATGTTCGCGTCCTGGATCATTTCATCATCGGTCGAGGCAGTTGTTACTCCTTTGCGGAGTGTGGGTTGTTATGAGGTTTTCGCTTGCCCGATGGGGGTGCTTCTGGTATAAAGTCGCGCTCCGCGGATTGGGGAGCCGTCGTCTAATTGCTCCAAATCGCGTAACTTATTGAAAACTAGAGCTTTTGCCTGAGTAAACGACCAATCTGCGGTTTGTTTCGGCTCGGGTCCAGCGAGGAAATCATGGCCAGAGTCTGTCAGGTCACCGGTAAGCGTCCGGTCACCGGTAACAATGTATCTCACGCAAAGAACCGTACCCGCCGTCGGTTTCTTCCCAATCTGCATCAGCATCGTTTCTGGGTTGAGTCAGAAAAGCGCTTTGTGCGTTTGCGCGTCTCGAGCAAGGGCATGCGCATTATCGACAAAAAAGGTATCGATACCGTGCTGGGTGAACTCCGCGCGCGCGGCGAAAAAGTCTGAGTTCGCCACGCGGCTCACTGAAACAGTTTAGAGAGGCAGCATCATGAGAGAAAAAGTTCGCATGAACTCCAGCGCAGGTACCGGGCATTTCTACACCACGGACAAGAACAAGCGCACCACCCCGGACAAGCTGGAAATGAAAAAGTACGATCCCGTGGCGCGCAAGCACGTCATGTATAAAGAAGGCAAAATCAAGTAAGCGTTTTGCCCTGTGCGTGTGCATCATTGCAGCGCGACTC
Source organism: Congregibacter sp. (assembly GCF_965660375.1). GTDB lineage: Bacteria > Pseudomonadota > Gammaproteobacteria > Pseudomonadales > Halieaceae > Congregibacter. Next base: position 19,298 of record NZ_CBFHZO010000095.1, on the reverse strand, counting down.
CAAAACCCTGGCATCTGCCGGGGTTTTTTGTATCTACAGTATGATTTTTATCGATAGTTCTTTGGGAGGTCGCTCAGTCAATGCCGGAATTACCCGAAGTTGAAACAACCCGGCGTGGTCTCCTCCCTCACTGCGAGGGACGCCGGGTTACCGACCTGGTGCTTCGGGATACGCGCCTGCGGTGGCCGGTACCGGCGCAGCTCCCGGCGATACTTCGGGGGCAGCGGATTCAGAAACTCGAGCGTCGCGCCAAATACCTTCTGTTCCGTCTGGAACAGGGGACTTTGTTGGTGCATCTCGGTATGTCCGGTTCCCTGCGGGTGCTGCTGAGCCCCCAGCCTGCCGCCAAGCATGATCACATTGATATTGAGCTCGATAGCGGCGCGGTGCTGCGCTACAACGACCCCCGCCGCTTTGGCAGTTTTCAGTGGTTTGAGTCCGGGACAGAGTTCACCCCCCTGGCCCGTCTTGGGCCTGAACCTCTCTCTGAGGCTTTTGACGGCAGGCGGCTGTTTGAGCTCTCCAGAGGGCGAAAAGTTGCTGTAAAGCCATTCATCATGGATGGAGCCACGGTGGTGGGTGTCGGTAATATTTACGCCAGCGAGGCACTTTATTTTGCGGGAATCCGTCCAGACCGCGCTGCACAGCGCGTATCCCTGGCCCGCTATGAACGTTTATCAGATCACATAAAGCAAGTACTAACTAACGCCATAGATAAAGGCGGAACTACCCTCCGCGACTTTGTAGGTGGGGATGGTAAGCCGGGGTACTTTGCTCAGCAGCTATTCGTTTACGGTCGCTCCGGCGAGGCCTGCAAGGGCTGTGGTGGCGTCCTTCGGGATAAGGTGATCGATCAGCGTGCCAGTGTTTATTGCATAGCCTGTCAGCGTTGATCTGGGTACACTTGCAGTGGGCTCAGCTAGTCCCTATTGCGGAGGAAACAACGTGTTAGCTCATATATCGCAAGTAAAACGTCAGATAGGTCTTGTCCTCGTTGCGCTTATGTTGGCGCCATCGGGATTTGCCCAGAGCTCCATCGATGAAAAACCGAATGCCTTTGCCATGGCTGGCGATCTCGTCGTCGCGCGACCCATTGGGCTGGTGATGACCGCGGTGGGTGGTGCAGCGTTTGTGGTTTCCCTGCCATTTACCGCGATGGCAGGTTCGGTATCGGAGTCGGCGGAGAACCTGGTTCTGGGACCTGCGAAAGAAACCTTCGTGCGCTGCCTTGGATGCCGTGTGTCCGGCTACAGCTATAAGGATGCGGAACGACGGCGGCAACGCAAGGCCGAAGAGGCAGAGCAGGCGGCAATGGCGCAGCAGTAAGCCGATTGCTCCACGCTGGGCGCGGCTGGTCGCAGCGCCTCGAGCCGCCAGCAGGAGCCTTTTGCTTCTGGCAATAAACCCTAGTGCGGAAACTTCCACTCCAGAGCATTGCTTACGTTTTCCGGCACGAAGGGAGTAATGTTCCCCTTGAGGGCCGCAATCTCTCGCACCAGCGACGATGAGATGTAAGACAGGTGCTCGCTGGGGGTCAGGAAAATACTCTCGAATTCCGGATATAGCGCGCGATTCATGTTCGCCAGCTGAAATTCGTATTCAAAATCAGCAACCGCACGGAGACCGCGCAAGACACAGCGGGCGTTTTCGCTGATGACAAAATCGGTAAGCAGGTTACTGAAGCCCTTCACCTCCACGCCATCGATGCCCGCAAGCGCCTCGCTGCATAAATCAACACGTTCATCGAGACTGAAAAGGGGCGTTTTTTTTTCGCTGAAAGCGATGGCAACCACCACCCGGTCGAACAGCTTTGACGCCCGTTCCACCAGATCCACATGGCCGATGGTGATGGGATCGAAAGTCCCGGGGTAAATAATAGTTCGATTGTCCACAGTAGGTTTCCGCTGTCCCAGGAGAGGGGATACTAAACAATCGACTTCGCCCCCTCAATCAACCCCTTGTTCCCTGCTGCGCCGCACGAAGCAGCGCGTAAACAACGCCGCCGCTCTTTTTGCTTCGCTGTTGCTCCCAATGAACGGGTATCGAAGGGGCATGATCGGGAGCGTACTCCACATAGACGAGGGTGTCCGCTGCCAGCAAAGCGCTGTCTTCCAGTTCATCCAGAGCCAGCTGCAGTAGGTCACTGGCAAATGGTGGATCCAGAAACACCAGGTCATAGTTCCCGGTGTCTGCGCCGTTGAGAAACTGCCGGGCGTCGCCCTGCCATACCCTGCCCCGGTTGCTGGCTCCGAATAACTTCAAGGCGTCATCAAGAAGCCTTGCAGCCTGCGATTGCTGCTCCACAAACTGGCAATAGGCGGCTCCCCGGGATAGCGCTTCGAGCCCCAGGGCTCCGGTGCCAGCAAATAGATCAAGACAGCGCGCGCCCGCGATCTCGGGTGCGAGCCAGTTAAACAGGGTTTCGCGACTGCGGTCGGTGGAAGGTCGCAGGCCCGGAAGGTCGGCCACGGGGAGTTTTCGCCCGCGCCACTCGCCGGCAATAATCCGCAGCTTCCCCGTACTTTTTGTTGCTCCCAAAATGCCTGTCCCATCGCAGCATGAATCCTCGCGATGATACGATAGACATCCGATAACCACACACGCCCGAGCCAGACGTTCCTATCAATGAAGTTTTTTAAATCCAAGCCTGAAGGGGATAAACCGGAGGCGTCCGACGCCCCATCGATAGAGCCGGTGGTTACTGCAGACGAGTTATCCAAGGACACCGACAATAGCTCAGGCCCCGGGTTTTTTGGGCGCCTCAAGCGGGGACTGGGCCGCACCAGCGACAGTCTTGCCGCGGGCTTTGGCAATCTGTTTCTGGGCCGCAAAACCATCGATGCGCAATTGCTGGAGGAACTGGAATCTCAGCTCCTCATCGCTGATGTGGGTATCGAGGCGACCAGTGAGATTATTGAGCATCTTACGGACCGGGTATCGCGCAAGGAGCTCTCTGACCCGGAAGCCCTGATGCAGGCGCTGCGCGGGGAGCTGCAGAGCATCCTGCTTCCTTGCGAAAAAAGCATGGCTATGGGCGCGGGGGCGCCTTTCGTGATCTTGATGGTAGGCGTAAACGGTGTGGGTAAAACCACGACCATCGGTAAGCTGGCCCGGCGCTTTCAGGACGAGGGTCGTTCTGTGATGCTGGCCGCAGGGGACACCTTCCGGGCCGCTGCCGTGGAGCAGCTTCAGCACTGGGGCGAGCGCCACGATGTGCCGGTGATAGCCCAGCATACCGGCGCCGACAGTGCCTCGGTGATTTACGATGCCTTACAGGCGGCGACGGCCCGGGGCGTGGATGTGCTCATCGCCGACACCGCCGGTCGCCTGTCCAATAAAAGTCATCTTATGGATGAGCTCAGCAAAGTGGTGCGGGTGATGGGCAAGCTCAACCCCGAGGCTCCCCATGAGGTGATGCTGGTGCTCGACGCGGGAACAGGACAAAACGCCCTGGCCCAGGCCGCACAGTTTCGTGAGGCGGTGGGTGTTACCGGGCTGACGCTGACCAAGCTGGACGGCACGGCGAAGGGTGGCGTGATTTTCGCCATCGCGCGGCGTCTGGGACTCCCCATTCGGTTTATCGGCGTCGGTGAGTCAGCCCAGGATCTTCGGCCTTTTGTTGCCGAGGAGTTTATTCAGGCGTTGTTTGATCGCGATTGACCGATGTTGTGACAAAGCCGAAATAGAAAAGCTATGACAAAACCATGATCAGCTTCGAGCGCGTCAGCAAACGCTACGATAACAGCCATGATGCGCTGCGCGAAGTCAGTTTTTCCATAGACCCCGAAGAGCTGGTGTTTCTCACCGGTCACTCCGGTGCGGGCAAAAGTACCCTGCTGCGTCTCATCATGCTTATGGAACGGCCCAGCCGCGGCCGTGTTGTGGTGGGCGGCGCCGACCTGTCCAAATTCAGCCGGCGCAACATACCCCGGCATCGGCAATCCATAGGTGTGGTGTTTCAAAACCACAAGCTGCTGATGGACAGGCCGGTCTACGATAATGTGGCGCTGCCTCTACAGATCGCGGGGTTTGAATATCGAGATATTGATCGGCGGGTTAACGCTGCTCTGGATAAGGTGGGTCTGCTGGATCGTGTGCAGGCCATGCCCATGAGCCTCTCCGGCGGTGAACAGCAGCGCGTGGGAATCGCCCGTGCGGTGGTAGGGCGTCCCTCCATTCTTCTCGCCGACGAGCCCACGGGTAATCTCGACCCTCAGCTGTCCGCGGAAATCATGCAGCTCTTTGTGGACTTCAGTCAGGTGGGCGTGACGGTACTCATCGCGAGTCACGATCTTGCGCTCATATCCCGCTTGCGCCACCGTATTCTGACCCTGAAAGACGGACGGCTGGTGTCGCCGGGGGTTGCCATCGATGGCCCTTAGAAGCCGCAAAACGGCAGGAGCCGCGGGTAATGCCCGGCCCCGGAGGATTCGCTGGGCGGAGCGTTGGCGCGGCTGGCGCCGCCATCACAGTCAGTCCGCGGCGGAAAGCCTGGCAAAGGTCCTGCAACAGCCGCTGTCCAGTTGCATGACCTGGCTGGTGATCGGGATCGCCATCGCCCTTCCCAGTGGTCTGTGGGTGGTATTGGACAACGTATCGCAGCTGGGCGATCATCTGGAGCGACCGGCGCAGCTGTCGCTGTTTCTCAAGGGCGACGTGCAGGCCAATGACGCTTCCCGGCTGGCGCTGGATCTGGCACTACGCGATGACATCCAAAGCACCGAATTTGTTCACCGCGACGCGGCGCTGGCGGAGTTCGTGGAGCGTTCGGGTATGGGGGAGCTGGCTCAGGGGTTGCCCGAAAATCCGCTACCTCATCTTCTCCTTGTCATCCCCCGGCCCGCAGCGCCGGAGGCGCTCGGTGATTTGCGTGGGGAGCTTGAGGGCCTGCCAGCGGTGGAGGAGGCATTGCTGGATACGCTCTGGCTACAGCGCCTTCAGTCGCTCATGACCCTGGGGCGCAGGGCCGTACAGTTACTGGCGCTGCTCCTCCTCGCCGCGGTGGTGCTGGTACTGGGCAACACCATTCGCCTGGCCATCGAGAGTCGGCGGGACGAGATAGTGATTGTGAAGCTTGTGGGTGGCAGCGACGCCTTCGTGCGACGTCCCCTTCTTTACACGGGACTGTGGTTTGGTCTGGGCGGAGGCGTGGTGGCCGCGTTACTGGTCGCCGCGGGGACCTTTGTTCTCGCGTCGCCGGTGAATGCGCTGTCGGCCGCTTACCAGAGTGCCTTTGTACTTCGGGGCCTTGGTATCGTGGATAGCCTGCAGCTGGTGCTGGTCGGCGCCTTCCTTGGGCTGGGGGGTGCATGGCTGGCCGTAGCCCGGCATCTCACAGCCATAGAGCCCCGCTAATCTCCTGATCCGCAGATATAACAAAATCGTATAAGACGTAGGAAAAAGGGAACTTTTCCGGGTTTAGCAGTCTAATCTCTAGAGTGCTAGAATCCGTGCCCCCGTTATGGAGTAAACCGTGACAACAGCTATGACCAACGCGATGACTAATGCGATGACTAATGCGATGACTAATGCGATGACAACAACGATGACAGCAGGTGCCGCAGGTGATTTCGATAGCTACCTCGGCAATGATGACCTGGGCGATACCGCAGCGTCCGGTAAGCAAATGCTGGCCGTTGATCAGATGGTACCCGGTGCAAACCTCGCTGCCTATGTGCAGGCCGTGGCCAAAGTACCTGTACTCAGCGCTGATCGGGAGCATGAGCTTGCCGAAAAGTTGTTTTACGACGGTGACGTGCAGGCTGCCCGCGAGTTGGTCATGTCTCACCTGCGCTTTGTGGCACACATAGCCCGCAGTTACCGCGGTTACGGTCTGGCGGAAGCGGATCTGATTCAGGAGGGTAACGTGGGCCTCATGAAGGCGGTGAAACGCTTTGACCCCACCAAGGGCGTGCGTCTGGTGTCCTTTGCGGTGCACTGGATCAAGGCTGAAATACACGAATACATTCTGCGTAACTGGCGCATCGTGAAGATCGCCACGACCAAGGCCCAGCGCAAATTGTTCTTCAATCTTCGTGGCGCCAAGAAAAGTCTGGCCTGGTTGAGCGCTGATGAGGCAAAAGCCGTTGCCGACGATCTTGGTGTGGATGTGCAGGAAGTGCATCGCATGGAAGGACGACTGAGCAGCCACGACCTTGCCTTCGACGCGCCGCTAGGGGCTGACGACGAAGAAGGCTGGCAGGCACCGCAGTACTATCTTGAGGATCAGTCCGTAGATCCGGCCACTGATGTCGAGAACAGTGAGTGGCAGGCGGATAGCCAGGCCCAGCTTCACGCAGCTATTGCCGAGCTGGATGAGCGCAGCCGCAATATTCTTGCCCAGCGTTGGCTCACCGACGATAAAGCCACCTTGCATGAGCTGGCCGCAGAATACGACGTGTCCGCGGAGCGGATTCGTCAGCTTGAGCAGGCCGCCATGAAAAAAATCCGCAAGGTGCTGGTTGCTTGAAGGCACTGCGTCCGTGATGCAATAGCGCCGGAGTTTTTTATGGCACAGCTTGGATTTTTCCTGGGAGCCCTGGGTGGCCTGTTAAGCGTCGCCTTTGGTGCTTTTGGTGCCCACGCCCTCCGGGACCGTCTCGACAGCTATTCCCTTGGGGTCTTCGAGACCGCCGTGCAATACCAGTTCTATCACAGCCTCGCGCTCTTGATTGCGGGACTGCTTCTCCTCCAATTTCCTGCCTCCATGCTCCTTAAATCCAGCGTCGTACTCTTTGTGCTCGGGATCCTGGTGTTTTCCGGAAGCCTGTATATTTTGAGTTTAAGTGGCGTGCGCTGGTGGGGCGCGGTGACACCTCTTGGCGGTCTGGCGTTTATCGCGGCCTGGGCCTGTATGGCTGCCGCCGGGTGGCAGCTCCTGGGCCAGTAAGTTTATGACTGATACTCCGCAGCATCCCCGGCGGCGCATCAAAAGCTTTGTATTGAGAGCCGGACGCATGACGGAGGCTCAGCAGCGCGGCTTTGATGAGGGCTGGTCCCAGTGGGGCATCGATTATCGTCCCGAGCTTTTAGACTTCGATGCGCTTTTTGGATGCCCCGGTGAACGGGTATTGGAGATCGGCTTTGGCATGGGCCAGTCGCTGCTGGACATGGCCGCCGCCCGACCCTCAAGCCAGTACCTGGGTGTAGAAGTTCACCGACCCGGTGTAGGGCGACTGCTCCACGGGGTCCAGGAGATGGGCCTCAGCAATGTCCGGGCGATGTGCCACGATGCCGTGGACGTTTTGGAAAACTGTATCGCTCCGGATTCCCTGCAGCGCATTCAGATATTCTTCCCTGATCCCTGGCATAAAAAGCGTCACAACAAGCGTCGTCTTATTCAGCCCGAATTCACTGAGCTTCTGGTCAGCCGCCTGAGCCCCGGGGGAGTCCTGCATCTGGCTACCGACTGGGAACCCTATGCCGAGCATATGCTGGAGGTACTTGATAACTGCCCAGCGCTGGAGAACTGTGGCGAAAACGGCGGCTTTGTGCCCCGCCCTGAAGAGCGGCCCCGTACCAAGTTTGAGCTCCGAGGTCGGCGTTTGGGTCACGGCGTCTGGGATTTACTGTATCGCCGCCCGTCTGAAGACTAGGTTCTAGTCCGGGTCCCCGGGAAAGAAAGCCGCCACCACATCGTCCAGGAAACGTCTTCCCAGCTCAGTGGTGCGCACCTGCTCTCCGTCCAGTGCCAGCAATTCGCGATCCACGAGCCCGTCGATAATATGCCCAATTCGGCTAGCATTGAGACCCGTACGGGCTTCGAAGAGCGTCAGGCTGAATCCTTCGGCGAGGCGCAGGGCATTGAGCACAAACTCCCCCTGGCGATCGGCATCGTCCAGGACCCGTAAACTGCGACGCTCAGTCCCTCCGGTCGCCAGATAGTCACCCGGCTGACGGGTTTTGGCGTAGCGAAAAACCCTGCCTTCCGCCGTACTGAGCTTGCCGTGGGCGCCGGCACCGATGGCCAGGTAGTCGCCGAAGCGCCAGTAGTTGAGATTGTGCTGACACTCCTGCCCCGGCAGCGCCCAGGCCGAAATTTCGTAGCGATGAAAGCCTGCTGATTGAAGAAGACGGCTGCCCTCCTCCTCAAGGCTGCCAAGAATCGAGTCCTCGGGAAGCGTTGGCGGTTGCGAGTAGAAGCGCGTGTTGGGTTCGATGGTGAGTTGATACCAGGACAGATGGGGTGGATTCAGTGCCAGTGCAGAGCGAATATCATCCAGCCCCTGTTCCAGGGTTTGATGCGGGAGACCGTGCATGAGATCGATGTTATAGCTCCTTGCGCCGGACTCTCGGGCCGCCGCCGCGGCGTTGCGCGCCAGGTTGCTATCATGAATGCGGCCCAGGGCATTCAGGGCGCCATCGTTAAAGCTTTGTATGCCCAGGGAAAAGCGCGTGATCCCCGCCTGCGCATAGCCCTTAAGTCGGCCTGCCTCGACGCTCCCGGGGTTGGCTTCCATGGTGACCTCCGCCCCCGGTGCCAGTCCGGCGCTTTGCACCGCATCCATAAGCAGGCTGATTGCTTCGACACTGAACAGGCTGGGCGTGCCCCCACCAATGAAGACGGTTTCTATATCCCGACGCTGATCCGCGATCTCAGCCCGTAAATCGGCGATGAGGGCGTCCACATAGGCCGCTTCGGGTATGTCCGACGCCTCGTGGGAATTGAAATCACAGTAGGGGCACTTACGTTCGCACCAGGGAAGATGCACGTAGAGGCCAAGCTGAGGTGCTTCCATGGACTGGCGCCGACTCAGCCTGCGCCAAGGAGAGTCAGCATCTCGGCGGCGGCCACACCGCGGTGGCTAATGGCGTTTTTGTCGGCGGAGTCCAGCTCCGCCGCACTGAGTCCGTGGCTGGGAACAAAAAACAGCGGGTCATAGCCGAAGCCGCCCTCGCCCTGGGCCTCGCGAAGAATCACGCCTTCCCAGCGACCCTGGGCGATGAGGGGCACGGGGTCCTCCGGGTGCCTCAACAGGACAAGTACGCAATGAAAACGCGCCTGGCGGGCATTGTCTGCCACATCAGACATGGCCCATAGCAGTTTGCTCTTGTTGGCCTCATCATCGCCGTCACTGCCTTCGGCATAGCGGGCCGAGCGCACACCCGGAGCTCCCCGGAGCGCGTCCACCTCTAGCCCGGAGTCGTCGGCCAGCGCCGGTAAGCCTGTCTGCGCCGCCACCGCACGGGCCTTGAGAATGGCATTTTCCACGAAAGTCAGCCCGGTTTCTTCGGCAGGAACGACGGTGAACTCCGATTGAGGCCTCAGATTCACCGGTAAATGGCCGAAGAGTCGCGCAAGTTCTGCGACTTTTCCCTGATTACCACTGGCCACCACGATGTCTCCCGAGAGCCAAGATGGTGCTGACGGAGCTGAGGGTGCATCAGTCATTGATGTACATCTGCTGTTTGAAATCGATGTTCAGGGTTTCTTCAGAACCTTCGGGGGTAAAGCTGATGTCAAAGAAGCGCCACTCGCGATTGATGAATTTGAATTCGCCGATGTAATACAGAGCGGGTCCCTCACGCACTTCAATAAAGTCAAAATCCACCTGGGCCTGGGTGAGGTCCCAGCTCCGTCCATCCAGATTCATTTTTCTGGCCACGGTGCTGCCGTCCTCCAGGTGCTCACGGAGGGAGACGTTGATAATGGCTCGGCGGCTGCCCCGGGCCAGCCCGTACTGCGCGGCCACCTGGGGTTCTATGAACGTGGTATTAACAACACTGTAATGCAGCTCGTAGTCACCGAAGCGCTCAGAAAGCTGTGCCTGGACCGATCCGCAGACGGCGAGACAGAGCACGGACAGGTGGGCTAGCCACCTGAGCGAAAAGGAAGGGAGTTTGTTCATGGGTCGAGCACTCCTGCGAGTCATCGGCTGATGTGGTAGATCGCCGTTGTTGCAAAAAGATTGGGCCAGCGCCGGGCGAGACTCGTACCGCGATCATTGCCCCCGATCATATCCCGCCCGAGAATTTTGATGCCCCGGTGGTCGCAGAGGGTTTCGAAATCCCGCACCGTGCAAAAGTGGATGTTGGGTGTGTCATACCAGCTGTAGGGCATGAATCGCGACACGGGCATGCGTCCCCGGGTAGCCAGGTGCAAACGACTGCGCCATTGCCCGAAATTGGGAAAGGTCACCACGCATTCGCGCCCTACGCGAAGCATCTCCTCCAAAACCTGATCGGGGTATTGCACCGCCTGCAGCGCATGCGCCATGACCACCATGTCAAAACTCTGGTCGGGAAAGTTTGCCAGACCACCATCGAGGTTCTGCTCGATAATATTGAGTCCTCGCCCCATGGCCGCGGTAATCGCATCCGGATCAATTTCGATGCCCATGACCCGGGCACGGCGCTCCTTCTGAATGAGCGCCAGAAACTGCCCGTCTCCGCAGCCCAGATCGAGCACACTGGCCCCGGATTTTATCCAGCGGAGAATGTGAGTAAGGTCCTGGCGCATCAGGCCTGCACCCTTTTCAGATAGGCGTTGAGCACCGCAAGATAGCGGGGTACGGGGAGCAGGAAGGCATCGTGTCCCTCGTCGGCTTCAATTTCCGCGTAGCTCACCGGGCGCTCTGCGGCGAGTAAGCTGTCGACGATCTCCCTTGAGCGCGCTGGAGAAAACCGCCAGTCCGTGGAGAAAGACAGTACCAGATAATCGCAGCTCGCCTTTGCAAACGCGGCAACAGCGTCTCCGCCGTAGGCGGCAGCCAGGTCAAACTGATCGAGGGCGCGGGTCATGAGTACATAGCTGTTGGCGTCGAACACCGAGGAAAACTGCTGCCCCTGATAGCGAAGATAGCTTTCGATCTGAAACTGCGGTGCGCCGTCCTCCGTATCGTCGCCGCTTCCAGGCTGCAGCTCCCGGCCAAAGCGCGAGGCCATAGCATCGTCAGACAGATAGGTGATATGACCCACCATGCGGGCGAGGGCCAGCCCCTGGGTGGGCTGCTTGCCCTCACGAAGATAGTAGCCACCGGAAAAATCCGGATCCGACATGATCGCTCTTCGGGCAATCTCATTAAAGGCAATGTTTTGCGCGCTCAGTTTCATGGCGGCGGCTATTACTACGCAGTGGCGCAGGCGCTCGGGATAGCGCAGGGACCAGGCCATGGCCTGCATGCCGCCGAGGCTGCCTCCCACGACCGCGGCCCAGCAATCAATGCCGAGTCGATCTGCCAAGCGTGCCTGGGCATCTACCCAGTCATCCACCTGGGGCTGGGGAAATTCAGGACCAAAAGCCTTGCCGGTTTTAGGGTTCTCACTTGCAGGGCCCGTGGACCCATGGCAGCCGCCAAGGTTATTGAGCGACACCACAAAAAAACGCCGCGTATCGATGGGTTTCCCCGGGCCGATACAGGCGTCCCACCACCCCGGTTTACGATCTGTTTCACTGTGATAGCCCGCAGCGTGGTGGTGCCCCGAAAGAGCATGGCAAATCAGTAGGGCATTACTAGCCGATTCATTGAGTTCGCCATAGGTTTCAAAAACCAGTTCATAGGCCGGCAGGCTGCCCCCGCCTGCAAAGTGCAGCGGCTCCTCGAAGCGCTCGATGCGGGGACTGACAATGCCAACAGAGCTTTTCTGCACGGTGTATTCCCGGCCTTAGATACCCATCACCAACGCGGGATGGAGCCCCAGGCCCGCGGCAAAATTGCGCAGGGCAATCTGAATAATATTGATGAGGATAAAAAGCAGGATCGGCGAGAAGTCCATGCCACCCATGGCGGGCAACACGCGCCGGAAGGGGGCCATGACCGGTTCGGTAATCTGAAACATAAGGTAGGCGGCGGGGTTGGAGGTGCCTGGCGCAATCCAGCTGAGGATGATCATGCCCAGCAGGGCGAAAAAGTAGATCTTCACCAGCAGGCCAATAACACTCACCGCGGACCAGGCCAGCAGCAGGCTTACCGGCGGTAAACCCACGCCGTTAAGCAGGAGCATGGCGACAATGCCCAGCAGCTGAATCACGATCGCCAACACGAAGGAGGCAAAGTCCAGTCGGCCCCGTGCGGGAATGATGCGCCTCAGAGGCACCACCAGGGGGTTTGTTGCACGTACCAGAAACTGGCATATGGGGTTGTAGAAATCTGCCAGCGACAGCTGCAGTACGAAACGCATGAGCATGATCAGTAGGTAGATGCCCAGAAGTGTCTGAACCAGGTAAATTGTGATTTCGTTAAATGCGTTCATAGTTATCCGCTGTTTATGACGGCCGTTGGCAAATGCAGCTGCGCTCGCCGGTTGTTTGAAAGGCTCAGGAAAATTCCTGCCCCAGCTCCTCGGAACGTGCAGCGCAGGCCTCCATGGCTTGGCTCACCAGTTTGTCCAGGCCACCAGCGCTAAAGGCCTCCACGGCACGCTCGGTGGCGCCGTTGGGACTGCATACCCGGCGCCGCAGCTCTGCGGCATCAAGGTCTCCCTCTGCGAGCATGCGACCGGCACCGATACAGGTTTGGGCACAGAGTGTACGCGCGCTTTCTTCATCCAGACCCATACGTCCGGCCTCGGCAATCATGGCTTCCATAAACTGAAAGAAATATGCCGGGGCGGATCCGGCGACGGCGGTGACCGCGTGGAGCAGCGATTCATCATCGACCCAGCGGACCACGCCTACGGCGCTCATGACCTCTTCTGCGCGCTGGCGATTGGCTTCTCCCACCGATGCCAGGGCGAACAGGCCGCTCGCTCCGGCGCCGATTTGGGAAGGGGTGTTGGGCATACAGCGCACAACATCGCTTTTTGAGCCCAGCCACCGATAAAGGTTATCTGCGGTAACGCCTGCTGCTACTGAAACCACCAGATGATCGTCGCGAATCACTGGTGACAGCTCTTCACAGACGGCCTGAATGAGTTTTGGCTTGACGCCGAGCACCACCACATCAGCGCTCCAGGCAACATCCACGTTGCTGTGGCCGAGCTGTGTGAGTCCGAGGGCTTCAAGCTCCTCGAGGGGCCCCTTGCTCGGGTTGCTGGCGCTCACTGATCGGGGGTCAACGCCGCTGGCGACCAGTCCGCCGATAATGCTGCGTGACATATTACCGGCACCAATAAATGCCGTAGTAAATTCGCTCACGGAAATGCCTTGAATAGCTGTGAATTAAGGCGCGACAGTATACATCCTGGCCACGGGGTGCTTCATCACCGCCGTGCACCGAAGATGGCCGTACCGATGCGCACCATGGTGCTCCCTGCTGCGACTGCAGCCTCCAAATCTGCCGACATACCCATGGACAAGGTATCCAGGGTCGGGTGCTCTCGCCGGGCTTCCTCGAACAAAGCCGCGAGGCTGTCGCAGGCCGCTTTCTGTGCCGCAAAATTTTCAGCGGGTGCGGGGATGGCCATAAGACCCCGCAGGCGAACATTTGGCAACTCTGCGCCCAGGGCCAGAATCGGCGCCAACTGCTGTGGCGCTATGCCGGACTTGCTCTCTTCCCGGGACACGTTGACCTGTATACACACGTTGAGGGGTGCCAACAAGGAGTCTCGCTGTTCGCTTAGGCGGCGGAGGATTTTCTCGCGATCGACGCTGTGCACCCAGTCAAAGTGCGCGGCGATAGGGCGTGTCTTGTTCGATTGAATAGGGCCGATAAAGTGCCAGGTGAGTCCGAGATCTGCACAGCTCTCGATTTTCTCCAGAGCCTCCTGCAGATAATTTTCACCAAAATCTGTCAGGCCGGCGTCCGCTGCCTGGCGCACGGCTTCTGCAGGCCGGGTTTTACTCACAGCCATGACTCTGACGCTGTTCGCAGGGCGCTGGTATTTTTCCACCGCACTACTTACCTGTTGAAGTACCTTTGTTATATTGGCGGCGATAAGATCGTTGTCCATACCGCTATGGTAGCGGAGCTGGCCTGCGGCGACACTATCGCTGCCAGTCGTTTCCACTAGGTCGACGTTCACCAGTCCAAACAGGGAGTGTAGGGGCGGCTTATGGATATTACTGAACTGCTGGCGTTCAGCGCCAAACAGGGTGCTTCGGACTTACACCTCTCCTCCGGATTGCCTCCCATGATTCGTGTCGACGGCGATGTGCGACGCATCAACCTGCCGCCCCTCGAGCACAAGCAGGTGCACGAACTCATCTATGACATCATGAACGATAAGCAGCGCAAGGACTTTGAGGAGTTTCTGGAAACAGATTTCTCCTTCGAAGTTCCCGGTGTGGCGCGTTTCCGTGTGAATGCCTTCAACCAGAATCGCGGTGCTGGCGGCGTGTTCCGGACCATTCCCTCCAAGGTGCTCACCATGGAAGATCTGGGCATGGGACAGGTGTTTCGGGATATCAGCATGATGCCCCGGGGGCTGGTTCTGGTGACGGGGCCGACCGGTTCCGGTAAATCCACAACGCTCGCTGCCATGATCGACTTTATCAACGACCACAAGTACGAGCATATTCTCACCATTGAGGATCCTATCGAATTTGTCCATGAGAGCCGAAAGTGCCTGGTCAACCAGCGGGAAGTACATCGGGATACCCTGGGCTTTGCGGAGGCGCTACGCAGTGCGCTGCGGGAAGACCCGGACATTATTCTTGTGGGCGAGATGCGTGATCTCGAAACCATTCGGCTTGCCCTCACCGCCGCAGAGACGGGTCACCTGGTGTTTGGCACCCTGCACACCACCTCGGCAGCCAAGACCATCGACCGCGTGATTGACGTCTTCCCTGCGGCAGAGAAATCCATGGTTCGCTCCATGCTCTCAGAGTCCCTGCAGGCGGTGGTCTCACAGACATTGATGAAGCGCACCTCCGGGGGCCGCGTGGCGGCTCATGAAATCATGCGCGCCACCTCGGCGATTCGAAACCTTATTCGTGAGGACAAGGTCGCACAGATGTACTCTGCCATCCAGACCGGTCACGCCGTGGGTATGCAGACTATGGATCAAAGTCTCAAGGAACTGGTGGACAAGCGGGTGATTACCCGCGACGTTGCGCGGGAGAAAGCCCGCATGCCGGGGAGTTTCTAAATCACCGTGCGTTCATGGGTACCTGACACCGATGACTGGGGGAGTGTAGCTGATGCAAATTGACGAGCTGTTGGCCAAGATGGTGGAGGCCGGTGCATCGGACGGGTTTATCACTGCACGTGCCGCGCCCTCAATTAAGGTGGATGGAGAAATCCGGTCCGTTGGTAAAGACGGACTCACCGAAGACCAGACACGGTCCATCGTTTTGGAAACCATGTCCCCTTCTCAACAGCAGGAGTTTCTTCGCAATCAGGAGTGCAACTATGCCGTGCACTCCGACAAATTCGGGCGATTCCGCGCCAGCGCTTTTGTGCAGCGGGGACAGCATGGCTTGGTGCTGCGGCGCATCAAGGACGAAATCCCCAAAATTGCGGAGCTGGGTCTACCGCCGATTGTCACAGAGCTCGCCATGGCCAAACGGGGTTTGGTGATGTTTGTCGGGGGGACCGGCACGGGTAAATCGACGTCTCTTGCGGCCATGGTGGGGCATCGCAACCGCAACAGCCGTGGACACATTCTGTCCATTGAGGACCCCATTGAGTTTTTGCACGACCACGCTGGCTGTCTGGTAACCCAGCGGGAAGTGGGGATCGACACGGACACCTTCGAGGCAGGGTTGCAGAATGCCCTGCGTCAGGCGCCCGATGTGATTTTGATTGGCGAGGTCCGGTCAGCGGAAACCATGGCCCAGGCCCTGACCTTCGCGGAAACCGGTCACCTCTGTCTTTGTACCCTCCACGCCAATAACGCCAATCAGGCCATCGACCGCATTTTGAGTTTTTTCCCCGTGGCGCGTCATGACCAGGTGCTTATGGATCTCTCCCTGAACCTCAACGCTATGATCGCGCAGCAGTTGTTGCCCAGGGCAACGGGAGAGGGACGGGTACCCGTGATGGAGCTGCTGCTCAATTCGCCCCTGATTGCCGACCACATCCGTAACGGTCAGATACATCTCATCAAGGAAGTCATGGCCAAGTCGACGGAGCAGGGTATGCAAACACTCGATCAGTCTCTCCTCGCCAGTTACTGTGCCGGCGATGTGACCGCCGAAGAGGCGATTCGCTGTGCGGATTCGGCAAATGAGGTGCGTCTGGGCATCAAGATGTTTGATAAACAGCAGAGCAGCTACGACTACACTGTAGACCTGCTGGTTGATCGCTGAACCTTCGATAGTTGTACTACAGCTTACGCAGCCAGTCCTTTAAGATCAGTTCCGCAGCCAGGTCATCCACGGGGCTTTCGTGATAATCGCCAGAGTGTCCCGCTTCTTTTTGCTGCTGCTTTACTTCAAAACTGCTTAGGCGCTCGTCGACCATCTCTATGGCGATACCCAGACGTCCTTCCAGGCGTCTGGCGAATTTTCGCGCGCGCTGGGCAAACTCACTCACTGTGCCATCCATGTTCAGCGGGTCCCCGATGAGCAGCAGATCCGGTTCCCACTCTTTGCAGAGCGCGGCTATCTCGGTCCAGTTGGGCTGACCATCGCGGGCCTTGAGAATCGCCAGGGGCTGGGTGGTCCCCAGGGCTGAATTGCCCACGGCCACGCCAATCTGGCGCAGTCCATAGTCGAAGGCGAGAACCCGACGGGGAGTGTTGGCAGTGTTCAGGCGTGACCCGCCTCTGCACTCATGAGATTCATATCGATGCCCAGCGCCGCGGCGGCAGCTGCGACCCGGTCCCCGATAGCGGTATGAAAAATGATGCTTTTGTCTGCCGGCAGGGTAAGCCAGCTGTTATTGGCAATTTCTTCTTCCAGCTGGCCGGCAGACCATCCCGCGTAGCCTAGCGCCACCGCAAAATCATCGGGCCCCTCGCCGGCAGCAATGGCAGTGAGTACGTCCCGGGAGGTTGTGAGCTGTACCTCGGGCGTCACCCTTAGCGAAGAGTCCCAGGACTGCTCTCCCCTGGGATGGAGCACAAAACCATGATCGATTTGCACCGGCCCGCCAGCGAGCACGGGCTGGTCGTGGAACGGAGACGCGCAGTCGATCTCCAGATGATCAAAGATTTCACCGAGAGACAGGTCCAGGGGCTGGTTGATCACGATACCCATGGCGCCGGCTTCGCCGTGCTCACAGATATAGGTGATGCTGCCGCTGAAAAGCCCCGAGTCCAGACCTGGCATCGCCAGGAGGAAATGGTCCCGAAGGCTGTCACTGCTTGATACTTTCAAGCGTTTACCTCCTGCGATGCCCTTGAGCAAGTGTCCCGTGCTGAATGGTTTGGCTGCAAAATAACGCTAATTTGAGCTTAGCGGGTTCTGCTCGAATTGCCACGTGCGCACGATCTCCAACTTGTCCGTGGTGGAGCGTAACTCATCAGGAAAGGGCGAGTAGGGGGCGGCAAGACGCACGATGCGCATGGCCGCTTCGTCCAGTACCGCATAGCCTGACGACCGCAAAATCTCGATGCCTTCAAGGCTGCCGTCCTTGCGCACGGTCACCAGCACTTCCAGGCTCCCGTAGATGCCGTAGCGCAGGGACGCCTCCGGGTAGTACTGGTTACCGACACTCTCTACCCGGGAGCGCCAGTCTGCGAGATAGGCGGCATCCACCGCGGCCCGCGCAGATACCGCAGTGAGGCGTCTTACCCGGGGCTGGTTGGAGTATTGCTGGCGCTGCACATTGAGGTCTGCCTGCAACTGGGCAAGCTTCTGTTGCAGGCGGGCGAGCTCCCTCTCAGCTTCCGGGAGGTCTTCAAGGTTTTGCTTCTCACCGCTGCGATCCACGACCTTGCGCTCCCCGCTGCTGGAGGTTATCGCCGGCGCCGCTAGCCTTTCGCGACCCGCATTCGCAGTAGTCTGGCGCTGGGCGCTTTGGGCAATAGCTTGTGGCAAGACGCTTTGCGCACCGGAGGCGCGCTCTCTGAGCGCTTCTGAGCCGCTCCCGGTCTGATCCGCCTGGGCAATATGGTCGGCAGTGACGGGACGTCGGCCAGGAGTTTGAACCAGGGTGACTTCTACCTGGTGGCGCGCTTGCTGACCCCGCCAGACATCAAAGCTCACGCCAAAGATCAGCAGCACGTGGAGCGTGCTGGCGATAAGTACCGCCAGCATGAGTCGGTCGTTGCCATCGGCTACCGCAGTGGTCATTCCCTAGCCGCGGTTTGCCAGGCGTTTTTCGATAGCAATCATGAGTTTGCCGGCAATGTCTGTGTCGTAGGCGGCATCAATTTCCCGGATACAGGTGGGGCTGGTGACATTGATTTCCGTGAGGTAATCACCAATGACATCGAGGCCCACAAAAATGAGCCCTTTTTCCACCAGTGAAGGGCCCACCTGGGCTGCAATCCAAAGATCCCGTTCGGACAGCGGCTGTGCGCGGCCGGACCCGCCGGCAGCAAGGTTGCCACGGGTTTCTCCCTTGATGGGCAGCCGCGCGAGACCGTAGGGAATGGGCTCGCCCTCTATCATGAGAATCCGCTTGTCTCCCTCTTTGATTTCCGGGAGATAGCGCTGCGCCATGATTGTCTGAGTGTTCAGCTCTGTGAGGGTTTCGAGAATGACGTTGAGGTTGGGGTCGTCCTCCTTGACACGGAATATCGACGTACCGCCCATGCCATCCAGGGGCTTGAAGATCACATCACCGTGGGTTTGATGGAAGGCCTTGAGCTGGGCGGTGTCGCCGCTCACCAGCACCGGTGGACAGCAATGGGGAAACTGGGTGGCAAATACTTTTTCGTTGCAGTCACGCAGGGACTGACAGCGATTGACGATAAGTGTGCCCTGACGCTCCGCGGCCTCAAGAATGTAAGTGGCGTAGACGTACTCGTTGTCGAAGGGTGGATCCTTGCGCATGAGGATCACGTCCAGATCCGCCAGGGAGCGATGACTTGCCTCGCCTATTTCGAACCAGTGATCAGGGTCTCGAAACACCTGCAATTCGGCCATGCGACCTAAAGGAGCGCCCTGATCCAGGGAGAGATCGCCAGGCTCCATGTAGTAAAGCGTCCAGCCGCGATCAGCTGCTGCCCACAGCATGGCCATGGTGCTGTCTTTTTTGTAGCTGATGGCGGAGATGGGATCCATCACCACGCCTAATTTGATGCTCATGCCGTTGTCTCGGTGTTTAAACACTCAATCTACGAGAAGCTATCCATGGTCGCAAGCATCACAGGCTGATATCACCCCAACGTCCCTGTGCCAGGGCGAGGCCCACCAGCGGCGCGGTTTCGGTGCGCAGGATGCGCGGTCCCATTTGCAGGGCGCAAAAGCCCTGATCAACTGCAGCCGTGACCTCCTCATCACTGAAGCCCCCTTCCGGTCCCACCAGAAGCGTTAGGGACTTGCAGTTATCCGGTAAGGGGTTGCGATGCGCCTCGGGGTGCAGGAT
>NZ_CBFHZO010000094.1:0-5709 GCF_965660375.1 Congregibacter sp. | reverse complement strand
GTTGACTGGACCGGGGTGGCGCTTGCGCTGCCCTTAGTCTTCCTGCTTCGCCGCAGTGAGCGCGTACGCGCGCTCCTGGAGCACTAGGGCGTCAACGAGAATACTCCCTGCTTCCGAGAGCAGTACGTCCTCTTCTGCGAGTTCTTCCGCCGATACGATTTCTTCTGAAGCTTCTTCCTCATCGTCTTCCGTATCGTCGCTGCTGGCGACATCATCTGCTGCATCCTCATCCACGCCTTCGCCCAGGCTGTGAGCATCGTCGTCAGTGGCGTCGTCGTCTTCGTCCAGCTCATCCAGGGACGCCAGAGGCTCTTCGCCCCGCGCCACGCGCCTTCGGTTCTCGATTTCCAGGGAACGCTGCTGACGTGCTTCCCGTTCTTCGCGGCGTACCGTCTCATTCAGCGAAACGCTGGTGATGGCGCGGTTCTGCTCGGCAACCGCCAGTTGATCCTGAAGATACAAAAACTCGGGGTTACTGCTGCTGCGGGTTTGGTAGATCTCCGTCAGCTGCGGTACCAGAGAATCAAGATTGCTGTAGCGGCGATGGCGCACGGGGTTGATCTGATCCCAGTCCAGGGCGTTATCCAGCGCTGATTCACCGATCTCTTCCGGGTCGTAGAGAGAAGGGAAGGTGATGTCCGGCACGACTCCTCGATGCTGGGTGCTGTCACCGGAGATACGATAAAACTTGCTCTCGGTAATCTTCAGCTGGCCCTCAGTCAGAGGCACCATGGTCTGAACCGTGCCTTTGCCATAGGAGCGGTCACCAACAATCAAGCCGCGATCGTAATCCTGTATGGCGCCGGCAAAAATCTCCGATGCGGACGCGCTGAGGCGATTGATAAGGACAACAAGAGGGCCGTCGTAGTAGGTGCTGCGAAGACGTTTGCCGTCGCGCCAAACACGGCGGGAGGAGTGCCTGATTTGCACCGTGGGCCCGTATTCAATGAAGAGCCCGGTGAGATCGTTGGCTTCCTGCAGAGAGCCGCCGCCGTTGCGTCGAAGGTCAATCACCAGGCCTTCCACATCTTCTTCTTCGAGCTCTTCGATGAGCTTTTTGACGTCGCGAGTGGTGCTCTTGTAGTTCTCGTCGCCGCGGCGCATGGCTTCAAAATCAATGTAGAAGGTCGGGATATCAATGACGCCGACCCGTATCGTTTCGCCATTGCCCTTGTCCAATTCCATGACGCGTTTTTGCGCGGACTGTTCCTCAAGCTTTACTTTGTTACGGACGATTTTGATGGTCTTTCGCTCGGCGTCAGCGCCGGCCTTTGAGGGCAGCACCTGCAGGCGTACCGTTGATCCCTTGGGACCGCGGATCAATTCGACCACTTCATCCAGACGCCATCCAATGACGTCTTCAAAGGGGCCTTCGTCGTCCTGTCCTACGGCGACAATACGGTCGGAGGGTTTTAGCTCACCTTGCTTGTCTGCGGGCCCTGCGGGGACGATGCGGGCCACACGGGTGTATTCGTCTTCAGGCGACAACACCGCTCCGATGCCCTCCAGGGACAGCCGCATATTGATATTGAAGTTTTCTGAGCGACGCGGTGAAAAGTAATTAGTGTGAGGATCGTACAATTCCGTGAGCGCATTGGCGAAGATCTGAAACGCGTCCTGGGAGTTGTATTGGTTAACGCGGCTCAGCTGATTCTTGTAGCGCTTTACCAGGGTCTCGGCGATCTCATCCTGGGGCTTGTCTGCAAGGCGAAGATTGAGCACTTGATTCTTGATCTGCAGCCGCCAGCGTTCGTCCAGTTCCGTCTGGGTCTCTGCCCAGGCCAGTTTGTCCATATCCAGCTCGAAACGCTCATCGATGTCAAAGTCCATGGCTTCAATCATCGTTGGGAGGGACTCGACGAGTGTCTCCAGTCGGGTGGTGAGCAGCTCGTGGAAGCGATTGAAAATGCTAAAGCCTGCATCGAGCTTGCCTTGGGGCAGTTCATCGTCCATCTGCGTGCGAAAGCGCTCAAACTCAGCGATGTCCGCTGCGGTGAAAAACATTTTCCCGCCATCAAGGTTGTCGAGATAGTTGTCCAGATGCGCCGAGGACATGACATCGTCATATTTCAGTTTGGCGTAATGACGCTCTTCGAGCTGTTCAATAAGCTCGGAGGCCGTTTCCTGCTGGGATTTGCTGTACTCGATGAGCGCAAAGCTCGACGTCGATAGCCCGAGACCGGTGATCAAGGTCAGGGACGCCGCAGTATTCAGGAATGCTCTTCGCACAATAGCTTGCCTTCTTATTAACTGATTCGCTGGTTTAGGGAGTGTAGCCTGTTACTTTTTTCGGTCAAAGCCGCTCGTTGGATCTGCTCTGCGGCTAACAGACGATCTAGTGGACGCAAAAAGGGGCCTGTTAAGACCCCCTTCGCGATGTTTTTACGTCAATCCAGCTCGAAGGTCGCGTTAAGAGTCACCGAATACTGCAAATACCCGGGCGAGTAGCTCTCTTCGGGTGGCGCAGGGGAGACATCGGCTGCCATCATCATCCGCTCAGCGCGCATGGGTTGGGGCGCAGGGGCCCTTTCAGTGCTGAGAGATACTACCGAGCCGAGATCTTCTCCCAATGCGTTTGCCAAAACCTCGGCACGGGCCCGGGCGTTCTGCGCTGCGGCCGCCAAAACCTCCTGATACACCTGCTCTTCGTCCTGCAGTCCCAACCGCGGCGACTGCATGCGGTTAATCCCGGCATCGGTCAATTCGGTAACGAGTACCCCCAGAGCGTCAAGGTCCAGTAGCCGGACTTCAATGTTCCGGGTGGCGCGATAGCCTGTGAGCTCCTGTTTTCTGACGTCGGGCAGCCAGCGGTACTGCGGGGAAATGGTGAGACCCGTGGTATCAATGTCGGCATCGGCTAGCTTGGCATCACGCAAAACACTCAGCGCCCGATTGATAATGTCATCGGCCTCCCGTCGTGCGACGGCGGCATCCGCATTCTCGGACATCACACCCAGCTGAAGAACGGCCATATCCGGTGCCACGCGGCGTTCCGCCTTACCGGTTACAGCTATCTGCCGCTCGGCTTCGTCAGCGTGACTCAGTTGCGGCAGTAATGCGGCGCCGAGCATCAGAGGAGCGAAGGCCGTAATAAGCACAGGATGAATCTTGGCCATGAATTTTAGTCCTTAATCGTTAGATACAATTTCGACCGTAGGCCCGCCGCAGGGTTCCATTTTCCTGGGAAACCCTCAGACCGTTGTACGCAGGGCTGGTAGCGACCGGTTGCTGCCCACATAATGCAGGAATAACAGGAGGAGAGAAGACGTGGCAACGCTTTTGATGCGCAACGCTGATGTGTTGGTTTGTATGGACGATGCTCAGCGGGAAATTCCCGGCGGCGGCTTGTTTGCCCG
This sequence comes from Congregibacter sp., assembly GCF_965660375.1. Classification (GTDB taxonomy): domain Bacteria; phylum Pseudomonadota; class Gammaproteobacteria; order Pseudomonadales; family Halieaceae; genus Congregibacter. The sequence continues at coordinate 2,353 of NZ_CBFHZO010000094.1, read as the reverse complement.
TGATGGTGTCATCGAGGCCATCGGCGCTACTGCTGAGCTCCCTGACACCGCCGATCGCGTTATAGATCTAAACGGTCACGTGCTCATGCCCGGCATGGTCAACACCCACCACCATCTTTATCAAAATCTAACCCGGTTAATGCCCGAGGCTCAGAACGCTCCGCTATTTGGATGGCTGCAGGCTTTGTATCCCGTGTGGGAGAGGCTGACGCCCGAGGCATTTCGCGTCTCCGCGATCCTGGGGCTTGCCGAGCTGTTGCTGTCGGGCTGCACCACAAGCTCGGATCATCAATACATATTCCCCAACGGTAGCCGGTTGGATGACAGCATCGCTGCGGCGAAGGAGACCGGGATTCGTTTTCATGCTTTGCGCGGCAGCATGAGTGTCGGGCAGTCTGCAGGCGGCCTGCCGCCAGACAGTCTCGTAGAAACTGAGGACAGTATTCTTGCCGATAGCGAGCGTCTGATTGCCATTCACCATGACGCTTCTGCGGCGTCGCGTATTCAGGTAGCCCTCGCGCCATGCTCGCCTTTTTCAGTGAGCCAGGCGCTCATGCGTGACTCCGCGGACTTGGCACGGAAGCACGACGTACGCCTGCATACCCATCTTGCTGAGAATGAAGAAGACGTCGCCTACAGCCGGGAGCGTTTCAATATGACGCCTGGCGAGTACGCCGAAGAGTTGGGTTGGTTGGGGGATGACGTGTGGCATGCCCACTGTGTGCAATTGGACACCCAGGACATTCGTCGCTTTGCGAATTCCGGTACCAGCGTTGCTCATTGTCCCTGTTCGAACATGCGTCTGGCGTCAGGCATAGCGCCCGTGATGCCCATGCTCCACGCCGGCGTAAACGTGGGCCTTGGGGTGGATGGTTCATCATCCAATGACAGTGGTCACATGCTGGCCGAAGCCCGGCAGGCGATGTTGCTCCAGCGGCTACGGGAGGGTGCTGATGGCTGCGGTGTGCGCGACATGCTCAAGGTCGCGACCCGCGGTGGCGCCAGAGCGCTGGGGCGGGAAGCGGAGATAGGGCAGCTCAGAGTGGGCTATCAGGCGGATTGCGCGGCTTTTGCAGTCAATGATCTGTGGCACGCAGGCGCGAGTCACGATCCCGTCGCGAGTCTCCTGCTGTGTTACTCCGGTATTGCGGCTTACACCGTGGTCGGCGGTGATGTGATCGTCGATCAGGGGATGCTCCCGGGCGTGGAACTCCAGCCTTTGCTGGAAGCCCATCGAGCGATGGCTGAACGGCTGGCGAATGGGGAGCGGGCCTCGTAGCCTAATCAAAGTGAGGGTATGTGAGCACCCAATAAAGCGCCAACCCCTTCACCTCATGCCCTATACGAACTGCATGGGTGTAGCCGTAAGCCCGCTCAACCTCAGGACGCAACATGAAGTATTCCGGCTCAGCCGACAACGCTGGGACGCTGAACGATAACGCCAGCAACGCCGTGCAAACTGGCCAGATTCCGGAACCTAAGCTTGCCTTTCGGCCAGAAATGGTCGTCACTCTTCCCCAGTGTGCACAGAGACATGCTTATGCTTTGCACTCAGAAAGCGTCAGTAACACCTATCAGAATTTCAATCAGTGCCATTGCGCCACCGTATCGGCACGCGCCGCCGAGCACAGCACCCCCAATGTCGGCTGATCTGCACATGTGGGAAAAGTTTTCAGCGACGCCAATAAACCCAGCGAGCAACATGATCACTGCGATGCCACATCCGGCTAGACCAATCTGACGTGCCTCGAAAAAAGTATCCCTGTCTGCAGCACGGGCATTCCACATACGCCAGGTTCCTAGATGAATAACAGCCCGGCACTGATGGCCCACCAGGCAGCGGTCGCCATCAGTCCTACTTTTACCAGTCTGTACATATACTTACTCCCAGTTTTTCACGAGCAAAAGTAGTCAACAATTTGATGACCACTCACAAAGGCAAGCGACCTTTGTGCAGCTGTTTCTGAACTTTTCACAAGCGTAAGCCGCAGCTCTAGAGACTCGCATTAGCTAAGGGCTTTATGTTTTTTGTCTGCCTCTGATTAAAGGTAGACCTGTGGCCGCTATTACGCGAATCGTGACGCCACGTACCTGACCATCACGACCGTCCTGGTTGGGTCGTCGGCGGTCGCACGATTTCTGGCATTTGAGGGTCGGTTTTCGGCCAGGACTAGCGCCACTTAATGCAGGGGTTGCGGGCGCGGCTGCTGCTGCTTTTGGTCAAGAATTGGACTAACGCGGAGGAGGGCAACTCAACCCCGCATAAACACTAGGCTGTAGAAAAGGTGTGAAGCCCTCCCTCTCCGCCATTTACTGAGTGTCCCCGCTCATAATCAAAAACCGTCAGTAACAT
>NZ_CBFHZO010000093.1:0-3071 GCF_965660375.1 Congregibacter sp. | reverse complement strand
AAACTGTACTCGCCATTCTTCGCCCTCCCTGGTGCTTGTCACCGGCGTTGTCATCGCAATCTTCTCCGGTACCGCCTGCATGGTCACGGGCGCCGTCATGCTGATTTTCTCTGACTCGCCGGATCGCGCTGAGTTCTTGCCAAAAATATAACCGGCGATACGCCGAAAACCCTTATTGGACGCACTGCCCATGTCTCCGGCAATCCGTGTCTCGGCGACAATCATGGGATCGTAGGCTCGCAGTTCATAGTCACCTGATTGCTCTATGAGGGTGTACTCAGGTTCTTCCGTGGCCATGCAGGTGCCTGCGTAGATAAAAAGAAATAGTGCGGCAAACAGTATCCTCACGAAACAGCATCCTGCATGTCATTTTTTGCGCTTCTCACACGTTACACTTCCCGACAACTCATCGCCCCGACTATACAACAATGCGTTTACCTCTCTGCCTTTCGTTAATTGGACTGCTCTTCAGTTCAATGCTGATGTCCCAGCCCGACCTGCAGCTTCCGCTGCGCAGCATTGGCCCCGCGGGTATGAGCGGGCGCATTACCTCCATCGCAGTTAATCCCAGGAATAAAAATATCTGGTACCTGGGTTCGGCGTCCGGCGGCCTTTGGAAGACGATGAATGGGGGCACCACCTTCGACCCGGTTTTCGACGATCAGCCGGTGCAGTCCATCGGTGCAGTGGCCGTTGCGCCCTCGGATCCCGACGTGATTTACGCAGGCACGGGGGAGGGCAACCCGCGGAACTCCCAGTCCAGCGGTAACGGCCTTTATAAAAGTATCGACGGTGGAGCCACTTGGACCCATCTGGGTCTGGAAGAAAGCCGCAATATCCATCGTTTGATTGTGCATCCCGACAACAAAGACATCGTCTGGGCTGGTGTCCTGGGCGATCCGTTTAAGCCCAGCGATGTGCGCGGTGTTTACAAATCAGTGGACGGTGGGGCGACCTGGACTCAAGTCCTGTTTAGCAATGAGCGCAGCGGTGCTGCAGACCTGGTGATGGATCCACAGAACCCCGACAAGCTTATTGCGGCGCTCTGGGAATACCGGCGCAGTCCCTGGGACTCAGCGTCTGGTGGTCCCGGATCGGGTCTGTACCTTAGTGAGGACGGTGGGGATTCCTGGTCGGAGCTTGATGAAGCCCGGGGCTTGCCCCCTAAGCCCTACGGGCGGATTGGGGTCGCTATCGCGCCGTCGCAAACGGATCGTGTCTATGCGCTGATCGAGTCTCAGAAAAATGCCCTCTATCGCTCTGATGATGGCGGCATGTCCTGGACGATGATCAACACCGACACTATCGGCAGCCGGCCCTTCTATTTCTCTGAGCTTCACGTGGACACACAAAACCCTGATCGTGTTTACAACCTCTACTCCCGTCTCGCGCGGTCAGAAAACGCGGGGGAAGAGTTCGAGGTCATCGAGGACTGGGGCAGGGAGGTTCACGCCGATCACCACGCTTTCTGGATCGATCCCGAGGACTCAAGTTTTATCATCGATGGCACTGACGGCGGCCTGTACTGGAGTCGCGACCGGGGTGAGCACTGGCGCTTTGCAGAAAACCTTCCCCTGGGGCAGTTTTATCACATTACCGTTGATAACCACGTGCCCTACCGTGTGTATGGCGGGCTTCAGGATAACGGGACCTGGTATGGCCCCAGCGAAGTCTGGAACCGCGCTGGTATTCGCAACAGTTATTGGCGTGAGCTGGCGTTTAACGATGGCTTTGATGTGGTGTTGGAGCAGAAACCCAGCCCCTGGGTGTATGCGCTGTGGCAGGGTGGAATGCTGGTGCGCGTCAATCGGGAGACGGGACAGCGAAAAACCATCATGCCGGTTGATGGCGGGGAACCTCTGCGGTTTAACTGGAACGCTGCTATTGCCGGGGATCCGTTTAGCAGTGCTACTGTCTACATCGGCAGTCAGTTTGTTCACAAGTCTGCGGATCGCGGCGCGTCATGGTCGAGGCTGAGTCCCGACCTAACTACCGATAATCCCTCCAAACAACGACAGCAGGCGTCCGGCGGGCTCTCCATTGACGCCACGGCCGCCGAGAATCACACGACGATCACGGTGATTGCTCCCAGCAAACTTGAAAAGGGGCTGCTTTGGGTGGGCACTGATGACGGAAAGCTTCACCTGACGCGGGATGGAGGCGAATCCTGGACAGACCTCACGGCAAAGCTGAGCGCCGCGCCAGACTCCGGCTGGGTGAAGCAAATCGTGCCGTCCAGCTATGCGGCGAATGAGGCTTTCCTGGTCATAGACAATCACCTTCAAGGGGATGTGCAGCCGTACTTGTTTTATACCCGGGATTACGGGGAGACCTGGACAAACCTTCTGAAAAATCAGGAGATCCCGTCCTACGCGCTCTCCTTCGTGCAGGACCCCGTGGAGCCACGTTTGATGTTCCTGGGCACCGAGTATGGGCTCTACGTTTCTCTGAATGAGGGCGAAAGCTGGGAACAGTGGCTTAAGGGGTACCCGGCCGTGTCCACCATGGACATGGCCATTCAGGAGCGCGAAGGGGATCTGGTGATCGCAAGCTTTGGGCGCAGCGTTTGGATTCTGGACGATCTGACCCCCTGGCGAGCCCTGGCGGGAGACCCGGCGCTCCGGGACAAGCCTTTGCAACTTTTTGCACCTCCGGCTGCCTACCAACCGGTGATTGATCAGGTGCCAGGGCAGCGACTATCCCCCGATCATCTTTTTGCCGGTGACAACAATACCCGGGAAGCGCTTATCAGTTTCTGGGTGGGGGATGCATCTGTCGAATCTGTATCTCTCTCAGTGTTCCATGAGAGGCAGCTCGTAAGGGAATGGGAGCAGTCAGTAGAGCCGGGTCTGAATCGCACAAGCTGGGACCTGCAGTGGGCCGGGCAGGAGATCTACGGTCCGTTGATGAGTCCGGTGCTGGAGCAGCCTTTGGCGGCGCCCGGGTCCTACCAGCTACGGATTACTGCAGGCGACCTCACGCAAACGGCTGATCTGACGCTCCTTGCTGATCCAGGAGTGAGCTTTGACGCGCAACACTACGCGAACAACATGGCCTTCCGGCAGAAGATC
>NZ_CBFHZO010000092.1:0-2568 GCF_965660375.1 Congregibacter sp. | reverse complement strand
CGCCCGGGCCGGCACCAATGAGATAGACCTCGCCCACGGTGGGTGCCTGATGGTTGTCGAGGAGCTCCGCCAGGGCCTGCTCGGCAGCCTGCCAACGGTTGCTCAGAATCAGCTGGGCTATGCGGCCGTTGATAATCTGCTCCCAGATCCGCCGGCGATCGTTTTCACTGTCGCCGGTTTCACGGATACGATCGCGGTGAAGCTTTGCAAAACGGGCGATGTCCGCAGTAGCTGCCGGAAGCATGGCCTCGATACGGCTGCGCACCGAGCGGGCCAGCACCGGACTGGCGCCACTGCTACTGATAGCGACCGTCAGCGGTGACCGGTCAACGATGGCGGGAAAAATAAAGCTGCAGAGACCCGGTGAATCCACCACATTGACCGGTATGCCCCGGATCGTCGCCTCGCGGTGCACCGCCTCGTTCACTTGTCGATCAGGGGTGGCAGCAATCACCATGATGGCGGTGGCCAGATCCCCTTCAACATACTCCCGGGCATGCCAGGTGAGACTCTGTTCTTCAGCAAGAGCTTTAAACTGCGAATCCTGCTCTGGCGCAATGACCGTCAGCTGCGCGCCGGCGCCGAGCAGAAAGCGTGCCTTACGAGCCGCCACGACCCCTGCCCCCACCAGCACCACGGGTTGATCCCGCAGGCGCAGGTTGATGGGGAGGAAATCCATAGGGGTTCAGGCGCTCGCGATTTCCGTCTGCCCACCCATGTAGGACTGCAGCGCCTCAGGAATGGCAATGCTGCCGTCTTCGCGCTGATAGTTCTCCATCACGGCGACGAGGGTTCTTCCCACCGCCAGGGCGGAACCGTTCAGGGTGTGGAGCAACTCCGGCTTGCCTGTTTCCGGGTTTCTCCACCGCGCCTGCATGCGTCGGGCCTGATAGTCGCCAAAGAGACTGCAGGAGGAAATTTCCCGGTATTTCTCCTGCCCCGGGAGCCAGACCTCCAGGTCATAGGTTTTGCGCGCGGAGAAACCCATATCGCCGCCGCAGAGCAGCACTTTCCGATAGGGAAGCTCCAGGCGCTGCAGCACAGCTTCTGCCTGGGCAGTGAGTTCCTCCAGAGCCTCTTCGGATTGTGCCGGTCGGGTGAGATATACCAGCTCAACTTTCTCAAACTGATGCTGGCGGATCATGCCCCGGGTATCGCGACCATAGCTCCCCGCTTCACTGCGAAAACAGGGGCTGTGACAGGCAAAACGAACCCCCGCCCCGCCAAGCTCTGCGTCTTCAAAGATGCGATCCCTGGCAATGTTGGTAACGGGGACCTCAGCTGTGGGAATCAGGTAATAGCCCTGATCACCCTCTAGACGAAACAGGTCCTCGGCAAATTTGGGAAGCTGCCCGGTCCCGCGCAGCGAATCGCTGTTCACAATATAGGGAACGTTCAGCTCCGTGCACTGGTACTCGCGGGTGTGTAAATCCAGCATGAATTGAATCAGTGCTCGGTGCAGCTGTGCCAGAGGGCCGCTCATAACGGTAAACCGCGAGCCGGTGATCTTGCCGCCCATCTCGCTGTCCAGACCGCCCAGGGCCTCACCAAGATCGACGTGATCCTTCACCGCAAAGTCAAAACTCGGAAGGTCGCCCCACTGATTTACGACAGCGTTGTCCGCTTCATCTGTGCCGGCAGGGACGTCGGCGTCGGGCAGATTCGGTACGCTGTGAAGAAAGGTCTCTATCTCGGACTGCACGGTCCGCGCTTCCGCCTCAGCCTGATTCAACTGAGCAGCGATTCCCTTGAGTGTTTCGTCGACGGAAGCCTTGGCTTCATCCACGCTCATGCCGCTGCCCACCAGCTGGCCTATTTTCTTGCTGGCGCTTTTGCGCTCCGCCTGCAGCTGCTGGCTCGTAACATCTGCGTTTTTACGGCGGGCATCCAGCGCCTCAAAGGCCGCATTGTCGAAAACGAAGCCTCGCTTGCGTAATGCGGTAGCAACCCGCTCGGGGTCTTTTCTGATTTCTTTGATATCAAGCATGGTTCTGCCTAGATCCTGTGTATGCAACTCATCCGAGCAAGCTGCGGGTAAAATAAATCCCCAGGGCGGCTGCCGCGATGCAAGACGCCACGCTGGTCAACGCGTAGCCCGCTGCCATAGCAGGCTGTCCCTGAAGCCAAAGCTCTACCGTTTCCAGCGAGAAGGTGGAAAACGTGGTGAACGCGCCCAGAAAACCCACCATCAGAACGCTGCGCCAGTCGGGGTGCAATGCCGCGCGTTCGAGGAGCACAAAAACCACACCGATACACAGAGAACCACCCACATTAATCAGCAGCGTGCCCAAGGGCCAGGCGTGACTCCACAGTCTGTGCACGTGAACTGACAGCCCGTAGCGAGCCAGGGCACCGCAGGCGCCACCAAGCGCTATAAAAAACAGCTGCTGCATTGTCGTCGCTATTGTTGTTGCCCGCGGAAAAGCGCGGATTGTAAAGGGTTTGGGGGGTTCCGTTAAGCGCCGGCGCCAAACGCAGTCCCTAGGGATAACGCCGACGGCTGGCCAGACGATCTCTTATACGCAGATCATGGAGGCGCCCTTTGATACGTCCTTCCAGGCCCCTGTC